>JAFTUG010000007.1 GCA_017466365.1 Clostridia bacterium | reverse complement strand
TTCGTGGGAGCAGGATATTTGAGGAGAGCTGTCCTTAGTACGAGAGGACCGGGATTGACTCACCTCTGGTGCACCGGTTGTTACGCCAGTAGCACAGCCGGGCAGCTAAGTGCGGAACGGATAAACGCTGAAAGCATCTAAGCGTGAAGCCGCCTCCAAGATAAGATATCCCATGGCGTAAGCCAGTAAGACCCCTCATGGACTATGAGGTTGATAGGTTGCATGTGTAAGCGTGGTGACACGTTCAGCTTGGCAATACTAATAGGTCGAGGGCTTGACCATATTAATCTAGTTCACTTTACTTTCTTTTATCTATTCTTTGTTCAGTTTTCAGGGTGCAAACCCTGATATGCACACAGCCGTCTCTTTGAGACGGTTTTTTTGTTTTATATTTAAATTATTAAATTTTGTAGAAAAATTTTGTTTTTTGATGTAACAAATCGAATTTTCTGTCATTTATATACGAGAGTCTTTTTTAAGGAGTTATAAATTATGAAAAGAATGGTTTCATCATTTTGCTTTATTATCTTCACCTTTGCAATTGCCTTTTCTGCTTTCTCGTTTAATATTGACGGTAATGACGGCGGCGTTGAATGGGACGGTGCTATGGTATATAAGCTTCTTGACGGTGAAAGCAATTGCGGTGTTAATTTTGGTCTTGTTAAAGTGAAATTTGATTATGAAAGCAGTGCTGTTTGTTTTTGCTTTATGTTTTCGGAGCCCGGACTGACTCCTGATAATCAGATGACGGGGATTTCTTTAACTGTTGAAGAGTCTTCTCCGTTTAAAATTGTTGCAGCTGACGGATATTCTGAATATAATATCGAACCTTTCAGTTTTGAAGGAGCAATTTATATTGATGATAACAATGGTGTAACATGTGAGGTGAGGGTAGGTCTAAAATCCGGTTTGCCTCAATCTTTTGAAGGTTGCGTAAGTTTTATTGATTCTCACGGTTACTATTCAAATAATTATCGTTTTACTGTTATTAATGAAAATTATGTTGAAACGGGTAATTTAGTTATTGGTTTTACTGACGATGATTATGATTATAAAACAACAAAAATCAAAACCACAAAAGAAACTACCAAAAAGAAAACAACGAGCAGAACTACAACGGAGACAACAAGGGAAACTGTTGTAATAAAAACTTCACCGCCTTACAGTTATACAGGCAAGATTAAAACTACAAAATCTTCAACAAAGAATGAAACAACATATAATACTACGAAATCGCCGAAACCTGTTAAAGGCGATGTTACCGTATATTACCATGAAAAGGAAATTATTATCTCTCAAGTCTATATTACACAACCTGTTGAAGTAATTGATACTCCATTTTCTGAAACTACTGATTTTACATTTGTAACCGAGAGTGAGACGGTTGAAATTACGTCTGATTCTGATAATATTCAGGAGACAGAGGATGAAAAATCCGTAAAATTATCTGACGGTACAAAATATAAGAAAATTATTTCAGGTGTCAGTCTGACTGCTTTTGTCGGAATTGCATGCTTCGGGACATATTCAGCAAGAAAAGCTGGTTTATCTGATAAATAATGAAAAACATTTCACGGTATTGAAGCTTTTAAAAAAACATGCTATACTCATAAAAGACAAGTTCGTTCGGAGGGAATATTATGGGTACTGTTTTGAATCTGAATTCCGATTGGAAATTTTTTCTTGGCAATACATCAGGTGCTGACTACATGGGATATGATGATTCTGCATGGCGAATAGTTAACCTTCCCCATGATTGGTCAGTTGAACATATTTTTGATAAAGCGAATGCAAGCGGAACGGGTTATTTGCCGGGAGGAACTGCATGGTATCGCAAGCATTTTGAGCTTTCCAAGAAAATTTGCGGAAAAAGAGTCAGACTGACCTTCGGTGGAATTTATAAACATTCCAAAGTCTGGATAAACAGTAATTATCTTGGCGGTTGGGCTTACGGTTACTCATCTTTCACCTTTGATATTAGTGAATTTATCCGTGAAGGTGAAAATGTAATCAGTGTAAGCGTTGAGCACAATGAGGTTGCTGATTCACGTTGGTTTACCGGAAGCGGGATATACCGAGATGTTACACTTGAAATATGCGATATGTGTTGCTTTGAAAAAGACGGTGTTTTTGTTTCGACCGCTGGTATTTCAAATGGCAATGCTTTGGTAGACATTGAATATAAAACAATTGATTGTGACGGTGCAAAGTTTGTTGTAGAAAACAAGAACGGAAAATATGTTGCAGAGTGCATTGCATCGGGTGAATGCGGCAAGCATCAGGTTGAAGTGCCTGATGCAGACTTGTGGTCTCCCGATAATCCGCTTATGTATAATCTTCGCTGTTTATCACTCAAAAACAACGAGATTTCCGATGAAGTATGCATACCTTTTGGTATTAGAATAGCGGAGTTTGATGCCGACAGGGGATTTTTCCTTAACGGTGTCAACATGAAGCTTAAAGGAGTCTGTGTTCACCATGATGCAGGTGCGTTGGGTGCTGCTGTGCCGGCATGTGTGTGGGAACGCCGTCTGAAAAAATTCAAAGCGGCAGGCTGCAACGCATTAAGAACGGCTCATAATCCTCCGTCAGCGGATTTGCTTGATTTGTGCGACAGAATCGGTCTGCTTGTTATGGATGAGGCATTTGATGAATGGGAGGGCGCAAAAAATAAATGGTGGCAGGGTCATAACGTCTATCCGCCTAAACGTTTCGGATATGCCGAGGATTTCCCGATGTGGCATAAGGCGGACCTTGAAGCTATGGTGTTTCGTGACAGAAATCACCCGAGCGTTATTCTTTGGTCAATCGGTAATGAGATAGATTACCCTAATGACCCGTATGTTACTCCTTTATTTGATGAGGTTTTAGGCAATAACGATGCCAATAAGCCTGCGCAAGAGAGAAGATATGACGACAAAAAGCCTGATGCAAGGCGGCTTACAACGGTTGCCAAGAGGCTTGTTGATATAGTTCACGCCGTTGATAATACAAGACCTGTGCTTTCTGCGCTTTCATTTCCGGAATTATCAACCAAAACGGGATTTTTCGATGTTCTTGATGTTGCAGGATATAATTACCGTGAGCATTTTTACGAGCAGGATCACAAGCTGTTTCCGGAAAAGGTCATTTTCGGAAGCGAAAACAGTCACTCGCCAAATGCATGGTACGCCGTAAGAGATAACGACTATATCTGCGGTCAGTTTTTATGGACGGGAGTTGATTTTCTCGGAGAATGCAGGGGGTGGCCTATAAGAATTTCGCAGGCAGGCATGCTTGATTTGTGCGGCAACGAAAAGCCTCTTTATTATCAGCGTAAGGCATTATGGACAGATGAACCTTTTGTAAAAATTGCTGTATCAAGAGGTGCAAAGGATAAAACAAGCGTATGGTCGGATAATTTTGTTTATTCGGCAAATGAGGGCGAAACCGTTTCGGTCAGCTGCTATACAAATGTCGGAAAAGCGGAGCTTTTCATAAACGGAAAATCACTCGGAGAAAAGAATCTTACGGATAAAGACGGCTGCAGAGTTACATGGGAATTCCCCTATGAAGCGGGTATTCTTACCGCAAGGGCAGGAGATACCGCGGATACGCTTTGCACACCCGAAAAGGCGGAAAAAATAAGCTTTTTCGTCTGCGAAGGTCAGGGCGATTGCGTTCAGCTTGAGGCTGAACTTCATGACGGAAACGGCAATATCGCTTCGGCTGACGATAAGGTGATTTATTATCAGCTTATTGGTGACAGTGAAATCCTCGGCATTGAAAACGGAAAACCCGATGATTTAACCTGCTATGCTGAAAATTACCGTTCAACATTTAACGGCAAGGCGATTGTTTATATCAGAAAGAATGCAGAAAAAATCCGCCTTTATGCTTTTACAAAAGACGGCTTACATGCAGAAATTGAATTATAAAGAAAAGCCAAGTTGCATAATGCAGCTTGGCTTTTGGCTGTTTTATTACTTATTTAGAAATCTGACGGCTGTACCGTATACAATAACCTCTGCAGCCCCCTGCATTACGGCAGAAGAGGCATAGCGGATGTTTATAACAGCATCTGCACCAAGTTCTTCAGCTTCCGCAACCATTCTTTTTGTGGCAAGAGCTCTTGCTTCGTTCATCATTTCATTGTAGGCTTTTAATTCTCCGCCTACCAATGTTTTAAAACTCTGCGCAATGTCTTTTCCGATATTCTTTGACTGAATTGTGCTGCCCTTAACAAGAGATAAGGTTTCCAGTTCTTTTCCGCTGATGTAATCAGTATTTACTAATATCATCTTCTTCACCTTCCTTGATTTCATTTATTCTTTCTATGCAAACTTTTATCATTACCGCTGACAATAAAAGCGGTATTAAACCCAGAGCATATTTCCATATACCGTCAAGCAGCGTGATTAAAAAACCAAAGTAAACAGCATAATAAAGAATTACTATTATTGATATTACAATCGGTGCAATCATTTTGTTTCTGTGAGGTTTCATAATTACCACCTTATCAAATGATTGTCAGTATGACTTTTTATATTTTGATTTTGAAAACAGCCTTCTTAATTGTATCGCTGTTCATTTTAATGCAGGGCTTGTGGGTGTCCTGAGGGGCAAGAAATACGAAAGTGCCTTCCTCAAGTGCAATTCTTGAAGCTTCTGCGGTCTGTCCCTTGAAAAATTCGATATCGGGCTTATATCCCGTTGAGTCCTTTGCAAATTCGAGCGGTAAAACATCAATATATTCTCCGCCGACGATTGCATACTGCAAATCGTGGAAATCTCTGTGAGCTTCAAAATCTCCGCCGTTTTCAGGCTGATATTCGTCGATGCCGACCTTTATTCCCTCTGCAACTTCATAGCTGCCGCATTCAAGAGCCTTCATATCATTTTCTTCAACGAATTTTGCAATAACTTCAAACGCGGGATTGAGTGAGAAATAGTTCTTAAGATTTTTCATGGTGTCGTATATCATTTTTTGTTCTCCTTTTTATGGAAAAGATAGGACCCGACAACGGGGATTAAGACCATTATAATAGTTATCGCCATAAAAATCCATACATTTTTCAAAAAAGATAAGGCAATTATCAAAAATCCGCAGAAAACCCAGGTTTTTCCCGCAAGACGGTGGGTGTAATTCCAGTTTTCCTCGCTTTCAAGAGTCCACGGTATTTTTATACCGATAGAATAGTTTTGTTTGCATTTGGGCAGATAGTTTCCAATAACGATAAAAAACAAACCGAAGAAAATCGGGAATATGATGTTGATATTAAGCTCGTAACCGAGAGCAAATGAATAAATAATTCCGCTTACGAATATCGAGATTGCAGGGGTAATCCAGAGAACAAGGTGTATGCTTTTTTCGGTTATATTTTTACTTTTCGGGTCAAGAGCGGTAACGAATATGCAGACCCAATGAACAGCAAGCATGAAAAGCGGCATACCGAAAACCGCAATACCTTTTCCGCCGAAGCCGTCGGCAATGCCCTCGGAGTTGAAATGAATCGGAATTTCATCGGGAAGCTTATTCCAGATAAAAAGCCCGGCAACAATCGGAATCAAAATAATAATTGAGGTAAATATCAGTTGTTTAAGATTTTTCTTAATCATTTTTTGTCTCTCCTTTCAAATCGGTTATCCAGAGCATTATTTCCTCAAGAACAGAAGCATTCAGCTCATAATAAATATATTTCCCGTCGCGCTCATCACGAATCAGATCGGCTTCTTTTAAAACCGAAAGATGCCTTGAAATTGCAGCAAAGCTTACGGAAAACTGCTCCGAAATTTCACCTGCGGACATTGAACCCTTTTTCAGCATATTGAGAATTTCGCGCCTTGTAGGGTCGGACAAGGCTTTCAAAGTATTTTGTATACTCATTTGCACATCTCCGTTATTTAACATTTAACTTAATTGTTAAATGAATTATATCACAGTTTGAATGAGTTGTCAATATATTGTTGCTAAAATAATACTTGAATATATTTCCGTTATACATTAAAATAAAGAAGATAAGAAATGGAGTGATAAAATGATAGTGAAATATCTTTGTATAATTTTTGCTGCGTTGCAGGCATTTACTTTTTCTGTTTTCACTAATGATAAAACACAGACTGTAGGCGTAAATCAATATGAGAAATACCAGACCTTTGAAACCTTCGGTACAAGCTCATGCTGGTGGTCGCAGACCATAGAAGATGAAGAAACAGCCGATGAAATTGCAAGACTTCTTTATGATGATAAAACAGGTCTTGGTCTTGATGTTTACCGCTATAATATCGGAGGCGGTGAAGCGGATAATCCTGATTGCCGTATATGGGACAGAACAAGACGCACCGAAAGCTTTTATGTACTGAACAGTGAAACGGGGGAATATGAATACGATTTTACCCGTGATGCCAATGCAAGAAGAATGCTTGATAAAGCAATTGAATACGGTGCGCAGGAGGTTATTCTTTTCTGTAACAGCCCGCATTTTTCAATGACTGCAAGCGGACATGCTTCGGGCGGACTTGAACCCTATGCTTCAAATCTTCCCAAGGAAAATTATGATGAGTTCGTTGACTATGTGCTTACCATTGCCGATTGGTTTGTTGCAGAGGGTTATCCCGTAACCGCTGTATCGCCCATAAATGAGCCTCAATGGTCTTGGGGCGGCGAATGGGTCGGTCAGGAGGGCTGCCATTATTCGGCTGATGAGGCGGTTGAGCTTCTGGAGCTTTTTGCCGTTACTATGAGGGAAAGAAAATCTCCATATAAGTTAAGCGGCCCCGAAAACGGAGAGCTTTCACCTGCTTATTATGAATACATAGATAAATTTTTTGCAAGTGATATCCTGAATGAATTCTGTGATACATATGCAGGACACAGCTATTGGCTTGATAACAAGCTTGACCTCAAAACCATAGCAGGCGATAAATTCAGAAATGATTATCCCGGCAAAAAGCTTGAAATGAGCGAGTGGTGCGAATTGCCCATGACTATTGATTCAACCACTATTGACAGCGGACTTTATATGGCAAATATAATTATTCAGGACCTCAATCTGCTCGGTGCCGTTTCGTGGCAGAGCTGGACAGCCGTTAACGGAGACGGTGTTATGGAGCTTAAAGATGGCGAGCTTGTTATTTATAACAGATATTATGCATATAAGCATTTCACGCAGTTCATAAAAGAAGGAATGGCACGAATTGAGGTTATGGACAGCTTTGAAGGCTCAAGCCAAATTGCATCAACCGCTTTTAAGGGAGACGGTGAAACGGTTCTCATCCTTGTTAACAATGCCGAGGAGGCCAAGAATATCAAGCTTTTCGGCTGCTATAAGTCAATGGATGTTTTTCGTACCGATGCTGTGACAAACTGCGAAGAAATCTATTCGGGAAGATTTACAAGAGGCATGGATCTTCCGGCAAAAAGCATAACAACAATCGTTTTGCATGATTACATTTAAGGAGATATTATGAGTACATTTCTTAAGATTTTATCGTACATTATTTCTGTTTTGGTTGCTCTTCCGGGAATTGTTTTTTCGGGTGGAAACACGGTAAACGATTATGAATTCATTATTGATGCTTCACAGCAGGGAGATATTCTTCCGAATGCGGTGAGCAATATAAACATCTGGAATGCTTATGAAAGCACAGAGTTTTCAAATCCGAAAATAAACGAAAAATATAACATAACGGATTTTGTTGAGTATGTTCAGCTTATGCAATGTACGGGCGGCAATGCTTCAAGAGATTTATTTGTTGACCCGTATAATTTCGATGTGCTTGATGACTATGATTTTTCAAAGCTTATCGTAAATTGCAAGGGCATTGTTTCCATGGGAATGAAGCCCCATCTGAAGCTCGGCAGTGTGCCTCTTAAATATTCTGCAAAAGCAAGTGAGGATGAATATTTCGGAACAAATATTTACCCTCCCGATGATTATGATGTTTATTACAACTATATTGCGGCGATGGCGCAGGCACTTGTTGATGAATTCGGTGCTGACGAAGTTCTGACTTGGAGATTCGGCATTATGACCGAATACGAAAATGCCGATTGGTTTATGGCGGCTGATAAAACCCCCGAAAGTTCTTCAGCTGCTTATTGCAAGCTTTATGACTACAGCGTTGACGCTTTGCAGAAGGTAATCGGCGAAAATGTTTTTGTAGGCGCTCATTCAATGACGGTTACCGAAGGTTTATGGGATGAAAAAATATTTATAGAACATTGTGCAAGCGGTATAAATCATAAAACCGGCAAAACGGGAACAAGAGTCTGTTTCCTTTCAGGTTCTTTTTATGATGCGAAACCCGGTGAATTTACAAGCGGTAAAACTTTGCCTGAAACAATCGGATATCTCAAAACATGTGCCGAAAATGCAGGACTGAAGAATCTTATTTTCGGAATAGATGAGGGCAGAATTCTCAGCGGTAATGCAGCCGGTGCAGATGATTCGCAGCTTTTATCAAGAACGGTAGGCTACACCTATCAGGCGGCATATGATGCAAGGCTTTATAAGCAGCTTTTTGATTCTTCGGGTGACTATTTTTCTTCTTGGTACTATCTTTCAGGGGGGCTTTTCAACGGTTATCCCACGGTAAGCTGGCATATTGCAAAGAACATTTCTCTGTTTAAGGGACTTAACCGACTTTTTACGGAGAGAGTCAAAAACGGTGTGCTTTATGATACAGAGGTTGATACGGTTGCCGCTTATGATCAAGCAAACGAAACCTTGCGAATAATGGCATATAATTTCAAAAACGATGTTGATTATGATAAAACGGCAGATCTTATATTTAACATAAATGTGCCGCAACTTAACGGCAAAAAAGTCAAAGTAACGGCATATGTTGTTGACGATAACTGCAATTTCTTTGATGAATGGATTGAGGACAGAAAGACCTACGGTATAGGCGATGACTGCTTTGGATGGTCACCCGAGGATCCGCAGATTGAGTCAACCGTTACACTTAAAAATCCGGAAGCGAGAAAAATTTATTTTGAAAAGCTTCGTGATAAATACGAGGAATGCTCACGCCTTGTGCCTGCTGAACAGGTTCATACCGTTACCGATTCAACTCTTACTCTTGAAACAGAGCTTGCGGCAAACGGCGTTGTGTTCTATGAAATAACTCCTTGCAAATAAAAATACGGCTTGCACCTTGATTGGTGTAAGCCGTGCTTTTTTATACCTCAACGAGAAGTGAAATATCGTTTGTGTAGAGAATATCCATTGTTTTAAGTATCTGGTTGTATGCTATGAAAACTCCGTAAATTTCTGTTCCTGTTTCTTTTACAAGGTCATAAGAGATTACCGTGCAGCCGTCTGTTATGCTTGTTGAGCTTACGCCGGCAAATTCTGCCTTGAAAAGCTCATTTACATATTCATCAAGCTCGCTTTCCGTGACGCCGATAAATGTGTTTTCGTAGCCGAATTCCCATGTCCATGAATTTGCATACAGCGAACCCATAAATTCATTATCGGTTTTGTTTTTGTTTGCATCATACTCTGAATAAATTCCCGAGCTTTTTGAAAATCCGTTGAATTTAGGAAATATGCTTGTAAGAACGGCGGGAAAGTTATCTTTGCATTCGGTTATGTCGATTATAAGAGTAAGCATACCTTCTTTGCTGTATTCGCTTGCCGTTACCCTTACAAGATTTTTGCCGTTTTGCCATGAACCGTTAAAACCTGATTTGAAATATGTGGTGGGAGCTTCAATCTTTTTTGCGCCGCCCATGTAACCTGCCTTAATAAAATCATTTGTAAATCGGTATATTTCGTTTTCGGGGCAGGTGAATTTCATTCTTACCCAGTCAGAGCTGAACGAATTATTTGCTTCGCCTTTTTCTATCATAACGTCAAATGTTCCGCCGGGCGGTGAGGGAAAATCCTCCGGAAGAAGGTCTGAACCCCATTCGGAAACATATTCAACAGCGGGGTTTGAATTGCCTTCGGAGGAAGCTGTTTCGGTTGTTGTTTGCTCTGATGTCGCAGTAGTTGTTTCGCTGTTCTTCTCGCCGTTATCGGAACAAGCACAGAGAAACAGAATTGAGAAGGATAGAATAAAAGCGATAAATTTTTTCATAAAAACACTCCTTGCTGTTGATATTCTATCATGTCGGATAACTTTTGTAAAGAGAAAAACGGACTCGGCGTTAAGCCAAGTCCGTTTGCCTGATTGTTAAATATAGTATTCGGTGAAAAGCCTTAAGCAATAGAAAATATCCTGAATGCAGTAGCCTGCATATTCCAAACGCCAGATGGCACGGGAAATAACATATTCAAAATCCGATGCATCATAAAATTTTAAAAGCTCGCTTAATGCAAGTCTGGTATAATACATTGCATCCTTGATGTTCGCACCTAAATCGGTGAGAAGCTGTTGAGTGTTTTCTGCAAGCGATGCTTTTGTTACGTCACATTTATAGGTTTCAATAACAAAACCTGCGAGAAAAATCTCAATGTTTACATCATCGGGACTGTTATAAATATATGAAACGTAATAATAATAATCTCTGCCATTAAGCTCAATGCATTCGCTTTCGTAGGTGTTTGATTCGATTTTTGTTCCGTCAGCAAGTGTGAAAACAAGCTCTGCACCGTAGATATCCTCTGAATAATAGTCGGTATAGTTTGTATTGATGGTTTTATATTCATCAAGGTTTACAAATTCAATATTGGTAACTAAATCGGTTATTTCGCAAACATTAACAATAACATCTTTTTCAAATCCCATGAATTCTGCCGTTGCGCTGTTTTCGCCCTTGACCCATGTAAAGTCTTCGTTAGAAATATTAATATATTCATCGGGGAAGCTTATTGTTTTTTCGCCTGAAAAAACAACATCGATATCGCTTGCAACATATGAAGCGTCGGAGTTGAAAACATCGTATTCAAGAATAAGGTTGTCAAGTGCTCCTTCTTCAATAATGATGTCGGTAACGGTATCGCCGAGATATTCTATTGTGACAGAATAGGTTTCGTCGGCTTCGGCGAAAAAGCTGAAGTCAATGCCTAAAAGTGTTTCGCCTTTATTGAGCTTGTAAACAGCCTTTTTCTCAATGTCGGAGCCGGAAATATAATAGCCCTCTGCTTCGCGGTATGCATCGCCGTCTTTGATTGTTTCGGGAAAAGCGAGCCATTCGATTTCTTCGCAATTGCATTCAATGTAATAGTAACCGCCTGCTTCTGCGTTGAAGGTGTAGTAATCGCAGTATTCTTCTTCGGTGAACTTTATTTCGTTTTCACCGAGTGTTACTTCGCCTCTGTAATCATAAATCCAGGGGTCGCAGTAATCTCCGTCATCGCAGAAATACCATTCAAGTGTTTGTGCAGCATCTGCGGCAAAGCTGCAAAGCGGGCATGCCAAAATAAGCGCCGCAAGAATAACGGACAAAAGTTTTTTCATGTAGATACACTCCCATCTTAATTTTGTCAGGTTGTCCCTCCTGTAATTTAATATTATCAGGAAAAATTTGGTTTGTAAACAGATAAAACCGAATTGAAATAAAACTGTAAATTTTTCGTAATCGAAATTACATTTTGTAATTTTTCGGCACTATACATTACGGAAAAACTATGATATAATTATGCGGAAAAGGAGGGGGAGAATGCCCAGAAACATAGATTATACCGTCACTTCGGAGTATGACGGACGAAAGGTTATTCATTTTCTGCGGGGATACTGCGGCTTTTCCTCCAGGCTAATGAGAAAGGTTAAATATGCGCTCAAGCTTAACGGCGAAACTGCACGCACCATTGACAGGCTTAAAAGCGGTGATATTGTAAGCGTCTGTATTCCCGATGATGATACTCTGCCGGAAATAACCGAAGCGGAAATCAATATAGTTTATGAGGATGAGGATATTCTCGTTATAAACAAATCTCCGTTTATGGCAATGCATCCGACGCATAATCATCAGGGCGATACTCTTGCAAATGCGGTCACGGCTTATCTTACCAAGAAGGGCAAAAGTGTTGCTTTCAGGGCAGTAGGAAGGCTTGATAAAGGAACATCGGGGCTTGTTGTCTGCGCAATAAATCCGCTTTCTGCGTGTAAGCTTTCGGGTAAAATTGAAAAAGAATATGCCGCCCTTGTTCATGGAGATTTGACGGGTGAAGGCAGAGTGGATGTGCCGATTTACCGCCCCGACCCGATGAAAACCTTGAGAGCCTGCTCATATGAGCTTGGTGTTGAGGATGCGGCAACAAATTGGTATGCCGAAAAGAATTTTGACGGTGCAACCCTTCTTCGGTTAAGGCTTGAAACGGGAAGAACGCATCAGATAAGGGTGCATATGGCATTTACGGGTCATCCTTTGGCAGGTGATACGATGTACGGCGATTTTATGCCTGAAATCGGTCATCAGCTTTTGCATTGCCGCAGGTGCTTTTTTGAGCACCCCGTAACAGGTGAAAAAATGAAGTTTGAAGCGGATTTTCCCGCGGATTTTAAAAATGTACTGGAAAAGCTCGGATATACTGAATAATTATTCGTTTGTCAAGTTGTTTTTTATTATAAAAATGCAAATTTACTTTACTTTTTATAATATAAATGATATAATAACAACATCCAGAATTAAACGGAGGTAAAATTATGAAAAAATTAGTTAAAATTCTTGCTATCGTAATGGTTGTAGCTCTTTCCGCAACTCTTCTTTATGCTTGCGGCGGTAAAGAAGACGATAATGTTCTTGTTATGGGAACAAACGCAGCATTCCCTCCCTATGAGTATTATGAAGGCGATAAAATTGTTGGTATCGATGCAGAAGTAGGCGCTCTTATCGCTGAAAAGCTCGGCATGGAATTTGAAATTCAGGATATGGATTTCAACGGTATTATCAGTGCAGTTCAGAACGGCGTTGTTGATATCGGTATGGCAGGCATGACAGTAAGAGAAGACAGACTTGAGCATGTTAACTTCTCAACAACATATGCAAAGGGCGTTCAGGTTGTTATTGTTAAGGAAAGCTCCGAAATAGCAACTCTTGATGACCTTGCAGGCAAGCTCATCGGTGTTCAGGAAGCAACAACAGGCGATGCATATGCAAGTGAAGATTACGGCGAAGAAAGCGTTAAGAGATATACAAACGGCGCTGCTGCCGTTCAGGCTCTTCAGAGCGGCATTGTTGATGCCGTTATCATCGATAACGAACCCGCAAAGGCATTCGTTGCTGCAAACGAAGGTCTCACAATCCTTGAAACTGCCTATGCAGATGAGGATTATGCAATCGCAGTTGCAAAGGAAAACACAGAGCTTCTCGAAAAGATCAATCAGGCTCTTGCAGAACTTACAGCTGACGGTTCAATTGATGCAATCGTTAATAAGTACATTCCCGCATAATTATATTTTTGTGTATCAGAGGGGCTGTTGAAAACACAGCCCCTTTTGAATGTTTAAGAGAAAGGCAGATTAAGGCATGAGAGATTTCAGAATGTCTAAAAAAGCTTTTACGGCTTTGATTATCGCAGTTATTGCGGTGCTTGCCGTCAGCTTTATTTCACCTGCGTTTGCTTCTGCGGCTGAAGCCGTAACGGAAGATGCGGGAATTCAGGCTTTTTTTGTTGAGCTTAAGGATAATATTATAGAGGCTTTTAATGAACTTAAGAATGATATTTATACTGTTCTCATAAAGAACGATAACTACAGACATATTACCGACGGTTTGCTTGTTACCATTGAGATAACTTTTGCAGCCCTCATTATAGGTCTTGCGCTCGGATTTGTTGTTGCAATTATCCGTTCTACCCATGATAAAACGGGCAAGTTTAAATTCCTTAATTCAATCTGTAAGCTTTACCTCACAATTTTCAGAGGTACACCTGTTATTGTTCAGCTTCTTATAATCTATTATCTGTGGCTCGGCAAAGCGGGAGTACATGAAAATATTGCTGCAATTGTTGCGTTCGGCATTAACTCCGGCGCATATGTTGCTGAAATTGTCCGTTCAGGCATTATGTCCATTGATAACGGTCAGTTTGAAGCAGGCAGAAGCCTCGGCTTTAATTATGTTCAGACGATGATTTATATTATTCTTCCCCAGGCACTTAAAAATGTTTTACCGACTCTTGCAAACGAATTTATTGTTTTGCTTAAGGAAACATCTGTTGCAAGCTTCATTGCCGTTAAGGATATGATGAAGGGCGCAAACGCACTTGTCGGCTTTACTTATAACATGAATATCCCTTACATAACGGTTGCACTGATTTATCTCGTTATGGTTCTTGTTCTCCAGAAGGGTGTCAGCCTGCTTGAAAGGAGGCTTCGCAACAGTGACCACTGATAATATTCTCATTAAGGTAACGGGACTTCAGAAAAACTTCGGTTCTCTTGAGGTTCTTAAGGATATCAACACCGAAATCAAAAAGGGCGAGGTGGTTGTTGTTATCGGACCTTCGGGTTCGGGAAAGTCAACCTTCCTGCGCTGCCTCAACCGCCTTGAAGAGCCTTCAGGCGGAAAGATTGAGTTTGGCGGAGTAGATATCACGGATAAGCATGTAAATATCAACAAGCACCGCGAAAAGATGGGTATGGTTTTTCAGCAGTTCAATCTTTTCAATAATCATACCATTCTTAAAAATATTACTCTTGCTCCCGTAAAGCTCGGAATTATGAAAAAGGATGAAGCCGAGAAAAAGGCTATGGAGCTTTTAAAAAGGGTAGGTCTTGAGGAAAAAGCAAATGCTTATCCCTCGCAGCTTTCGGGCGGTCAGAAGCAGAGAGTTGCAATAGTCCGCGCTCTTGCAATGAACCCTGAAGTGATGCTTTTTGATGAACCCACATCCGCTCTTGACCCCGAAATGGTAGGCGAGGTTCTTGATGTAATGAAAGAGCTTGCTCAATCGGGAATGACAATGATTGTTGTTACCCATGAAATGGGCTTCGCAAGAGAGGTTGGTTCAAGGGTCGTTTTCATGGATGAAGGCGTAATTATGGAAGAAAATTCTCCCGAAGAATTTTTTGCAAATCCCAAGAATCCCAGACTCAAGGATTTCCTTTCCAAGGTTCTTATCTGATAAATATTAAAAGGGCGGTGATTTTATGGCAGAAAAGCTTAAAAGCTTTGTTGTTCGTTGGAAATATGAGGCAGTCATATTTTTAATGACCATGATCCCCGTTCTTTTTAATTACGGAAAGCTTGCGGAAATTCACCGCATGTATGTGCCTTACTACCTTTTTGATTTTTCAATGGGAATAAATTCAAGAGTGCTGGTAGGTTCATTAGTAAAGCTTCTCACATCTCACCCTACGGAGGAATGGATTACAGGCTTTGCAACCGTTATTCTTATCTTCGGAATGCTGCTTACGGCATTTGCTTTGGGAGGAGTCGTTAAAAACTCAAAATCGGAAAACAAATTTGCGGTTTTTGTTTTTATAGTTTTCTTTGTTTCGGGTGCATACACAATATCATTGTTCTCTCGCTTTTTCGGCATGCTTGATATACATATGTATATCCTTGCTCTTATATCGGTTGTTTTTGCGCAAAATAAATATCTGCGTTGGCTTGTTCCCGTTTTATGTGTATCGGGTGTATTGGTAAATTATGTATTTATAATGTCATATTTTCCGTTTGTTTTGCTTGCCATGCTTTATTATGCTGATAAAAGCGAAAAAAAGCTCGGTGATATAACGGTTATTGTTATAACACTTATTTCGGTTTTGGCGCTTACGCTATACTGTGTGTTCGTTGCAAAGGACCATATGTTTATGACTTTTGAAGAAGCGCTGAAAATCATGGAAGAAAAAATCGGTCATACACTTACCGATGAACAAAACGAATATGCAAGCTTATATCTTTTCGGATTCCATACCGAATCGGAAGAAATCTACGGAGTTAAGATTGCGGACGCATCGCCGATTGAATATCTCTACTATTTCATAAGATTTCTCTATGAAAACAGAATCGGCATGAGCGGCATAATAACCCTTTCTATTATTACCGTTCCCGTTGTTGCGGCGTTCTGGACAATATGGATTATGTGCATTAAGAATGCAGAGAAAAAGAGCCGCAAATTCGTATATCTTTGCTGCATTCTTTCTGTTATCTGCATTCCCGTGTGCTGTATACTTTCAACGGATTTTATCCGCTGGATAGGTTCGGGAGTTATCTGTCAGTTCGGAATGTGTTTTCTTCTGTTTTATACCAAAGATGTAGCGTTCGATAAAACAATAGAAAAATTGAGAAAACTGTTTTCGGAAAACAAAATTATTCTCATTATCATATTTTTTGTTTATATATCAAGTGCATATTTGGAATTGGCAACTTAAAACCAAATGGGCTGTAAAAAAGCGCAAGTTTTTTTACAGCCCATTTTTTTATATTTTTATTATTTTTGCATTGTCCTTATAGGATTTACTGCCCATTTTACCGTACCATACAACCCGTTTGCCGAATTCTTCCCAACCGGAAACGGTGTCGCTGTCCTTGAAAACGGTTTTGAAGTGACCTTTTTCAAGAGGGGCATATTTGTTAACGTAAATATTTTTAAAATAGCTGTGGAAATCATAATCTGTTACGCATTCCGAAACAGCTTCATCGGGTTTCCTTACAATTGCCTTCTGATAGGCAAGAAGCTGCGAAAGAACGTTTTCATCTTTAATAACAGAGCCTAAATACGGCATCATTTCATCATAAAATTTGTCGAAGCTGCCGCTGATATGAAGGAACATGTATTCATAATGGTCCCAGACAAGATTACCTGCAAAAGGAACAAAGAAACGGGGATTTTCACCTTTCGCAAGGCTTTCAAATGAAGCTTTAACGGTCTTATAAAGTGTTTCAAAGAACGGTGCGTTACCGTTTTCAACATATCGCATAAGCCCCTCGTAAAAGCTTCTGTAGCCGATTCCAAGCTCATTGAAAGCATAAATTGCAAAGCATCGGAGCAGTCCGCATGCATGCATCGCTTGCGTAACGGCAGTAAAGAGCGAGCTTTTTTGCCACATTTCGCACGGCATGGTGTTTGTTTCAATTATGATATCGGTTTTTTCAGGGATATAATATGCATCCGCCGTGCAATGAAAACGAACTATTTCGGTGCGGGAGGTTTTTATGCCATGTTTTTCGATATAATCCTTTTGACCGAGCTGTGAATTCGGAAGGACTATGCAATGGTAAACCTCAAAAATGAAGTGCTGACCTATTTCAAAAAGTTTGCAGATGCCGTCTGCAAAGCTGTCATAGGTTTCGCCCGGCAGACCAAGTATCAGCTCGGAATAAACCTGAAGCTTTTCTTCGTGATAAACGCTGAAATGCTCCCTGAATTTATCAAGCGACATATTTTTTCTGCCGATATTTTCAAGCACAACGGGGGAAAGACTTTGCAGAGAAATTGTTGCACCCTCTCTGTCAACGCCTTTTCGGTTAAAGCGGCGGACTATTTCGCGCACACGTTCGGAGTTGCCCTTTGAATAGTTTATTCTGACCCTTTCGGGATAACCGTATTTTTCTTTTGCGGCAACAAGAGCATCGGCAATCTCAAGGTCATTTTTGCCTATGCCGAAGTTAGCATCTGCGCCCCAAACAAAGCCGATTTTGTGCTGACCTATCCACTCTATTTCGGACAGCACCTTTTCAAGCGGAAAGAATCTTGTTTTTTCTTTGAGCGGTCCCCAATCGCAGTAGGCGCAGGAATTCGGGCAGCCTCTGCTGGTTTCAAGTATTGTGTTGAACTCATAATCCGGATATTTTTCCGAAAAGCTGTCAAACCATCCGTCAAGATAGGGTGAAGCATAATCCGTTCTGCAAATTGATTTCTTTTCGGTTAACACAAAACCGTTCTTATCTTTGTATGCTATATTGGCAACCTCTGCAATGCTTCCTTTGCTCAAGGCTTCAAGCAGATTGCCGAAGGTTACTTCTCCTTCACCGAAGCAAAGAATGTCAACCTGCGGATTTTCTTCAAGAAAAGAAGTGTCCTGCGGAATGTTGTGGCCGCCGAAAACAGTTATGCATTCCGGAAAAGCTTTCTTTATTTCTTTTGCAAGTGCAAGATGGTATTCCGTATTCCAGCAATAGTTTGAAAATCCTACAACCGAGGGATTCTCCATTTCTGCCGTAACTTCTTCGACCTTTTTTCTTATAAAAATAAAATCTTTAAAATTATACGATTCTTTGACAGCGGGATTTTTAAATGCGTTTGCAATTATAACACCCGAGGTATACGGCAAATATACAACCTTTGAATTTTTGCCCGATGAAACGTCAACCTGAACAAAATAAACGTTTTTTGCGATACTCAAAAATTCCAACTCCTTGATTAACCGATTATTCCTTGGCGGTTTTATGCTTTGCACTTATTTTTGCAATGATTTTTTCATAAACGTTATTAACGCTCTTACCCGAATCAAGGCTTGAATCGCAAAGTGCAAACAAAAGGGTAAATGCTGTCCATACACCTCCTGCAGCCGTGCTGTATTCGCAAAGCTGTGTAAGAGGCATTGTGCCGATTACAGTAAGATATCCGATCACTTCCATGAAGGGTCTCTTGTTCTTTATTGCAAGCACCGCAAAAATTATAAAGCAGATTGCGGGGATAAGCATGGGAATTATGTATTCGAGGTTGGATCTGAAAGTGATAAGTGCAATTGTGTACTTTCTGTAATAAATCATAACGGCAAGTGCCGCAAAAAGCACAAGTTCGCTTACGGCAAAGATGATTTTTTCTTTTTTATAATCGGGGAGAGGGTTAACGGATTCCGATTTCTTTGATTTCTTGCTTGTTTTGATCTTTTTCTTTTCAAAGAGATAGGAGAAGCAGACCATTGAAAGGCATATTGTGACGGGAACTGAAAATACTGCGGCGTATCCGAATTTGAACGAGCCTATAAGATTAAGCACGGCAGCAACGGGGAGAGCATATATGCTGTTGCAAAGAAGCAGTGAAACAGCAACAAAACAAACACCGGTAAGAACAGAGTATCTCATTACCGTGTCGTGAAGAATTACTGCGAGTGTATAAAGAATAACAGCTATGGCTGCTATATCAACCGCTTTAAGCTCTTTTTTGAAATTTGCGGAAAGCTTTGAGGTGATAAGAATTGTAAAAGGAACGGATGAAATAAGCATGTATATAATGTTTCTCGGTGCAAAAACAACACCTTGAGTAAAGGAAAAAGCCGATCTGAAGTTAAAGGCTGCAAATATAATCAGACCCGTGATAAGCAGCTCCTTTGAAATTTTCGGAAGTTTTGATAACATAATCTATCCCACTTTTCTTAATAATATTTTATTTCGGGTTTATAACAGTCCGAGGTGTAAAGTGCAGCAGACTGATTGCGTCCGTACCATATTACCTTGCATGCGTATTCATATAAATCGGCGCATGACATACCGTCGCTGAAAGATATAATATTTTCTTTCTTTTCAAGAGAAGAATAATCTCCCTTGTATATTTTACTGAAGTATCCGTAAAAATCGTAATCGCATTTTATTTCATGCTTGCTTTTTATTCCGTATCTTTTGAGAATGCTGCGCTGATAGTCAAACAAAGCATTAATTTTTTCGTCAAACGGAAAGCTTTCCTTGATAAACGCTTCAAGCTCGTTATATAATTCATCCGCTTTTTCAAGGCTCTTAAGAAAATATATTTCATCAAACTGCCAGCAGATTTCTCCGAGCCCTTCGCAGGAAACTGCCCAGGAGTTTTTACCCTGCGACATGCCCGATGTAAGGCTTGTAATCAGTGAGAAAACACTGTGGCAGGCTTTGTTTTGCGGGTTTTGCGAAAATGAAGCAATTTTTGAATAAATATCATAATAGCTGATATTAAGTTCGTTTCGGAGATATATAGCAACCGCCCTGAAAAATCCGATGTTGTGAAAAGCCTGAACAATGCAGGCAAACGCAACGCAGAAAATCCAGTCATCCGTATTGAGAGATGCTGTTTTTATGACGGTTGAGTTATATTCCTGTATCTCGTGTTTTTGGTTAGCACTGCAATGTGCCTGCGAAAACGGTGTTTTTACTGTTTCTATTCCGAATTTATCAACAAACTCGGGAGAACCCATTTCTGAATTCGGAAGCAAATCACAGGTGTAAACCTGAATTGCCTTGTGCTGACCGTATTCAAGCAAATCACACAGACCTTTTGTAAAGCTTTCACGGGTTTCGCCGGGCAAACCGAGAATTAATTCGGATGAGGTTGAAATACCAAGACGGTTATATTCATTCATAAGCTCACGAAAATGCTCGAGCGAGATATTTTTTCTGCCGATATTTTCAAGCACAACCGGGGAGAGACTTTGGAAAGAAAGTGTCTGCGCCTTATCAAGCCCGTGTTTATTAAACCTCATGCAGATTTTTTTTACGAAATCCGTTCTGTTTTTGGTGAAGCATACCCTGAAGTTTTGAGGATATCCTGTTTTTTCTTTCAACGAAATTATATATTCGGCAATATCCTCGTCACGGTCGACTATTCCGAAATTGCCATCGGCGCAGTAAACATACTCGATTTTATGTTCAGCAATCCAGTCAAGCTCGGCTTTTATGCGCTCCATCGGAAAAAGTCTTACCCTGCTGCCGAGCGTACCCCAGTCGCAGAAAGCGCATTTGAAGGGGCAGCCGCGGTTTGTTTCTATTATGGCGGAAAAGCTTACGTTTTCATCTGCAATGCCGTCAAAAATACCGTTCAGATACGGTGAAGGATATTCGTTAAGGCAGAACGCTTCTTCTTTGGTTTTTATATATTTACCGCCTGATTTATATGCAATGTTGGAAACAGAGCGGGGTTCTTTGTTTTCGAGAAGCGAAAGAACAACCTGACGGAAAGCTTCTTCGCCTTCGCGGTAAATCAGTATGTCAGCTTCAGGGCATTCCTCAAAGGTTTCAAAATCCCGCAGTACATTGTGACCGCCGAATATTATAACCGCTTCGGGATAAGCTTTTTTTATTTCTTTTGCAAGAGCTTTATTATATTCATAATTCCACACAGAGCAGGAAAACGCAACAATAAACGGGTCGGTAAGCTTTGAAACAGCTGTTTTTATCGGCTCATGTGTATAAATAAAGCCTGCAAGTCGGCAGGAATTTTTGATTTTTTCGTTATCAAAGGCGTAGGCGGCAATACAGCCCGAAGCATATGGGATATAAACAGAATGACGGGTGTTACCGTAAACATTATTTGCCTGAACAAAATAAATGTTTTTCATAACCGCACACCTTTCCATATTAATATTTATATTATAATACCTTAAATAGTGAATGTCAAATCTTTTAGGTTTATTGACTAACATTAAAAAATATGGTAAAGTATTCGATAAGGAAGTGAAATATATGCTTAATATACTTGTTACGGGCGGCGCAGGATACATAGGCTCCGTGCTTGTTCCTCTGCTTTTATCAAAGGGGTGCAAGGTTACTGTTCTTGATAACCTTTTCTATAACCAAAGCCCTCTGCTTGAATGCTGCGCCAATCCGAATTTTGAAATGATAAATGCCGATGCACGCAACGAAAAAGAGGTTGCCGCAGCAATGAAGGGCAAGGATTATATAATTCCTCTTGCGGCACTTGCCGGCTTTCCCATTTGTGATAAAGAGGCTTGCTCTGCTTACTCGATAAATCTCGATGCAATCAAAATGATTTTGCGTTTGAGAGATAAATCCCAGAGAATTATTTTTCCCTGCACCAACAGCGGCTACGGCTTGGGCGAAGGCGAAAATTTCTGCACGGAAAAATCTCCCATAAAGCCGATTTCCATTTACGGAAAGAGCAAGGTTGAAGCGGAAGCGGCAGTGCTTAACGAATGCAATACCACTGCATTCCGTTTTGCAACTCTTTTCGGTGCATCTCCGAGAATGAGGACGGACCTTCTTGTTAACGATTTTGTTTACAGAGCGGTGTTTGACCGTACAATCGTTATTTTTGAGGGCAGCTTCAAAAGAAATTATCTTCATGTGCGTGATGCGGCGAATGCCTTTTGGTTTGCGATTGAGAATTTTGAAAAGATGGAAGGAAATACCCACAACTGCGGTCTTTCCGATTCCAACCTTTCAAAAATTGAGCTTTGTGAAAAAATCAAGCTGATTTTACCGAAGTTTGTTTATATTGAAGCCCCTGTCGGTGAAGACCCCGATAAGAGAAACTACATTGTTTCAAACGAGAGAATTGAAAGCCTCGGCTGGAAGCCCGAGTATTCCCTTGATGACGGCATAAAGGAGCTTATCAAAGCTTATCAGATTATAAAAAACAACAAATTTTCCAACATATAAAAAAACATCCTATGACGAAAAATCATAGGATGTTTTCTGTTATGTACCGTTAAAATTATGCTTTTTATATTTTAGCTTATAATTATAAACCCAGTCTGCGCCGTATTTTGAAAGATAGAGCAGAATGTGGTCGGTATCAGAAAAGGTGAGAGACCATAAGGAGTCTGCCGTTTTGTGAAGAAAATCCGCCTGGAATGACATGCGGTCCTTCTTAATATTCTGTGTTTGTTTGCCATTGATTTCGTAATTACACGAAATATGAAATTCACCGTTATCAACAATATTTTTTATACCTGCATCATCGGTTTCTTTGATGAGCAGGGCATTTTTCTTAAGTGCAAAATTAGACGGTGTACAGCTGTTGATAAGGTCACGGTTGCGGATAGTTTCCTTGGTTGCTTCCGCTTCTTCGGGAGTTTCTCCCGGATAGCCGAGAAGGAAGGTGCACATATTCCAAAGACCAACTTCTTTTGCATCCGTAAGGATTCTTTTTCTGCTCTTGCAGTCAATTCCCTTGTTGAGCAGGGTCATTATTCTCTCGGATTCGGCCTCATATCCCCATGCAAAATATCTTGCACCTGCATCATAGAGATTCTGAAGAATTTCCTTGGTGAAGGTTTTTTCAAGGCGCAGGAAGGAATAGAAGTTTATTTTTATTCCTCTGCGAATTATCTCAAGTGCAAGCTCGTTATAATATTTAGGCGGAACAGCTTCGTCAACGAAAATAAAATGCCTGAATCCGTATTTGCTGACAAGATGCTCAACCTCGTCAACGGCGTGATTAACGCTCTTGATATCAAAGCATTGCTGACCCGTGTAGAAATCGCAGAAGGTGCATTTTGCCCAATAGCAGCTTTTTGAAAGCTGAACAGGCATAACCGTGTCAGCGGAAAAATATTGGCTGAAATCATAACCGTCAAAGCAAGGAGGCGCAAGCGAATCCATATCAAGAAGCGGTGCAGTTTCTGTTTCTTTAACCTCGCCGTTTTCGTTTTTATAAATCAGTGAATATGCATTTTCAAGCGGTGCATTGTCACGAATTGTTTCGGCAAGAGTTACGGCTGCAATTTCGCCGTCGCCAATCTGAACGGAATCGCAGAAAATATCAAAAAATTCGGGAATTTTTTTAAGTGATTCACGGATTTTATAAATATAGTTGCCGCCGAGAGTTATATGTGCAGCTGTTCTTTCTTTAAGATATTTCGCTGCAGTCAGGCCGGGAATAACCTGACTTAAATCGCAGATGCTTATTCCTATAACGGAATATTCGGAAAACTCCTCTGCTTTGATTTTTTTGTCAAAATAATCAACAAACATATTGATATCGGAATCATTGCACTGAAGCTTGATATCCTCGTAATCATAGGAGTAAACCGGGTTTGCGATGAAGTTGTCGAGCTGAATTCTGCTCGGCATAAAGGGCAGAGAAATTATTTTTAATGCATCCATAAGCGTATCTTTTGCCTCGAAAAGCTGTTCGGGGTCATAGAAACGCTCGGGGTCTTTCATTACGGCTACCGCATCCTCAATTCTTTCGGCAACATCCTCTGCACGGATATTGTTCTGACCTAAAAATTCCGAGCAGGCAACAAAGCGGAGAAGCTTGGTTTTTATTTCGCGGCTGTATTCATTGAATTTTTCTTCGCAATAGCCTTTTGATTTTACTTCTACGGAAAATCCTTCAAAAAATGCTTTGGCATTTTTATATGCCGATAAAACATTTTCTTTTGTGAGGATATCGTTAAAGAATTCAATATTCAAATCCCTCGCACAAGCATCAAGTCCGTTTTTACGGAACTGACCGATGAGCTGTGCCGCAGAAAGATATGGACTCATCGGATACCATTGCGGCGGCAGGATAAAGAGTGTTTTCATTTTCGGTATTCCTCCAAAAGGATATTCTTTTTCGGCATAAATCTTATGTGAAGAGCCACGCGGAGATAGGAAGCAATCTGTTTTACGGAGTTGCTCGATTTGCCGTCTTTTCTCGGATAGCAGTTGGTGGGATATTCCTTGAATTTATAGCCAAGACGTATGGGCTTTAAAACCATTTCAAGCAGAAACGGAAATCCCGGTTCCTCAAATTTGATTGATTTATAAAGCTCCGAGGGCGCAATCTGAACGGGGATGGTAAAATCAGTAAGGTTACGCATATAAAGAACCGCAAGAAATTTCTGGGCACAGAAGTTGATAACTCGCTTGAGCTTACCGTAGTCATAAAATTTGCAGCCCTTCATCCAGCGTGATGCCGAATGAATAACATCAGGTTCTTTCTTTGCCTGATCAATCATGGTCGGAACAATGCTTAAATCAAGAGCCATGTCTGATGCTACAAGAAGGCAATGCGAGCCTATTGCAACATCAATCATATCATTTATGCCTGACATGAACGGTCTTTTCTGTTCAAAAACAACAATGGGTACGTCGCATTCAGTAGAGGCGATTTCTTTAACCGTTGCAAGGCATTCGGGAGTTATTCTTTGTGCATAACCTATTATTATTTCGCTTATGTCTTTATGGTCGCAGACCTCAAGAAGGGTGCTGACCGTCTGGCGGAGTGATTCCGTTTCGCTGACAGCGCCCATCATCAGCGAAACACCTTTGAATTCGGACATTTTAACACGCTTTCTTACAGTGCAAGAATCAAATCGCTTTTTGCGAATGAACGGCACGGATGAATGAAATTATATTTTTTATCAGCCTGACGAAGACTGTCAACGGAATGGATATTTACCGTTTCAACCTGACCCTCCACAAGCTTGCAGCGGCAATAACCGCATTCTCCTGCTTTGCATTTTGCGGCAGATGGTACTGAATTTCGCTCAAAAGCAGAGAGCAGGGTTTCGTTGCTTTTGCAGGTGAAAACAAATTTTTTATCTCTGAAGGTAACGGTGCATTGAAATTCTTCCGTGGTTTCGCCCGAACACTGCTTCGGATTAACAATATTAATTCGAGCATCGGGAAGTCTTTGTATGCATGCCTCACAGAAGCTTTCGGTACCGCTCACAAAAGCTTTGCCGCAATCCGCTTTAATCTCGGAATAGTCGGCCACATATTCAGCGGATACACTCGGGATATTATTGAGTATATCACGGAAAATATAATCACTGTCTTTATCGAAATATACTATTTTAAGACTATAGCTTTCGGTTTTATCTGCTATGCTTTTTGCCATGGAAATCAAAGCGGGTGCACCCTGGTTATCGCAAAAGGCAGTAATGGTGTTTTTATCTCTTAAAGAAATATAATAGAAAAAGCCTTCTGGTCCCGAAGTGCGGATTTTACTGCCGATTTGCAAATCATAAAGATGACGGGATACATTGTCTTTATTATCGGAAAAAACAGCAATTTCGTATTTGTCGCTTCCGGGAGAGGAAAGGATAGAAAACGGAGTTGAGAAGCTTTCGTTTTTAATGTTTATGCTTTGTCCTGCTCTGAAAAAGGGGAGAACCGTTTTTTTATCGGGAACAAGAGAAAGA
This sequence comes from Clostridia bacterium, assembly GCA_017466365.1. GTDB lineage: Bacteria > Bacillota > Clostridia > Oscillospirales > Acutalibacteraceae > CAG-177. The sequence continues at coordinate 150,426 of JAFTUG010000007.1, read as the reverse complement.
ATTCTCACGCCGTCAGTGATTTCGGTTGTATCGGAAACAGTGAGCTCCAATTCGGAAGGATGAAGCTCAAGTGCAAGTGCGTTCACCCCGTATTCCTTCGGCAAGGGGTCGGCATTGCTTTCGTTGATTGCTTTGATTCGATTGGGAACAAGGTTGAGGAAACCGTTAAGGTCATCTTTAAATGACTTTATAACGAGTCTTTTCATAAAGTTTCCCTCCCGTTAATAACTGCATCCCGACAAATTCTTGCCGCACAGTCTCTTCCTGATGCCAAAGCGGAGCTGAAGCCGAGCATTCGCTCACAGTAACCGCCCGCAAAATACAGATTGTCAAATCCGTCTTTTTTATTTGCCATCATGGTGCGCGGCATTACACCGTCCCACTTCTGACCGAGATAGCCGTAGATTGTACCCTGCGGAGTGCCTGTGAAGCGAGCAAAGGTTTCGGGAGTTGCAATTTCAATTTCTTCTATATGGTCTTTAATGTTTATATCGGTCGCTTTTTCAAACACATCAATCATGTGTTCGGCAAAGCGCTCTTTTTCTTTGAAATAGTTTTCGCTTGTTACGCTGCTCCAGTAATCGGAGGTGAACAGCGTGGTCATACAAAGCATGCATGTTCCCTCGGGTGAAGCAGATGGGTGTGCAGCGTTGAGACAAACCGTATTCTGAACATCATTTGTTTCGGGTTTGCCCATTCTTTCAAACTGTTTTACGGAGTCCATATCAGGGAAAATAAAGTATGAATAGTTCTTTAAGCCAAGCTCCTCTGCCGATTTGTTAAGCCCGAGGAAAACGCAGAAGCCTCTGCCGCCGAATTTTTGGGCATTGGCTTTTTTAATTTCAAATTCCGGTATTTTTTCATGCTCGATAAGCTGACCGTAAGCCACATGGGGTGAACAGTTGCATACAAAATTATCTGCCTCAATAACCGTGCCGTCGTTAAGAACAACACTTGTGCATCGATTGTTTTCCGTGTTGATTTTAACAACCTTGCTGTTGAGCCAAAGCTCTCCCGAATGTGAGGTGAAATAATCTGCAAGGCAGTTACTCATTTCCTGACTTCTGCTTTTGGGAACAACGGACTTGAGCTCAACATATGCATTAATCATTGAAAGGTAGTGGAAAAAGCTCAAATTTTCAAAATCGGTGCAAAGATATGCCCAGTATGCTTTGAAAATGGCCTTTGCTTTTTCGGGCATGTTTATTTTTTCGAGTACTTCATCAACCGAATATGCGGCAGTATGAAGCAAGCCGCCTTTTTGCAGCAAAACAGCAAGCTGCGCAGCTTTGTTTTTGGCTTTCCCAAGCTTTTGAAGAGTGATTCTGATTTCTTCATCAAGGTCAAAAAGACGCTTCATTTCTTTTTTGCATCCCGGAGCATAATATTCTGCTTTTTCGCAGAATTCTTCTATTCCGAAGGGCATTTCCGCATCAAATTTGCTGCCTTGCACCGAGGTTATAAGTCGGAATGCTTCGGGAATATCAACCCACTCTATTTTGTCGGAAATACCGAGGCAGTCAAAAAGCTGACGTACCGCACCCGAATGATTTTCGTCACGGCCGAAGGTGCAAAGCTCGTGAAGAGAAAGCTCAAATTCAAATCTTCCTCTTTTAAAGCTTGTTGCAAATCCGCCGGGTATGTGGGACTGTTCAAGCAAAAGAACCTTCTGTCCGTGCTTTGCGAGCATGCATGCACAAGCAAGTCCGCCGTTACCTGCGCCGATTATTACTGTGTCGTATTTTTTCACGCGGAAATTGCTCCTTTCAGATATCTTCTGCGCTTATTCCCGGATTGAATGTTACGCCGTTCTTTCCGAACCATGTTGACTCCTGTGCGTAGGTTTTCCAGTCGGTCGGAATGGAGTTGTTGTTAACCGAAACACGGTTGTTTTTATTAATAAGGGGAATATATGAATCAGCAAGAATGCTTGAAAAATATTCGTGCCAGTTCTTTTTGAAATCTTCGGTGAAATTGTTTCTGTTCGGAAGCTTGAGGGCTGTTTTCTGGTATTTGATAAGCTCCTCTGCATCATCTTCAGAAACTCCGAGAGAAATAAGCAGAGGCTTGATTTCTTTATAGTAGTCATCAAGACGGTAGATTGTGTCAAGATGTGCAACATTTTTCGGAATCCAAGTAATATTGCCGTAAATCTCGTTTGCATAAAGCTTTATGGGTTTTTCAAGAGAAACGGATTTAAAGAAATTATAAAGCTTTTCATAAACGGAGTATCCGATTGAATCCTTGTTCGATTTTGCAAAATCTATTATGCTGTTATAAAATTTTTCATAGGGGATTCCAAGCTCGTGGTAAAGATATATTGCAATGAATTTGAGAATGCCGTAATGGTGGTATGACTCCTCAAAGCATGTGAAAATATTGCAGGCAATCCAGTCCTCGGTGGGCATGGTGTTTGTGCCGATAACGTACCTGGTTCTTTCCTGAATTTCTTTATCTGTTTCGCTGTGAGCGGTCAGATAAACAATGTCGGCGGTTTTAATGCCGTGCTTTTTGATGTATTCGGGTGCAGCCATGGGAGAATTCGGAAGAATTTCGCAGTTGTAAACCGTTATAAGTCTGTGCTGACCTGCGGCAAGAAGCATTCCTATGCCTTTGCAGAAGCTTTCGTATGTTTCTCCCGGTAAACCTACTATGAGTTCGGAATAAGTGGTAACCCCCGCTTTTTTGTACATAGAAAGAAGGCTGCTGAATTTATCCATGCTCATGTTTTTTCTGCCGATATTTTCAAGCACCGTCGGGTCAAGGCTCTGGAATGAAAGGGTTGCGCCTTCCTTGCTTAAGCCGAATTTTTCAAGCTTGCGGCTTATTTCAAAAACACGGTCAGGATTATTCATGGCGTAGTTAGTGCGTATTCTCTCGGGATATCCCGTTTTTTCACGCACTTTAATGAAATGGTCAACTATTTCAAGGTCTCGCTTATATGCACCGAAGTTGGCATCCGCACCCCAGATAAACTTTACCTTATGTGCAGCAAGCCAATCAATTTCGGCAAGAACTCTCTCAATAGGGAAAAGCTTTATTCTTTGACCGTTGCAGCCCCAGTCGCAGTAAGCGCATGAGTTCGGGCAGCCTCTGCTTGTTTCAAGTATGGCATCAAGCTGCATATCAGGATTTTCTTCAAAAATCTTATCAAACAGACCTGTAAGATAAGGAGAGGGACAATCTGTTCTGTCAAAAATCTTACTCGGTGTGGTTGCGCATTCAGAATCGCTTATGCGGTAGGAAAGGTTGCTTATTTCGGAATAATCAGGCTTATTCTCAAGCGCTTCAAGAAGAAGAGAACGGAAAGATTCTTCACCTTCGGCATGAATAAGAAAATCGATAAACGGATATTTCTTAAGGAATGAACTGTCGGGCGGGATGTTGTGTCCGCCGAAAACGATAATGCATTCAGGAAATTTTGCCTTTATTTTTTCAGCAAGAACAAGATTATACTGTGTGTTCCATATGTAGTTTGAAAAGCCTACAACCGCAGGATTTTCCATGCTGCGAACGGCATCAGCGGTGCTTTCACGGGTAAAAACAAAGCGCTTGAATTCATAATTGTCTTTGATTTTTTTGTCGGTAAAGGCATAGGCAATAAGAAGCCCTGCCGCATACGGAAGATATGCCGCTTTGAAGCCGTTGCCGGAATAGGTGTTTGATGCCTGTACCATGTAGATGTTTTTCATTTTTATTCACCAATTATCTGAATTTCTTTTATCTGAACTGAAGACAGATATTTCTTTCGGAACGGTAATTGCTCACATAATCACATGTGTATTTTGAGAGATAAAGCAGAATATGATCCGTATCGGAATAATTGATGGGCCAAAGGCAATGTTTGTTAGCTTCAATATAATCCGAATGGAATTTTCTTCTTATCTCACGCCGTTCAGATTGAGGAATACCCTCAATTTTATCTTTAAGAACCGTATAAAACTCACCGTTTGTTTCAAAACCGAGCAGACCGTTCTGACCGATAAACTTCATAAGAATGGCATTTTTCTTGAGGGAGAAATTTGACGGCGTACAGCTGTGAACAATATTTCTGTTCTCATACATAACGGCGATTGTTTTTTGAATTTCCTCAAGAGTTTCGGTAGGATATCCCATGATAAAGAGAACGTTGTTCCACAGCCCCGCATCGGCGGCATCTTTTAAAATCCTTATGCGTTCCGAAAGGTCTATGCCCTTGTTCATCATTTTCATTACTCTTTCAGACCATGCTTCATATCCCCAAAGTCCTATTCTCATGCCTGCACGGTAAAGGTTTTGCAGTATCTCTTTTGTGAAGCCTTTTTCAAGGCGGACAAAAGAATAAAAATATATTTCGAGGTTGTTTTCCAGAATGGAATTTGCAAGCGCGTTATAGTATTTGGGAGGAACTGCCTCATCTATAAACAAAAAGTGATGAACGTTATATTTGTTGATAAAATACTTTATTTCATCAATAACGGCAGGAATTGATTTAGTATCATAGCATTGCTGACCGAAATAGTAATCGCAGAAGGTGCATTTTCCCCAGTAGCAGCCTTTTGAAAGCTGCATGGGAATAACCGTTTCGGGCGAAAAATAGAGAGATAAATCAAGAGAATCAAAATCAGCATATGCCACCTCGCCGAAATCAAGCTCTTTGGCGGGAGAATTGCATAAAACACATTCTCCGTTAAAATACATGAGGTTAGAAACCTCGGAAATCTCTCTTTTTTTCATCAGGAATTCGGAAAACTCAACTATGGAGCACTCTCCGTCGCCGACCATAAGATAATCGCAGTATTCACCGAAAATTTCAGGGTGATTCATAAAATCGGTCTTATTCTGCGTGATGTAATTTCCGCCGATTGAAACGGGAATACCGGCAGTTTTTTTCAAAAGAAGAGAAAGAGTAAAAGCGGGTATGATTTGGCTTAAATCAGGTACTGAAATGCAAATCATATCGTATTTATCGAATGAAAAGCTTTTGATTATCTCTTCGTAATATTCGATAAACATATTGACCGAGCGGTCTTTACATTGAAGGTCGATATTGACCCAGTCCAATTTATAAACAGGATTTGAAAAATAGTTATCGTAAATTATTTCGTTGGGTGCAAAAGGAAGTGATGCAATTTTCAGCGCATCCTGAATTGTCTTTTTTGCCGAAAACAAGGTCTCCGGATTATAAAATTCATCCTTGCTTTTGAGGACGTTAACAGCGGATTCGCAGTCGTTTATTGCTTTTTCGGTATCAACCTCTCCGCCGAGAACCTCGGAAATGCGTTTGAACTTAAGAAGCATTGTTTTTTCTTCGGGGGAATATGAGCCGAACTTGCTTATTGCATCGGGATAATTCTCCGTTACGGTCTTTTTAAGTGAACCGAGAATTCTTTTTGCTTCATCAAGCTTTTCGCAAAGATTCTTTTTGGTAAGGATATGATTAAAAAACTCAATGTTAATATCTCTTATCTCGGCATCTATGCCGTGTTTTTTAAGCTGTGCAGAGAGCAGCGGAAGAGCAAGATAGGGAGAATTCGGAGTCCATTGCGGAGGAAAAAGTAATAAAGCCTTCATTTCGTTCCTCCTTATTAAATGTAACTGATTTCAACGGTTTCTCTGGAATTGGTGCAAAGTGTTGCACTGCGTCTTTTTCCGAACCAGATAATTTCTCTTGCATAATCCGACCAGTTATCAATCTGCTTTTCAAGCTTGATTTTCAGCTTAACGGCTTTCTTTTCAAGAGGAGAATAACGGTCATCATATATATTCTCAAAATAGCTGTAGAAATCATATTTTGATTCTATTTCAACTGTATCGGTATTCGGAAGGCGAAGTATTTTCTTCTGATATATCAGGAGCTCATCATAAATTTCATCGTCAATGCCGAGCGATTTTATGAAGTCCTCGATGTCAGGCCAAAATTTTTCTCTGTTATATATTAAATCAAGGAAAATTCCTTCTTCAAAATACCAGCCGACCTTGCTGAATATATCCTTTTGATAGCACCAGTCGGAAACTTCGGTGTTTTCCGTTTTCCAACGGATTTCTTCAAAAAGCTTATAGATATACTTGGATTTATCGCTGAAAATATAATCGAGCAGGCTGTTATAGAAATCGTAGTAGCTCATGCCAAGCTCATGTCTTGCGTAAAGAGCAAAGCAGCGAAGCAATCCGAGATGATGAAAGCTCTGCAGGCATACGGAAAACATATTTGCCTTGACCCATTTTTCTTTGGTCATATCTTTGGTTTCAACAACAACATCGTAGTATTCCTGAACACCGTTGAAGTTTGCGGGGTAGTGAATGCCGTGAAGCGGCTGACGCTCCCAGCGAATACCGTATTTTTCAACAAAATCCTTGCTTGCAATAGGGGAGTTGCAGTATACCTGGCATGTATAAACCGTCATGGAATTATGCTGTCCGTTTTCAAGCAGACGGCATAAGCCCTCACAGAAGGTTTCGTATGTTTCTCCGGGCAGACCGAGAATAAGCTCCGTATATGTCGGTATCTTTTCTTCGGCATATTTTGCCGTCAGGTCAGAATAATGCTCAAGAGTCAGATTTTTTCTTCCTATGTTTTCAAGAGTATGCGGGTCAAGCGACTGATAAGCAAGGGTAACACCCTTGTCGATGCCGCTGTGATTGAGAATTTTGCCTATTTCAAAAACGGTATCATCGCTGTTTTTGGCATAGCAGGGCTTGAATACCTGCGGATAACCGTTTTTGTTTTTCATTTCCAGAACATAGTTTGCGGTTTCGATATCACGTTTCTCTATTCCGAAATTTGCATCTGCGCAGTAGCAATAGGGGATTTTATGCTCTGAAATCCATTCTATATCGCTTTTGATTCTTTCCATGGGGAAGAGACGTATTTTCTTTGTAAAGCACCAATCACAGAAGGCGCAGGAGTAGGGGCAGCCTCTGTTGGTTTCGAGCGTTGCATGGAATCCTATCGAGGGATATTCTTCAAGCATACGGTCAAACAGCCCTGCGGCATACGGTGAAGGATAGTTTGTTATATCATAAATGCGCTTTTTCTCGGTTGTAACAATACTGTCTGTACCCCTATACGATATATCGGGTATTGATGAAAAAGAGGCGTTGTTTTTGAGTGCCTTGAGCAGCATTGTGAACGGTTCTTCGCCTTCAGAATGCATGAGAACATCGATGAAGTCATGCTTTTCGAGCAATGATGTGTCGTCGGGAACGTTATGGCCGCCGAAAACAATTATGCAGTCGGGATATTTCTCCTTTATCATTTTGGCAAGAAGAAGGTTATATTCCGTGTTCCAAATATAGCAGGAAAAGCCCACTACTGCAGGGTCTTTGATTTTTTTCAGTGATTCTTCAACCGTGAGGCGCATGTAAAGAATATCCGCCAATTCAAAATTTTCTTTGATTTCCGTATCGTTCCACGCATACGCAGCTATGCATCCCGCCGCATAAGGCAGGTAAGCAATATAGTCGCTGTATGTTACGTTAACCTGAACCAAATAAACCTTGTTACTTAACATTTTCTGAATTACTCCGTTTCAAATGTGCTTGCTTTATATAGGTGCTGAAGCTGTCTTTTCTTCCGTACCATGCAACGATTCTGGCAAACATATGCCATGAGTCAAAGGGCTTTGTCTCAAAATCAAGACAAATGCTTTCTTTTTTCAGCTCCGCTTTTTTACCGTCGAGAAGCTTCATAAAATAGTCAACAAAATCACATGAAGCCTCGATGTGAATTGTTTCGTCAAACGGCTTTTTTATAATAGCTTTCTGGAAGCCGAAAAGCTGAATATATGTTTCATTTTCTATTCCGAAGCCTGAAAGGAATTCGTCAATTTCACTGTAGAATTTTTCATAATCATAAACCATGCAAAGATATGCATATTCCTCAAACGGCCACTGAACGGTGCCGAATCTTTCGTCGGTGCAGCATAATGTGCCCGTTTCACTCAAAACCATGTCAAGCTTCTGACCGATTTTTTTGAACACTGCGCCTATAACTGTATCAGGATGGGAAAGTGCAAAATCAAGAAGCGAGGAATAAAATTCTTTGTATGAACACAAGCCCTCATTATAAAGATAGAGAGCGAAAAACTGCAAAAGCCCCATGTGATGGCAGGAGTGAACCGCAGCGGAGAAAAGATTCATTTTTTTCCAGTCGTTCTCATCCATTGAATAAGTAGAGGTGACAATGCTTGATTCCTCGGGAATATCGTTCGCATCCTCGGTTTCTCTATGAGGCTGATGAAGCGGAATGTGGGAGGCTTTGATTTTATATTTTTCAATATAATTTTTTTGCCCCATTATAGAGCAGGGCAGCCATTCGCAGTTGTGAAAATAAATAGAATTGTGCTGACCCAGCCTTAAAAGCTCGTCCACACCGTCAACAAGGCTTTCATAAGTTTCACCCGGCAGCCCCATGATAAGCTCCGTATAGGTTGCGATGCCTGCTTTATTATATAAATCCATCAGCTCGGAGTAGTATTCGATGCTGATGTTTTCTCTGCCGATGTTTTTGAGTGTTTCTCTGCTCATAGACTGAAACGAAAGGGTTATCCCTTTGTTCATTCTTGCTTTTTCAAGCTTAAGACCTATGTTGAAAACGGTCCGGGTACTGTTTTTTGCGTAAGAAGTCTGAAAACCCACCGGATATCCGTGCTTTTTCTTTGCCTCAACGATTTTATCGGTTATTTCCTCGTCACGCTTGAACATTCCGAAGTTTGAATCGGCACTTCCCAAACCGTAAACATGTCTTTCGCTGAGCCATTCAATCTCACCGTAAATTCTTTCAATCGGGAATTTTCGGATTTTTGATTTCATGTTGCTCCAATCGCAATAAGCGCATGAATTCGGGCAGCCTCTTGAAGTTTCGATAAGTGCCATAAAATCTGTATCGGGATTTTCGGCAAGAATCTTATCGAAATATCCGTTAAGATAGGGTGAGGGGAAATCGCATTCATCGGATATCATCTGCGGATTTGTGAGAATCCCGTCGGCTGTTCTCAATGAAATACCGGGAATTTCTTCTGCTTTTTCAAGACCGATTAACGAACGCAGAAGCCTGCGGAAAATTATTTCGCCTTCGCCGTGAAGAAGATAATCGATATAAGGGCAGTCGTTAAGCATATCTCCGCCCGGTGCCACATGATGACCGCCGAAGATAACTACGCATTCGGGATATTTTTCTTTTATCCTTCTTGCAACCTCTTTGTTGAAATTGCAATTCCAAATATAGGTTGAAAAAGCCGCAACGGACGGATTTTCGATTTTATCAAGGAGACTGTCAATCGGTTCACGAAGAAAAAATATATTTTCAAGTCGGTAGTTTTCTGCAACATCCTTATCCGCAAATGCGTATGCGGAAATATGACCCGCCGTATATGGGAGATGGGCGGATTTACCGTAAGAATAATTCACTTGAAAAAAATATAAATTTTTTTTCAAAAAGTCACGAGCCTTTCGCAATAATTTTCTGAATGTTTACCGATGCCGTATTGTTTGTGTAAAGTGTTGCACCTTTACGGCGACCGTACCACACGGTTTCTTTTGCAAAGTCAATCCAGTTCGCATATTCCTTCGGTGCGGTAAAAGTATATTTAACGGGCTGATTTTTTAAGGATACTTCGTTATCTGAACCAACAGTACGGAAATAACCCGCAAAATCATAGGCGCATTCAAATTCTTTGCCTGCTTCAAACGGCAGCTTGATTGCGTTGATCTGGAATTTGCGAAGCTCGGGATATATTTTATCGCTGATTCCGAGTGGCTTTATGAAGCTTTCGATAAGCTTTTCAAATTCCTTGAAGTTATAAAGAATCTCAAGGTAAAGACCTTCTTCAAAAAACCATGTGATATTGCCGAAGACGGGGTTGCTGTGATTCCAGTCACCCTCAAGAGAGCCGTCCAGCTTTTCTTTTATCTCACGGAAAAGCTTTCCTATAAGACCGCCGTCTGAAAGGCAGAAATCAAGAAGCTTTTTATAAAAATCATAGTAGTCAATGCCGAGTTCATAGTATGAATAAATTGCGAAATATCTGAAAAGTCCGAGGCTGTGGAAGCATTGAAGGCAAATCGAGAAAAGATTTGCGTATACCCAGCCGTCGCGGGGCATTGTGCTCGTTGAGCGGACGAGGTATGAATATTCGGGAATGCCGTCTTTCCTGCCGCTTGCGGAATGAATATGATTAAATTGAACCTTCATAGGTTCAATACGGTATTTTTCCATGTAATCGGGCTTACACATGGGCGCATTCGGAAGCAGCTCACAGTAATAAACGCTTATTGAATTATGCTGACCTGCTCTCAAAAGCTTGCAGAGCCCCTGACAGAAGCTTTCCGCCGTTTCACCGGGCAGACCGAGAATCAGCTCGGAATAAGTGGGGATGTTTGCTCTTGTATAGTCTGCCATAAGACCCGAAAAATGCTCCATGGTAAGATTTTTTCGGTTTATATTTTTAAGTGCTTCATCGCAAAGAGTTTGGTATGCCATGGTTGCACCTTTATCAAGACCTCTGGAGTTGAGCGTTTTGGAAATTTTGAAAACTCTCTCTGCGCTGTTTTTTTCGTAGCAAGGTCTGAAAACCTTCGGGAAGCCCGTTTTTTTGTTTAGCTCAACAATATATTCGGCAATTTCAACGTCACGTTCAAACATACCGAAGTTTGAATCGGCGCAGAAACAGTATTCGATTTTATGCTCGGAGAGCCATTTGATTTCGCCCTTGACTTTTTCCATTGGGAAAAGCCTTAACTTTTTGTGGTTGCTCCAGTCGCAGTATGCGCAGTTATAGGGGCAGCCTCGATTTGTTTCGATAATGGTATCAAACATTGTATCGGGATTTTTTTCGATGATTGAATCGAAAATCCCTGTAAGATAAGGCGAAGGATAGTTTTCAACGGATTCGGGACAATGTGGTGCGGTGAGGATGCTGTTACCGCTTTCATCTCGGTATGCGATGCCGTTGCATGTGCTTAAATCATCGCCGTTTTTAAGCGCGCGCAGAAGGCTTGCCGTAACCTCTTCGCCTTCGCCGAGAGTCAGAATATCAATATAATCCTTGGCAAGAAATTCCATTCTTTCCGAAACGCTGTGACCGCCGAAAATGATGATGCATTCGGGGTATCTTTCCTTGACCGCTTTTGCAAGTGCCTTGTTGAATTCAACATTCCAAACATAGGTTGAAAACGCAGCAATATAAGGAGATTCCATTCCGTCAACGATTTTATTGATATCGTCTCTGCGGAAAATAATCTCCTTGAAATCGTATTCTGCTGCAATATCGGGAAGGCTTTTGCAGTATGCAACAATAGTACCCGTTGCATAAGGCAGATAAACGGATTTATCAAACGCAAAGCCTGCCTGAACAAAATAAATATTTTTCAAACTATAACACCTGCTTTAAATTTTGAGAGAAATCATAAAGATTTTCGTAATGAGCCGATGCAATATCGGCTGTGTCAGGCTCGTCCTGCCCGATGAGTATGTTTTGACCCGTGCCGGCGTTTATTCCCGCAAGAACATCCGACAGCTTGTTTCCTGCCGTAAATGAGCCTTTAAGGTCGATTTCAATTCCGATATCCGAAAAATCGGAAACTGCTTTTAAAATAAGACCTGCATTCGGTTTGCGGCAAAGGCATTCTTTTTTTAATTCTTCAATCACCGCTTCGGGGTGGTGCGGACAGTAATAATAACCGTCTGCCGTAATTCCGAAGTTTTTTAAAAGAAGAGAGTCGATGTGAGCGTGGAGAATATCCACATCCTCTGATTTGTAAAGCCCTTTGGCAATTCCCGCCTGGTTTGTTATGATTATCGCAAGATAACCCTTGCTTTTAATTTCTGCGATTGCTTTATCGGCATTTTCGAGAAACTTAAAATCCTCCGTGCGGTAAAGATGACCCGTGTCATGGTTTATTGTGCCGTCACGGTCAAGAAAAACAGCTTTGCGTGTTCTTTTTGAAAAAAGCTTTTCTTTATTCTTTTCTGCTTTTTTGTAGTTTTCGGGAATTCCGATATCTATAAAATAACCGTTGCTTTCATAAACCGCAACGGGGCAGTAGTCTGATTCAAGTATCTGCTTTTCAAGTGAAAATTTTTCTTCGGTTATGCCGTCAAGAGCGTCTTTTTCGATGAAATATATTCCGCCGTTGATAAGACCTGCCGACATAATTCCTTTTTCGTGGAAACCGCAGAGTCTGCCGTTTTCGTGGCGTAGGAATCCCGAGTTTTCGGCATTTTCAACCCATTTTGCGGCAAGTGATATTTTGCATCCTGAATTATCGTGAAAGCTTTTCATTTCGGGAAGGCTGACATCAAAATAAGTGTCGCCGTTTATAACGCAAACACAGCTTTCTCTGCACATTCCGAGAGCCTTTTTTATTGCTCCGCCGGTGCCGAGAGGGGTATCTTCTCTGCAGTAGTCAACAACCATTCCTCTGTGTGCCCTGCCGATATATTCTTCTATGGTTTCTGCCTTGTAGCCTGTTGAAATTACCGCTCTGTGAACTCCGTTTACATAGAGATAATCAAGAAGGTAATTGAGAAAAGGTTTGCCGTCAATCGGAGCGAGCGGCTTCGGCAGATTCTCAACGCAGGGCTTAAGACGTGTGCCAAGACCTCCTGCGAGAATTATTGCTTCCATTATGCCTCTGCCTCCGCAATTATATCCTTTGTGCCGTCAGGCAACTCAACACCGTTATCATAAAAGGCAACAAGCACGGAATCCTCGTGATAAATAAAACGATGAATTACATTCGGCTCAATGATAAACATATCACCTTTTTTGAAATCATAGGTCTCTTTTTTGCCGTCAAGCTTTGCTTCGAGAGTAAAAGAGCCTTTCACAACATAAAAACCCTCACGGTTAAGTCGGTGATAATGATTTCCGCGCTCAAAGCCTGCTTTTGATTCTACAACGTTTATCTGCTTATATCCCTCGTGAACAAGCTGAATAAGCGAGCCTCGTTCATCTTCAAAAATAAAATCGGGTTTTATAATCTTTATCATTATGTACCTCGTCAGTAGTTACAAATTATCTTTGTTCCTTCGTTTTCAAACTTAAATTCTACCTCATGCAGGTCTGAAAGAGCCGAACGTACGGAAGCCTGCTTCTCTTTCGGAACATAGAACAGGAGGCAGCCTCCGCCGCCTGCTCCGAGCAATTTTCCTCCGAGAGCTCCCGAGAGGAGAGCCTTGCGGTATATATCGTCAATCATGGTGTTGGAAATTTCGCTGCTTATACTTCTTTTAAGCTTCCATGTTTCGTTGAGCATCAGTCCGAAATCGTCAAGAGAACGGTCAGGTTCAACAAGAATTTTTTCGGCATCATCAACCATGTGCAGAATTTCGAGCAGCTCATGTGTGCGTTTGCCGAGCATGCTTTTGGTTGCTTTCTGCACCTGAAATGAGTAACGGGAAAGCCCTGTGAAGAAAACCATGAGATTATCGTTTAAAAGCTGCTTTCTTTCGGGGGCTATGTTCAGCGGTGTAACGGTGTATCCGTCGGAACTGAAATCAATTCGGTTAAAGCCGCCGAATGCCGCCGCAATCTGGTCCTGAATACCGCCTTCCTCGCTGCAGAGAGTGCGTTCAAGATATATGGCATCATCCGCAAGCTCTCGCTTCGTTTTGGCAATGCCCTGCATTGTATAGAATGCATTTAGCATGCCGACTGAAAAAGCGCTGCTTGTTCCCAAACCTGTTTTGGCGGGAATATCTGCATCGTAGTTGAGAAATATACGTTCAAGACCGAGCCATTTCATTGCATTTCTGATTGCGGGATGCTTTATTTCATCAACGGAGCTTACTTCTTCGGTCTGTGCATAAATAAGCTTTGTTTTGTATTCAAAAAGCTTTTCGGGCATGGGTCTTACGATAACATGGCAGTATTTATTGAAGGTTGTTGAGATAACGGCGCCCGAATGTTCATTGAAAAATTCGGGAAAATCCGTTCCACCGCCGAAGAACGACATTCTTACCGGCGTTTGGGAAATTATCATTTTTCAACCTCCTTTGCAGAAATACACTATATTATAACATAATAATATTATTATATCAATAGCTTAATAAACTAAATTAAAGGGAGAACCGCTTAAATATGCCAAAACGTTTTCTTTGCATATTTTCATAAGTCTTTCGCGGGTTTCAAAGCCTGCCCATGCAATATGCGGAGTAATAAAGCAGTTTTTTATTCCCAGAAGGGGGCAGTCTGCCGAAGGCGGCTCTGACCAAAGAACGTCAAGCCCCGCACCTGCGATATCGCCGTTTTTGAGCGAGGCGGCAAGGGCGTTTTCGTCAACAACCTGACCTCTTGAGGTGTTGATGAGAACAGCGGTTTTCTTCATTTTTGAAAGAAATTCGGCATTTACCATGCCCTCTGTTAAAGGGGTGAGAGGGCAATGAATGCTTACGAAATCGCTCTTTGCAAGAAGCTCGTCAATGCTTGTAAAATCAACGTTTTCAAAGGGTGCGGGGTGATTGGTGCAGGCAATAACCTTCATGCCGAATGCTGAGGCAATTTTGGCGACAGCTTTTCCTATTTTTCCGAAGCCGATAATTCCGAGGGTTTTGCCGTCAAGCTCCGTAAGAGGTGTTTTCCAATAGCAGAAATCTTTGCATGATGACCACTCGCCGCCGTGTACCGAATCACTGTGAACGGAAACAGAATTCGTATGTTCAAGTATAAGCGCAAAAACGAGCTGGGCAACTGCCGAAGTGCTGTAAGAGGGAATGTTGCAAACGGGAATACCTTTTTCTTTGCAATATTCCCAGTCAACTATGTTATAGCCCGTACTTAAAAGTCCCACATATTTCAGCTCGGTAAGTGTTTCAAGCAACTCTCTGCGAAGCGGTGTTTTGTTGGTGATGATTATATCGCAGCCTTCGCATCTTTCGGCAATAAGTTCTGCAGGGGTACGGTCATATACCGTGCATTCGCCGCAGCCGTAAAGCCAATCCCATGAAAGGTCTCCGGGATTTGTTGTAAAACCGTCAAGAACACATATTTTCATAAAACAATTCTCCTTGTTTCGCAAAAAATCAATTATACAAATCAATTATATCATAAATTGCGTAAAATAAAATACCAAAATATTTGTTTTTGTTATTGACCGAAATGCAATAATATTATAAAATAAATTGTTAGAATAAGTTGGAATGCGGTGAGCTTTTGAAAAAAAGAAAAAAGCAAAAAAAACTTCTGCTTTTCAGCGGGTTGATATTAATAGCTCTGTCTTTGGCGGTTGCCGTGCTTTTGTTTTCGCTTCAGTATGACGAATTGTGGCGCTGGTATGCCGTAACAAAGCAGAACCTCGTAAAGCTTGAAGAATATATTGCGCATATTGATATAGAATGGCAGTTTTTTATTGCAGTAATGCTGCTCTTTGCAGTAAAGAGCTTTTTTCCGATTTACGCAACCTCCACGGTATGCTTTTTATCGGGAATCGTTTTGCCTATATATTATGCAATCCCCGTTAATATTCTGGGATTTGTTATTCTTATTACCATACGTTATTTTTGGGGCAGGCGTTTCGGTGCAGGCGGTGCATGGCGGCTGATTTCAAAAACCGATGTTCTGCGAAGAGTTATTCAGCAGGACGGAAGGGGAAACCCCGCACTTTTAATAGCATTGAGACTTATTCCCGCAATGCCGATAAACAGCATATCGGGAATTTACGGCTCGTTTGAATTCGGCTACGGAAAATTTGTTCTTCTTTCCGTAATCGGATTCATGCCGAAGCTTATATCTTTCACATTAGTGGGACGCAATCTTTATGACCCGCTTTCTGCTGGTTTCCTTGTGCCGATAATGCTGCTTCTATTCTTCTCGGGATTATCTCTGCTTTCGGTTAACGGCATATGGACATCGGTTGAAAAAATAATTGAATATGCAAACAAAAAGAAAATAAACAAAATACAAAAGAAAGGAATTGCAAATAATGATTAAAATTGCAGAGCTTAAAGAAAAACTTGCAACTGCCGCATATGATGCCGCTTTTGCAAAGAATTATAAAAAAGAGGATATTGCCTCACAGAAAGAAAGATACACAAAAATTGCAACAAAGTTTGAAGAATTCTTCGGCAACGGCAGGGAGGTTGAGGTTTTCAGCGCACCCGGCAGAACCGAGGTTTGCGGAAACCATACCGACCATAATCACGGCTGTGTTCTTGCAGCAAGCGTCAATCTTGATGCAGTGGCCGTTGTGTCAAAAAACAGCGATAACATTGTAAGAGTTAAATCCGAAGGCTATAAAATCGATGCGGTTGACCTTGCAGAGCTCGGTGTAATTCCCTCCGAAAGAGGCAAATCCGAAGCTCTTATCAGAGGCGTATGCGCCGCATTTAAAAACAGAGGCTACGCTATCGGCGGATTTGATGCAGCAACGGCATCCGATGTTCTTTCGGGTTCGGGTCTTTCTTCTTCGGCTGCGTTTGAGGTTCTTATAGGTACAATCCTTAACCATCTTTATAATGATGGCAAGGTAAGTGCGGTTGAAATTGCACAGATAGCCCAGTTTGCCGAAAACGAATATTTCGGAAAGCCTTGCGGACTTATGGATCAGATGGCTTGTTCTGTAGGCGGATTTGTTATGATTGATTTCAAAGACCCCTCAAA
Source organism: Clostridia bacterium (assembly GCA_017466365.1). Classification (GTDB taxonomy): domain Bacteria; phylum Bacillota; class Clostridia; order Oscillospirales; family Acutalibacteraceae; genus CAG-177. The sequence continues at coordinate 133,846 of JAFTUG010000007.1, read as the reverse complement.
GCCCGTTATTGAAAAGCTTGATTTTGATTTCGGTGCATGCGGTCATGCGCTTTGCATTGTTGATACCGGCGGAGACCATTCCGACCTTACGGACGAATATGCAGCAGTAAGAGGCGAAATGGAGGCTGTTGCCGCAAAATTCGGTAAGAAAGTTCTTCGTGATGTTGACAGAGCCGAATTTGAAAAGAATATTTCCGTTATCCGTGATGTGGCGGGTGACAGAGCTGTTCTGCGTGCAATGCACTTCTATAACGAAAATATCAGAGTTGAAAAGCAGTCAAAGGCTCTGAAAGCAGGTGATTTTGAAGAATTCAAGGCACTTGTTATTGAAAGCGGCTTCTCATCCTATATGTATAATCAAAATATCTATACATGCAAAGCTCCTTCAAATCAGCCCGTCAGTGTTGCCCTTGCAATCTGTCAGGATGTTCTTAACGGCAAGGGCGCATGGAGAGTTCACGGCGGAGGCTTTGCAGGTACAATTCAGGCATTTGTTCCTGTAGATCTTCTTGATGAATTCAAATCAAGAATCTGTGCAGTGTTCGGTGAAAAATCCTGCTATGTTCTCAATATCCGTCCCGAGGGCGGCGTAAAAGTAATCTGATAAACAAGGTTGGCTCCTTTCGGGGTCAACCTTGATTTACATGGAAAGGTTGATTTTGATAATGTATTCCGAAGTGTCGGCTTTGCTTGAAAAGCTTTGCTCCGCAAAGGGTGTTTCGGGCGCAGAAAATGAAGCGGCAAAGGTTGCTGCTGAAATGCTTGAAAAATATATGCCCGTAAAAACCGATGTTCTCGGCAGCGTAACGGGAACAACGGGCGATGGCGAAACCCATATTCTTCTTGATGCTCACCTTGACCAGATCGGTCTTGTTGTTACGGCAATAGATGAAGACGGCTTTCTCAAGGTTACAAAATGCGGCGGTGCGGATATCCGTGTGCTTGCCGCGTCAGAGGTTACGGTTCACGGCAAAAAGCCCGTGTACGGCGTTATAACCTCAACACCTCCCCATCTTTCAAAACCCGAGGATGCCGATAAGGCAAAGGGTTTTGACGATATTGCAGTCGATATCGGTATGAATGCCGAAGAGGCAAAAAAGCTTGTTTCACTTGGTGACAGAATAACCTTCATCGGTTCATATACAAAGCTTCTGGGTGACAGAATTTCTTCTCCGTCGATTGATGACAGAGCGGGAATTGCAGCAATTCTCCGCTGCCTTGAAATGCTTGAAGGCAAAAATCACAGCTGTAAAATAAGTGTGCTTTTTTCAGTTCAGGAGGAAACGGGCGGAAGCGGTGCGCAGACGGGTGCATTTACTGCACAGGCTGATGAGGCAATTGCCGTTGACGTTAGCTTTGCTGCTGCACCGGGTATCAGCAGCGAAAAATATGCTGCCCTCGGCGCCGGTACAATGATAGGCTACGGACCTTCTCTTGACTATAATATGAGCAGAAGGCTTTCCGAAATCGCAGAGAAAAACAATATTCCCAATCAGGTTGAGGTTATGGGTAGAAATACCGGAACAAACTGCGATGAAATTCAGGTTGCGGGTAAGGGTGTTAGAACGGCACTTCTCTCGATTCCTTTGAGAAACATGCATACTGCTGTTGAGGTCTGCGATCTTGAAGATATTGAAAACACAGCAAAGCTCATGGCGGAATATATCATCGAAAGGGGAGAGCAGAATGCTTGAAATGATTAAAGAACTCTGCCTTCTTTCGGGTATTTCGGGCAGAGAAAATGCTGTTCGTGATTATATAATCGAACAGATAAAGGATTGTGCCGAATACAGCATTGACCCGCTCGGCAATCTTCTTGTTTTCAAAAAAGGCAGGAACCCTGCCGTAAACAAAGTTATGCTTGATGCTCATATGGATGAGGTTGGTCTTATCGTTACTGCAATAACCTCCGATGGCTTTCTTCGCTTTACGAAGGTTGGCGGAATAGACAGCCGTGTTATTCTCGGCAGAACGGTTAAAGTCGGCGATAAAGCGGTGAACGGCGTTATAGGCATAAAACCTGTTCATCTTGTTGAAAAAAGTGCCGAAGCCGATATACCAAAGGCGGATGACCTTTATATTGATATTGGTGCAAAATCAAAGGAAGAGGCTATGGAATACGTACGTCTCGGCGATTCGATATGGTTTGAAAGCGACTTCGTTGAATTCGGTGACGGTTTTATAAAGTCAAAAGCTCTTGACGACAGAGCAGGCTGTGCCGTGCTGATTGAAATGATTAAGAGCGAGCTTGAATACGATATGTGGTTTTCATTCAGCGTTCAGGAGGAAATCGGAACAAGAGGCGCACAGACAGCCGCTTTCACCATTGCTCCCGATTATGCAATTGCCGTTGAAACAACAACCGCCGCCGATATTTCGGGCGTAAAAGACGAAAAAAGAGTCTGCATTTGCGGTAATGGCGGCACGGTTTCTTTCATGGACAGAAGCACACTTTACAGCAAGGAGCTTTATGATAAGGCGTTTGAAATTGCCGCAAAAGAGGGTATTGCATGCCAGCCGAAAACCATGGTTGCAGGCGGCAACGATTCGGGTGCAATTCATAAAAGCAGAGGAGGCGTTAAGGTGCTGACGGTATCGATTCCGTGCAGATATCTTCATTCTCCTTCGTGCGTGATTAAATATAACGATGCCGAAGCAACTCTGCAGCTTGTAAAAGCCCTTGCGGAGGAATTTGCAAAATGATAAGTCTTTGCAAGAATTATGAGCAGCTTTGTTTTTTGCCTGCCGACCCTTATTCGGCAAGGATAACCGCATTGTTTAAAACCTACGGTGCAGACTATGATTTTGCTCTTTTTTGGGTGCAGGATACAGATGGCATTCCCTCGGCCGCAATAAGCAGAATTGACGGAAACATGACCGTTTGCACCAACAAAAATGCAGATTATGAGGAGATTCTGCATTTTATCAATGCCGTCGGCTTTCAAAGTCTGACCTGCTCATATGAAGATATGCAAAAGCTGGGATTTGAGTCGTCGGATACCTCGTTTACGGTTAGGTTTTCAGGTGTAAACGATGCCGAAAAAATAAGCACAGTCAATGATTATGATAAGCGTAAGGTCTATGATTTGCTTTGCAATTGCGGCTTTGAGCTCGGAGATTACGGTGCGTTTCTTTCTGATGTCTGCATAAGGCTGAATAAAGGCACGGCATCAATGCTTGCCGCCGAGGAAAACGGTGAATTGTGTGCTTGTGCGTTTGCTCTTTTTGAGGGCGAAAAAAGTGTTTTGCTCGGTGCGGTTGCGACCTCTCCCGAAGCGAGGGGCAGAGGATATGCCTCCGCAATAGTGAGTGAAATTGCAAAGAAAAAAACAGATAAGGAAGTTTTTCTTTTTTGCAGGAATGACAGTCTGACCGCTTTTTACGGAAAAATCGGATTTGAGATTGTCGGGAAATGGGCGGTTTTAAAGTGATTTGAATGGAGGAAGAACAATGTCACCGCTGTGTTATGTTTTGTCTGTTGTAACAGTTGTTTTTGCGGTCGGGTGTGTGGCTTTGCGGCGAAAAGGCAAGGCCTTTGAGGGAATGATGTGTAAATTCATGGCAAGCTTCGGCTTCATCTCCGTTGCTGTTGTTGGTTATTGTATGAGCCCTCATAACACATATTATTTTTGCCTTGTCTGCTTTGCCCTGATGTTCGGATTTTTCGGCGATGTGCTTCTCGGCATCAAAGAGGTCGCGCCAACCTTCAGGGGTAAGCTGATACCGCTCGGAACGCTTTATTTTCTTGTGGGACATATTTTTACTCTTTCTGCATTTATCTCAATAGGCGGGTTCAATCTTACCGCATTGATTATCGGAATTATCGGCATACCTCTTGCCGCCGTAATGATGAGTATTTTCAAAATGAAGGCAGATACAAAGCTCAAGATGATTATGAGTGTTTATTACGGTGCGCTGATATATAAGGTTGCGGCATCCGCCGTTCTTTTGTATTCGCAGAAAAGCCCTGCATTTCTGCTTGCGTTTATCGGCTCATGCCTTTTTCTTATCAGTGATACCTGTCTCGGATTTTTGTATTTTACACCTATTAAACGCAAAAATATATGGGTTACAGTTGAGCTTTCTACATACTATCCCGCGCAAATTTTGCTTGCAATGTCTGTTGCATTGATGTAATATACTATATATCAAAATCAAGGAGGAAATAAATATGGTTTCGATTTTAACAAGAATTTCTGCCGCATTTTTTGCAATGCTCATGCCCCTTGTTGTTTCATTTAACAGCATATCGATTTCACTTCCCTTTATGGGCAATGTTGCAACAATTGAGTATGATTTTTTAAACGATGAAGCCGGCTCTGCTGCAGGTGAAATAACCGTTACCGCTTCAATGGACGGAAAATATGATATCTACTGGGGCGATTGCTGCGGCAATAAGCTTTCTGTTGATGTCGGCAATTCAAAGGCTTATTACAGCGAGCTTGCAACCGTTGAGGTTGATGATGGTGAGGGCAGTTTTGAGGTTCATCCCTTTACTGCAATCCCCGAGGGTGCTGAAACCGTGCTTGCATACAGATGTGGCATTTTCTCGGGTGAAACCGATATACCCGAAGAAAAGGTTTTCGATTACGGCGCAAAAACCTACACCTTTGGCGCACTCAGCGACGTTCATTTTAACAGATATAACGGCTCTCTTTCGGGTGATGATTCATGCCTTACCTTCTCAAACGCACTCAACTTTATCGATAATTTTGATGTTGAGCTTGTTGCGATTTCGGGCGACCTTTCCGTTCATGGTGAAAGAGATGCGTTTGAAAAATTTAACAGTATTGTTTCCGAACATGATTATCCCGTTTATACCTGCACCGGCAACCATGATGTAGATAATCAGTTCAGCCTTGAAAATTGGCAGGAGCTTATTAATACGGGTGTTTACGGCGAAACGAAGGCAGAGGGCATTGTTGAAGTTTCGGATAACGGACTTGATTTTGTTTATGCTCCCGAAAGCATTGACGGCGACGTTTTTGTTTTCCTTTCGCAGTTTGCATGGGATTATAATGAAGCAACCAGCCGTATTCTGAAAGATGAACAGCTTGACTGGCTTGAAGCACAGCTTGAAAAATATAAAGATACAACCGTTTACCTTTTCTTCCATACCTTCCTCAATAACCCCGTAGAGGGAGAAGTTCTCGGAACAGGCGAAGGAAACCTTGTTAATGATGCAGGTCACCAGTATGACCTTCCGTTCACCAACGGCTGCCCCGATGAGGTGCGCTTCAGAGGCTTGATGGATAAGTATGAAAATGTTGTATTCTTTAACGGTCATTCCCATTGGGCTTACGATATGCAGGAGCTTAATCCCAACCTCAACATTGCAGACTATAATGGTGAATACGCAACAATGGTTCACCTTTCAAGTGTTGCTTCTCCCAGAAGAACAACGGCAAATCTTGCCGATACAACCGAGCATTATATGCGCTCCTCCGAGGGTATGATAGTAACTGTTTATGAGGACAAAATTGTTCTCACGGCAGTTGATTTTATGCGCGGCGAAATGCTTTCATATGCAACTTATGTGATTGAAAAATAATGATTAACGGAGTGACTCATATGAGCCACTCCGTTTTTCACACTCTGTTATTATCCTTGATTCTCTTTATTGCTCCTTTTTCAAGCCTTGAAACCTGGGCTTGTGATATGCCGATTTCGTTTGCAACCTCCATTTGTGTTTTGCCTTGCATAAAACGCAGATGGAGGATTTTTTTCTCTCTGTCGCTCAAAGATTTTATCGCCTGCTTCAAAAGTATTTCTTCAAGCCAGCTTTCGTCGGTTTCGGTATCGCCTATTTGGTCCATAACATATATTGTATCGCCGCCGTCGGAATAAACGGGTTCATTAAGCGAAACGGGCTCGACTATGGCATCAAGCGCAATGACAACACTTTCTTTTTCGATCCCAAGCTCCTTTGCTATTTCCTCGGGAGTAGGGTCGCGTTCAAGCTCGTTTATGAGCCTTTCACGCACCTGCATTGCATGGTAAGCAGTGTCCCTCACGGAGCGGCTTACTCTTATCGGGTTGTTATCCCTCAAATGCCGTCTCACTTCGCCTATAATCATTGGACAGGCGTATGTGCTGAATCTTACATCAAGGGTTAAATCAAAGTTATCAATTGCCTTAATCAGCCCGATGCAGCCCACCTGAAAAAGGTCATCGGGATTTTCGCCCCTGTTCGCAAAACGCTGTATAACACTTAAAACGAGCCTTAAATTTCCTGTAACAAGCTCGTCTCTTGCCTTCTTATCACCTGCACGAGCTTTTTTGAGCAGCTCGATTTTTTCGCTTTCTTTAAGAACCTTGAGCTTTGCAGTATTGACTCCGCAGATTTCAACCTTGTTGAATTGCAAATAATCACCCCGAAAAATTTTGTTCAAGAACAGTATTGCCCTTTTGCAACGGGGTTATTTACCATAAATTATCTAAAATTTTTTTGAAATAAAAAAACGAGAAAAACGGAGCTATAAAGAGTATTTGAGAGCAAATCAAAGAAAAATATTTGACAACTCCGAACCGAAACGGTTTTTTCACGATTTTGTTAAAAAAATTGTTGACATTTGAAGGTTTTTGCACTATATTTTATATTAATATAATAAGCCGCTTATCCGTTTAATGCGGTAAAGGCAGAGAGGGGCTGCATAATTGGAAAAAAATGCGATAATAGATTTGAAAAATATTTCCGTAACATTCGGAAATAATCAGGTGCTTAAAAATCTGAACCTCTACATTCGTGATAAGGAGTTTATAACATTTCTCGGTCCTTCGGGCTGCGGTAAAACAACCACACTCAGGATAATTGCAGGATTTATTGAACCCGACGAAGGTGAGGTTATTTTTGAAGGCAAAAAGATTAATGGTGTTCCTCCTCACAAAAGGCAGGTTAACACTATTTTTCAGCGTTATGCCCTTTTCCCGCACCTTAATGTTTATGAAAACGTTGCTTTCGGTTTAAGAATTAAAAAGGTTCCCGAAAAGCAGATTAAAGAAACCGTTGAAGAAATGCTCGCTCTGGTTAACCTGACGGGCTTTAATAAACGCAATATAAATTCGCTTTCAGGCGGTCAGCAGCAGAGAGTTGCAATTGCAAGAGCTTTGGCCGTTAAACCCCGTGTTCTTCTTCTTGATGAGCCTCTCGGTGCGCTTGACCTCAAGCTTCGCAAGGATATGCAGGTGGAGCTTAAAAATATTCAGCAGAGACTCGGCATAACCTTTATTTATGTTACCCATGACCAGGAGGAAGCCCTCTCAATGTCCGACACCATAGTTGTTATGGACGGCGGTGTTATCCAGCAGATAGGCACTCCTCTTGATATATATAATGAGCCGAAAAATGCTTTCGTTGCCGATTTTATCGGTGAAAGCAATATTCTTGATGGCGTAATGATTGATGACTGTCTTGTTGATTTCTCGGGTCACCGTTTTGAATGCCTTGACAAGGGCTTCGGCAAGAATGAGGCGGTTGACGTTGTAGTCCGTCCCGAGGATGTTGATGTTGTTGAGCCTGAAAAAGGCATGCTCTGCGGTGTTGTAACCTCTGTAACCTTCAAGGGTGTTCACTTTGAAATTATTGTTGATATCGGCGGCTTCAAGTGGATGATTCAGACAACGGATTATCAGCCCGAGGGTGCAAAAATCGGACTCTTTATTGAGCCCGATGCAATACATATTATGAAAAAATCCGAGTATTCGGGTATATACGGAGACTACAGCTCCTTCAGCGAGGAGTTTGATGAGCTCTCCAACGCCGAGGAGGAGGTGGAGGAATGAGCAACCGTTCTTCTCTCAAAACCAAGCTGATAGCCTCTCCTTATATCGTATGGTCTGTTCTGTTTATAGTTGCTCCGCTGATTTTTGTTGTGTATTATTCATTCACCGATGCTTCGGGTGCATTCACGTTTGAAAATATTGAAGCACTCGGTAAATATATTCCCACCTTTCTGCGTTCAATCTGGTTCGGCATAGTAGCAACGATAATCTGCCTGATTATTGCATTTCCTCTTGCTTATATTATTTCACAGAAAACGGAAAAGGTGCAGCGGACTCTTGTTATGCTTGTTATGCTACCAATGTGGATGAGCTTTCTTATCAGAACATATTCATGGATGGCTCTTTTGCAGGATACGGGTATTATCAACAGCTTTCTCGGAAAGATCGGAATTGACCCGATACATATGATTAACACCGAGGGAGCGGTTATATTGGGTATGGTTTATAATTTCCTGCCCTATATGATTATGCCGATTTATTCGGTTATGGCAAAGCTTGACCGCAGCATGGTTGAAGCATGTCAGGATCTCGGCGGCAACGGTCTTACCGTTGTGAGAAAATGCATTATTCCCATGAGTATGCCCGGCATTGTTTCGGGAATCACCATGGTTTTCGTTCCGTCAGTCAGCACTTTCTATATTTCACAGAAGCTCGGCGGCGGATCATTTGACCTTATCGGCGATGTTATTGAAAGACAGTTCCAACAGTCTTATAACTATAATCTCGGTGCATCGCTCTCTCTTGTTCTTATGGTGCTTATTCTTATCTGCATGGCGGTTATGAACCGCTTTTCAGGTGATGAGGAGGGCATGGTAATATGAAAATTGCTTCAAAAGTATATACCGCCCTCGTATTCCTTTTTCTCTATGCTCCGATTGTTGTAATGATTGTTTTTTCATTCAATTCATCCAGCAGCACAAGCGTGTTCTCGGGCTTTTCGCTTGATTGGTACAGAGTTCTTCTTGAGGATGAAGCAACACTCAGGTCGCTTTATAACACGCTTATTCTTGCAGTCAGTTCATCGCTTATTGCAACCGTTCTCGGCACTGCCGCTGCGGTCGGAATTGATAAATTCAAAAAAGGCATTCCACGTTCGGGTGTTATGGCGGTAACAAACATTCCTATGATGAACCCCGAAATCGTAACAGGTATTTCAATGATGCTTCTTTTTGTTTTTGTCGGCAGACTTTTCAGCGATGATGCGGTTCTTGGTTTCGGAACTCTACTTATCGCCCATGTAACATTCAATCTGCCTTATATTATATTGACCGTTCTTCCAAAGCTTCGCCAAACGGACAGAAACCTTGCCGAAGCGGCACAGGATCTTGGCTGCAAGCCTGCGTCGGCTTTCTTCAAGGTTGTTCTTCCGTCAATCATGCCGGGTATTATCACGGGTATGATTATGGCGTTCACTCTTTCGCTGGATGATTTCATTATCAGTTATTTCACCAGCGGTCCGGGTTTCCAGACTCTTCCTGTGGCAATTTTCTCAATGACCAAGAAGAGAGTAAAACCCGATATGTATGCACTTTCCGCTTTGATTTTTGTAAGCATTCTTCTTTTGCTTATCCTCTATAATATTGCCCAGCAGAAGAGCGATGAGAGGTCAAAGAAAAAGCAATAAAGCGGTTACTCAAAGGAGTGATAAATTTGAAAAACAGAATTGTATCGGCGTTTCTTGCGCTGATTATTGCTCTTGTTCCCTGCGTGTTTGCTTTTGCGGCAGAGCAGAGCGAAATAGATGCTTTAAGAGGCACAACTCTTTATGTTTATAACTGGGGTGAATACATTTCCGACGGTGTTGATGATTCTCTTGACGTCAATGCGGCATTTGAGGAAAAATACGGCATCAATGTTGTGTATGAAACCTACGATAACAACGAGGTTATGTATTCAAAGCTCAAGGGCGGCGGAGTTTCCTACGATATCGTAATTCCTTCGGATTACATGATTGAAAGAATGATAGCCGAGGATATGCTTCAGCCCGTTGATTTTTCAAATATCCCAAACTATAAATATATTCCCGAAAAATATAAAAACCTTGCACATGACCCCGACAACATCTATTCCGTGCCTTATACAGTAGGCATGGTAGGTCTTATTTATAACACTGCAATGGTTGATGAGGCACCCACAAGCTGGACCTCTCTTTGGGACGAGAAATATTCAAACAGCATTCTGATGTTTAATAATCCCCGTGATGCTTTTGCAATTGCACAGAGTGTTCTCGGAATGGACTATAATAACGAGTCTCCTGCTTCGTGGAGAGTTGCCGCAGAGCTTCTTAAAGAGCAGAAGAATGTTTCTCCCGCATATGTAAATGATGAGGTTTTCCTTAAAATGGAATCGGGCGAAGCTGCTCTTGCGCCTTATTACGCAGGCGATTTCCTTTCAATGCAGGAAAACAATCCTGACCTTGCATTTGTTTACCCCGATGAGGGTGTTAACTTTTTCGTTGATGCGGCATGTATTCTTAAAGGCTCAAAAAACAAGCTTGCCGCAGAGCTTTACATCAACTTCCTTCTTGAACCAGAGGTAGCTCTTGCAAATGCGGAATATATCTGCTATGCAAGCCCTCACACCGAGGTTTATACCAATCCCGAGTATTCATATTATGAGAATGAAATTCTCTATCCCGCAGACGGTCAGTTCAAAACACAGCTTTTCCTGAACCTTGAACCCGAAATTCTTTCTCTTATGAGCACACTTTGGGATGACGTCAAGAATCATGTTCCTTCGGGCACGGGAAATTCCGCGTTTTTCTTCGGCGGCGATGAATCGGCTGCTGTTGATAACGGCGAAGAAATGACTCCCGAGGCTCAAAAATATGCACTTTATATCGGAATATTTGCATTGATTTGTATTGCATATATTATTTTCAGATATGCAAGAAAGAAATACCGTGAAAGTGTTTGATACATAATAAAAACCGCCGTAACTCTCATTGAGAATTACGGCGGTAATTTTATTTAGAACGGATTTATAAGTCTTTCGAGGGTTATCGGATTATAACCGAGAGCGAAATATTTGAATATCCAGATAATCGGGTTAAGTCTGAAGAAAGCAACGTCAATAACCGTTACAAGACCTCTGAGGAAAGTTGAAATATCGCGTGTTTCGGGAACACATACTTTTTCAAACTCTTCGCCTTCAACGTTGAGAACAAGGGGCTGTGAATAGCATATGCCGTTATCGCCCGAAAGATAGAATCTTACATACATATAAGGCTCTGCAAGGAATTCATCGTTGTGAAGGTCAAGTGTTGCCTTACCGTTTTCAAAGCTTTCTCTCTTAATAACTTCACCGTTTGATACCCATGTGATGATATTGGCATTGATGCCTTCAACAGTGATTGTATCTGCATCCTGGTCAACGTTCATTCTTTTAACCTGAGGAGTATTGTCAAGCCAGTATGATTTAGTATCATAAACATCCTGCTCAACAAAGCCGGGCATTTCAACCATGCCGTTGAGTTCAACACCGTTTGAGAAGTGGGATATTGAGAAGAACTGACCTTCTTCAAGGCATTCACGGAAGGCTTCAAGTGAAAGCTCGGGCATCCAGCTCATTGTGTAAGCATCGTTAACCGAAGATTCATTGTGTGAGTCAGCGAATGTGTTACCCCAGGGAACAACGCCGTAAGGAATGGTTTTCTGAAGAATCTGGTCGTAAAGGATACGGTCGCAGCGGGTATGTGCATCCGTTGCGCTGTTGATGCCTGTACCGAGTGATGAGCCTGCATTGTCAAGGAAGAGTCTTGCGAATTTGTTTACATAGTATTCGTCAATCTTCTGACCAACATATTTCTCCGAATCCTTATCGGTGTAAACATATTCACCAACATGGGAAAGGAAGGAAATGCCGCCGGCATCTTTAACGCCCTTGGTGGGTGTTTCGTAATCGCCGAAAACGCCTGCAAGTCCCTGACCGTATTCTGCCCAGTATCCGGTAAGATGGCAGTCTGCAATGGGTGTTGCCATGTTCAGCTCAATTCCGAGAGGAACATCGAGCATACCGTTTGTGCTTGTTCTTGTAAGAGTATCTCCTGCAGAGGTTATAAAGCTTCTTTCGGAGTGTGTGCCGTTCAGATAAGCCTGATATTCATTTTCGGGAATGGGGATAATATCAGCCATCTTTGTGCGTTCTTTTTTGATTAAACGCATAATAGGAACTGTTTCGGGTTCAACATTCCAGCCTCTGTTAAGAGTACCGTGGTCTGTAAGTGCAACTATTTCATAGTCAAGTGCATAGTGCATTCTGCAGAATTCGTCAATGGTAAGGAATCCGTCGCTTGCCGTTGTGTGGCAATGAAGCTGAGTTTTGTAATCCTCCCACTTATCCCAGTTAATTTCATCATAAGGGCTGTCAATGATATAGTTCTTTTTTGTTGTTTCTGACGGAGTGGGTTCTGTCTCCGATGCAAAAACGGGTGAAGCGCCGAAAACCATTGTTCCCGCCAGAAGGAGGGAAATTATTTTCTTGGCAATTTTCATATTTTTTCATCTCCCTTTAAATAATATTTATATTATAGCATAATTATAAATATATTTTCAATTGTTTAAAGTGCAAAAAAGAAAGGGCAAGGATTTGGTATCCTTGCCCAAAATTTTACTGTTTTGCACCTTCATCAAACATTTCAAGCATCTTAACGCTTGCGGCAAAGCAATTGGCGATGCCTTTTTCGTTCATGTTGGTATATCTATCAAGTCTTGTGTGATAATAACGTTCAAGCTTGTGGTTAAGACCTGTAACGCCGGCAGCTCTGAATCCGCCCTGTGTAAATGCTGCGGCATCAACAGCACCGCCCATGGGAGGTACGCCGCCTTTTTTGCAGGGAACGCCAACTGCTTTTGCTGCCTCCATGAAAAGGTCAGCGCAGTCCTTGTCGCTTCTTACAGTACCGTTGAGGTCATAGTAGTTTGACATAAGATACTTGGGGTCATTGATGGTATCGTATGCATAGATGAAAGTAGGAACATCCTTGAATTCATCCTTATGCATCTCTGCCCATGCCTTTGAGCCTCTGAGTCCGATTTCCTCGGAGCCTGTAAGAATAACACCTACTTCAGTGTTTTCAAGCTCAATTCCTTCATCCTTGAGATATTTAAGAACCGCAATACCCATATAGCAGCCTGTGAGGTTGTCATTTGCACCGTCAACAACTCTGCGGTAGTTTACCATGAAATAGAGACCGATTGAAAAGGGGATGGTTACAAGACCCCAGAGACCTATCTTAACAAGGGTGTCGGATGTGTCAGGTAAACCGAATGTTATACCGTTCTTTACAACATAAATAATTGAAAGAACGAGATAAAACAAGGCTGCACCGATAACTATAATTGCATGACCTTCAAAGCCGACGCCGCCGAGTGCGTAGTTAACGGGCCATTCCCATGTTGCATCAGGGTGACCGTTGAAGATAATTCTTCTCTTGACTTCGCCTGTACACTTTTTGATGGCGGTAACATTGTGGCTTGTCTTTTTGGGGAAGATAGGGTCGAGAACTTTTTTGTAAAGGCCAAACTGAAGAAGAACAATCGCAAAGCCTGCAATGATAAGGAGAATTGAAATAACGGGTGCAAACGGGAAGATAACTGCACCGAGAATTGCCAGAGTTACGGTGAAATAAATCCAGCCGTAGAATGCACGGGGAGCAACCTCAAAGCTTTCAATCTTGACATCCTCGCATCCGCAGTCCTTCTTAAGAACCTTTGCCATGTATTCACAGGATTTTTTTTCTCCCTCCGAACCGGGGTCTCTTTTGCCGCATTTTTTGATAACATGAGTTATCTCTTTAACCATGTATTTTGCAGCGCTTTCTTTTTGGTCAATGATTTTCTGTAAATTCATAAAACTTTCCCTTTCGTATTATGATAACAAAATTTTAACATTTGAAAAAATGATTGTCAATAAACAAGAGGGCAAATGTTACACTTTCCGAAGATTATCCGAAAAAGTCACACCAATTCTATATCGGAATATGCTGCATAATGGTCAGAATAATATTTGCCGTTTATCATTTTATCGATAACCTTGAATTTGACGGGCTTTACCGTTGCTTCGTCAACAAAAACAAAGTCAATAATTTCATGTATTTTATCGGGTCTGAAGCCGTGGTATGTGCAGCAATCGTCAGTATCGGGAGCAAGTTTTCTTGCATCCTTCATGTTGGCGCTTACCATGGTGTTATAGCAATCGGAATCCTGGAAAACATTAAAATCGCCCGTGCATACAACCGGAACACCGCCGAAGGAAGCAGCTTTTTTCTGAATCATTTTCACGCCGTTAATCTGTGCCTGTCTGCCGACATGGTCAAGATGCGTGTTGAAATGAACATAGGATTTGCCTGTTTTCTTATCGGTAAGTTTAACATATGAGGCAACTCTTATGCATGCAGCATCCCAACCCTTGCCGGGCTTTTCGGGAGTTTCGGAAAGCCAAAAATTGCCGCTGTCGCTTGCAATAAATTTATCCTTTTTATAAAAAACAGCCGAAAATTCACCCTTCTTTTTGCCGTCGTCTCTGCCTATGCCTACATAAGCATACTCGGGCAGATTTTTGATGAGCTTCTTCATCCATTGCCAATGTGCTTCCTGAACACCGAAGGAATCGGGATTTGCTTCACGGATGATTTTATAAACAAGCGGTGCTCTTTTATACCATTTTCTGTGTTTTCTGCCTGCACAAAGCAGGTTGAATGTTAATACCCTGTACATATTATTTACCCCCGTTAATAAGTGTCATTTCAACAATTATCGGAAAGTGATCCGACGGATAGATAAGGTCTATCATGCTTGAATCAACAATGCTTGACTTTACCGATGCGCAGTAGCCGTTTACGAATACATAATCGATGGGTTTTGTGTTAAAAACAAAAGGATTATAGTCGTGATAGGTTGCACAGTCATCATGCTTTTCAGCTATGTGTTTTGTGTCTTTAAGTCCGCAGTGAAGAAGATTATTGTATATTTCCGAACCTTCTCTTGTGTTGAAATCTCCGGTTAAAACAACGGGAATATCGGGTGCAATTTCAGCAATTCTTGAGGTAAGAAGGGGAACTGATTCTGCTTTTGCCGTTGCACCGACATTGTCAAAATGGGTGTTGAAATGGGCGTACACAAAGCCGTCATCTTTGCACTTGAGAATAGCATATGTAACAACTCTGTTGCAGCCTCCGTCCCAACCTTTTGACGGAACATCGGGAGTTTCGGAGAGCCAGAATGTGCCCGAATCAACAAGCTCATATTTATCTTTAAGATAGAAAATCGAGCATGATTCGCCGAGTGAAATGCCGTCATCTCTGTATGCACCGACTCTTGCGTATTGAGGCAGAGCCTTTTCGAGGGAGTCTGTCCACCATTTATCAGCTTCCTGAACACCGATTGAATCGGCTGAATGTTTTTCAATCATTTTTACTGTTCGGGGTAGTCTGATATCATTTGATTGCAAACCGCTGCCGTTTATCTTAACATTGAAGCTCATTGTCTTGATTTCATGTTCCGAGGAAACTTGTGCAATCGGGTTCGGATTAACTTTGATATCATAAGGCGGAACGGTTGGCTCTGCAGGTTCTGCAGGAGTAATAAAGGCTGATATTGCCATAATGAGAGCAACAATTGCCTGGCAGAATTTAAAAAGCATATCCTTTACTCCTTTCAGCCGTTGATAAGAGTCATTTCGGAAATTACGGGATGATGGTCAGAAGGATAAATTCCGTTTATCTGCTCGGTATCAACCTTATAGCTTTTTACGTTTGAAACAAAAGCGTTAACAAAAATATAGTCAATTGGTTTCGATTTTTCAACAAGCTCCGAATATCCGTGATATGTACCGCAGTTATCGGCTGTTTCGGCAAGATACTTTGTGTCCTTAAAGCCGCTTTCGAGAACTCTGTTATAGGCATCTCCGCCTTCCTCGTCGTTGAAATCACCCGAGAAAACAACGGGAATGTTCGGTGCAATTTCGGCAACCTTTTTGGCAACAACTGCAACCGATTCACTTCTTGCTATAACACCCATATGGTCAAAATGGGCATTGAAATGAGCGTATGTAAAGCCTGTTTCTTTGTTTTTGAGAATAGCATAGGTGCAGATTCTCTTGAACATTGCATCCCATGCCTTTGAAGCCTTTTCCGGAGTTTTTGAAAGCCAGAATGTGCCCGAATCGATAAGGTCATACTTATCTTTTTTATAAAAAACGGGGCTTGCTTCTCCGCCGCCTTCATTTGAATTTCTGCCTATGCCGACATATGCATAATCGGTAAGCTCTGCGGGGAGTCGCTCCATCCAGCCTTCGTCTGCTTCCTGAAGCCCGAATGAATCAGGGTTATATTTTTTGATATTTGCAACAACCTCATCCGTTCTGTTTTCGGGAGATTTTTCGCCCGAGCCTTTGATATAAACATTATAGCTCATAACCGTAACAGCCTGTGTTTTTGCAGGCTCGGGAATTGTTGCGGGATTTACCTGCGTAACAGGTGTGGGGGTATAGAAAAGAGAAAGTATTGCGGTAACAACCGCAAAAAACGCACTGATAATTTTGTCGATCATTTTTATTTCCTCCTATTTTATATATTCCGTCAATGCGGAAATATCAAGCCTATCAAGGTTTTCGGCTTTTGACAGAACATTAAAAATATCCCTGCTCATCTTCATAATGCCGCCGTTTTCATCACTTTCGGCATTGAGAACGATTATCGGGTCGTGAACACTTAAGCGAAGCAAAAACCATCCGTTTCCGCAGGATTTATCTGCGTTTATGCGTATACCCTCGTGGTTATCGTTTGCCGCAATCCATCCGTCTTTGCTTTTGGCTTCCTTTTCAAAAAGCGAAATTATTGTTTCGCCTTCAGGTCTGAAGTCGTCACAGAGAATTTTGAAGCGCATTTCCTTTTCTTCAACAGGTTCACGAAGATTTGCAATCAAGTCACCGAGAGTTTTACCTTCTTTTGCAAGTGAAGCGGCTTCAATGATAAGCTTCGTTATGAGATATGCGCCGTCATCAAGATAATAATTTTCGGCAAATGCCGCATGTCCCGAGGTTTCCATTGCAAGAGGACATTTAATGCCGCTTTTTTCAAGGTCAATCTGCTTATTTATTACATTGCGGTAGCCTCTCTTGAAGCGAAGATGAACACCGCCGCTTTCGCAAATAAATTCCGCAAGCCCATCGGAGGTAACGCTGTCGGTAACGATTGTTCCGCCCTTGCAGGAATCAAGTGCAACCTTTGAGGCGAGAGCAACAAGTCTGTTGCGGTTGATTTCAAAGCCGCCCTTGCCCACACAGCCTGCTCTGTCAACGTCCGTGTCAAATATTACTCCGAAATCCGCATTCGATGCCTTAACGGCATTTGATATGCTTTCCATTGCCTCTGCGTTTTCGGGATTGGGTGCGTGATTCGGGAAATTGCCGTCGGGGTCAAGAAAAACGCTTCCTTCAATATCTGCACCGAGGGGAGCGAGAACGTCATAGGCATAGAATCCGCCTACACCGTTACCCGCATCAACAATGATTTTCATTCCTGAAAGAGGCTTGCTTCCGTTGTTTACGCCGTTGATTATCTTTTCACGCAGAATTTCCGCATAACGCTTCATAAAATCGCAGGGAACACATTCGCCGTGCATATTTCCGAGCGGATTTTCCGCTTTGCCTGCCATGTCAAGAATATCCGCAATGTCGGAGCCGTCAAGACCGCCGTCACGGGTGAAAAACTTAAGACCGTTTCTGTCCTTGGGATGATGGCTTGCCGTAATCTGCACCGCACCGTCACAGCTTAATTCAACCGTTGTCATAAACATTGCGGGAGTTGAAGCGAGCGAGCAGTCAATAACCCTTGCACCGTTGGAAGTAAGGGCTTTTATAACGGCTTTTTTTATTCTGTCTGCGGAAAGCCGGCTGTCGTGACCTGCGGAAAGACAAGGGTCATCCTTACCCGTTCTTTTTTTGAGCCATGAAAGAAAAGCTGCGCTTGCCCTCATAACCATTTCATCGCTCATAAAAAGGGGATTGCTTTCATCGCCGAGGGCATAGCCTCTTATGTCACTGCCGCTTTTGAATTTTGAATAATCCACGGTTATTCCTCCTTGGAAAAATATTCGTCGGAAACATCGAGCAGAAATTTATACATTGGGGTATATGCCTGATATGTCCCCCTGATTATTTCAATTATTTTTTCATCCTTGAGATCATCAATATCCCCGCCGAAGGTAATGAAGCCTACGTCCTTTGCGTTGTAGTATTCTTCGAGTCCCTCGGGGCAGCCGGAAAACGGACGTTTATATTGTCTTTTAAAGAAATATGAGCCGACTGTTTTGCACTTTTCCGCTGCATCTCTGAATTCCTCGGGTCTTTCACGAAGTTTTTTTCTGAATGTTTCAAGAAGTCCGGGTTCATCGCCGTAAAAGCCGACTCCGAGAGTATATTCGCGAGGTGTTACTTCAAACCACATGCAGGGATAGCCGACCCAGTCATGTTTGGGTCTCATAAACATTATCCACATGTTTTCACGGTAGAGTGACTTATCCTTGGTATATCTTGTGTCTCTTCTTACTCTCGAAACCATTTTGGTAGGGATTGTGTTCATAAGAGGGTCAACGGAAAGAAGCTCTTCGCCGATTATTCCCGCAATCTGACGCATGGGAACCGTAACACCGCTCTTTATGGCTTCTTTATGTTCTTCATAATATGGCTTTGAATCCCTGAAACGGTTATCTGCAAGAAGAAACAGAGAGTCACGGGTTATTCCGTCATATTTCATTTGAGCAGACCCCCTTGATAAAGTCTTTCGGCTGCAAGCATTATTGCCGTTTTTGCCGAGTGGAAGTTTATTCCGCCCTGCATCCATACCGCAAAGGGTTCACGAAGAGGAGCATCAGCGGAAAGCTCAATTGATGAGCCGAGAATGAACGCACCTGCAGCCATGATAACCTTGCTGTCGTATCCGGGCATATCCCAAGGCTCTGGTGAAACATAGGAATCAACGGGTGCGCCGCTCTGAATTCCTCGGCAGAATTCAACAAGTCTGTCCGAATTTTCAAGGCAGAGAGCCTGAATTATATCGTGTCTGCTCTCGTCGCTTGACGGAGTAACGTCAAAGCCGAAATTTTCAAAGAGCGCCGCTGCATAGACAGCCGCCTTTAACGCTTCACCAACAACATGGGGAGCATGAAAAACTCCCATGAACATATTTCTGTTTTCGCCGAGGGAGCATCCTACTTCTTTTCCGAGCCCCGGAGTGGTTGCTCTGTAAGCGCAAAGCTCAACAAGGTCGCTTCTGCCCGCTATGTAGCCGCCCGTTTTTGCAATCGAGCCGCCTGCATTTTTTATTAGTGAGCCTGCCATGAGGTCTGCGCCGACCTCTGTAGGCTCTTTTTTCTCAACAAATTCACCGTAGCAGTTGTCAACCATAACAACCGCATCGCATTTTGAATGAACAAGAGCGGAGATTTCACCGATTTCATCAACCGAAAGGCTTGGGCGGAGACTGTAGCCTCTTGAGCGCTGGATGTAAACCATTTTAGGCTTCATTTCAAGAGCCTTTTCAATCGATTCAAGGTCGGGTCTGCCGTTTTTATCAAGGTCAACTTGGGCATAGCTTACTCCGAAATCCTTGAGTGAACCCATGCCGCTGCCGCTTAAACCGATAACACTGTGAATTGTGTCATACGGTGTACCCGTAACGCAGAGCATTGTATCTCCGGGACGCAAAACGCCGAAAAGTGCAACCGCAAGGGTATGAGTGCCGCAGGTGAAGGAATGGCGTACTATCGCATCCTCTGCACCGAAAACATCGGCATAAATCCTGTCGAGCTTATCTCTGCCTGTGTCGCCGTAGCCGTAGCCCGTAGAGCCTGCAAAATCCGTTTCGCTTACTCTGTTTTCGATAAATGCGGAAAGAACCTTCTGCTGGTTGTATTCCGTTATATCTTCAATTTCTCCAAACTTTTTTCTTGCCTTTTCAAGTGCCGCATCGCTTGCGTTCTTTATTTTTTCACTTATATTAAAAAACTCTTTCAATTTTTTACCTTACCTTTTATAGATTCTGTTTAATGATTTAAAAAATTCCTTGTTAGCATTGTCAAGCTGCTCTTTTGTCACACGGTAACTCCAGTTGCCCTTTGCAACGCCGGGGGTGTTTATTCTTGTGTCCGAGCCGTACATCAGAAAATCCTGAACGGGGATAATTGCAAGGTCGCTTACGCTTGCAAAAATCGCTCTTAAGAACAGCGGACTTGCACCGCCCCAGTCACCGCCGGAAAATCCGCAATAATCCAAGGCGCGTCGGCGTGTGTATTCATCGCTTTCCCACAGGAAACCGAAAATTGTGTTATTATCATGTGTACCCGAATATGCAACCGAATTTTTAATATAGTTATGCGGCATATGAATGCTGTTGCCGTCATCAAGGAAACCGAACTGGAAAACTCTCATTCCGGGGAATCCGCTTTCTTCAACAAGTGTGCGCACTTCATCGGTTATATCTCCGAGGTCTTCTGCAATTATGAGTTTATCTTCATGTCCTGCCTTTATTGCGTTAACAAAATCCATTCCGGGACCTTTTATCCATTTGCCGTTTCTTGCGGTTGTTTCTTTTGCATCAACAGCCCAGTAGGATTCAATCGCTCTGAAATGGTCGATTCTGACACCGTCAAACATTTCAAGTGAATGGTCAATTCTTTCTCTCCACCACTTGAAGCCGTCTTTTTTCATTTCATTCCAGTTATAAAGAGGATTTCCCCAAAGCTGACCGTCCTCGGCAAAATAATCGGGCGGAACACCCGCAACGAGTGTAGGATAGCCCTTTTCGTCAATGTCAAACAGATGTCTGTTTTCCCAAACATCACAGCTGTCGTCCGAAACATAAATTGGAATATCACCTATGATGCTTACTCCCTTTGAGTTTGCATAAGCCTTGATTTCTGCCCATTGAGTAAAAAATTCATACTGAATGAACTGCCATGTGCCAAGCAATTCATAATCGCTGATTTCTTCCGATTCCCATTCCTGCCAGGGCTTCAGTCCGTTTTGTTCTCTTAAGGTCATAAAACGGCAAAATGCTTCAATTCTCGGATGGGAAGCAATAAATCCACGGATAGCCTCATGGTCTTTTGAATTTTTATAAGCTTTTTTGAGAAGTGACATACGTTCCTTTGAAAGCCTTTCAAATTCGCATGAATACGGAGTGATTTGTTTGCAATTTTCCAAATCCTGAACAGAAATAAGTCCGTCTTTAAAAAGTTTTTCGGGGTCAATAAAATAAGGGTTGCCGCCGAATGCCGAAAAAGATTTATAAGGGGAGTTATATTCATCTGTAACGGTGAACGGCAAAACCTGCCACACCGAAAAACCGTTTTCAACCAGAAAATCAACAAATTCCTTTGCGTTCTTGCCGAAATTACCGATTGAATAATCGCCGTAAAGCGATGAAATGTGCATTAAAATTCCGCTTTGTCTTTTCATACAGTACACCTTCCTATTAATATTAAAGTATATCATAAGAAATATAGAAAATAAAGATATTTTCAAAAAAACTTGATATTTGCTGCAATAAAGTTTAGAATGAAATAAAAATATTCTCGGAGGGTATTATGTCAAAAGCAGTTGAATATTTTCAGAATTTACAAAAAATACTCGAACGCATAGTTGTTGAACAGGGTGATAACATCGAAAAAGCATCAAGAGCCGTTGCCGATGTGCTTGAAAACGGCGGCAGAATACATGCATTCGGAACAGGTCATTCCCATATGCTTGCCGAGGAGATTTTTTACCGTGCAGGCGGTTTGGTAAATGTCAATCCCATTCTTGAATCGTCTCTCATGCTTCACGAAAGCGCATCAAAAAGCACCGAGCTTGAACGTCTTGAAGGCTACGGCGAAATTCTTTTTGCCCACCATTCCATAACCGATAAGGATGTTCTTTTCCTTTTTTCAAATTCAGGCAGAAACGGTGTTGCCATTGACCTCGCGCTTATTGCTGCTGAAAAGGGTGTAAAAACAGTTGTTATAACTAATATGGAGCACACAATGCAGGGTGCATCGAGGCATTCAAGCGGCAAAAAGCTTTATGAGGCTGCTTATATCGCTATTGATAACTGCGGCTGCTACGGTGACGCTTCAATCAGAATAGAGAAAATAAACAGAAGTGTTGCACCCACCTCAACCGCTGCAGGTGCTGCAATTCTTAATGCGATTGAAGCAAGAGCGGTTGAAATGATGATAGCAGACGGATATATCCCTGATGTTTTCTCAAGCAGCAATGTTGACGGCGGCGATGAGATAAACAACGCATTCATAGCAAAATATAAGAAGGAGATAAAGTCATTATGATTTATCCCGCTTTTCAAAAGCCCGAAATAACCGAGTGGCTTGATTTTTCACCCTCTGAAATCGAAATCAGCGGATACGATAGCGATTATGCACTCGGGATTCTCGGCGAATATGGTGATAAATGCTGTAAAGGCAGCAAGCTTTACATAGATATTGTAAAAGAGAATACACGCCGACTTGAATATATAGACGAGGCGAGAAGGCTTTCATGCGAAAAATTTATAATTACCTGCCAAAAATGTGATAACGGACTTCGTTTAACTGTAACTGTATCCTGCCGGGAAAGCCTTTTCAGAGCGGTAAACAGAATTATATCCATGGCAGCCGATAAAAAATTTTTTATCGGCACAGTTAACGATTACCCTTTATTTGCCGTAAGAGGCTATATAGAAGGCTTCTACGGTAAACCGTGGAGCCATGAAAACCGCAGAATGATGCTTAAACTCATGTCGTTTTACGGCATGAACACATATTATTATGCCCCAAAGGATGACCCTTATCACCGTGATAAATGGTCGGAGCTTTATCCTGAAAAGGAGCTTTCGGCTCTTGCTGAATTATCGGCTCTTTGCAGAGAGAATTTTGTTAAATTTCATTATTGTATTGCTCCGGGATTGAGTATGAAGTATTCATCCGAGGAGGATTTTGAAAAGCTTATCTGTAAAGCCGAACAGCTTTACAATGTCGGAATACGCAATTTCGGGCTTCTTCTTGACGATATCCCCGAAAATCTCTGGTTTGAAGAAGATAAATCGGCTTTTGACGGCGAAGCGGTTAATGCGCACATTTCTCTTTCGGATAAATTCTGCAATTATCTTAAAGCTAAAGATGAAAAATGCACTCTCACCGTTTGTCCGTTGCAGTATCACGGTAGGGGAGACGAATACTATATTTCCAAGCTGGGTCAAGGCATTTCGGGCGATATTGATATTTTCTGGACGGGAAAAAATATCTGTTCACAGGAAATCACTGTGCGTGAAGCAGTTGTTTTTGAAAATGCAACCAACAGACCGCCTCTTTATTGGGATAACTTTCCCGTTAATGATGCCGAGATGTATAACGAGATGCATACGGGCTATTTAAACGGCAGAGAAAGCGATTTATACCGCTATTCAAAGGGCATAGTTTCCAACACTATGGAATTTGCTCTGTCAAGCAGAATACCTTTACTTACTGTCTGTGACTATCTTTGGAATCCGAATGATTATAACGGATTTGACTCGTGGCAAAAAGCATGCGAGATTATTCTCGGAGAAGAAAAAGAAGTGTTTATGCCTCTTCTTGATAACCTTCTCACCTCGTGTCTTAAGGTTGAAAATTCGCCTATGCTCAATGAAACGGTTAATCTTGCCCAGCAGCAATTTTTCTCGGGTAACCTTTTTGGAGCAATCGGTACTGTAGGCAGTTATATTGAAGCTCTCGAAAATTGCTGTTCAACGCTCAAAACCCTTGATAATCCTATGGTTCCGGAGCTTGAACCCTGGCTTCAAAAACAGACTCTTGCCCTTGATTTGATGAAATCCGCACTTTCTCTTTTTACGGATAATTCCGATGAAAACAGAGCAGAAACTGCAGAGATTCTTCAAAAATATTTATCCCATCCCAAAACATTATGCGATTTTTCGCTTCAGGCATTCGTTGAAAGGATACTGACATTATGAACAAAATAATTCTCGGTGCATATGAGCGCCTATATCATAAAACTCCTCTCGGATTTTATAACTGCGGCAGACTTTGTGACGGCCTTTGTTGCAGAGGTGACTGTAAAGGTATGTGGCTTTACCCGGGTGAGGAGGAGCTTTTTGTGAATAAAGAGGGCTTTGAGGTTTGTGAAACCGAGGGAAACTACGGTTATCCTATGGTTATTTGCTCGGGAGAGTGCAACAGAGCCGAAAGACCCCTTGCCTGCAGAATTTTTCCGCTGTTTCCGCTGGTTTATGAGGTTGACGGTAAGCTGAATTTTGAGGTTATTTATGACCCTCGTGCCAACATGTGCCCTCTTGCCGCAAAAAAAGAACCTCTTGACCCTTCATTTATCAAGGAGGTTAGAAAAACCGCCCGATATCTCGCAAAGGATGAAAAGATTCTTGAATATATGAAAGAGGTAAGCATGGAGCTTATGGAAATAATTGAGCTTCAAAATAAGCTTCTGGGCTGATTTAATTTACATTATATTGTATCACCGCACCAAAAGTGCTTTTTTAAATCGACTCTGCCGTCATCAAGGAATTCAATGCCTTCTTCGGCAAGAAGAATTCTTTGCATGTTTTCGCCGCCGAAGGCAAAGGCTTTTGAAACCTCGCCGTTTTTTGTTACAACACGGTGACAAGGGATAACTCCCGGCTGCGGATTAACGTGCAGGGCATAGCCTACTACTCTTGACCACCTCGGATTGCCTGCCATGGCAGCAATCTGACCGTAGGTGCACACCTTTCCTTTAGGAATTTTTTTGACTGCATCATATATTTTTTCAAATGTATTCATATAAATCACCGTTTTTATCATACCACATAAGGTGAGGAATATCAACAAGGAGGTGAAATGTTGAAATACAAATATATTATATGGGACTGGAACGGAACGCTTCTCAATGATATCGGCGCTTCTCTTGCAAGTGTTAATGATATGCTTGCGGCGAGGGGCAGAGAGCCGATTGATATTGATTATTATAAAGAATGTATCGGAGTGCCTATAATTAAATTTTATGAAAAGGTTTTCGATATGGAAAATGAGGATTACTCTCTTATTATAAAACAATATAATGAAGGGTATCTTCGTCATCTCAAGGATTTTGGGCTTACCGAAGGTGCGGTTGAAGCGCTGGAGTATTTCAGGAAAAACGGTGCAAAGCAGGTGATTGTATCTTCTTCAAATAATGAGCAGCTTTGCCGAAATGCCGAAAAATACGGAGTTTCGGATTATTTTGATGAAATGCTCGGTGCCGGAGACTATTTTGCAGGCTCAAAAATAGAAAGAGCAAGAGATTATCTTCGCAAAAATAATGCAGAAAATGATGAAATATTGGTAATAGGCGACCTTGAGCATGATGCGGAAATGGCAGACACTTTAGGCGCAGATTGTATACTTTTAACTTCGGGTCACGAGCATCCGAAACGCCTTGAAAATGCCAAAATGCCCCTTATAAATGACCTTTTTTCTCTCATAAAAATGGTTTGAACAAAAGATTTTTTCCAAAAAGCAAAATTCATAAAAACTTCGCACCTCGAACAAAAGTGCGGAGTTTTATTGTTGATTGTTAACAAAACAAATCGTAACTGTTTGTATATTATGAACAAAAAGCTGTCGTGTTCATAGTTTGTTCACAAAATATTTAAAAAATGTTTAAAAATCCGCACAAGGAATGCAACATATCCCTTATAAAGTAACTATTGTAAATTAAGGCATTGTCAAAATGCCTGTCAAAAGAAGCCTCTTGCATGGGCTTCGGGGCGTGAAAACGCTTAATTTTAATGGAGGTGCAAATATGAAAAAGGCAAAAAGACTTTTGGCGGTTTTGTTAGCTGCTGTGATGATTTTGTCGGCATCATGCATTAACGTGTATGCTTACCAAACATCCAACAACTATCTCAACCCCGCAACATCCCGTAACAAGTATTATCTTTCATATGAGCAAGGCTGCGGCTGGGTGCTCGATATGCTTGATGAAATGCTTGGCGAAGGCAATATGATTATGACGTGTGGAGATTTGAACGATATGGTTGGTATCGGTATCAACATCTTCACATCAAACATTTTGCTTAACCTCGACAAATATCTTAACGATGCAGGCTGCCCCGGCGACGCAGGTAGCGCCCAGCTTCAGCTTAACAGCGTTGACGGTGTTATCAGATCTCTTTATGGTTTGCTTACCGCTCTTGAAGACAACGGTCTCGCAAAGCTCGGCGATGCAATCGGTCTTTTCGGTGACCTTCTTGACTATCTTAACAAGACAGGTCTTAACCTTGATAAACAGAGACAGTTCGTTAAAGACTCTGAAGTTCTTGAAATGCTTCTTTACTGGCTCTATAACCAGAGAGACCTTCTTGCAAACCTTCTTGCAGGTACTATTGACTGGGGTTCACTTCTCGGTGACCTTGTTGCAGATCTTATTACCGATAGCCTCGGTTACACAGGCGCAGAGCCTCTTAAAAATATGGACTATGTTCTCCAGACTCTTCTTTACAGCATGCTTATCGACAGCGACGTAACAGAAGTTTCCGGAACAATGCTTGATGACGGTGTTCAGAACCTCATCAACTGGGCTCTTATCGAAGGTACAGACGATGAATTCTCCGAAAGCGGACGTTCAATTCTTGGCACAAACATGGAACCCCTCATTGGTGAAACTCTTGCAGCTCAGCCCGGCGGCGCTTCAATCACAGGCGTAAGCATCATGGCTGACCATAACCTTGACGGTGTTGCAGAAAGCCATACCATGAGCACCTATCAGTTTGTTAGCAACCTTATCAGAGGTCTTCTTGACGGTATGGTAGTTCCCATGCTTACAGAGGTTCTCTGCGATGCATTCGATGTTGAAATTACTGAAGACTATCCCAACGGTAACCCCGAAGTTATGAGCGATCAGATGTTCACAATGGTTATCGGCCTTGTTGAATCGCTCCTTGTTCAGAACGGTGCTCCCGCTCCCGAATATACCGATGAGGAAAACACATATCCCGTTCTTAAGATTCAGGCTATGCTTGACTGGCTCTTCAATCAGGGCGGTCTTGATACCTTCCTTCTTATCGACTATCAGGGAATCCACCTTCAGGATAACTTCATGTCGCTTCTCAATGACCTTATCCGACTTCTCGTTAACATGCTTCCCAGCCTTGGTCTCTTCCAGGATTCAGCTTACCTCGGCTACGAAAGCGATGAGCTTACAGCTATTTGGTACTATGCAGATACAAGTCCCAAGACTCTCGTTGCTGAAAGCGATGAAACTGCAGTTGACCAGACTTATATCACCTATGAAACAGGCGATATTCTTTATGCAACATCCTATGAAGAAGTTGACGGCGTAACAAAGGCAACGGCTTATAACTATGTTGCAGATGATATGCCCGTTAATATTTCCGATCCCGATGCAGACAGATATGCAGACCCCGATTTCATTCGTCCCAACTATGTTGTTGAAACAGATAAGGTTTATGCAACAGTTATCAAGATGGCTCTCAACGATATGATTGATGGCTGCTACTTCCCCGAGTGGGCAGATGATATCCCCTCCGTTCTTGCTTATGCAATGGCAGGTCTTGCTTCACAGGCTCTTCCCGCAAATAACTATTATGAGCGCCTTGATGCTTACCACACAGTTATGGAAGCCGGCGGTGTAGGAACTGTTACAGACGGTACCGAGCAGGTAATCGAACCTATTCCTTACACAAGAATTAAGAGAATTGAAATTAAAGATATTAGTGGTACTGTAATCGGTACAGAGGATGTAACCATTCCTTCAGGTGCTCTTGATATCGGCTGCTCCTACCTTGCAGCTTATCTTAATAATGTTCTCATGCTCAACAAGAGTATGATTCTCAGCACAGATACAACATTTGAAAAATTCCTTATCGAGTTCCTTACATGGGCACTTGACCAGTATATGCCCGCTCTCGTCGGTGTTGACGGCGGTAACGGACGTCCCGGCGATGGTGACGGTAACTACGGTGAAACCGGCGAATATCCCGGTATCTGGACAACATACTTCAATAATCTTATTGACACCGTATTCTCCGATGTAGGTACTCTTACCTTTGTTGATGATGCAACAGAAGTTCAGGAAGACGGCACAATGAAGGTTGACGCAATTTATACCTTCCTTGATAAAACTCTCTTCAGCCTTATTCCCACATCATGGCTTCCCGATATCAACGGTTCAGCACAGATGATTAACTCATGGCTCCTCAACAACCTCATCGAGTTTGATATTATTGGTATTCTTAATCTTCTTACCGTTAATATGGACTATACAAATGGTGAGCTTAACCAGCCTCTTCTTACCGTTATTATCAGAGTAATCGACCGTGTTCTTGCTCTTGTATTCAACGGTGAAAGCGTTCTTCTTCCCGAAAGAACCAACGTTCTTGAAAGCGGAGAACCTACCACTATCACAACTCTTTCGGGTCTTCTTTCCTCAAAGGTTACAAATTCCGACGGATCCTTGTCAGCAAGCACAGCAGCACCTCTTCCCCAGTTTATCTACAGACTCGTAACTCATATCTACACATATAGGTACGAAATTCTTTCAACCGCACTTCCTCTTCTTGCAGGTATGGATTTTGTTAAGTCATATGACCCCAACTATATCGGATTTGATAAGACGGCTTTGACTATTGAGCAGTATGACAGATACCTCGATTCGCTCACAAAGAACCTCAATGCAACTCTTATAATCGAGAAGATGGCAGACCTTGAAACAGCAGAAGGCATTGTTGACGGCAAGTTCTCAATCAAGAGAAACTCCGAAGGTACAGCTTATGACCTTATCATAACAACAAACGATACAATCTACGGTTCATATGCAACAAAGGCAGAGGCTGATGCAGTTGTTGAAAGCTTCAAGAATACTTATATTGAAGAAGTTCTTGTTTCTGAAGCAACGGAAGATGCAGAAGCAGTTTATGCTTATAATATCTGGAGAGAATGGTCTTATTATGAAACAGCAACAAGAACAGACTCAACAGATGCCAAGGGCAATGTTTCAAAATTCTCGAACTTTGTATTCTCGGATATCACAGCAAGAAGCTCAACCCAGCCTTATGTAAGCTATGAAAAGGATCAGTTCCAGTTCCTTAACTATGAAGACTTCGGCGCAGCGGGCTACTTCTACACAGGTGCCGGCGATGCAATTGATGCAGCTTCCGAATATTCATCATCATATAAGAGCTTTATTGAAAATGATCTTCCTGATGCATTCCACGAGTGGTTCGTATATTCAATCAATGCACAGCTTAAGAATAACGGCTATTATGACTCAAATGATGACGGTAGGGTTCTTTCAGCAGATACTGTTGTATCGGAAACACAGGCTGACGGCACAGCAGTAGATGTAACCTACTATTCAGACGGCGATCCCTCAATTCCCGAGGCAATGTATCCCTTCTATACAGAAACTTCAACAAGCTATCAGTATGTTGATTACATTCTTGGCTGCACAACACCCAAGACAAATTGGAACAGTGATTTCGATAACGGTGTTATTGAGGTTATGAACACAATCGACATGGCTGATATGAACGCAAGCAACTATGAACAGCTTGCTCTTGCACTTGAACTCGCCAATGACGATGCAAACGATGTTCATTTCTCAAGAGAAGAAGTTGAATCAATCGTAAGACTTGCAACAGGCAATATCTACTTTGATATCACTCCCACAGGTGTTGATGAGAACGGTGCTTATATCTATAAGACAGGTGCTGTTCAGTGGGATGATCTCTCTTCTGCAGATATTCAGAAGGTTATTGATTGGTGTGACCTCCACGGCTTCACCTACGGTGCAGTTGAAGAACTTCCCTATGACCTTACTGTTGACTACTGGATCGCACATCCCAAGTTCATGTTTACATCCTCAAGCTTTGCAGTTATCAGCGGCGCATCATCAACTCCCATGTCTTACACAACCTACAGAGATACTTACAGAACAAAGACAATGAACCAGATGGATGCTATCAGCTATGCTGAAGAAGTTAACATCCAGATCTATAAGAGCTATGTAGAGTATATTAAGGCACTTTATGACAACAGAGACGATCTCTATGATTACTTCGATCAGATTTCTTACAGATATGAACAGGCTGAACTTAACAGATCGAAGGCTATCGACACAACAATGCTCGAATGGGCAACACAGAACTTTAAGAGTTCTTACGAGGGCAACGCAGGCCGTAACCTTAAGTATGACGGCGTTGACTCAAACCAGCAGCTTAAAACAACAAGACTTTATACAACATCTTCCTACGAGAAATTCAGAATTGCTTATGACTATGCACTTTCATTGATCGATGCCGCCTCAAATTCAATCCTTGCAGATGATGAGCTTACACAGTCAATGGCATCAGAGGCATTCTACGGTATTATTGAGACCTACTATGCACTCGTTCCTTACACCGGTCCTGCAGACTGGACACAGCTTGAGGCATATATTGAAATTGCTAACGCAATTATCGATGATCCTCTTTCATACGATGCAAATGTTGGTTATAACATGGAAGACGGTCAGTGGGATATCATGTTGAGCGTTCTTAACGACTCCGAAACCATGCGTGAGGAAGGCGAAGAAACAATCGACTGTGAACGTCAGTCTGAAGTTGACGATATGGCTTCTGCTCTCTACCAGGCTATTTACAAGCTTAACTACCTCACTTCTCCCAGCGTTATCTCCAATGTTGACGCAGCGGGTGAAGACCTTGTTGGCGTTATCAGCAACGAAGGTACATCCCGTGTAACAGGTCAGATCTTTGGTCTTAAAGAAGGCGTAGGCGCAGTCATGGATCTCATCCAGGTTGTTGGTATGAGAGAAGATGCAGGTGCAGGTACTACTGTTTCGATCACAGGCTCCGGCCGTGGTGTTGGTACAGGTGCATTCTACATCGGTACTGTTGAAAACAGAGAGAGATTCAGATATTATGCAGTTGTTTACGGCGATATCAACGGCGATACAAGAATCGACGGTACAGACGCTTCAATCCTTGAAATTGCTGCAATGACAACAGACGGCGATATCACACAGGATGATCTCGGCAGTTCTGCAAAGTTTGAAGCAGCTGACGCAAACCACGACGGTGACGTTGACGATCTCGATATTTCAACAATCGTTGATCATTACACATTCTCAACAGTAATCGACCAGAAGGTACACAGCACAACACTTGCTTAATTGAATAAGGTTGATTATAACAGCTGAATAAAATCAATTGCCCCCGGCTTTCAATTGAAAGTCGGGGGCGTTCCTTTTATTTTTAGTAAAAGACCATAGCATGGTGTTCTGTTTCAATTCATTTTATGGTTTGTTTTTATTATTCAAATTGTTGCAATTTATTAATGTATGAATATTTTAATTTTTTATGTTTATAAATAAATGCAGGATTGAATTTCAAATCCTGCATAAGTTATTCACTTTATTATACCGTATATACTGCATAAAAATGTTCCGAAATAGCACAAAAACGACTTGTAAAGTGGATAACTTTACCGTTATAATAATAAATAAGAATAATATTGTGGAGTTATCCACTTTTTCCACCGAGTTTTCCACACCTGAAAGTAAAAAGACTTTACAATTTTTTATTGTAAAGTCTTTTGCCTTTCCTGCATATATGCAGTATATATTTTTGTATATAAAATATTATTACATTATATTATTGCAAGATTAATTTCATATTATATATTATTTATATTATATAATAAGCTTTCCTTTTACGAACACTGCTTTTATCTGTGAATAATCTTCTGAAAGAATCAGCAAATCAGCATTTTTTCCTTCTTCAATGCTTCCTGTTATATCATTCACACCGATTGCTTTTGCAGGATTGATTGTTACCGACTTTACTGCCTGCTTAAGCGGGATACCGAAAGAAATCAGATTTTTGAACTCATCAAAAAGATTTGTGCTGCTTCCTGCAAGAGTGCCGTCGATAAGTCTTGCTGCGCCTTCTGTTTTTATTACTCTCTGTCCGCCGAGAGTATATTCGCCGTCTTTGAGTCCTGCTGCCATCATTGCATCGCTTATAACAATCGTTCTGTCCTCGCCTAATGCCTTGAAAGTTATCCTCAATGTTGCAGGGCAGATGTGTATACCGTCACAAATCAGCTCTGCGTTAACATCGCTGCTGTCCAGAACAGCACCGACCATTCCTGCCTCTCTTGAACCGAGTCCGTTCATTGCATTGTAAAGATGTGTTGCATGAGTTATTCCTGACTCAATTGCTTTTTTGCCGGTTTCATAATCGGCGGTTGTGTGAGCGGCAGAAACCGTACAGATTTTTTTTGCCTTCGCTATAAATTCATCGGCATGTGGTCTTTCGGGTGCTATATCAACGAGCTTCACAGGGCAAATTGAATTGAGCATTTCAAAAATTTCAAAGTCAGGTTCAAGGATATGCTCTTCTGCCTGCGCGCCCTTCTTTTCGGGAGCGATAAACGGACCTTCCATGTTTATGCCGTGAACATAAGCTCCTTCTTCCTTGCCAATTGTTTCAGCAATATATCCGAAGCATTTTTTGAGTGTGTCAACAGAAAGAGTCATTGTGGTGGGGCAGAATGAGGTTATTCCGTTTTGCGCAAGCCATTTGCTCATTTTTGCGGCAGAGTCCGGATTGCCGTCTGTTGCGTCTGCCATGTTGCAGCCGTGAATATGAATATCTATAAAACCGGGCAAAACAACGCAGCCTGAAAAATCTAATCCGTCTTTGTCTGTTTTTTTAACAGCAGCTATTTTTTCACCTTCAATAATAATATCCTTTTGCTCGGGAATAAAATCTTTTCCGAAAACTGTTGCATTTTTTATAATCATTATAAACACCTCGTAAATATATTATCATATCACATCAAAGCTGTCAAAAGAAAAACCGCAGCCGAAACTGCGGTTTAATCTTTCATTCAGATTCTTTCTTCGATATAAGCAACAAGGTCGCCAACGGTCTTGATTTTATCAAGAGCCTCATCTGAAAGTTCAATGTCAAATTCATCTTCGATTGACATTGCAAGGTCAACAAGGTCAAGGCTGTCTGCGCCGAGATCTCCTGTTACGGAAGAAGTTTCAGAGATAATGCTCTGATCAACTTCAAGCTGTTCGCTGATGATTTTTTTGAGTTTTTCAAATACCATTTCAATTCTCCTTTAAAATATGTTTTGATCCCCCTGAGAAACTACAATATAAATATTATTGTTATTTGTCGGTTTTGTCAATAGCAAATTTTAAAAATCAGGAATATTACCAAAATCTTTGCCGATAATAGTAAAAAAAGAAACGGGTTGATGAAGTGGAAATATTAACTGATTTGCTTAAAGCATTTGCGGTGGGCGGTGCGATATGTCTTATTGGACAAATTCTTATTGACACAACTAAACTGACTCCCGGGAGAATCCTGGTTATCTTTGTTGTTGCAGGTGTAGCACTTACTGCTGTCGGGGTATATGAACCTCTTGTTGAATGGGCGGGTGCAGGGGCAACCGTTCCGTTAACAGGCTTCGGATACCTGATGGCACGCGGAGTTGAGAACGCAATAAAGGAGCAAGGGGTAAGAGGAATTCTTACCGGTGCATTAACTGCGGCATCAGGTGGAGTTACCGCTGCCGTGCTTTGCGGATTGATTGCATCGTTTCTTGCGAAGCCCAAAGAAAAATAATTTCCTCGGGTCTAATAAAAATAATAACCGATTTTTGCTGTTTGTCAATGAAAAGAGCAATAAATTAAGAAAATCTTAAAAAAGAAAGCCCCCGTCATACGACGGGGACTCTGTTTCTGATTTAAGCTTCGCAGCAGGAGCAGGAAACGTAGTTTTCTTCGAGGTCTGCTGTCTGGTTCTTCTTATCAAGGAACTTCTTAACAGCAAAATAAACGCCTGCAATAACACCTGCAACGGCAAGAACGATGCCGACTATCTTGAGTACCTTCTTAATGCAATCCATAAGATTACCTCCGAATTTAAATTTACAAGAAAATTATATCTTAATTGTCATGGAATGTCAATAACTTAATAACCGTGGTCATAAAAAATTTACAACCACGGTCATTCAGTAAAATTTTGAATTTTTAAAACAGCTTATTTAACAAGCTGTGCGAGGGCTGACTTCTTGTGAGCAGCATTGTTCTTGTGGATAAGACCTTTAGCAGCAGCCTGATCAACCTTTTTAATAGCTTCCTTAACAAGTGCATTTGCTTCGGGTGAGTTTGCTTCAACGGCTGCATGAGCCTTTTTGATAGCAGTCTTAAGAGCTGTGTTGCGTGACTTGTTTCTTGCAGCTCTGGTCTTGTTAACTATAACTCTTTTTTTAGCTGACTTAATATTGGGCATAACGACACCTCCTTCTTCATACAGGTGATTATGATAACACATTTTTTCAATAATTGCAAGAAGTTTTTGAAAAATGTTTAAAAGATTTGCAATTTATAATACTAAATATTGAGAAAAAAATCAAGAGGTAATTTAAAATATGAATTTCAGAACTGACTTGGCGCTCGAAAGATGTGAAAATCTGGATAAAAAATCGCTCGGCGGAGTAAAAATGGAGGTTTTCAAGGAGAACAATGCGAAAATAACGAGAATTGATGTTTTGAATGACGAGGGCAAGAAAACGGTAGGAAAACCAATCGGAAAATATGTTACCGTTGAAGTTACTCCGTTTGCGCGCCACGCACAGTTTATAGATGACAGTCTTGAATCGGTATCAAAGGAGATAAGACGGATTATACCGCAAAGAGGAAGCGTGCTTGTGGCGGGTCTCGGGAATATGAGCATAACGCCTGATGCACTCGGACCAAAATGTGCATCCATGATTTTTGCAACGAGGCATATAACAGGTGAATTGCTGCGCTCAACCGGTCTTTCGGGGCTGCGATGTGTGAGTGCTGTTGCAACGGGAGTTACGGGAGAAACGGGCGCAGAGGCAGGGGAGATAATTAAAGGCGTTGTGCAAACACTGAAACCCGATGTTGTAATAACGGTAGATGCGCTTGCTGCAAGAAACGTTGACCGCCTCGGTACAACAATTCAGATGTGTGATACGGGAATTGTGCCCGGCTCGGGAGTCGGAAATTCAAGGCAGGAGATAAGCGAAAAAACCATAGGTGTGCCGGTTATATCTATAGGAGTGCCTACTGTTGTGGATGCAGCAACGCTGATTATGGATTGCATCGGGAATGAAAACGGCACCGAAAACGTGTCCGATACTGCCAAAAACATGATGGTAACTCCGAGGGAAATAGATTTGATGATAGAAAGAGCCGCAAAACTCACCTCGCTTGCAATAAACTGTGCATTGCAGCCCGATATAAGCCCGGAGGATATGCTGATACTCACATCGTGAAAATAGCCGTCCGATATATTTCGGGCGGTTTTTTCGGCTCGAAAACTATATCTTGTGGTTGGATTTTATGCTCTGCACAATGCCGAAAATTACTCTTCTCAAACTTCTTGTTCGGAATTAAAAAAACTTGAAAAATTTTTGATTTTTTTCAAAAAAACCCTTGCTATTCTTACGTTTTCACGTTATAATGTGTTTACTTAAGGGTGCAAAAGGATTGTTTTGGGGACTTAAGGGGAAAGAAAAATTCCGAAGAAGAAAAAAGAGCTTTATCAGAAAGGAGGAGGCATTGTGGATTTTTCAACCTGCGGAAAAGAAATAAGAAAATTCGACCAGGTTAACAGAATGGCTATACCTCCTTCGTTCAGAGAAAAACTCGGTGCTACGGTTTATATTCTCAAATCCATACATGAGGAGCCTTGCCTTCTTCTTATGTCGGAGGACAGTTGGCAGGCTTTTAACGAAAAGTTCACCTCGAAGCTTTCGGGTACACAGCTTATTGCCGCGCAGCGCTGGCTTGCAAACAGAGTTGATAAGGCAAGCGTTGATAAATCGGGCAGAATCACAATCGGTGATGAATTCAAAAAATACGCCAATCTCACCGAGGATGTTTATGTTGTAGGAATTATGAACAGAGTTGAACTCTGGAACTATGATGCATGGGTTGAAACAACATCTGCTTACAGCGGTGCAAGCTTTGACTTGAGTTTCATGGATTATAATTGACGGGGATAGGGCGATGAAAGAAATTAAAGCATCGGAATTTAAACATATTCCCGTTCTTTTTGAAGAAAGTATAGATTCGCTTAATATAAAGCCCGACGGAATCTATGTTGACTGCACTTCGGGCGGAGGCGGTCACTCAACGGCAATTGCAAAGCGTCTTGACGGCGGCAGACTGATTGCCATAGACAGAGACCCTCAAGCGATAGCAACGCTTAAGGAAAGACTTTCACCGTTTGAATGCGTAACTCTTGTTCACGATAATTTTTTTAACATAAAAAACATACTTGCATCTCTTGATATTGACGGGGTTGACGGTATTCTTGCCGACCTCGGAGTCAGCTCTCATCAGCTTGATGAGCCGTCAAGAGGTTTTTCATTCCACCATGATGCTCCGCTCGATATGAGAATGAGCCTTGAAGGAATGAGTGCGGCGCAGGCGGTGAACACACTTTCGCAGGATGAATTGAGAAAAATTATTTATGAGTACGGAGAAGAAAAATTTGCTCCGTCCATAGCGAGAGCAATTGTGAAAGCGAGAGCGGAAAAGCCGATAGAAACAACCCTTGAACTTTCGGAAATAATCAAATCCGCAATGCCTG
Source organism: Clostridia bacterium (assembly GCA_017466365.1). Classification (GTDB taxonomy): domain Bacteria; phylum Bacillota; class Clostridia; order Oscillospirales; family Acutalibacteraceae; genus CAG-177. Next base: position 97,395 of record JAFTUG010000007.1, on the reverse strand, counting down.
CAGCGGCAAAGAGGGATTCGCATCCCGCCAGAAGAACATTTCAGGCAATAAGGATTTATGTGAACGGTGAATTGGACGGACTCGGCAATGCTGTTGAGGATATGTTTGATTGCCTTAATAAAAACGGCAGGTTGAGTATTATAACCTTCCATTCTCTTGAGGACAGAACGGTTAAAAAACAGCTTGCGGAGTTTGCAAAGGGCTGTACCTGCCCGAAAAATTTTCCTGTATGTGTTTGCGGAAAATCACCCCGTGCAAAGGTAATGAAGGCGGTTGCGCCAAGCTCGGGAGAGGTTTCCGATAACAACAGAAGCCGAAGCGCAAGATTGCGAACGGCTGAAAAAATTGTTTAAAAGACTATAATTTAACTTTTGAAAGGAGGGTCAGAGGATGACAGAATATAACCGCAGTGAAGCTCTGGATTTATCGCTGTTTGATTTACCTGCGCTGAAACCGAATGTGCAGGAACCGGAAAGAGAAAAGCCCGTGCAGAAGAAGCCGAAAACGGCGGCTCAAATTCGCCGTGAGTCTGTAGCCTCTGCTCTTCGTGCAGTTAAGCTGTTCTTTGTTTCTGCGGTGCTTATTTTGCTTTTCGGCTCCGTGCTTTTCTCCAAGATTTCATTGGTAACTCTTGAGGGAGATGTGCACGAATGGGAGCTTAAGATAAGCGAAGCACAGAGTGAAAACACAAGACTTCTGATGCAGCTTAACTCGGCAGTTTCCCTTGATAAGGTTGATGAATATGCGGTTTCTGTTTTGGGTATGCATAAGCTTGAACGCTACCAAATACACTACTTCGGTAACACGGATGGCGACCGGGTTGTTGTAGCGGGCGGAAAAGCTGTGGAAAATAAAGAGGCAAAATCAGCTGACTGAAAATAACAGCGGTGTTTTGTCCGCTTTTCTTGCATATGCACGGCTGTGAACGGCATATACATAAAAGAGTTATAGTCAAGGCTGTCTCAATTATACGGATGCAGAAATCGTTTCCGATGCAAAGTTTGTCGGGAATCGTGGATTTTGCATGCTGTTTTTTTGGGGCAGCGTTTATTTATTTGTATTTTTAGCTTGAAGAAAGGAAGAAATGTCTTGAATAAGGTATCTCCGAGAAGAAGACTGTTTTTGAGAGCGCTGACCGTATTTCTTTTGCTGTCGGTCGGTATTTTCGGCGTAACATCTGTCAATCTTGCAAGAATTCAGCTTGTTGACAGCGAACAGTATAAAGAGCAGGCGGAGAAAAATCAGCTCCACGATACAGAGATATCGGCAGAGCGAGGAATAATATATGATGCAAACGGAACTGTGCTTGCAAAAAGTGCATCGGTCTGGAAGGTTTATATAAAGCCCAACGCAAAAACGCTGACAGAGAATGAGGATTTTAAAAATGACCTCTGCCGCAAGCTCTCTGAAATTACGGGCGTTGAATTTGAAAGCATAAAAGAAAAAGCTGATAAAAGCGGCTATGCTTATCTTGTTGTTAAAAGACAGATAGAATTTGAAGAAAAAAAAGCAATAGCCAATCTTATGGGTCAGGCATATAAATATGATGTTTTCGAGAAAAACGAGGATGGTGTTCTCGAGAAGGAAGAGAAGCAGATTTATTACAGCTCGGCAATCGGAATTGACCCCGATGTTAAAAGATACTATCCTTACGGAACTCTTGCCTCAAACGTTATCGGTTTTACGGGAACGGATGATATCGGCAGGTCGGGAATCGAACTTAAATATGACAGCGCTCTTACAGGTACTCCGGGCAGAATTATAACGGCGCAGAACGGTAAAAGTGACGTAATGAGCCAGGAATTTGAAACCTACTACGATGCAACTCAAGGTACGAGCCTTGTTTTGACCATAGACGAGGTTATTCAAAGATACCTTGAGGATTCTCTTGAGCAGGCTTATGTTGACTCAAAGGGCGCAGGTGCTTACGGCATAGTAATGGATGTTGATACGGGCGCAATTCTTGCAATGGCATCCATGCCGAACTATGACCTTAACAGTCCGCAAGGTCTTACCGAGTCGGAGCAATCGGCTCTTGACGAATACAAGGATTCCTCGGAAAAAAGCAAAGCGCGAAATGCTCTCCTTTATTCAAAATGGAGAAACTTTATTGTAAGCGACAGCTATGAGCCGGGTTCGGTTTTCAAAATCGTAACGGCAGCTGCGTGCCTTGAAGAAAACGTTGCAACGCTTGAAACTACATACAACTGCTCGGGCAGAATTCAGGTTTCCGACTGGACAATCAAATGCCATAAAAGAACAGGCCACGGAATGCAAACCTTCCAGCAGGGACTTATGAATTCCTGCAACCCGTTCTTCATTACAGTCGGTCAGAAGCTTGGCATAGAGAAGTTTTACGAATATTTTGAAGCCTTCGGATTTACCGAAAAAACGGGAATCGACCTTCCTGCTGAAAGTACACCCGTTGCAGGCGTAACCTACCATGCACTTGAGGATATGGGAATTGTTGAGCTTTCGAGTTCATCATTCGGTCAGTCCTTCCAGGTTACTCCCATACAGATGATTACCGCAATGAGTGCGATTGCAAACGGCGGAAAGCTGATGACACCGTATCTTATCGCAAAACAGCTTGACGAAAACGGAAATGTTATAAAAGAAACACAGCCTACCGTTAAAAGACAGGTTGTTTCGGAAAAAACCGCACAGACCGTTGCGGAAATGATGGAAGCGGTTGTTTCAATAGGTACGGGTAAAAATGCATATGTTTCGGGCTACAGAGTAGCAGGTAAAACGGGAACTTCCCAGAAGCTCGGCCATAAGGGCAAATATGTTTCTTCGTTCGGATGCTTTGCTCCCGCAAATGATGCAAAGATTGCAATTCTCATTCTTGTCGATGAGCCTGTGGGACAGATTAACGGCGGACAGATTTGCGCTCCCGTTGCAGCCCAGGTTATCGAAAAGACTCTCGAATATCTGAATGTTGAAAGACAGTATACCGAAAAAGAGCTTGCTATGCTTGATGTTACCGCTCCGAATCTTATCGGAATGACAATCGGTGAGGCAAGAGCAATGCTCAAGCAGGACGGCTATGAGGTTAAAACAGTCGGCAACGGCGAAACAGTTACCGCCCAGATGCCTGCATATCAGCAGACAATGCCCAAAAACGGTATAGTTGTGCTTTATACTGAAAATGATGCCGAAAGACTTACGGCAACTGTTCCGGATTTAAGACAGATGACGGTTTCGCAGGCGAACAAATATGCCCTTGCGGCAGGTTTAAATATTAAGATATCGGGCAATGCTTTGAATGCGGGAGAGCTTGTTTCCTATGACCAGAGCGAAGAACCCGGTACGGAAGTTGAATACGGTAAAACAATCACGGTTTACTTTAAGTCCGATAAGGACGTAAATGACTATGCAGGGTAAAACCCTGCTTTTAGGAGGACAGAAGATGAAGCTTAATCAGATTGCAGCGGATTTGGGGAAAAGCATAAGCTTCGGAGAGAGGGATATCACGTTCATAACCGATAATTCGGCAAAGGTGAGTGAAGGCTGCATATTTATATGCATTGAGGGAAAGCATTTTGACGGCCATACAAAAGCTGCAGAGGCTCTTGAAAACGGAGCTGCAGCGGTTGTTGTTCAAAAGGATCTCGGTCTTGAAAATCAGATTCTTGTTGAAAACACAAGAAGCGCATATGCTCATATTTGTGCAGCTTTTTACGGTCATCCCGAAAGAAAGCTTAAGATAATAGGCGTTACGGGAACGAACGGAAAAACAACATCATGCTTTATTCTCAAATCCGTCCTTGACGGAATGGGTCACAAGACAGGTCTTATCGGTACCGTTAAAAATATAGTAGGCGATAAGGAGTACCCTGCGGCGCTTACAACTCCTGATTGCTATGAGCTTTTCGGGCTCTTTGATGAAATGGTAAAGGCAGGCTGTGAATACTGCGTTATGGAGGTTTCATCCCAGGCGCTTGATCAGCACAGAGTTGACGGAGTTCATTTTGAAGCGGCGATATTCACAAATCTTACGCAGGACCATCTTGACTATCACGGCACATTTGAAAATTACATGGCGGCAAAGCGTAAGCTTTTTGAAAATTCTTCTCTTGCGATTATGAACATCGATGATGAAAGTGCACCGTTTATGACCGACGGACTTGATTGCAGAAAGGTTACCTTCTCTGTCAATAACGATAAATGCGATTATTCCGCAAAGAATATCCGCATTTCTTCGTCAGGTGTAAAATACGAGCTTGTAAGCAATTCCAATATCGGCAGAGTAAAATTTGCTGTGCCGGGCAAGTTTTCAGTTTATAACTCAATGGGTGCGGCAGTATGTCTTATTGAAATGGGAATGGATTTCAGAGCTGTTCTTGATGCTCTCATGCTTTGCACGGGTGTTCCCGGCAGAATGGAAGTTGTTCCTGCCGATGTGCCTTATACAATCCTCATCGACTATGCACACACTCCGGACGGACTTGAAAATGTTCTTGGTTGTGTCCGTGAAATAACCGACGGCAAGGTTATCTGCGTTTTTGGCTGCGGCGGTGACAGAGATAAAACGAAACGCCCGATTATGGGTGAAATTGCCGTAAGGCTTTCCGATGTTGCGGTTATTACATCGGATAATCCGAGAAGCGAAGACCCCGATTTGATTATTGAGGATATTATGTCGGGTGTCGGTAAAGGCGGAGCAAAGGTTATTGTTGACAGCGACCGTAAGGGGGCAATCAAAAAGGCTCTCGATGCCGCAAATGCGGGGGATGTTGTTGTGCTTGCAGGCAAGGGTCAGGAAACCTATCAGGTTCTTGCAAGCGGTAAAATCCATTTTGATGAGCGAGAAGCAGTAGCTCAAATTCTTTCTGAAAAGGCGTGAGTAAATGTTACCCTTAACTTTTAAAGAGGCTGCGGCGGCAGTCAATTCCTCAAGTGCTCTTGAAGGAAAATTTGACTGTGTATGCACCGATACAAGAAAAATAACCCCGGGCAGTCTTTTTATTGCCATTAAGGGAGAGAATTTTGACGGTCACGATTTTGCGGCAAAGGCAATCGAAAACGGTGCAAAAGCCGTTATTTGCGAAAAAGACTGCGGACTCGGAGAAAACCAGATTCTTGTTGAAAGCACCCGTCAGGCACTTCTTGACCTTGCGGGATATTACAGAAGCCTTTTCAAAATTCCGGTTATAGGAATAACGGGAAGTGTAGGCAAAACAACCACAAAGGAGATGACCCATGCGGTTATGTCCTCTAAATATAACACTCTCAAAAATGAGGGTAATCTCAATAATGAAATCGGTGTTCCTCTTACTCTTTTCAGGCTCGAAAAGGCGCATGAGGCAGCGGTTATCGAAATGGGAATGAGCGGTTTTGAAGAAATTTCAAGAATGACCAAAGCTGTAAAACCCGATGTTGCGATTATAAGCAATATCGGTGTTTCGCATATCGAAAAGCTCGGCTCGAGAGAGGGTATTCTTTCTGCAAAGCTTGAAATTCTTCACGGAATGAAAGCTGATGCACCGCTGATTCTAAACGCCGATGACGATATGCTGATTACCGTTCGTCCGGGCACGCATCCCGTGACCTATTATGGTGTTGATAATGAAAAATCAATGTTTAAGGCATTTGAAATAACCTCCAAAGAAAACGAAATCGATTTGACTTTCGGTTTCAAAGGCGGTTCGGGCAGGGTGAGCCTGCCTTTCCCGGGCCGCCATAATGTCTACAATGCGCTGGCTGCAGTTGCGGCAGGTTCGTTTTTCGGAATTGAACCACTCGAAGGCTTTGAAGCGCTGAAAAGCTATGTGCCTGCAGGAATGCGCCAGAGAATCAATAAAAAATTCGGTATAACGTTTATCGAGGATTGCTATAATGCTAGCCCCGATTCGCAGGCGGCTGCTCTTGCTGTGCTGGGAAGTATGAACTCAAAAAGGAAAATTGCTGTAATCGGCGATATGCTTGAGCTTGGAGCTGTAAGCGAAACTGCTCACTACGGAGTAGGTTTAAAGGCTGCCGAAAACGGAATTGATGCCGTGTTTACTTACGGGGAACGCTCTCTGCATACGGCAAAGGGTGCAATCGACGGAAATATTTCCTGCGTTAAAAGTTTTGATGATAAAAGCAAGCTTGCTGAAGAGCTGGTTTCCTGCCTTGAGGAAGGGGATGCGGTTCTTTTTAAAGCAAGCAGAGGAATGAAGCTTGAAGATGTTATTTATTCCGTATATGAGGCTCTTGAAAAATGAGTGTTTTTGCGGTTATTGCTGTTGCGGGAATAGCAGGTTTTGCGGTAACGGGAGTTTTGGGCTTTAGCCTTATCCCGTGGCTCGGAAAGCTTGAATTCGGTCAGGAATTTGTTCTGTTTGAAGAAAAACGAAAGACTATAAAACAAGCAGCACCGTCAATGGGCGGAATAATGCTTGCTGTCGGTACTGTTACGGCTGTTGTTCTTGCAGTTTTAACAGATAAAATTGCCGGCGGAGATATAGCTGCTTCGGGTAGTCTTGTCGGTCAGGAAATGTATACAAAGCTTTGGAGCGGATTGCTTACGGCCTTGTCATTTTCGCTCGTTGGCTTCATTGATGATTATTTCAAAATAAAAACACGTCAGAATCTCGGTCTTACGGTAAAACAGAAAACTGTGATGCAGTTTTTTGTGATACTTGCATATCTTACGGCGCTTTATATGGGCATGAACGGAAAGCCTTATATGTTCATTCCTTTTATTGGCAATATCGAGCCGGGATTCTTTTATTGGATAACAGGAATTTTGATGATTTATGCCGCAATCAATACCGTCGATATATCGGATGGGGTTGACGGTTTGTGCGGCAGCTTGACCTTTACGGCGGCGGTTTCTCTTGGCTTGATTGCCGCCTTAAAAGGTCTTTTCGGATTTTCGGTAATGTCTGCCGCTCTTGCAGGCTCAAGCATCGGATTTCTTTTATGGAATAAAAACCCTGCGAAGGTTTTGACGGGCAAAACGGGAACGATGTTTCTCGGCGGAGCGGTTATTGCGCTTTCATATGCAATCGGCTGCCCGTTTATTCTGCTTTTATCGGGACTTTCTTATTTCGTTATCGGCGCTTCCGATATTTTGCAGATTATATATTATAAGAAAACGGGCGGTAAGCCTTTGCTTAAGTCTGCACCCGTTCAGCATCATCTTAAATTATGCGGTTGGAGCGATAAGAAAATCGTTCTGACCTTTACGTTGGTCAATGCTCTGGGAGGAGCGGCGGCTGTTGCCGTAATGTATTTCGGCGGATATGTATTTCGTTAGAAAGGAGAAGGGAGTTTGGATAATTCAAAACTCAAAAGTGAAGCTTTAGCTCATTTTGGGGTTTTTTACCTCATAAGGGATATTTTTTCGGGCAAGAAAAAAATCAGGGATTTATTCTCTAAAGGCTCAATGGATATAACTTTTTTTGCTCTTGTAATCGCACTTCTTACAGTAGGAATCATAATGATGTTTTCGGCGAGCTATGTCAATGCGATGTACGATGCCGATGCTGAATTTGATGCTTATTTCTATGTTAAAAAGCAGGCTTTGTTTGCAATTTTCGGACTGGCGCTGATGATTGCGGTTTCTCATATAAAAACAGATGTTTTCAGAGACAGTTCATCGGTAATCCTGATTATTGCATTATTTCTTTTGGTATATGTTCTCATTAATCCAGCCGTAATTCCGGGTAAAGAACAGTTCAAAAGATGGATTTCGGTTCCTTTGGTCGGAACCTTCCAACCCTCGGAAATAGCAAAGCTTGCCATAATAATGTTCCTTGCGTTCAGTATGGAACGATATCATAAGCTTGTTGAAAAAACAGCATGGATGATGGTTCCTTATATAGCGGTAATCGGTCTTGTGTGTATTCTTGTTTATAAAGAAAACCATGTTTCGGGAACACTTCTTATTCTCGGTATCGGTGTTGCAACAATGTATTTCGGCGGCATAAAAATACCGTGGTATTTCTATGCGGGAATTATTGCACTTGTTTTGATTGCCGGAATATGGTTTGTTCTCAATGCGGATAAATTCCTTGAGGGATATGCGAGCGAAAGAATTCGTATTTGGCTCAAGCTCCTCACGGGAGAAGAGCTTACGGGCGATGAGGCAACGGGTTCGGGCTGGCAAAGTCTGCAATCGCTTTATGCCATCGGCTCGGGCGGACTTTTCGGTCTCGGCTTCGGCAACTCCAAGCAGAAGCATATGTATATTCCCGAGCCTCAGAATGACTTTGTTTTTGCAGTTGTATGCGAAGAACTCGGCTTTGCAAGAGCCATTCTTATAATTTTGCTCTTTATTCTTCTTGTCGGCAGAGGCTTTGTTATAGGTCTGCGTGCAAGAAGCAGATTTGAAGCAATGCTCGCAATGGGTATCAGTTTCCAGGTAGGTTTGCAGGCTGCTCTCAATATAGCGGTTGTTACGTCAACCGTTCCCAACACGGGTATCAGCCTCCCGTTTTTCAGCTATGGCGGAACATCTCTTGTTATGCTGCTGATTGAAATGGGTATGGTGCTTGCAGTTTCAAGAAACGGCGAAAGGAAGACCAAATAATGCTTGATAATAAAAAAATTCTTATCGCAACAGGCGGTACGGGCGGTCATATAAATCCTGCTCTCGGTACCGCTGGCTACATAAAAGAAAAGCATCCCTCTGCAGAAATAGTTTTTGTAGGAACAGCGGATAAAATGGAAGCAAGGCTTGTTCCCGAAGCGGGCTATGAGCTTCGCACAATTGAAATCAGCGGATTTTGGCGCAGCTTTTCTCCCAATGCAATAAAGCATAATTTCGGAACACTTTCCAAGCTTCTGAAATCCTCATCGCAGGCTAAAAAGATAATCAAGGATTTCAAGCCGGACCTTGTTATAGGCTTTGGAGGATATGTTAGCGGTCCTGTTCTCCGAATGGCAGCCAAAATGGGTATTCCCACCGCAATCCATGAGCAGAACGCTTTCCCCGGAGTTACAAACAAAGCTCTTGCAGGCAAGGTTGACAGGGTAATGCTTACAGCAATTCAGGCGGAAAAGCATATAAAATCAAAAAATCCCTGCGTGCTTACGGGCTTGCCCATAAGAGGAGATATTCTTAAGGGTGACAGAGATTTTGCCCGTGCCGAGCTTGGTTTGAATGATAATAAACCTCTCATTCTTTCAATGGGCGGAAGCCTTGGTGCAAAGCCCGTTAACGATGCCGTTATGAATCTTATCATCAATAAGTATAAGGATAACGATTGCGTATTTCTTCATGCAACGGGTAAAAACAGCGGCGATTTCAAGCATGAGCTTGAAGAAAAGGGAGTTGACCTCAAAAAGAACACTCATGTAAGAATAGTTGAGTATATTGATATTCCCAAGTGCCTTCCTGCGGCTGACCTTGTTATAGGCCGTTCGGGTGCAAGCACCTTGAGTGAGCTTCAGGCATTGGGTAAGCCCTCGATATTGATTCCTTCGCCTTATGTAACCGAAAATCACCAGTATCATAATGCCATGGCGCTTGTTGAAAACGGTGCGGCGGTTATACTTGAAGAAAAGGATTTGAATGCCGAATCGATAACCGAAAAGGTAAACGAGCTTATTCACGACAGAGCAAAGCTTGAAAATATCGGCAAGAACGCAAGAGAGATGGCTGTTATTGATGCAACGGCAAGAATTTATGAAACTCTTTGTGAAATAGTAAAATAATCACATTATCCACGCTCTTTGAATAATATGGGAACAGAGCAAAAGGAGTGTGGGTAATGGAAAGATTAGTTATAAGCGGCGGTAAAAAGCTTGACGGAAAGGTTTCACTGCAGGGCTCCAAAAACAGTGCGCTGCCCATTCTTTCTGCAGCCGTAACCGTTAACGGAATCAGCATTATACATAACTGCCCGGATTTGACCGATGTTACGGCGGCTTTGAAAATACTTGAGCATATCGGCTGTAAGATTAAGCGGGAGGGGCATACTGTTATTGTTGATGCCTCGTGTGCGAACAGATTTGATATTCCCGAGAAGCTGATGCGTGAGATGCGATCATCAATTGTTTTTCTCGGGGCTTTGCTTGCCCGCTTCGGAGCGGCGTGTGTTACATCACCGGGCGGCTGCGAAATAGGACTTCGTCCCATAGACCTTCATTTATCGGCGTTAAGAAGTATGAACACTTATATAAATGAAAGCGGCGGCTTGCTTCAATGTGAAACAGACGGTCTTTGCGCAGCAAATATAACGCTTGCATTCCCGAGTGTCGGCGCAACTGAAAATATCATGCTTGCATCAATGGGTGCAAGCGGAGAAACCGTTATCACAAATGCTGCAAGAGAACCCGAAATCGTTGACCTTGCAAAATTTCTGAAGGCATGCGGTGCTGAAATTTACGGCGCAGGGCAAAGCGTTATCAGAATAAAATCGCAAAAAAAGCTTCGCTCTGCGGAGCATACGATTATTCCCGACAGAATTGTTGCTTCAACGTTTATGGCGTGCGCTGCATCTGCAGGAGGCGTTGCGGCAATTGATGGAGTCTGCATGGAGCATCTTTCACCTGTTGTTCCTGTTTTTGAAACAACGGGCTGTGAAATTTCGGTAAATAATAATGAGCTTATCATAAAAGCGCCGGAAAGGCTCTTGAGGGTGAAATCCGTAAGAACAATGCCATATCCGGGATTTCCTACGGACTCTCAGGCAATAATAATGGCAATGCTTGCAAAATCAAAGGGAACAAGCATTATAAGCGAGAAAATATTTGAAAATCGTTTCAGACATGTGCCCGAGCTTATCAAAATGGGTGCTGACATAAGAGTTGAGGACGGCAGAGTTGCCGTTATAGAGGGCGTAAAAAAGCTCCGCGGAGCACATGTATCTTCAAGTGATTTGCGCGGAGGATGTGCGTTGGCGGTTGCCGCTCTCGGAGCGGACGGTAAAACGGTTGTGGATGAAATTCATCATATTGACAGGGGCTGCGAGGCGTTGGAAAAAAGCCTTTCGGCTCTCGGAGCAGAAATAAAAAGAGAATGAAAATGGCGGGATAAATAATGAACAGAGAAAATCAGCAGGGGACAGAGCGCAGATTAACACCCGAAGAAAGACAGATAAGAATTAAGCAGCTCAAAAGAAAAAGAAGAATAAGAAAGGCGATTGTGGCAATAGGTTTTTTACTGGTTTTATGTGTTGCAGTCAGCCCTGTTTTGCTCCTTACCGTTTTTAAGGTTAAATCCTTTACGGTAGAGGGTGCAGATGTATATACAAATGAGGAAATCATTTCCGCAAGCGGTATAGTTATGGGCAAAAATCTGCTTTTTGCAGACCTTGACGAAGCAGCGGAGAAAATAGAAAAGCTTCTTCCTTATACCGATGAGGTAAAGCTTACAAAAAAGCTTCCCGACGGTATAATTATCAGATATGAAGCCACCGAAAAGGCATTTGCAATCGGTATGTCAAACGGGCTTTATGCAATAACAAACGGCAACCTCAAGGTGCTTGAAATTTCAGGAAAGCTTCCGAATGATGTTGCACTTATAGTCGGTGCGGTGCCTTATAAGGCGGATGTAGGTGAAATCGCCGCCTTTGATGTTCTTCAGGAGGGCGAAAAGAAAGATGAGTTTGTTGATGAAACACTCAATCTTCTTCTTGAAATAACCGGAGCAATCACCGAAAATAAAACCGAAGATATTGATCTTATCAATGTTGCGGATACATCTGATATATATCTTATCTATCAGGGCAGAATCGTTCTCAATCTCGGCAACAGTTCGGATTTGCCTTCAAAGCTTTCGCTCGGTAACAAGGTTATCAACAGCGAGAATACAATTGACCCCTTCCAGTTCGGCGCTATTGATTTGTCGATTGTTACCGAAGCGGTTTTCAATCCTTCGGATATGAAGGATGTTCCCGAGGTTATGTATTATATTGAGAATTACGCACCCGAGGCATCCGAAGAGGAAAATGCCGAAGATGAAGGCGTAAATGAGCCTGAAACAGATGAAAACGATGAATAAAACGGAAATATAATGAAAAATATATATAAATTGTAAAAAAAACATTAAATTAGCAATATTTTTTTAATTTATTCTTGTTTTTTTTACAAATACATGGTAATATAATTCAGTATTATAAGGAAAAATAAAACTACAGGGGGTCATACCAATGGCATTTGAAATTGATAATGATTTTGAGAGTGCGGTTCAGATAAAGGTAATCGGTGTCGGCGGCGGCGGCGGTAACGCCGTTAACAGAATGATAACTTCAGGCGTTCTCGGCGCAGAATTTATCGCCGTTAATACAGACAAGCAGGTTCTTGTTCACTCCAAGGCTACTCATAAAATCCAGATCGGCGAAAAATCAACTCACGGTCAGGGCGCAGGCGGTAAGCCTGAAATCGGCGCAAAAGCTGCAGAAGAAAGCAGAGATTCCATTGCTGATGCTCTTAAGGGCACAGATATGGTATTCATCACAACCGGCATGGGCGGCGGCACAGGTACAGGCGCAGCTCCCGTTATTGCACAGGTTGCAAAGGATATGGGCTGCCTTACCATCGGCGTTGTAACAAAGCCCTTCAAGTTTGAAGGCCGCAGAAGAATGCTTCTTGCACAGGATGGTATCGCAAAGCTTGCAGAGCATGTTGACAGCCTTATCGTTATTCCCAACGACAGACTTCGTGCTATTGATGACAGAAAGAAGACTATCGCTGAAGCATTCGCAGAGGCAGACGAAGTTCTTCTTCAGGGCGTTAAGAGCATTTCGGAGCTTATTAAGGTTCCCGGCTTCATTAACCTTGACTTTGCAGACGTAACAAGCGTTATGAAGGATGCTGGCTATGCTCACATGGGCGTAGGCAGAGCAAAGGGCAAGGACAAGGCAGAAACAGCAGCAAACGCAGCGGTTTCCAGCCCGCTTCTTGAAACATCAATCGCAGGCGCAAAGGGCGTTATCATAAGCATTACCGCTTCTGACGATGTTGACCTTGAAGATGTTGAAAATGCAGCAGAAATCATCACCGCCAAGGCACATGAAGATGCCAACATCACATGGGGTATCGCATTTGATCCCGACCTTGACGATGAAATGGTTATTACTGTTATCGCAACAGGCTTTGATTCAAAGCCCCAACAGGAAGCTCCCAAGGCAGCAGCACCCGCTGCTCCCGCAAACCCCTTCTACACAGCAGCTAAAGCACCCGCAGCAGCACCCGTTGCTCCTGCTGCAGCTTCTGTTGCTCCCAAAGCAGCACCTGCAGCTCCCGCAGCAGCACCCGCTGCTCCCTCTGCACCCGCAGGCGCACCCAGCATTCCCCATTTCGGTTCAGCAGTGAACGAAGTTAAGGAAGCTCCTGCAGCAGAAGCTCCCAAGGCTAATGATAACGGCTTTGAGGATGACCAGTTCTATATTATGATTAATGACATAATCAAGGGCAAGGACAACCAGTAATAAATAAGAATCAATCCCGCATCCAAAGATGCGGGATTTTTTCATAAGCCTTTCTCTTGAGGTGTAAAATAATAATTTTTGTTGCTTTGCAACCACCTCATCAATCACTCCGTGACAGCTTCTCCTTAAGGAGAAGCCAATGCACTATAATTTGGAGTGAGTGCTTTTGCTCTTTTCAGCGAATAATGTTTGAAAGGAGCTGTTTAAAGTGAAAAGGATAGTTATTTATGTTGCTGTGCTCGTTTTTTGCTTTGCTGCCGTATATCTTATGATTTCATATTTTCCCGGAGCACAGATAAAGCTTTCTGCACCGCCAGAGGTTTATTTTGTTGAAAACCTCAAAAAACTGTGGTTTTTGAAATCGGCAATATCCGGTGTTGTTTCTCTGGTTGTAAGCGGAATAACATATTATAAAATAAAATGAGAAAGAGGTTGGATTTTCCAACCTCTCTTTTGTTATACATCTGCGTTCATCAGTTTTTCTGCAGCGCAGAGCAACTCTTCTTCGGAAGGCTCCCAATTGAAATAAATCTCTGCTATTCTGTTGCCGTTGCTGAAAACAAAAGTATTCGACCAACGTTCCGAATCGATGGCAGCTTGATATATTTCATATTCGGAATTGATATCAAGCTTTTTATAACCAAATATGTATTGGTCATAAATCAGCTCATTCTTGCATTTTTCAAGAATCAGAGTGAAGCGCACGTCGGTTATGGTGTATCTGATTTTGTTGTATTCTTCTTCATTAACAGAATAAACTGTCCATTCCGTTTGTTTTAATAGAATTGCTTCGTCAACAGATTTTTCACGGGAAACTGTTTTATCTTCTATATCGATGAATTCGGAAATATCAAGAGGTGCCCCTTCATCGTGATAAACGGTATATGTTTCGCCTGTGATTTCGCTTCTGATTTCAACCTTTTCATAAGGCTTCGGAATGAGAGTAAAAGCAAAAATTCCTGCGGCAATATAACCAACGACAAGATAAACTGCAAGAAAACCTTTTAACAGTTGCTTTGTTTCATCCTTGAGTTTTGAAGAATTTCCGATAGCTTTTCTTAATGCCTTGAACAGTTTATAAAGCAGAATTGCAGCAGCAATCAGACCGAGTATAAATAACACATATCTGAATCTTATGAGAGTGAAAATTTCGAGCGTGATGCTGAACCAATAAACAGGTAACCAAAACAGAATGTTGATATTGAATATTCTTTTCGTTTCTGTAAATTCACCGTTTTCTGCATAAGCTTTTGCTTTTCTGTACCATAATAAATAGCTGAATATGTTATAAATTGAAAAAGCAATAAAGAACGGTGTGTACCATACTTTGCAAAATTCATCGGTAATTATAACCACGGGTTCTTTCAGCATTTGATATCCCCAGAAGGCAATCAAGAAGATGCAGCATCCGATGGTAACAAGGTTGTTGGTTATAATATCGCTTTTGGCAAATTTATGTATGCATTCAATCTGAATTTCGGGGTCGGTTTCAATCGGGGGAGTGTTTTCGTCATTGGTGCAGAATATGTGCATCTGACCATAGTTTATAACATATGCCCATCCGCCCGATGAACATATATCAATAAAATTCTGTCTGTCGGCTGAAACGATTACACCCTCGTTAACTTTTTTCGGATAATAAACAACTGAAAAACGAAGCTTCTGCGGTTCGATTTTTTTGTATTTCCAGAACGTTGAACCGATATTTTCAATCAGCCAGCCTTTTGCCGCCATTTTCTCAAGGTGTTTTTCGATATTTGTGTGGTCATAAAGCGAAAAGAACTCAATGCGTCGTTTTGTTTCTTTCATCGTTTCTCCTCCTCAAATAATCGTCTGTAGTCATCCGCTTGTTTTTTTATTCGGCTATATTCATTTTCAAGGGTTTCTTTTCCCTTTTCCGTCAGGATATAGCTTCTTTTTCTGCCCTCAACTTTTGTTTCGCAGATTATTTCTTCATAAACGAATTGCTCAAGAAGGTTATACAGTGTGCCCGGACCGATAACTATTCTTCCGTCTGTTATTTCACGGACTTTTTCCATAATATCCGTTCCGCAGCATTCGTCTTTGAGACATATCAGAATATAAAACATCTGCTCTGTCAGCGTTTGAAATTTGACTCTCGGCAATTCATTTCACCACCTTTTATCGAATATCGATAATCACAGTTTTATATTAACATCGAATATCGATATTGTCAAGTGAAAAAGAGCAGGCAATTTGCCTGCTCCGAAAAATTTTTAACCCCAGATTGCCCAAAGAAGAAGATAACCTGTAATAACAGCTGCAAGAGTGAAGGGAACACCGTATTTCATAAAGGTTGTTGCTTTAACCTCGTGACCTTCCTTGCGAAGAATACCGATACCTGCAATATTTGCGCTTGCACCGATGGGTGTAAGGTTGCCGCCGAGTGTTGCGCCGCAAAGCAGACCGTAATAGAGAAGCTTGGGTTCAACACCGATATCCATTGCAATAACGGGAACGATTGAAAGCATGGTTGCGGTATAGGGGATGTTGTCAATGAATGCCGAAAGAATAACGGACATCCAAACGATAATCGTGAATACGATGAAAGGTGAACCCGAACCGAGCTTTGCGATTGCAGAACCGATAACATCGATAACTCCTGCACTCTTAACACCGCCGATAACAACGAAAAGACCAACGAGAAGAACGATAGTGTAGTAGTCAATTTCTTTGAATGCCTGCTTAACGATTTCAACATTCTTTTTTACTATAAGCTCACGGAGTATGCCGAGGGCAAAGAATGCAAGGCAGATAATACCGTTTGAGACATCGGGCTTATAGAACTGACCGGGAGCAGCACCGTCTTTGTAAGGAATAAATGAAACAGCAATAAGAGTGATAACCGTTCCGAGAAGCAAGAAGGTCGGGAATTTGTCCTCAACCTTTGTTCTGCTGTTGAACTCAATTTTGGTTGTTTCTTTTCTGAACATTAAAAGAATGATAATAGCGCTGACTATAGCGCCTGCCTGAACAACCCAGAACATACCGGTCTTGCCGCTGTCAACAAAGAAATCGGAAAAGTCAAGGTTTGCTTGTTTTGCAAGAAGAATTGAGGTAGTATCGCCAACAAGTGTTGCCGCACCCTGAAGATTTGATGAAACTGCAATGCAGATGATTGACGGAACGGGTGAAATATTAACCTTTTTGCAGAAAGCAAGGGCAACGGGTGCAATCATAAGAACGGTTGCAACGTTATCAACAAATGCGGAAACAATGCCTGCAAAGAGTGAAAGTGCAACAACAGCCCATTTAACATTGGGCATTTTTGAAATAAGAACGTCTGACATAAGCTGCGGCATCTTTGATTCAATGAAAAGATAAACCGTGCCCATTGTACCCGCTATCATCATAACAACGTTCCAGTCGATTTCGCCGAGTGCCTGCATAATTCCGTAGTTGTAGGTTGCATCGCCTACGTTAAAGAAGTCTGCACCGAAAAGAGTGGGGTTTACAGCCTGAATAATACCGAGGGCAACGAATACAAGTGCGCCGCCGACTGCGGCATAGGGTCTGATTTTTTGGAATGCCATCATCAAGATATAAGTGACGGCAAAGATTACCAGAGCTGTGATTGTGATCTGACTCATATCTTTTTCTCCTATGTATTTTTTGAGTCTGCACAACAGCGAAATCAATCCGTAAAACGAATAATTTACACTAAAAAAGCAGAATCCGTAAATGCGGATTCTGCCATGAAATTCTGATTAATGCCGCAAACGGCACACAAAATAACAATTCACAACAAATAGAATATTACTATTCTATTTGTTGTGAACGATCAATATTATACTCTGTTATTTCATAAAAGTCAACATAATTTGAGATTAAAAAGCATCAACAGCAGCCTTTTCTGCAGCAAGACCTTTCTTGTAGTTTTCAAGGAATGCCTTGAAGCCTTCGATATCTTCTGCGTCGGGCTTGATTTCGGTTGAATCCTGACCGGCAAATACCTTGTTTTCAAGATATTCGTCAAGAGTTTCGTTTTCAGCCTTGCTTACCATATATTCGGCAAGGATTGCAACGCCCCAGGGGCC
Source organism: Clostridia bacterium (assembly GCA_017466365.1). Lineage (GTDB taxonomy): Bacteria > Bacillota > Clostridia > Oscillospirales > Acutalibacteraceae > CAG-177. The sequence goes on along the minus strand of JAFTUG010000007.1, from coordinate 79,967 downwards.
GCCTTCGCCTGCAGTTTTCATAACCGAAACGGGTGCGTTGAGTGCTGCGCCCATGATTTTCTGACCTGCAACGGGAGCCTTGAAATAGCCGCCGTGACCGAGAATGCGGTCAATCTTAACATCTTCATCAGCGAGAATTTCCATGCCGATGCTCAACGTTGCAGCGGCGGATGAAAGCTGAACTCTTGCAAAGTTTTCAAGGGTGAATTTGCTGTCGGGGCCTCTGAAGAACAGGGGCTTGCCGCTGTCAAGACCTGTGATAACTTCGCCTGAAAGATAGTTATAAGCAACAAGACCGCCGCAGTCCTTATCTCCTTCAAGTGCTTTTTCAAACATCTTGTCGAGGACATTATAAATGCTGATATCCATTCCGAGTGCCTTGCACATGGAGGTGAACATTCCTGCCCATGCATCAATTTCGCCCGAGCAGTTGTTGCAGTGTACCATTGCAACGGGCTTGCCTGCAGGGGTTGTAACCATGTCTATTTCGGGATAGAGCTTTGAAAGTGCTTTTTCAAGAACAACCATAAGGAATATGGATGTGCCTGCGGAAACATTACCTGTTTTTACGGCAACGGAGTTTGTTGCAACCATGCCTGTACCTGCATCGCCTTCGGGAGGACAGAGGGGAATGCCTGCTTTGAATTCGCCTGTGGGGTCAAGAAGAAGTGCGCCCTCTTGGGTAAGAGTGCCTGCGTTTTCGCCTGCAACGAGTACCTTGGGAAGAATATTTTCTATGTTCCAGGGGAACTGTGCAACCTTTTCAGAGAAAAGAGCAAGCATCTTCTTATCGTAATCATTTGTTTCGCTGTCAATTGGGAACATGCCCGATGCCTCGCCAACGCCGATAACCTTGTTGCCCGTTAATTTCCAATGAACATAAGCTGCAAGAGTTGCAATAAAGTCAACATCCTTAACATGTTCTTCGCCGTTGAGAATTGCCTGATAAAGGTGAGCAATGCTCCAACGCTGGGGAATGTTGAAATCAAAAAGTGCGCTGAGTTCTTCGGCGGCTTTGGCGGTTATGGTGTTTCTCCATGTTCTGAAAGGAGCAAGGAGATTTCCGTCTTTATCAAATGCAAGATAGCCGTGCATCATGCCGCTGATACCGAGTGCACCGACAGATGTGAGTTTAACTCCGTATTTTTCAAGAACGTTTGCCTTGAGCTTTGCAAATGCGCCCTGAAGACCCTCCCAAACTTGGTCGAGGGGATAAGTCCATACTCCGTTATCGTAGCTGTTTTCCCAGTCAAAGCTTCCCGAAGCAAGAGGCTCATGGTTTTTGCCGATAAGAACAGCCTTTATTCTTGTTGAACCGAATTCGATACCGAGAGCGGTTTGTGCATTTTCAATTGCAAGCTTTATATTTTCCATATAAAATCACTCCTGTAAATAATATACATATTAATAATATCAAAATGTCAGCTTGCCGTCAAGGATAAAAAGAAATTTGAATTACGAACAAAAATGCTTCATCATGTTGCAATTTTTTGTTTGTTTTGATATAATAAAATCTATATAAAATGAATTGTCAGGAGGAAAAATATGAATTTGGTCGGAATGGCAAAAGAGGGAATTTCCAAGGTTAAAACCTATTGGAAAACACCCCCTCTCGGTAACTACATGAATTTTAAGGAAATCGTTTCTCTTGCAGGCGGCGGAATAGGTGTTAAATTTATAATCACCTGTATATCCGGTGTGTTGCTTTCGGCAACAAATGTTTTTGTCGGCAACACTATAGGTATTGAACCGATGAATATGTATTTTATATACATTCTTGCGGTTGTTATCAGCTTCCCGCTGACAATGTTCAGAGCTTACATAATCGATAATGCCCGAAACAGAAAAGGTAAGTACAGACCGTATATTCTGACTATGGGTCTTCCTACCATTGTTCTTGCGGTCGGATATTTCTGGATGCCCTATGAAAAGATGGGAAGCCAGCTCATGAAATGTGTTGTTGTTCTTCTTTTCAATATTGGCTTCCAGTTCTTCTATAATTTCCTTTATGACGCATACGATAACTATATCGTTGTTCTTTCTCCCAACACTCAGGAGCGTGCCAATGTTTCCTCCATCAAGTCGGTTACGGATTCACTTGCTCCCACAATAACAAATGCAGTTATTCCTCTTCTTGCAACATCTATTATCGGAACAAATAACCTCAATGATATCAGACTTTACAGATATATCTGGCCTCCTATACTCATTATCGGATTCCTTCTGAGTGTTATTGTTTATGTTAATACAGAAGAAAAAATCGTTCAGGCAAAAACCCATGTTGTTCAGATTAAATTCATCGATGCGGTCCGTGCCGTTGCAAAGAACAAATATTTCTGGGTTATTTCTCTTGCCGGTTGGCTCGGTTTCCTTGAAAGTGCCTACGGAAGCATTCTTAACTGGCTCTATTCTTATCAGCACGCTTGCTCAAGCGGTGAATATTCTCTTTTGTTTACAATTTACGGAAACGCTTCTTTCTGGGGTATGCTTCTCGCTCCTCTCTCAATTAAAAAATTAGGAAAAAAGAATACCCTTATTTTAATAAACTCAATGAATATTCTGTTCATTGCACTTGTTTATCCCGTAGTAAAATACGTTGATATGAGCATTATGATCTGGCTCGTTATGATATGTCTGTGGTTTAATGCACTTTTCGGTTCTTTTGGACATATTCTCACTCCCAGTCTTAATGGCGATATCCGTGACTATCAGCAGTATATCACAGGCGAAAGAATTGATGGTATGTTTGCTGCGGTAGGTCTTATCGGAAGCGTGATTACCATGGCAACAAGCTCCGTTCTTCCCGCTATTTATGAGAAGATCGGCTTCAACGAAACAAAGCTCAAAGAGCTTCTTCCTGAGATAGTAGCTCAGGAGGGTGAGCTTCTTGACCCGACTAATGTATATAATGTTCTTTATCACAGAGAAACATTTATAAGCATTTTCGGAGTTCTGATTTCAGTTTCTGTTCTCGGTGCATTTTTGAATGTTGTTCCTTATTTCTTCTATGACCTCTCCGAAATCAAGCAGCAGGGTATGATTAAGGTTCTTAAAATCCGTGCTCTGTTTGAAGATTACGGCAACGGTGTTCTTAAGGACAGAGATCTTGTTGAAGCGATTGAAATAATCAAAGAAGCAAATGAGCTTAACGGAAAGAAACCCAAGAATCTCAAGGAGCTTAAGGCTGCAAAGAAAAACGCTTCCGGCAAGGAAGAAAAGAAAGCTGCGAAAAAGGCATATAAAGATGCCGTTGCTTTCAATCAGAATCTTGAAATTTCCAAGTATGTTATTGATGAGATGAACAGATTTAATACTTCCTTCGGTAAGATGCAGCTTGAAGAGGCTCGCAAAACCGCAAGTGCAGGCTATGAGGCTATATATAATTTTGATGCTTCCGAGCTTAAAGCAGCAAAAGCTCTTCCCGGCGGTACATCCGAAGAAAAGGAATATAAGAAGGCAGCTGTTTCGCAGGCGAAAGATTTTATTTATGCCAAAAAATCAGCCGATAAATATTTCCCGAACGGCATAAAAGAATTTGATACAGGCATATTTGAAACTCTGTTTGATAAAGAAGATAAGCTTGCAGAAGAGCTTGAAGCAACCTATAAAAAGCTTTATGCTGCAAGAGACAGAAAAGATAAGCCTGCAATTGATGAATATATGAAGGCTGTCAAGAAAATCAGAGCGGAGCAGAAGAATGTTGAAGCCGAAATCAAAAAGGCTACAAACGAAAACTCTGTTTATAACCGTGCTGCGAAGCCCTATATCAATGCAAAGAAGCTTATAACACAGAGCGATAATTACGCAAGATTTGATGAAATTGCTGCAATGTACGAAGATGCAAAGCTTCGCCATGAACAGGCAATGGCAGATGCCGCCGCCGAAATCGAACGCAAGAAGGCAGAGGAAAAGGCATATGCTGAAAAAATCAGAGCAGAAAAAACTGCAAAAAAGAGTAAATAAAGAAAAAAGAACGCTGAAGTTACAAAACTTCAGCGTTCTGATATTATATAGCTTTATTTTGCTTTTCCTTCGGGAGTATCGCGGTAATACTGCGTTTTGGGATGGGGGTGATTTCGCGAGTTCCAAAGCTCTTCGGCAACCGGTGCCCAGGCATTTGCAAATTTATCGCATTTAGAGCAAAGTGTTTCCGCACTTTCAGGCTCAATGAGGTCTGTTGATTTTGCGCCTGTTTCAGCGATTATTTTACGCAGACACTGCGGATTTTCAAGCATCGGGCAAGGTCTTAAATGATTGTCATTGAATGGCTGGTTGTGCCAGAATGCTTGGAAAAGAGGATTTTTGAGTCCTTCAAGAATGGTATGGGTTCTGATGTTTGAATCGGAATAGTGAATGAATACGCAAGGCTCCATATCACCCTCGGAATTGATGTGAATATAGTTTCTTCCGCCTGCAATGCAACCGCCGACATATTCGCCGTCATTCTGAAAGTCCATAATAAACATCGGTTTTCCTGTTTTTCCGTTTCTGACCTTGCGAACCCAGTCATACATAAATGCTCTTTGCTCGGGTGTGGGAATAAGGTCAACAACCGCATCCTTGCCTACGGGCATATAGTTGAAATAAAGACCGAACTTTGCTCCTTTTTTTACCATGAGGTCAAGGAATTCATCGCTTGTAACAGAAGGAATATTATGACTTGTATAGCAAACGGAAATGCCGTAAAGCAAACCGTATTCCTTAAGCAAATCCATGGCTTCAATTGTTGTTTTGTAAGCACCGTCGCCGCGTCTTGCGTCGTTGCTTTCTTCCGTTCCCTCAATGCTCAAAGCAAGAGCCAGATTGCCAACCTCTTTCATTTCTTCGCAGAGCTTGCGGTCAATAAGAGTGGCATTTGTATATGCAAGGAAAGCGCAGTCGGGATTTTCACGGCAAAGAGTGATTACTTCATTCTTTTTGATAAGCGGCTCACCGCCCGTGAGCATATAAAGATGCGTTCCGAGCTCCGTTCCCTGCTGAAGAATGCTTCTCATCTCTTCAAGGGAAAGGTTTGATTTGTGACCGTATTCGGCAGACCAGCAGCCTTTGCAGCGCAGGTTACATGCACTGGTCGGGTCAAAAAGCATAATAAAAGGAATGTTACATTTATATTTTTCTCTGTTTGCCCTTACTGCTTTTGTGCCGTTAACACCCGCACCGAGACCGAGCGCAAGAAGCATATTTTTTATAACTCCGCCGTCACACTCATTGATGATATTCATTGCAAAGGTGTGCCAAACATTTTCAGGGTCATTGATTGCTTTGCGGAAGGAATCGAAATTCTTCTCGGGGAAAGCACCGCCCATAAGCTTCTGGGCAAGGTCAATGAGCTTTATTATGTTTTCTTCGGGGTTCTTTTTTACATACTTGTAAATTCCGTCAAATGCTACAGAAGCGGAAGCTCTTTCTATTTTTTCTTTAACGGTCATTGTAACACCCTCCTTCCTGAAGGTTAGTGCTGAATAAAGCAGACTGAATTTATATCATATATAAACTTAAATATACCATATTAAAACTTGTTTGTCTACAAAAAATATTGTTTTTTTGCTTTACAATCGTAAAAAGAGTATTATAATTATTATATCGGTAACATAATCGGGAGGACTTATAAAATGAAGGAAAAGCTTTTTCGTTCTTCGCACGCAATTGGTCTTGCGGCAAGAATAATAGTTTCGGTATTTATTATTGCCTTGATTATATGGAAATATGATGATTTGCAAAACATAGATATAAGAGCGCTGGTTGATTCAAGCTCGAGTGTTTTTGCTGCAGTCGGCACGATATGGGGAGTTTATCTTCTTAAATCAATAACTCTGGTGCTTCCAGCTTCTCTTATTTATATTGCGGTGGGTATGTGTTTCCCTGCTCATTGGGCAATACTTATCAATGCCGTCGGAATAATCATAGAGGTAAGCGCGTCTTATCTTTTTGGCATAATAATGGGCGGACCTTATGTTAAAAACAAGCTTGAAAAGACCAAATACGGAGAGAAGATTCTTTCTCTTCAGGAAAAAAACAAGCTTTCCGCTATCTTTGTTATCCGTGTTCTGCCTGTATTTCCGATTGATATAGTAAGCCTTCTTCTCGGCGCAGTCAGAATGAAATTTCTCCACTATTTTCTTGTTTCTCTCGGAGGAATTCTCCCAAGAGTAATTTTATTTACAATTCTCGGAGACGGTATCTATGATTATTTCCCGATGCAAAAAATAGTGCTTGCAGCGGCAATTCTTATTCCCGTTGCTCTGGTTGCGTGGGTTATAAAATATGCCGTGAAAATGTCAAAGGCGGAGGATAATTACGGCAAATCTCCCTATGAGCCGATTATGGAGAGCCGCCGATACGTCATTTTTGATACCGATATCGGACCCGACTGCGATGATGCGGGTGCAATGGCTGTTTTGTTTGAAATGGCAAAGAAATACGATGTTAAAATCCTTGGTTTTGCAAACTGCACTTCAAATCCTTACGGCAACGGTGCAATCCGTGCAATTGCGGAGCATTACGGATATGAAGATATAAAAATCGGTCAGCATAAGGGATATGAAATTCTCAAAGACGGCGATAAATACAATAAGCCTGTAACAAAGAAATACTGCAAATATGAAAACAGCGCAATTCATGCCGCTTCTGCAACGGAATTCTACGAATCTGTTCTTAAAAAGGCGGAGGATGATTCCGTAACCGTTATTTCCGTCGGTCCTCTTACAAATCTTGCGCAAATGCTTAATGAACAGCCTGAGCTTTTCAACAAAAAGGTTAATTCCATAGTTGCAATGGCAGGAAAATTCCCTAAAGGCAAGGAATTCAATATTGAATGCGACCCGTCTGCCGCCGCAACGGTTTTTGAAAAATTCAAAAACATTATTGTTTGCTCGGGTTTTGAAATTGGTGAAAAAATCAAGACGGGATTTGCGAAAGAGCATGAGGATAATCCCGTGTTTGACTGCTACAAATATTTTCTCGGCAAAAAAGAACTGCCGCTGATGAGAGAAAGCTGGGATTTGACTGCCGTGCATTATGCATTTGAAGGCGAGGGAGAATACTATTCTCTTTCAAAGCCCGTAAAAATAACCGTTGAGGAAAACGGGCATGTTTCGGTATCGGCAAACAAATATTCAAAGCGATATTATCTTATCAGAAAAGCCGAAGGAGATAAGACGGCAGAGTATCTTAACGGTATATTGGAACGTGAAAATATTGACAATAACGGGGAATGATTATATAATTAAACCACAAATAACATGAGAAACGAGGTTTGGGACATGATAAAAAAGATTACCGCCGCTGTTCTGGCTTTGATAATGCTTTTATCTTTTGCTGCATGCGGTGATAACGGTGAAGACTCACCGACCGAAACGCCTTCAACAACAAGCTATATCCGCGAAGTGAAAACGAACGTAGCAGCTGTTAAGGATATAACCGGATTGGGTATTTCAAAGCTTGCAAAGGACAGAGACTATGCTTATTCAGTGAATTACTGCGACGATGTTCAGCAGGTTAAGGAGCTAATAAGCAGCGGAAAAGCCGATATTGCGGCAATGGATATCGCAGAGGCTGTAGAACTCTATAACAGCGGAGCGGATATAAAGGTTATTGCGGTAAATAATTTGGCATCAATGTATGTTATTGAAAAGGGAAATTCCGTTTCAAGTTTTTCCAATCTTAAGAAAAAGACGGTTTATGCATTAAAGACTGACCATGCTACCGAGCTTTTTGTGAAAACTTCATTAGCAGACAACGGGGTTGATGTTGAAAAAGATATCGATATTCAGTATTTTGAAAACATTTCCGAAATTTCCGCCGCTATTGCAGATAAAGATGAATATATTCTTATGCTTACAGGACCCGAAGCCGCAAAGCTTCCTGCTGATGAAAGCAGAAAGGTTGTTATCGATATGACCGCAGAATGGATTGGCAAGAGAAAAAGCATGCCCGTGCATTCGTGCGTTGTTGCAAGAAGCGATTATATTGAAGCAAATCCTGAAATTATAGATGAATTCAGAATGTTCAACGAGGTTTCGGTAAACTTCCTTATAAACAACGCTGAAGCAGGAGCTATTCATCTTTATTCTGCGGGAATGTTTGAAAGTGCAGAAATTGCAATGACATACATTGCTTCTTTCAGCAGCATAGGTTATGCGGAAAAGGAAGAAATGATGAGATTTATTGATGAAAGCCTGCGTGCCTGCATTGAAAGCGGAATACCCGGCGAGGACTTCTATTATCTCGGTTAATATTTTCGGCTCATGCGATGTTTCGTATGAGCCGATTTTTTAATCATAAACGGTAATATGTTAATGAAATGTTGATAAACAGCAAAAATGTGACCGATATATTAATTTTTTACTTGCAATTGTAATAATTTTATACTATACTTATTGCATACGCCGTTGCGGCATTAATTTATCGGATTATGTCGCAGCGTATCAAAAATTAAATTTTTGGAGGAAACGACAATGGCAAAGAAAATTCTTGCAATTCTTCTCGCACTTTCATTCGTATTTGCTTTTGCTGCATGCGGCGGCAACAGTGAAGATGAAACAACAACCGCTCCCGTAGAAACAACAGCAGATCCTTTTGCAGAAGTTGAAGACACAACAGCTGCTGCTATTGAGGATACAACCGCTGCTTCAACAGACGACACAACAGCTGCTGCAGTTGAAGATACAACAGCTGCCGCAACAGATGAAACAACAGTTGCAGGCGAAACAACAGCTGCTGAAACAACAGCTGCTGCAAACGCTATGCCCCAGAGCAAAGAAGAAATCGTTGCATATTATAACACAGCTATCAATAATGCAAAGTCAAAGTCCAAGAGCATTACTTCAAACTACATGAAGCATGCAGTTGCAGGCGAAATCACAGGTATCCCCAGCGCTCTTGATTCAATCGGACAGAGCCTTATCAAGGATAACATGGGTGAAGATGACAGCAAGAAGAACGTAACTTGGACTTCTGCAGCAGATAAGAATGCTTATTTCCCTGTTGAAACCGAAACATATGCAAGCAAGCTCACCGCTGCTGACGTTAAGGATGCAAAGATTACCGAAAAAGACGGTAAGTACATAATCAGAATCACAACCAAGGATGATGCTCGTTCAGAAAACCATAAGCACGGTTCAGGTCATGCTCCCAAGGCTTTCAACGTTGTTCTTCCCGGCATCATTGACGGTTATATTCCCGGCGTTGTTAAGAGCATGTTCAGCGTTGGCACAGTTTCAACAGCATATCCTGCAAGCACAGTACAGGTTACTGTTGATGCAGCTACAGGTAATGTTCTTACAGCTAACTATATGATGTATTGGACTCTCTATATCCCCCTCGGTGATACAGATGTTGTTCTTCCCTTCTCAACAGAGAACGACTACACAATCAACTGGTAATTAATATTTAAAATGGTGACCGTTTTGTGCGGTCACCATTGTTGCGTAAAAATAAATTTTAAATAAAAGGTGATTTACTATGAAAAAGGAAGTTCTTGTTGAAACTTCAGCCAGACATGTTCATGTAAGCCGTGCTGACCTTGATGTTCTTTTCGGCGAAGGCTATGAACTCACACATAAGAAAGACCTTTCACAGCCCGGTCAGTTTGCATGCGAAGAAAGAGTAGCAGTTGTAGGTGAAAAGGGCAGCTTCCCCGCTGTCTCAATTCTCGGACCCATCCGTCCCTCAACTCAAGTTGAGCTTTCACTCACAGACGCTCGTTCAATCGGTGTTAAGGCTCCCGTTCGTGAGAGTGGCGATATCGCAGCAAGCGGCAAGTGCAAGCTTGTAGGCCCCAAGGGTGAAGTTGAAATCGACTGCGGCGTTATTTCCGCAAAGAGACATATCCACGCAACTCCCGCTGATGCTGAAAAGTACGGCCTTGAGGATAAGCAGATTGTTTGCGTTAAGGTTGAATCGGACGGCAGAAAGCTTATTTTTGATGATGTTGTTGTAAGAGTTAACCCCAACTTTGCTCTTGCAATGCATATTGATACAGACGAATCAAATGCAGCAGGTGCAGTACCCGGCATGATGGGTGAAATTCTTTAATCGGAATTGATTCGCAAAGCGAAATTTATGGCTTGCATAGGTTGATTGCCTATGCAAGCCTTTTTTATTCAGCAACTCCTATTCCCAAGCTTACCGACAAAGCTTTGTCAACCCTGACCATATCGGTTTCATCAAGAATGCCCATTTTTTCTCTCAACCTCTTTTTGTCGAGAGTACGTACCTGTTCAAGCAAAACTATGGAATCCTTTGCAAGTCCGCAACCGTCGGCATTGACTCTTATGTGTGTCGGCAGGCTTGTTTTGAATCTCTGGCTTGTTATTGCGGCGGCTATAACCGTCGGACTGAATTTATTTCCGACATCGTTTTGAACAATCAGCACGGGTCTTGTGCCGCCTTGCTCCGAGCCTATGACGGGACTTAAGTCCGCATAGTAAATTTCTCCCCGTTTAACGGTCAATTTGATCACTCTCCGAATGTAAAAAAGTTTAACTTTCACCACTATTTTTGGCACACGGCAGGCAAAATAAACGCAGAAATGAAATCGGGGAGCAAAAAATTTCAAATTTGCCTGTCCTTCTGTTACCAATATATTCTTTTTCGAGGTGTGATGTTAAGAATTTCATAATAATTTTAGAAATTTCATAATCAAATCATAATGGTTTGCGTAATTGTTTATTAATATTTTTCGGAGTATTATATAGGCACAGGGGGGACAAAAGTCCTGATTAATTCAGAAAGGAGATATTATAATGGGTGTTCTGCTTGTACTTTTTTGGCCGCTTTTGGTTTTAACGGCGCCTTTTGAAATTGCAGGTTTTGCTCTTTCAAATATTCTCGCACCTTTTGGCGAAGCTGCAGAGGTCTGGGTAGATTATTTTTCAGGCATGGTAAGTTTTTGAGGAGGATAAAATGAAAAATATCAAAAAATTCACAGCAATTCTTCTGGCGCTGACGATATTGCTTTTTTCTTTTTCTTTAAGCGGATTTGCGGCAGATGAAGAGATTTATACGGCAGAAGAACTTATATTCAGCGGCGTTAAGATTTTTGACGGCAAACTCGCACTTTACTACATAAACGAATGTCCCGAATGGGGATTTGCCTATGAAATTGAACTTGCAGAAGGCGGAACAAAAATTCTTTCTGTTTCCGCAGATGATTATGATTATCGCATCACAGATGAAAAAGTTATATTTTCGGTTGATAACAGTTTGTTTGCCGAAAATACGGAATACAGACTTACCGTAACACATGAAAGCAAAAACATCTTGGAGCTGATTTTCAATTCAACGGACTCTCTGGCTGCATCACCGGAATTCTGCGAAGAAAGCTATTGGTTCATGGAATACAGCGAAACGGATATGACGGATGAAATACTTTTGCCCGTCGGATACGAAAAAGAGTTGTTTCTCAACGGCTTTGATATAGAAAACTACGACAGCAGAGAATATGCTGTTGATGTTGACGGAATGACAATCACCGCAAATAAAACGGGTAACGGCTACCTCAGATTGTATGACGGTGAACGCAATCAGGTTGATGAGGCGTGGACTCAAATATCTGAATATCAGCCTTCATCATTTATTGATGCTTTTGGCTTGTCTTTCAGAAAATATTTTGAGAGTGCAGAAAAATCTGCGGAAAACTTTTTGCTGGCTGGAATGTGGACTGCAGAAGGCATTTATGTAGCAGTTTCTTTGCCTTTTATAATTATAGGAAGATTAATAGAATATCCGTTCCGTATGATGTTCGGAGAAATTTAAGGAGGAAGTAATGGGAGCCATATTTTTACTTATACTGCCTTTTTTTCCGTTTCTTGCAATTGCTGACCTTTTCAGGGAATGTGCAGCATTTTTCGGGTAATCAATAAAAAACCGATGTGTGTTCAGAGCATGAACATACATCGGTTTTTTATTATTCATTGATTATTTTCCATGCTTCAACAAGTCTCGCAAGGCTCCATGCCGCATTTGCGGGGCTTGTTGACGGAAGGCATATCGCCTTAATTCCTGTTTTGGGATAAGTATATTTATTATAATATTTTTCTGCCGTTTTACCGTTGACAAAAATTTTATCGACCTTGCTGTTGTTTATGATAATCGAAAGGTCATTTGCCGTTACGTTGCTTATGGAGCTGTCGGAGCTTCCTACTATTTCGCATGATTGGATAACATCCCATAAAGCAAGATTATTTTCGAGAACAAGCTTTTTCTTTTCTTCAACAGTTTCGGGTTTTTTAACTCCGTGCAATTCAGCTAAAACTGACCAAAATCTGTTCTGCGGATGACCGTAGAAGAATTCTGCTTCTCTTGATTTTACCGATGGAAATGAGCCGAGGATAAGTGTTTTTGAATTCTCGTCAAACAGCGGCGGAATGGGGTGAACTATCATTCTTTTTCAGCGCCCTTAACATATTTTTTGAGTATTCCAGATATGGGAAGGAAAACGGCAAAAGTTACGGCGGAATTTATTCCTGCTTTGAGAAGATTGAACGGTATGATTGCAGGGATAAGCATTCCGATAACGGTCTGCGTGCCTGCACCCATGAAAATTCCCGTAAAAATAAGATTGAGAGGAATCATAACTGCGGTCATCGCAAGCGAACCGATGACAAGACCGATAATAAGACTTACCGTTGTTTTCTTTTTCTTGTAAATGAATGATGCGGTAAGTATGAGCACCGACGAAGCGATAAAGTGCATAAGAAAGCCTATCCAGCCGCTGGATGCGCTTACGGTTATAGCCTGAATGATGCAAACTGCAAGAAGGATAACAATGCCCGAAACGGGCCCGAGAAGCATTGAACCGATAAGAATGGGGATATCCGCTGCATCATATTCAAGAAACGGTGCGGCAGGTATCAGCGGGAATTTGATAACATAGAGCGACACTATCGAAAGCGCCGTGAGCATTGCCATTATTGCGGTGCGGATAACTTTTTGTTGGTTTGTTTTCATAATTTTATCTCCCTTCGCTCGGAGATGCCGATAAAAACAAAAAAGCCCTGCAAAAATGCAGGGCGAAATGCTTGTTCAATCAGCATTCTCTATCATCCGGACTATACCGTCGGTTGCGGAATTTCACCGCATCAGCCGTCTTGCGACGGTTCGTGGACTCTACCACCGGTGGGGAATCTCACCCCGCCCCGAGAACTGTTATCTTTATTATAATACTTGCATGGGATTTGTCAACAAAAAATTGAAATTTCCAAAAATGAGTTTGTGTTTTATATAATTATATGTTACAATAAATTATAACTATGAATATATACCCGAAAGGATGATATATATGAATTTTGCACCCGTCGGAGGGGCAGGCGCTCACGAGGGCTACTGCCTTATAAAAACGGTTGAAAAAAAGCTTACCGCAAAGGGGGTTCCTTATCTTGACCTTGTTCTTGCCGATAACAGCGGCGAAATCAGCGCAAAGCTCTGGGATTATAAGGAGTCTCCGACAAATCAATATAGCAAGTTTGATTTTGTAAAGGTAAGAGGCACCTATGTTCCGTTTAACGATACAGTGCAGTTCAGGATTGAACGTATCCGTCAGGTTTTGCCCGAGGATAATGTTATGATTGAGGACTATGTTCCTTCTGCATGTCTTACGGGAGATGTTATGCTTGCCGAGATTGAAAAAATCGTTGAGTCATTCAAGGATGATGAGCTTAAAAAGCTTGTTTTTGCGGTTATTGAGGAATACAGAGAGAAAATTCTTTATTGGCCTGCAGCAAAGAATCTTCACCATGCCGTAAGAAGCGGACTGCTTATGCATACTCTTTCTATTTTAAGGCTTGCGGAAAGTGTTTGCAGAATATATAAATTTGTAAATTATGATTTGCTTTGCAGCGGTGCTATTCTTCACGATATCGCTAAAATCGAAGAAATTGAGGTTTCTTCAACGGGCATTGCAAGCGAATATACCGCAAAGGGTAACCTTCTCGGTCACCTCGTTATGGGTGCGATAAATATTGACAGAACAGGAAGAAATATCGGAATATCCGATGAAACACTGACTCTCGTTGAGCATATGCTTATTTCGCATCACGGCACTCCGGAATTCGGTGCGGCAAAGCTTCCTATGTTCATTGAAGCCGAGCTTCTTTCCGAGCTTGACTTAATGGATGCCCGTCTTTATGAAATGCATCAGGCAGTTGAGGCAGTTGAAGAGGGTGCGTTTACTCCCAGACAGTGGGCACTGGAAAACAGAAATCTTTATAATCACGGCAGAGCATACAGCGGCGCTGTGGAATTAATGAACGAATAACAGGAGGAATATGCATGAGAAACCATGAAGTAACAAAGGTTCAGCCATTGCTTAAAGAAGACGGAAGTCTTCGAGAGCCGGGCTGGTCAAAGCAGCTTTATCAGATTTATGACCGTAATGCAATCAAAGCCCCTAAATTCAGAATTAAAGAATGGGATTATTACCTCGTTATTTCCGAAAAGAATAATTTCGGCGTTGCATTCACTCTTTCCGATGACGGATATATCGGCTTGCAGTCTGCAACTCTTCTTGATTTTTCAAAGCCCTGGGAGCATACAGAAACAATTCTCAATGCGTTTCCCATGGGTAAGTTTAAACTTCCCTCAACAAGCGAAAAGGGTAACACGGTTTATCACGATAAACGTCTTGATATGGAATTTCAGGTCAGCAAAGGTAAGCGCAGAATAGTATGCAGCTTCAAGAAATTCTGTGACGGCAAGGATTTTTTATGTGATATCACTCTTGAACAGCCCGATATGGACACAATGGTTATCGCAACTCCCTGGAAGGAAAAGAAAACCGCTTTCTATTATAATCAGAAAATCAACTGCATGAGAGCAAGCGGAAAGGTTACATTTGATGGCAAGGATTATGTTTTTGACCCCTCAACCGATTTTGGTACTCTTGACTGGGGCAGAGGCGTCTGGACATACGATAACACATGGTACTGGGGTTCGGGCAACATGGATATTGACGGCCATTCTTTCGGCTTCAATATCGGCTACGGCTTCGGTGACACAACCGCCGCAAGCGAAAATATGCTTTTCTATGACGGAAAGTGCCATAAGCTTGATGATGTAACGTTTAACATTCCCAAGAGCGGATATACCGACCCGTGGACCTTCACATCGAGTGACGGCAGATTTGAAATGGAATTTGTACCCATTATTGACCGTGCAGCAAAAATCGACGTCAAGTTTATCATAACCGACCAGCATCAGGTTTTCGGCAGAATGAGCGGCAAGGCTGTTCTTGACGACGGTACTGTAATAGAAGTAAAAGACTGCCTTTGCTTTGCAGAGGATGTACATAATAAATATTAATCGGAGATAGAAATGGACTGGACAGAAATCAAAATAACCGTCAACGCAGATGATGTTGACAGAGCAGGGGACATAGCATCAATGGTTGTCCCCTACGGAATTTATATTGAGGATTACCGCACTCTTGAGCAGGAAGCATGGGAGATTGCGAGAATTGACCTTATTGACGAGGACTTGCTCGCCAAAGACAGAAGCAAGGGCATAGTTCATGTTTATGTTTCGCCCGAAGAAAATCCCGCCGAGGCGGTTTCTTTTCTTAAGGAAAGATACATTGCAGAAGGTATCGACTGCGAAATAGACGAGGTTATCTGCAAAAATGCCGACTGGGAAAATAACTGGAAAAAATATTTTAAGCCCATGCCCGTGGGTGAAAGGCTTCTTATCCGTCCCATTTGGGAGGATGAATATGATGCACAGGGCAGAGCGGTTCTTCATCTTGAACCGGGTCTCGCTTTCGGTTCGGGAACTCACGATACAACGCGTCTTTGCCTTGAAACGCTTGAAAAATACGCATATCCGGGTAAAACAGTCCTCGACGTAGGCTGCGGAAGCGGTATTCTTTCCGTTGCATCGCTTCTTCTCGGTGCGGAAAGCGCAGTCGGCGTTGATATTGATGCGCTCGCAGTCAAAACCGCAAAGGAAAACGGCGTAACAAACGGGTTTGATGAGCCGAAGTTTACCGTTCTTCAGGGCTCAACTACAGATAAGGTAACTGGTAAATTCGATATTATTGCCGCAAATATTGTTGCCGATATAATTATCGGTCTTTGCAAGAATGTCAAAGATTTTATGAATCCCGATGCCGTTTTCATTACTTCGGGAATTATCGAGCCCAGAGAGCAGGATGTTCTTGCGGCTTTTAAAGAAAACGGGCTTGAAGTCATTGCACGCCATGAGAGCGGCGGATGGCTCTGCTTTGAAGCAAAGGCGGCGAAATAATGAGCGTTCAGGAAGAATTAAAGGCTTTTCTGCTTGAAAAAGGCGTTGCCGATGTCGGATTTTTCAGAGTTGATGACTGCGAGGAGACTTTGCCATTCGGTGTAAGCATTGTTGCAAGGCTTTCCGAAAGCATTATTGATGAAATCGAAGATGAGCCAACTCATACATATTTCAATCATTACCGCAATATAAATGCGTTTATTGACTCAATGCTTTTGCAGGCAGGTATGTTTCTTCAGAGAAAAGGTTATAAATATATAACCGTTGCCGCTTCGCAGAGCATCAATAAAGACGGCTGGAATTATATGGCGAGATTTTCCCATAAAAAAGGAGCCTGCCTTGCAGGTCTCGGCTCAATTGGCAGAAATTCTCTGTTTCTTCATAATGAATACGGAAGCTACGTCCGTTTGGGAACGCTTTTTACGGATTGTCCGTTTGAATGCGACAACAAGCTTGCAGAAAGTATTTGCAACGGATGTGATATCTGCGTAAAAGCCTGTCCTGCTCATGCAATAAAGGGCGGAGACTGGACTCCCGATACTCCCCGTGAAGAAATATTCAATCCCGAGGCATGCAGTCAGTATATGAAAAAGCAGTTTCAGCATATCGGCAGAGGATCGGTCTGCGGAATCTGCATGAAAGTTTGCCCCAAAAACCAACCAAAAGAGGAATAATATGAAAACAATTAAGATAGAATTAACAAACGAAAAAGCAAATCTTACGGTGTATCTTCCTGATGCATCGCCCGAGATGCCCCGCATGAAGATAAGACCTGGTGTTCTTGTTATTCCGGGCGGAGGCTACCGCTTTTGCTCGGACCGTGAGACTGAACCGATTGCTCTTGCTTTCCTTGCAAAGGGATATGCAGCCTTTGTGCTTCGCTATACAGTTGGTCTTGCGAAAGACGGCTATGATTTCTCAATGCCCATGGCAGACGTGAATGAGGCAATGAAAATCATTCACGAAAATGCAGAAGAATGGAGCGTCGACAAAGAAAAAATCGCTTCAATAGGCTTTTCCGCAGGCGGTCATCTCTGCGCTGCAGTTTCAACAATGGGTGATATCCGCCCGAATGCAAGCATTCTGATTTATCCATGCATTCTTGAATCAATCAGCAGAATTCTTGCTTTTCCCGTGCCTTCACTTGAGAAAGAGGTTGACGATAAAACACCTCCTGCAATTATTGTTGCGGCTTGTGAGGATAGCTGTGTTCCCATTGAAAATTCTCTTGCATATGCATCTGCGCTTGAAAAGACAAAGATTCCCTTTGAAATCCATATTTATGAAAAGGGATATCACGGCTTCTCCCTTGCCGACCATACCGTTTATTCAAAAGCAGAAGAAGAATATAACGCTCATCTCAAAGGATGGTTTGAGCTTTGCGCAAACTGGCTTTATAAGAGATTTGAGTTATAAAAATAACCCCTTGCTTTGTATCAATTTTGCAAATTAACAAAATGAAAACTCGACTTGCTTGAAAATGCATTGCAGATATGATAAAATATGGTTGTTGAAAACTTGATTTTACATAAATTTTTAATCAATCAGATAATTGTCTGCTGATTGATGTAGTAGGCTTTTATATGTCAAAAATCATTGTCAGTATAGTTGCAATTCTTTTGACTCTATTTCCGAACAACAAATCTTTAATAAGCCTTAATCAGCAGTATACATATCATTCGCATATCGGTGCTGAAAGAATAATTGAGGCATTTAAGAATGAAGATGTTGCTGCTCTTGAAGAACTTATGTGTAAAAACATCAAGGAAAATATTGAAAATCTTCCCAATAAAATACAAGATTTATTCGATGTTGTTGACGGTGAAATAATTGAGGCGACTTATGAATCACGAGGTGGTAGTTATTCCGGAAGCAATCCCGAGAAGGGGTCAATAACGCAATCTGGTGTCTCCATCTATATAACAACTTCTACCGGAAGATATGATATAGGATTTTGGTGGGAAACGGTAAACACTTATCAGCCAGAAGAAACAGGTATTCGCAGTATTGCCATAATTGATCCGAGTACACTTGAATTACTTGAAAAAATTAGTGCAACTGAGGGTGTTGGCAATTGGCATGATTAATTAGAGAATGAGTTTTTCGATCGAAATGCTCCCTACTGTCTTTCAATCAGGGGACGATTCTTTGATTTACTGCGAGTAGAAACAAACGAAGTGTCTGATAATTCTATTATGTAATCAAAAAGAGGCTGTTTACAGCCTCTTTTTTGTTGTGTTTTATGTGATTTCGATTTAAAAAATGTTGCTTGTTGTTTCGGCTTCCTCTGACGAGGAAGCTGTCCGTAGGACTGAAAGAGAGAAGAATTTTGCGAGAGATTTGAGAAAGCATTAAGATAATGGACAGTTCTCTCCCTCCGTCTTTTGCTTCGCAAAATCCACCTCCCTCGTCAGAGGGAGGCAAAGATTTCCTGCAGATTTAAATTATCAGTTTGCAACCGCCCCGTGATTTACAGGTGTGGTTAAAAATACATTCGGACAGATTTTTCTGAGTTCATCCGCACACGCTTCTGCGTTTTCTTTGTTTTCAAACAGAGCAAAAACCGTCGGGCCGCTGCCGCTCATCTGGCAGAGTGAACAGCCGTGTTTTCTCATAGTTTCTTTAAATTCAACTCTTTCGGCAACCTCAATTACCTGCTCAAAAACATTGCCTGCATATTTGCATATACCTTCAAAATTGCCCTTTTCGCAGGCATCAAGCATTCTCATGCTGTCAGGTCTGTAAAGATAAGTGCTGTCTGCCGCCGCATATGCCTCTGCGGTTGAAACTCCTTTCTCGGGTTTTGCAAGAACGATATAGCAGTTTTTAAGCGGCTCGAGAGGCGAGAGAATGCCGCCCGTATTCTGTGAAAGGCAGGTTCCGCCCTTTATGCAGAAAGGAACGTCGCTTCCGACCAAAAGACCCGTTTTGCAAAGCTCATATTCGCTCAATTTAGTTTCGTAGAGCTTATCAAGCGCAACGATTACCGCTGCCGCATCGGCACTTCCGCCTGCAAGACCTGCGGCAAAGGGGATTCTTTTTTCTATGTGAATTTTAACATTGGGTTCAATCCCGTTTTTTTTGCAGAAAGCAGCCGCAGCTTTGTAAGCGATGTTTTTTTCGTCACAAGGAAGCTTTTCTTCCGAGCAAGTGAGAAAAATGCCGCTTTTTTCACTTTTTTCAACGGTTATTTCGTCGCAAAGACCCACGGCTTGCATAACCATGAAAAGACTGTGATAACCGTTATCGAGTTTTCCGATAATATCAAGAAAAAGATTGATTTTTGCAGGGGCATTAACTGTTATTTTCATATATTTTCCTCCTTATTCAATAGGAATAAGTGTGGGTGTTCTTCCCTGATAAACCGCAACCTTATCAAAGCCGCATTTAAGAGCAATCTCATAGCCCTGCTCAATTCCGGCTCCGAGATGCTCTGCATAATGTGCATCGGAGCCTATTGTTATAAGCTTTCCGCCAAGTTCTTTATATCTTCTTATTATATTCTCGTCGGGAGATGTTACCCCTATGGGCTTGCGAAGCCCAGCGGTGTTTATTTCAAGTGAAGTTTTGTTTTTAATAAGTGTTAACAGAATTTCATCGATTATTTCTGAAAAGCCTGACATATCAACGCTTTTTCCGTATTTACCCACGATATAGCGAAGAGGATAGGTCAGATGAGCAAGGGTATCGAATTGGGCCCATTCGGCAAGCTGCAATTCACATTCAAAATATTGACGGAGCAAATTCATATAGTCAATGCTTTCATCGCTGAAATCCATATAATAAAAATCCTGCATATCAGGCAGATTGTGTATTGAACCGATGATAAAATCATAATTCATCATTTTAACAAGCTTTTCCGAAACAGGCTTGTTGTATATGGCTTGACCGAGTTCGGCGCCAACGCATACCATGAGCTTTCCGCTGAATGCCGAGCGGGCTTTTGCAATTTCAAAATATGACTGAATTGCGGTACGGTCAAAATTTCCTTTATAGAAGGCATCCATTTCAAGGTGGTCGGTGAATGCAACGGCTCTTAAGCCCTTCATGCATGCCGTTTCGCAAAGAAACATTGTTGAATGGTGTCCGTCAAAGGAATTATCGGTATGTGTATGTAAGTCCACAAGGTTTTTAAATGCCATAAAAAATCACCTCTGTTCAGGTTAGCGAGCATAGTCCTGATATAATAATACCACATATTTTCAATTTGCAACAGATTAAATCAAAAAAATATTGTTAATTACTTGAAAATATGATAAAATATCAAAAACAAAGGGGGTGCGGTTATGAAAATTATTGTAACGGGTTCAAAGGGTCAGCTCGGCACGGATGTTGTATCGGAGCTTATAAAAAACGGCATTGAACCTGTAGGCGCAGATCTTCCCGAGCTTGATATAACCGATTCCGAAGCGGTCGAAAGCTTTATTTCTCAATGCGGAGCAGATGCGGTTATTCATTGTGCCGCCTTTACCAATGTTGATATCGCCGAAACGGAAAAAGAAACCTGCCGCAGAGTTAATGCTGAAGGTACTCTTAATATTGCCCGTTCATGTGCAGCGCATGACATAAAAATGCTTTATATCAGCACGGATTATGTTTTCAGCGGCGAGGGGAACACTTCATTTGAAACCGACAGCGAAACAATGCCTTGCAATTATTACGGCGAATCAAAGCTTGCAGGAGAGAAAGCCGTTGCCGAAAACTGTAAAAAGCACTTTATAGTGCGTATTTCATGGGTGTTTGGTGAAAACGGAAAGAATTTTGTTAAAACAATGCTCCGTCTTTCAAAAGAGAGAGAAGAAATCACCGTCGTCAACGACCAGATAGGTTCACCGACCTATACAAAGGATTTGTCAAAGCTTATTTGCAATATGATTGTTACGGATAAATACGGAGTTTACCATGCTACGAATGAGGGCTTTTGCAGTTGGGCTGAATTTGCAGCCAAAATAATGGAACTTTCGGGCGCAAAAACAAAAATAATTCCCGTAACCAGCAGTGAATACAAATCCGTTGCAAAAAGACCTGCAAATTCAAGGCTTTCAAAAGTGAGTCTTGATAATAACGGTTTTGAGCGTTTGCCCCATTGGCGAGATGCACTTGCGAGATATCTGGAAAATATATAATATATTATTAATTGAATGTAAATTTAAGAGGCACCGACATTATTTTTCTTTTTAAGACTTGTAATGAGGTGCTTTTTATATTATAATACAAGAAATATTATTTGATTTATCATGGAAAGGAGCGGCTGTTTATGAGCGAAGAAAACAAAAAAGAGAATAAAAACGGTATGAGCCGCCCCGATTCTTTTGATGAGGTAATTGACGGACTTTACGATCTTGACAGCATTTACAGTAAACAGACAAAAAAGAAACCCGTAAGGTCGAGAGAAGAAGAATTAAGGCTCAAGGAAGAACGGCTCAGGCTTAAGGATGAAAAACGCCGTGAGTTTGAAATGCAGGCGATCAAAGAGGATATCGAAAGAAGATATTCGCTTCAGCTTGAGGATGCCCAAAGCAAAAATGAGCCTGAAAAGAAGGTTGAAAAGCGCACCTCGATCAGCAGCCGAATCATGCCTGAAATTGACGGACATGAGGTTGTGCGTGAGGAGCTTGAACACATTGATAAATTAATAAACGAAGATAATCCTAAAAAAGCAGAAATACAGTCAGCCAAGAAAACCGACATCAAGAAAAAGAAAAAAGCAAAAGCTGCGGAGCCTGTTGAGGAGTATGATTTATCCGATTCCAATGCTTTTTATTCTGCGTTTTATTCGTTTGGCGATACTATCTGCGGGGTTGTTTCGGCAGTTTTCGGTTTCTTGTTTAAAATTATCGGATTTCCGTTTAAACGTATGTATGCTGCTTTTTCAAGAGCAACCGCAAACACAAAGAAAAGCATACACAGCCGTGCAAGAAACACTCTTAAGGAAATCGTTCATTTCCGCAGAGAAATAAAAAATGCGGAAAAATCAATAAAAGCGGCGCTGAAAAAACCGCTTACCATTCCGTCGGTTATGCTTCATTATTTTAAGAAAGCATTTAAACGACACAATGATTTGCTGAAAACATTTTTTAATTATCTTATGCCGGTTGCGGCTCTTGCGGTGTTTTTAGTAACGGTTAATTACTGGAACGGCGTAACATTTGCTCTTGAAGTTATTTACAACGGTCAGAGCCTTGGTTATATCAGCGATGAAGCGGTTTATATCGAAGCGAAGGATCTTGTAAAAGAACGTCTTGATTCGGGCGCGTATGCAGAAAGTGTTGATGTTACCGTTGCCGCAGCTCCTGCGGCGGATTTGAACAACGCACAGTATTCGCTCAGCCTTGTTTCGCTCGATGAGCTTAACGATGCGCAGGCGATTTCGGATAAGATGATTGAAAATTCCGTTGATAACCTTACCCATGCCTGCGGTGTTTATATTGACGGTGAGTTTATCTGTGCAGTTAAAAACGAAGCGGATGCAAAAACGGTTTTCAACGATTATATCGCTCCTTATGAAGCGGAGGCACAGTCTAATAACTATGTTGTCAGCTTTGCCGAAACAATAGATTATGTTCAGGGTCTTTACCGAGATAACGCAAGTGTTATGTGGGATGCTGCCCGATTGACCAATGCCATAAAGGGAACAAGCGGTCAGAACAAAACACATACCGTTACCTCTGAAGATACTCTTGCGGAAATTGCCGCTGCATACGGTGTTTCCGAAGAATATATCAAAACCCTTAATCCCGGAATTGATTGGGAAAACATCAAGCCGGGCGAGGTGCTTACTGTTGAAAAGGCTGAAAATGAAGGCAAGCTTGTCAGTATTAAGAAAATAATTACCTCTACAAGTGTAAGGGATATTGAGTTTGAAACAATCACAAGACGTGATGCAACAAAATACAGCGGCTACAGACAGGTAACACAGGAAGGTGTTAACGGCTCCGAACGGGTTATAAAAACGCAGATTTACATTGACGGTGTTTTGGAAGATACAGACTATGATTACGAAACCGTCAAGGAGCCTGTGGACGAAGTTGTGGTTGTCGGCACAAAGACTTCATATAACGGTGTATATATCGGTTCGGCATCAAAGAAGGGCTTCCTTTGGCCTGCTCCGAGTTGTCATTATGTCAGCTCGGCTTACGGATGGCGAAGCAGAGGCTGGCATAAGGGTATCGACCTTGTTAAGTCAGGCGGCGGTGCACTCGGCACTCCCGTTATCGCTTCAAGAAGCGGCCGTGTTGAAGTGGTTCAGCGAAGCAATTCGGGCTACGGTAATATGATTCTCATAAACCACGGCGATGGCTATAAAACAAGATATGCCCATATGGTTTCGGGTTCAATGACTGTTTCTGTAGGTGATTATGTTGAAGCGGGCCAGACGATAGGTAAGGTCGGTTCAACAGGTAACTCAACAGGACCGCATCTTCACTTTGAGGTTATTTATAACGGCGAAACCTATAACCCCGCAAATTATATTTATTAATAAAAAATTTATCCGCTCGGTGCAGTTTGCGTCGGGCGGAATTTTTTGTATGATAACGGTTTTTGCGGTGAATAATATAATTGCCACATTTTAAAACGGAGGAAAAATTATGATTAAAAAATTTGTTTCTGTTATTTCGGCAATTATCGTTTTGCTCTGTGTGTTTACCGCTTGCAACGGCAACACCGATATGGGTGAAACAGGCGGCAGTTCAGGTGTTTCAGAGTCTGTAAAAGAAATAAGATACCTTAATTTCAAGCCTGAAATTGCCGAGGTTTATGATGAAATTGCCGCTGAATATGAGGCTGAAACAGGAGTGAGGCTTGTTGTTGAAACAGCGGCATCGGGAACTTATGAGTCAACCCTCACCGCAAGAATGGCAACAAGCGAAGCGCCTACACTTTTTCAGATTAACGGTCCTATAGGCTACACCTCATGGGCTGAATATTGCGCCGATTTATCCGGTACAGAGCTTTATAAGCATCTTAAGGATAAGTCTCTTGCTGTTACTTCGGAAGGAAAGGTTTACGGCATACCCTATGTTGTAGAGGGATACGGAATTATTTATAATGCCAAAATTCTCGATGCTTATTTTGCACTTCCCGAAAAAGCAACCGAATATAAGTCTGCCGATGAGATAACAAGTTTTGCGGCACTCAAGGCTGTTGTCGAGGATATGCAGAAGAATAAAGAGAAGCTCGGCATTCAGGGTGTTTTTGCCGCAACCTCTCTTAAAACGGGTGAGGATTGGAGATGGCAGACGCATCTTATGAATATTCCTCTTTCAATTGAATTTCAGGATAAGGGAATTGATTTGACCGGTGAGGATTACAAAACGATTGACTTCACCTATTCCGATAACTTCAAGAATATTTTTGACCTTTATATCAACAATTCAACCACAGATAAAAAACAGCTCGGTACTCTTGATGTAACCTCATCAATGGCGGAATTTGCACTCGGAAAATGTGCCATGGTGCAAAACGGAAACTGGGGTGCTTCACAGATTCTCGGTGTATCGGGTAATACCGTTTCTGCGGAGGATATAAAATTCCTGCCTGTTTATACCGGAATACCCGGAGAAGAGAATATGGGTATCTGTATCGGCACGGAAAATTTTATCTGTATAAATGCCAAGGCAAGTGAAGCGGAGCAAAAAGCCGCTGCCGATTTTCTTTACTGGCTCTTCAGCTCTGAAAAGGGCAAAAAATTTGTAACGGAAAAGCTTGGATTTATTTCACCGTTTGATACCTTTGATGAATCGGAAACTCCCGATGACCCTCTTGCAAGAGAGGTAGTTCGTTGGATGAATATGGATAACATTAAAAATATTCCGTGGAATTTTACGGTTTTTCCGAGTGTTCATTATAAGGATAAGTACGGTGCGGCGCTTCTTAAATATGCCCAGGGTGCTATGACATGGGATGAGGTTAAAAAAATTGCCGTTGAGGAATGGAAGAGTGAATTCGGGGTATAATTTTATCAGCAATGAGTGCAAGGGTCGTTATGACCCTTGCATGATATATTATCCTCGGAGTTGATAAGATGCAGAAATCGCTGAAAAAATATTTTCCTGTTTTTATTCTGCCGACTCTTGCAGCCTTTGCCGTATCCTTTGCCGTGCCATTTATTATGGGAGTTTATCTTTCCTTCACGGAGTTCAAGGTTGTAAGTGAAAGCAAATGGGTCGGTTTTTTAAACTACATTAAAATTTTTACAACCGATAAAACGTTTATGAACTCGCTTTGGCTTACGGTTAAATTTACCGTTGTTTCGGTGATAACCGTTAATGTTATAGCTTTTGCAATTGCACTGCTTTTAACCAAAGGTCTAAAAGGGACCAATCTTTTCAGAACCGTGTTTTTTATGCCTAACCTTATCGGCGGTATTGTTCTGGGTCATATATGGAGCCTTATAATTAACGGTGTTCTCGGATATTTCGGAGTTGATATCACATATAACCCCGATTACGGCTTCTGGGGGCTTGTTATTCTTATGAATTGGCAGCTTATCGGTTATATGATGATTATATATATTGCAGGCATTCAGAATATTCCCGATAATCTCAATGAAGCAGCGGCTATTGACGGCGCATCTCCTTTGCAGACACTTTTTCATGTTACTGTTCCCATGGTTATGCCGTCGGTTACAATATGCACATTTTTAACCCTTACAAATTCCTTCAAGCTGTTTGATCAGAACCTTGCTCTCAACGGCAAAGCTCCCGAAACCTCGCTTCTTGCGCTTGATATTTATAAAACCTTTTATGACCATACGGGGCTGAAGCTTGCACAGTGGCACGGAATGGGTCAGGCAAAAGCTGTTGTGTTCTTCCTGCTTGTTGCGTTTATTGCATTTATTCAGTTGCGAGCTACACGTCGGAAGGAGGTTGAGCATTAATGAAATCAAGAGGCTCGTTCGGCAGAGGGGCGGTTTACGTTCTTTTGGCTTTGATTGCCGTTGTTTTTCTTGCACCGATTGTAATAATTCTTATCAATTCCGTTAAGGGTAATTTTTATATTTCTTCTTCTCCGTTCACTTTTCCGAGCGGTGAAACCTTTGTCGGCTTTGAAAACTTTATAAAGGGCTTTAATCAGTCAGATTTCATGCGTTCGTTTGCAAATTCGGCATTCATAACCGTTGCATCAGTTGCCGGAATAGTTTTGCTTACCTCAATGACTGCATGGTATATAGTCAGAATAAAAAATAAATTCACAAGAATTATCTATTACTTTTTTGTTTTCAGCATGGTTGTTCCGTTTCAAATGGTAATGTATACAATGACCTATTATGCTTTTGAATTCAAGCTCAACAATCCCGTCGGAATTGTTTTTATTTATCTCGGCTTCGGTGCGGGTCTGTCCGTATTTATGTTCAGCGGATTTATAAAAAGCATACCTGTGGAAATTGAGGAGGCGGCAAACATTGACGGCTGCGGACCGATAAGAGCGTTTTTTACTATTATATTTCCAATTCTTAAGCCTACAGCAATTACCGTTGCCATTCTTAATGCCATGTGGATATGGAACGATTATCTTCTGCCCTATCTTGTTCTCGGCTCGGGCAAAAACAAAACCCTGCCCGTTGCCGTTCAAATGGCTCTCACGGGCGGATACGGCAACAAGGATATGGGTGCGCTTATGGCGATGCTCGTTTTGGCAATTCTGCCGATTATTATTTTCTATCTTTTCTGCCAGAAATATATTATTCGAGGCGTAGTGGCAGGCGCAGTGAAAGGATAAATGCTATGGCAACAATAAGATTCATTAATGTTGCAAAATCCTTTGATAACGGCAAAGTAACCGTTATTCCCGACCTTTCTCTTGAAATAGCCGATAAAGAGTTTGTTGTGCTTGTAGGGCCATCGGGCTGCGGAAAATCAACAACTCTGCGAATGATTGCGGGTCTTGAGGATATCAGCTCGGGTGAGCTTTATATAGATGATAAGCTGGTCAATAAAATTCCGCCGAAGGACAGAGACATTGCAATGGTTTTTCAAAGCTATGCTCTTTATCCCCATATGACTGTATATAAAAATATGGCATTTGCCTTGAAGCTCAAAAAAATGCCTAAGAATGAAATTGATGAAAAGGTTATGTGGGCGGCAAAAATTCTTGATATCGAGCCTTATCTTGACCGCAAGCCCCGTGCGCTTTCGGGTGGTCAGCGCCAAAGAGTTGCGCTTGGCAGGGCTATGGTAAGAAATCCGAAGGTTTTTCTTCTTGATGAGCCTCTTTCCAATCTTGATGCAAAGCTGCGCACGGAAATGAGAGCGCAGATAACAACCCTGCACCAAAAATTGCAGACAACCTTTGTATATGTTACCCATGACCAGACCGAAGCAATGACCATGGCTGACCGTATAGTTGTTATGGATAAAGGGATTATAAGGCAGTTTGACACGCCGCAGAAGCTCTATAACGAGCCTGCCGATATGTTTGTTGCAGGCTTTATCGGTTCGCCGCAGATGAATTTTATTGATGCAAAGATTATTTCCGAAAACGGTAAGCTTAAAGTGAAATTTTCGGGATATTCTTTTGAGGTGCCGCGAAAAAAGACAAAATCACTTGAAAAATACATTGACAAAACAGTTATCCTCGGAATAAGACCCGAGCATATTGCTTCGGAGGATGACGCAGGTGAGTCGGGCACATGCTCTATGACGGTTAATGCCGAGATTTCGGAGATGACGGGAAGCGAAACCAATATTTACTTTGAGCTGTCGGGGAAACGTCATATTGCACGAATTAAAACCGAAAGAAAAATCAGCACGGGGGAGAGTGTAAAGCTTTTTATTGATCCTGAATATGCACACTTTTTTGATAAAGAAACAACCAAAGCAATATAAACAAAAATACCTCCGCTACATTGCGAAGGTATTTTTTCTTTGGCGATAGCCTTGTGCATAAAATATTACCGACATGACCGTGCAGGTAAGCCAGCCTATCGGCCAAGCAGTCCAAATGCCGTCTGTTCCCATTTGAGGGGAGAGAATATAGGCGAAAACAACACGGAGTATAAGGTCGGCAAAGGTTGTTACCATAAACACTTTCATGCGGTTTGTGCCTCTTAAAACTCCGTCTGCAAGAATTTTGAAGGCAATCGGGCAGTAAAACGGTGAGCAGATTTTAAGAAAGTCCTTGCCGATTTCAAGCGCAGCCGCATTGCCGCCCTCAAGGAAAAGCATTATCAGCGGCTCGCATGCGAAAAAGTAAACAACCGAAAAAGGAATTGTGATAAACAGCGACATTATAAGGCTTGCCTTAAAGCCTGCATCGATTCTTTTAGGCTTGTTTGCACCGACGTTTTGCGCAGTATATCCCGAAACACCGTTGCCGAGAGTTGTTATGCTTGTTATGCAGAAGGTGTTGAGCTTGATTGCTGCCGAGTAACCGGCTACAACGGATGAACCGAAGCCGTTAACAAGTCTTTGTATGAACAAATTTCCGACAGATACAAAGCTCTGCTGCAATATGCTCGGAATTGCAACGAGTGAAATTTCATGCAGAGTTGACCAAGAAAATTTCTTGTATTTTTCCGAAACCTTGATTTCTTTTATTCTTTTTGAAACATTTATCAGCGCAAGAATGCATGCTGCGCCTTGTGCGGCAAAGGTTGCCCACGCAACGCCCGCAACCCCGAGATGCAGATACTTAACAAACACATAGTCAAGAACAATATTTGCAACCGATGAACAAATCAGGAAAAACAGCGGCGTTTTCGAGTCGCCCACCGAAACAAAAATTGCCGTTGCAATATTATAAAGAAAAAGAAAAGCAAAGCCGCCTATGTAGATTTTGAGATATAAAGCAGAGTCGGTAAAAATATCCTCGGGAGTATTCAGCAGACGCATAACAGGGTTGCATGTCACAAATCCGAAAATACTTAATCCTATTGATGCGACAACTGCGGAAATGAGAGTTGTTGATATGGCTGTTCTCATATGAACATATTCGCGCGAGCCGAAAATTCTTGCAATAACAACCGATGAGCCGATGTTGCAGCCGATTGCGATTGCATTGAAAATCATCGTTACGGGATAAGATGCGCCTACAGCGGCAAGAGCCTCCTCGCCTGCAAATCTGCCTGCAATAACAGAGTCGGCAATATTATAAAGCTGCTGAAAGATAACACTCAAGAACATGGGGATTGTGTAGCCGCAAATAACCCTTGACGGCTTGCCCGATGTCAAATCTTTAACCACTTTTAACCCTCACTTTTTTTGTTTCTGAATCTGATAAGGCCGATAACAATTGAAATCAGATTGCAGACCTCCGTTATAACACCCGACCATGAGTTGCAGATAACATTATAAACAAGCCACATCATTGATGTGGGAATTGTCAGCGCACGAAGCTGCTGCGTTTTCGGGCTCCACATAACGAAGGAGGAAATCATCATTGCCGCCATGGGAAGAAGCGAAGCGGGGCTTGTGTAAGTTAAAAGACCGCCGAGACCTGCAAGAACAGAAAAGATAATGGGGCAGAATATGCTGTCCGTAAACTTTGATTTTCCTCTGAAGCAGTAAGCAATGCTTCTTGTAAAGCCGATTATATTTCCGACCATTCCTTCGTATGCTCCGAGAAGAAAATACTGGAGTGCGAAAAGGAGACCCGAGCAAAACTGCATTGCAACTATTCTCTTATGAGTGCGTTGCTGAAATGAAAAAAGCAAAAGTGCCGCCGCAATAAGACCGATTGATTGTGAAATGATAAATTTCAAATCCTTGCCTGCAAAAAAATCTGTAATAAAATCCATAAAAAACCTCTGAACTATGTTTTGTCTTATTATATCTTTTTGAAGATATTATAACAATGCCGAAAATGAAGAAATCCCCCCGATATCGGAGGGATTTTTTGTGTAATTTTATATTATTGGTTAATGATGTATTCGCTTGAATTGATTATGAGCGTGTTTTTGTCTTTCCAATAAATATCCATGGTTTCGTATTCACGCCATTCACCGAGATAAGCTCTTTCGGGAGCTTTTTCGATTGTTGCAAACAAAAGATTAACGGAGTCGGATTTCTTAATATAAACAACCGTACTTCCGCCTGTTGCACCTTGGTCGGAGTCAACAACTTCAGCATAGTATTCTTTGCTTGGAGATGAAATTGTTTTTACAACAGTATTCACGGAAAAATTACCGAAAAAAACCGCAACAAAAGAAATCAGAACTAAAACAAGAAACATCAGAGAAGATGTTATCACAGATGCGATTTTAGTTTTAACTGACAATAGAATCTTTTGGCTTAAAACAGCGCATGAAATAAAGCATATTGCCATAAAAACTGCGGTCAACGCAGATTTGCTTTTGTTAACATAAATCACGGTGTTTATAAGCTGCATCAAGGGCAGAAAGGCGATAAATAACCTTGTTGTTTTGTTATAACCTGATTCTTTAATCCGAAATACCGAAGCGATGCAAATAATTGCCGAAACAGCCGAAAAAATTTTATAGCTTGCCAATGAAACGGAATATCCGAAAGGGTGGAGTATCAAAGTAAACAAAGGCAGAAATGAACAGATGAATAACGGAATGCATATCAAAAGCCTTTCTTTTTTATTCATGTAAAACACTATTCCTTTCCTAACATTTTTGCATAAACAGAGGAAAGAACCTTTGATAAAACTGCAAAAATAAATGAAGCAGCAATTCCGTAGCCGTAAAAATAAACCGAAAACCTTATCAAATGAAAAATATCCGAAGCAGAGGGCATCATTTCATAGTGGAATATTGTCCATACTGCGGCACCCAAAGTGATTAAAAGCGTTAAACCGCATGAGCACCAAGAGAAAAACCTCCTGCTCGGATAGAGTTTAACAAAATACCAGTTTGCAAGGGAGAGCATAAAGCCCGTTGCAGGTATAACGATGTTGAATGCATATATTCCGTTGGAAAATCCCGACGGAGTTTCAGCTTCAAGTGCAACACCGAATGTTATAAGCAGAAATGAAGCAAAAAGCAAAGCTGATTGAAGAATGGAGGCTTTCCAATCATTGATTCGGCTGTGATTCTTCTTTGGGCAGACTGTAGTTTCGGCGGTTATTTCAGATTTCATGCTGCCAAAAACAGCCTTGCAAGCCTTGCATTCCGAAAGATGCTTTTCAACCTCTGAGGATGTTTCGGATGAACAGCAATCGTCAATATAAAGCGGAATCAAATCTTTTATAATGTTGCAATCCATAATGTTACCTCATGCTTTCATTAAGTTTTTGTTTGGCACGGTAAAATGTGACTCTTGCCCAGCTTTCACTTTTTCCGAAAAGCTTACTTATATCCTTTAATGAAAGCTGACCGAAAACGCAGAGCATAAACACTTCTTTATAAGGCTCTTCAAGCTTGTGCAGACAGGCAAAGGCTTTTTCGGTAAGTTCTTTTCTTTCAAAAAAGCTTTCTGTATCAACCTCGTCTGCGGCTTCTGTGTTTGCATCGTAATCCGAGAGCTTTTTGTTCTCGTTATACCACGCAAAGTAGGTGTTTTTCGCAATGCTGCAAAGCCAGGAAGAAGCCTTGCTTTTATCTCTTAAGCCTGAAAAATTCATGTATGCGCGAAAAAAGGTTTCCTGCGTGAGCTCTTCCGCAAGCGAACCGTTGCCGCACATCTTAAGAAGATATTTATAAATAAAATCGGCATTTTCATTATATATTCTTTCAAAATCGGTCACATTCTCACCGCCCTTTCATATGTTAGATTGCAGAATTAGGAAAACGTTACAAATTATTTTGAAAAACGGGTACACCGTGAGATGTACCCGCAAAAATATAATATCACGAATATTTTTTTGCCCATGCGTAGGGGGAGAAAAGCATGAGCATAGGAATAAGCTCAAGTCTGCCCGCAAGCATATCAAAGCTTAAAACAAGTTTGCTGAAAGCAGAAAAATCAGCGAAATTTCCGTAAGGACCTACTGCTCCGAGTCCGGGTCCGATATTGCTCATGCAGGATAAGACCGCAGTAAATGTTGTTACAAGGTCACGCCCGTCAATCGAAATAATGAGAGTGGAAAAAGCAGTAACAATCATATAAGTGGCGAAAAACACGGATACACTTTTTACAACGGGTTCGTCAACCGTATGCTTATCGACCTTAACTGTTTCTATGCTTCTGGGATTTATTGCCTTTTTAATATCGCGCAGTCCGCTTTTGACGAGAATCATAAGTCTTGAAACCTTTATTCCTCCGCCTGTTGAGCCTGCACATGCACCAATAAACATAAGAAAAACAAGAATGATTTTAGTGAAAACAGGCCAAGTGTCAAAATTAGCGGTTGAGAAGCCGGTGGTTGTTATTATTGATGCGACCTGGAAAAGTGCGTATCTGATGGAGTCACCGATTGAATATTTTGTATTTGCAAGGCAAATGGCAATTAAAATAACGGAACCGATTACAATTCCGATGTAGCATCGAAGCTCTTCGTTTTTAAGTGCATGTTTACCCTGCTTAATAAGAAACATATAATAAATGTTAAAGTTAACGCCAAAAATAAGCATAAAAACGGCAATGACCATTTCGGCGTATACGCTGTTATAGCCTTCAATGCTGTTGTTAAGGACGGCAAAACCTCCCGTACCTGCCGTGGCAAAGGAGGTAACCATGCTGTCAAAAACAGGCATGCCGCCAGCAATCAGCAGAACAAACTGAACAGCAGTAAGAATGCAGTAAATTCCGTAAAGAATCCGTGCGGATGCACGAAGCTTTGAAACAAGCTTTCCGACTGTAGGGCCGGGCACCTCTGCTCTCATAACGTGCATGGATGAACTCTCTGTTTTAGGCATAATGGCAATAACAAAAACAAGAATACCCATGCCGCCTATCCAATGAGTAAAGCTTCTCCAAAAAAGAAGGCTTTTCGGTAAATTCTCAATACTTCGCAGTATGGTCGAACCCGTTGTGGTAAAGCCCGAAACCGTTTCGAAAAAAGAATCAATAAAACTTGGAATATGTCCGCTGAAATAAAACGGCATTGCACCGAAAAGTGACATGAGAATCCATGCCATTGCAACAATTACATAGCCATCTTTAGCATAAATTGCTGTTTTTTTCGGTTTTTTTCTTACAGCAGGTAAACCGATAACCGTCAGTGCTGCAATTGTGAGGGCAAAGGAAATAAGAGTTTTTTCGTTATAAATTATCGCAACGATTGCAGGAAAAGCAAGCAGAGCTGCCTCAACAAGCAGAATTCTGCCTATATTATAAAAAACCATTCTGTAATTCATAATCTGCCTCCGCTATCAGACAAAAATATCGTGAAGGTCCTCGATTATTCTGCCAGCTGTAACGACTATAACGCTGTCGTGAGCCTTCATAACATCGTCGCCGCCGGGAAATATTATTTTACCGTTGCGGATTATGCAGCCGATGAGAAGGTTGGGGAGAAGATTGAGGTCTCTGAAAGGAACATTTTCGTATCCCGCATCCTCCGGAACGATAAATTCAGCCGCTTCAACCTTACCGCCTACAAGCTTATAAAGAGTTTGAATCTGCGAATTGCCGGCCGAGTTATGAAGCGCACGGACATAACGGGTAACAAGATTTCCCGCAACAATCTGCGGAGAAACAACCGTTTCAAGTCCAATATCATTGAGGATTGAAAATGAATGCCTGTTAACCTTTGTGATAACCTTATTGATACCCTTTGACTCCGCATACATGGAAACAATGATGTTTTCTTCATCAATTCCCGTAAGAGAAACAAGGGCGTCCTGAAATTCAAGACCTTGTTCATCGAGAATATCCTGATCTGTGCCGTCGCCGTAGATAACAGTAACATCGGGGAGAGTGTCTGCAAGCTCATAGCAGCGGTTTTCATTTTGCTCAATCAGCTTGATATTTCTGCCCGTATCGGAAAGAAGCTTTGCAAGATAATACGCAATTCTTCCGCCGCCGATAATCATAACGTTCTTGATTTTTTGCTTATAAACACCCGTCTGCTTCATAAAATGCGAGATTTCGGCTCTTGTTCCGGTTATGCTGATTGTGTCATCACAGCGCAGAACAAAATCACCCGAGGGAATATAAACATCTTCCTCTCTCTGCACGGCGCAGATAAGGACCTTTGCCTTACATTTTTTGCGGATTTCATAAATCGGCATGTTGCAGAAAATATTATCCGAATGTATTCTGACACGGGCAATTTCGATTTTTCCTCTTGCAAATGAATCAAGATTAGCGGCAGAGGGAAAACGGATAATTCTTGAAATTTCGTTTGCCGTTTCATATTCAGGGTTAACTATCATGCTGATGCCGAGTTCATTACGCAAAAACTGCATCTGTGCTGCATAGTCGGGGTTGCGAACTCTTGCTATGGTGTTTTCGGTACCCATTTTATTGGCTATAAGACAGCAGAGAATGTTGACTTCATCAGAGGCTGTTGCGGCGATGATAAGCTTTGCCTTTGCTGCACCCGCTGTTTCAAGAGTTTCACATGTTACGCCGTTACCCCAAACACCCATAACATCATAGGTATCAACAATTGAAGTAACCTTTTCGTTATTAGTATCAACAACCGTTATGCTGTGACCTTCGGCAACAAGCTGCTTTGTCATTGTTATTCCGAGCTTACCGAGGCCTACAATTATAATATTCATGGCTTTAATTTACCTTCTTTGAAATATTATTAATTATTTTTTGCTTTTTTAAATTCTTTTGCAAGAAAGATGAGAGGAATAAAGATAGTAACAGCTATTGCCGCTGCTGCAAGGTAGATATGAGGAACGGGAATGTTAACCGCGTTCTGATATTCATTGATATAGGTATCAACTGCAAAGTGGTCGATGACGGCCGCTGCAATTCTGGGGCCGATAACCATGGGCAGAAGAACCGAGAAAATCATTCTGATTCCCTGAAGCTGACCTGCCTTGTCTTCGGGAGTGAAGTCACGGATTGCCGCATTGAGAATGATCATAAGAAGACCGTAGCCTGCAAGACCGAGAAGAGCTGATACAGCGAAGAACCAGAAATTCTTGCCTGCAAAATAAACAAGTGAAAGACCTATAACGAAAATTGCAGAGCAGGGGAATGCGATTTTTGCTTTGCCGACCTTATCAATTGAGGTGAAGAGCTTAACGAGAAGCGCAATAACACCTATAAGAGCGATAACGCAGAGGATAATCAGATAAATCGGAGTTGAGGTCAACGTTCCCATATCAACGTAGTGCTGGATATAAATGAAGAGATAAGGGAAAAATACCTGGCTTGCGATTGAGAAAATACCCATGCAGATAAGAGCGATATAGAGGCTTTTGTTGTTTTTGATAACCGAGGGTCTGAAGCCGTAGGTAAGGCATTCGCCGAAGCTTGCGGATGTTTTGATTCCGTTGCGTGAATCCTTGATTGTGAAAATACCGATGATACCGCAAACGGTAACAAGCAGACCGAGACCGATAAAGCAGGGGCCGTAACCGAATACGCCTGAAAGTGAGCCGAATGCCGCAGTAACAACAACCAGGGCGACAACAGGAACAATGGCAAGGATGGTTTCGGTTATGGTTCTGTTTGAGGGATTTGTAACGTCCGTTACCCATGCGTTAAAGGCGGCGTCGTTGCTGGTTGAACCCATAAAAGTCATAACGCAGTCCATGATAATTACGAGCATAACCGTCATGGGAATGCATGCAACGGCAGGATTGCCTGTGATTTTTGAAACGTTTTCGGGGGTGATGAAAGCAAATGACATAACGGTTATACCCCAAAGAATATAGCCTGCGCAGATGAAGATTTTTCTCTTGTTAAGCTTATCGCTGAGGCTGCCCATGAAGAGTGAGGAGAGCATTGCTGTTGCGGCACTTGCGGCAACCATGTTTGCGATGTCATATTCAGTTCCGCCGATGCGGTTGTAAAGATACATGTTGAAGAAGTTGTTTTCAACTGCCCATGCAACCTGACCCATAAATCCGAAAAGGATAATGTTAAGGAGTAATGATTTACTGAGTTTTGATTCTTTCTTCATTTTATTTACCTCCGAAATATTCAATAAGTTTTATGATTGCGAATGTCAGAGTACCTGCGCCTGCAAGACCTGCGGCGGCATATCCTGCTATGTGAAGCAAAAGACTCTGTCTGTCAGAGATGGTTCTGAAAATCGGGCTGAGGCATTCGCATTTGAGTCCGAATTCTTTGAAACGTTTAAGCTCGTGTGTGAATTTTTCGGGATTTTTCTCGTCTATCGTAACAAGTCTTACGCATGTGCGGCAGCCGTCCGTATATGCACGGAAGCCTGCGGTTTTGTGCTGTGCCATAAAAATGCCGTCGTGATAACCCGAAAAATCGTTGAGGTGGTCATGCCCGAAGAAAGCGCCGAGTATTCCGCCAACCTTCTTCCAGCTTGCAAACTGACCGTTGTTGACATCGGGTGAGCAAGGTCCTTCACCTACATAGCCTTCCGTTCCTTTTTTGCCTACATAAAGTGTTTTGCTGTGAGAATTAAAGCCTCTTTTGGCGATGGGAAGCTCCCAAAAATGTGCCTTGCGGAGAAGCTCATATTCTTCGGGAACGGGTGTATGCTGAAAAA
This sequence comes from Clostridia bacterium, assembly GCA_017466365.1. GTDB lineage: Bacteria > Bacillota > Clostridia > Oscillospirales > Acutalibacteraceae > CAG-177. The sequence goes on along the minus strand of JAFTUG010000007.1, from coordinate 43,235 downwards.
TAAATGAGGGCATCGGTTTGCCGCCGTTCATTTCTTTAAGCTTTTTACATTCTTTTTCAAACCACTCAATCTGATCGGTATGCACATAGTCGTAATGAGAGATATCTCTGTTTTCGTGGCAGTTGTTTGAATCGATAAACCAAAGGCAGAAAACGGGCTTTTCTCCATCGGAAGAATAAATAAGCTCCTTGAAGTTTGCGTTGCCTGTGATTTCAGCAGGAGCATCGTTACGCATGATAACATTTTCAAAGCTGTTGTAAATTGCAACAACCTCATCCTCATGGCCATAGTCATGTTCATGGTTTCCGAGAACGGATGCAACGGGAATACCTCTGCTTGTTATCGGTTTTACGAGTGCCTCAACCATTTTTTTGAAATCCTCGGGCTTATCCGCAATATGTTCGGAACTGCAGTTATCGCCGAGAAGCACGCATAAATCGGGCTTGTATTCATCAAGAGCAGCATTCATCAGCTTCTGCATATCCTTGAAATTCGGACTTGTTTCATAATCATAGTATTCATGGATATCACCGAAAAGCAAAATTTTGAATTTGCCGTCGGAGTTAAACTTAAGTTTCATTTTATCACCTTATTAATAGTTAATTGCAATTGCAAGAAGCATGAGCGCAACGGAAACAATGCCTTCAAGTGCAAAAAGCTTCCATGAGAATTTCAGCCATTTGCCGTAAGTTATATTGACAATGCCTATTGCAACAATCATAATTCCGCTGGTGGGGTAGAGCAGATTTGTGAAGCCGTCGCCGAGGCAGAATGTAAGAGTGACCGCCTGCCTGCTGACATTAACCATATCGGCAAGAGGAAGAACAATCGGCATTATTAGGAATGCTTTTGCAGTGCCGCTGCCTACGAAAAATTCAAGGATAACAATAAATGCAAAGAGCATCAGTATTGCCGCATAGGGTGAAACTCCCTGCAGGAGATTATAGACAAAATTAAGAATGGTGGGGATAATGTTGCCCTGATCAAGTATATATGTAATCGAAAGAATAATAACGATAATCGGTATAATCGGAGCAACGGTTTTTATTCCTTCGCCGAAGCTTTTGAGAAGCCTTTTTCCTCGGAGTCCCGAAAAATAACCCGCAAGTATGCCGCCGACCGTGAAAAGAACTGCCATGCAAGGGAGAGAAACCATGCCTTCCGCACTTAATGCAAAGTCAAGGATAATTCCGATAACTACGCCAAGAAGGCAGAAGATAAAAGCCTTTGATGCTTTTTTTATTTGAGGATTTTGAAGGATTCCCATGCTGTCGCCGAGGCTGAATTTCTCACGCAGAGCGATGTCTGTTTCATAGCAAATAGATTTTTGAGGGTTTTTCTCGATTCTCTTTGCATAAACAGTTAAAAATCCTGCAAGAACAGCATAAACAACAATAAAAACAAGAATCCTGTAGCCTATTCCTGAAAATACAGGGATATCAGCCATTTTCTGAACGGTAACAACATTAAACGGATTAAATGTTGCGGCAGTAAATCCGAAGGCGATAGCTATAAGGCTCATTCCGAGGCCTACAAATGAATCCCAGCCGAGTGCAAGAGCAATTGCAACGGAAATCGGAACAAGAGTTACCGATTCTTCAAGGATACCGGCCGTAGAGCTTAAAAGCATGCATGCAAGAACCATAACATTGAGCAGCAGATATTTTTTTGCACCGAATTTTTCAATAATAATTGCCATTATATATTTTAACACGCTGCATTTATCAAGAATCAGGAATGTTCCGCCGATGAGAGTTATCATAAGGATTATTCCCGCACCCGTCAGCGCAGTATCCGTTCCGAAAACAAGAATGGGTGCAAGGATTATTTTCCATATCGGAAGCTTATCCTCAATTTCGGTGTATGTTCCGTTAATTACGGTGCCGTCAGGGTTGGTTTCATAAATGCCTCTGGGCAAAACCTGCGTCAGCACACCTGCAAACGCCATTATTCCTGCAAGAAGTATACATATGAGGATAATGGTCTTTTTGTTAATCGAAAGACCGGCTTGGTTATTTTCGGTTTTGTTCAATTCTATCATTCCTCCAAATCAACCCAAAAGGGGATATCCTCCCACTTTGCGCTATTGTAACACAAAGGCATTATATTTTGCAATATTATATAGAAAATAATTAATTTATAATATAGATAAAATTTATGTTGAGAATTTGGTAATATTGTGATAAACTTAAGAGGAAATTAAAAATGAAAGGTTGATTTTGTGAAAAAGTTAATCGCGTTAATTCTTTCGGTAATTATGATTTTTTCTGTTCTTGCACCTGCTGCATCTGCGGCAAGCGGTAAATGTAACTGCGGAGTGTTGCCCACTATTTATGTTGGTCCTCTCGGTAATATAGATATCTATGAAAATCCCGGTGCCGAAAATGAGAGGACTATTTTCAGACCCACTACAGAATCAATTATTAAAATCGTATTTAAGGTTCTTCCCTCGCTTGTTCCTGCTGTTTTTACAAGAGACTTCACAGCTTTGGGCGATGCTTTGATTGAGTCTGTATACGAAGCATTCGGAGCGATGGCTCTTGACGGCAACGGCAATTCCGCCGAGAATGTTGATGTTATTATCGATCTTCCCACCGAAACAAACCACGGCAAGGGTGACCAGTATTATTTCCATTATGATTGGCGCCTTGATCCCGTTGAGGTTGCAGGTCAGCTTGATGATTTTGTTAATCATGTAAAAGAACTCACAGGTCACGATCAGGTAAATTTCCGTGCTTCATCAATGGGCGGTGTTGTGACCCTTTCATATTTCAATGAATACGGCCACGACGATGTTGATGCATGCATTTTCCAGAGCTGCCCTCTTCTCGGAACAGATGTTGCCGGCGACCTTTTGAGCAGGAAGTTAAAGCTTGATGCAAGAGCTCTTCTTGATTATGCAACAGACGGCTATCCTCCTTTTACTGCAGAGGATACCCTTCTTTGGGCACTTTTTAATGCTCTTTATTACAGCGGACTTGTTGATGTTGTTCTTTTCGCAGGCGAGCTTGTTCTCGATCAGCTTCAGACAAGAGTTTTTGATGAGCTTCTTACTCCGGTTTTCGGAACCCTTCTCGGACTTTGGGCATTTGTGCCGGATTGTTCCTATGAGGAGGCAAAAAAGATAAATCTTGACCCTGAAACACAGGCAGGTCTCATTAAAAAGGCAGACTACTATCATTATCAGATTCAGCAGAGAGCAGACGAAATCCTCAACGGCGCAATCGATGACGGAGTTCGCATTATGATTGTTGCAGGTTACAATATTCAGAGAACTCCTCTTGTTGAAAATATGGATAACAACAGCGATGCAACCGTTGACACAAAATATGCTTCTGCAGGCGCAACCGTTGCACTTATCGGAGAAACTCTCGGCGAAGATTATAAACAGGCTTGCACAGACTGCGGTCACAACCATCTTTCACCCGACGGTGTAATTGATGCCTCAACCTGCATTCTTCCCGAGCATACATGGTTTATCAAGGATATGCTTCATTCAAATGCCCATGACGGCATTATGGAGATGTATTATTGGTTCATGTATTCCGATGAATATTATGATGTATGGTCAAATCCCATGTATACGCAGTTCCTTCAGAACGATAAGCCCAATCTCCGCATGATTCCCATGGGCAACTTTGCAAAAGGTGACAAGGCACCCGAGTTTGAAGAAGGCGATTCATTCTATAATAAGCTTGAAAAATACGTTCTTCCGGTAACAGACAAAATATTCTCATTCCTTGATGATTGCAGAGAATTTATCGGTTTATAATAAAAAATTCATAATTTACAAAAAAACATAAAAAATAATCGGGGAACGAAAATGTTCTCCGATTATTTTTTATGGTGATAATATGCATTCCCGAATAAAGCTTTCCGCAAGACTTGCCTTAAGCGGCGCACATCTTAAAATACTTCCGCTTTTAACTCTAATAATATTTTCGGTGTTTGTTTTTTCGCTATGCAATTCGGCGATTAATACGTTTATCGGTGCAAAGCATTTTTCTGTTGCTTTCTCGGTTTTGTCGCTTTTGGCTTTTGCTGTGATTACGGCACCTGCAAGGCTTCGGCTTGAAATAAAGCACCTCATGCTTGCAAAGGGCAAATTCAATTCAGATTCTGCAAAACTCGGTTTTTCGGGTACGGGAAAAGCTCTGCTTTTCTATTCCGTTTTGTTTTGCCTTAAATCCTTTTGGCTTGCAGCTTTTGAAGCTGTACCCGCAACGGCATTGTGGCTTTTTGTTGCGTATCTGAAGGAGAATTCGGTCAGCGTTAAGGCATCTTATGTTGTTTCGGCGGCAATAGCTTTTCTCGCATTATCCGGTTTTGTTTTTTATCTTATTTTTATTCAGCGATACTCAAAATCCGCATTCTATCTTGCCTGCTATAAGGATTTCGGAATATTTGATGCAATAGGAGAGAGTATAAGAAAAACCGAAGGCCGCCTTACGGATATTCTGCTTTTCAAGCTCGGTTTTTTGCCGTGGATTTTGCTGTGTTTGGGTATTGTGCCGATGCTGTTTGTAATACCGTATTATAAACAAAGCCTTATGTGCTATTTTCTGAATTAGAGGCTGTTGAGAATTCTCTTTTTATATCCGAGGAATTCTTCGGTCAGGTTAAAGTCATCAGGTCTCGGTCTGGGCTGTTCGATGATTATTTCGTCGGTTATTCTGCCGGGTGTGCCCGAGAGGAGATATATTCTGTCAGAAAGCAGAATTGCTTCATCTATATCGTGAGTTATGAAAAAGGTTGAAAGCTTTATTTTTTCCATAACATCAAGATACCAGCGGTGAACCGAGGCTTTGGTGAGTGTGTCAAGTGCAGAAAACGGTTCATCAAGCAGAGCAACATCTTTTGAAAACAGATATGTACGAAGAAGCGCAGCTCTTTGTTTCATCCCGCCTGAAAGCTGGGCGGGATATTTCTTTTGAGTGCCTTCAAGTCCGAAGTCTCCGAACAGCAGTGAAGCTTTCTCTCTTGCCGGCTTTTTCTTTTCGCCTTTCAGAAGAAGCGGAAGGGCAACGTTATCAATAACCGTGCGGTAAGGTAAAAGCAAATCCTTCTGCATCATGTAGCTGATTTTTCCCGATGTGCCTGTTATGTCCTCGCCGTTCAGGTAAACTTTTCCGCAATCAGGCTGTGTAAGCCCTGAAATGATGTTGAAAAGTGTGGTTTTACCGCCGCCGCTTACTCCGAGAAGGCTCACAATTTCGCCTTGACCGAGAGATAACGAAATATCATCGATTATTTTTTTGCCGTCGAATGACTTGCTTACACCTTTGATTTCAAGCTTTTCCATAATCATTCAATATAGGCGTTGCTGAAGCCTTTGTAAGGGTCAAGCTTACCGTCAAGAAGCTCTTTTTCATTGAGCCAGCGATAGAAGCCTGCCCAGCGTTCTTCATCGAACTCACCCCAACGGCTGCACTCGGCTTTATATTGCTCGGCAAGGTATTTCTGGCTTTCATAAACAAGCTCCGAGTTGCTCTTGAGCTCGGGCGCGGCATTCATCAGGATATCTGCCGCATCCTTGGGATTTTCAATTGCAAACTCATATCCTTTTGCAAGTGCGGAGAGAAAGGCCTTTGCCGTTTCGGGATTTTCTTCAAGATAAGTGTTGTTGGAAATTATGACGGGTGTGTAATAATCGAATACGGGGTCTATATCCGCAAAAGCGAAATAATCCGTCTCAAGCTCCGCAACCTCACATGCAACACCTGCCCATGCATAGAAAATCCAGATGGCATCAACTGATTTGCTTTGCAATGCCGAAACCTCATCCGTAACTGTTGAGGGGATAAGCTTAACCTTTGAAAAATCTCCGCCTTCTGCCTCCATAACCTGCTTTATGGTTGCTTTTTCAACGGGCGAATCCCATGTTGCATATTTGTGTCCTTCAAGTCCTTTAGGGGAATTCATTCCTTCGCCTTTTCGTGAAATAATTCCTGATGTGTTATGTTGAATAACAGCTGCAACAGCGGTTATCGGCAATGCATCCTCTCCGATTAATGCCGTTGCCATGGAATCCTGAAATGATACGCCGAATTGAGCTTTGCCCGAGCCTACAAGCATTTCCGCTCCGCCCTCGGGAGGCTGGACAACCTCAACATCTATTCCTGCATCGGAAAAATATCCTTTTTCAATTGCTGCATAAAGTCCCGTGTGATTTGTGTTCGGAGTCCAGTCCAGAACGAATGTAATCTTTTCGTTTTCGGTTTTTTTGTTATTGTCAGAGCATGCCGCCATGCAGAGAATGAGCGCGGCAACAGTTAAAACCGCTGTGATTTTTTTGAAATATTTCATAATTTAAACCTCGATTATTTTTTGTTAAGTTTTCTGTACGGCATAAATTTCTTTTCCGCAAGGTTAACCAGAGCCATAAGTAAAAGAGATATAGCGGAAATAAGAAAGATAACCGCAAACATTTTGTCGAATGCAAATGCTTTTTTTACTCTTGTCATGTATACTCCGAGCCCTCCGAAGCCACCGAGCCATTCGCTGATAACCGCTCCCACTATCGAGTAGGCAACGGTTATTCTTAAAGCGGAAAAAAGCTGCGGAAGTGCGGACGGAAATTTGATATATCGGAATATTTGTGAGTTGCTTGCTCCCATTGAACGCAGCAGTCCGATTGCATCTTTATCTGCGCTTCTGAAGCCGTCGAGAAGCCCTACGGCAACAGGAAAGAAGGTTGAGAGAATAATAAGAATTATCTTCGGCAGCATCTCGTAACCGAACCACAGGACAAGCAGCGGAGCTATTGCAACAGTCGGAACAGTTTGCGTGATAACCATAACAGGATAAAACGCTTTGTAAAAAATTTCGTATCTGTCCATGAGAACTGCGGCAAAAAATCCTATTGAAACTCCGAGTGCAAGGCCTGCAAATGCTTCCTGAAGAGTTATAAGCGAATTCTTGAAAAGAAGCTCGCGGTCGCTGATAAAAGCCTTTATAACATCAACGGGAGAGGGGAGCATATATTGCGGAACGAGTCCGAGCAAGCAAATAAGCTGCCATATGATCAGCAAAAGAGCTACCGCCGTTACGGCGGGAAGCTTATTTCTGATGGTGTTTTGTGACTTTTTTATCAATGGTCAGTATCTCTCCTTCCGGCTCATAATTAACCTTGATATAAGCCGACACCCTCGGTGCGCCCGCTCTTATGGCGACATGCTGGCATTCTTTGATGATATCCATAAGTTCATCATAATCCTCGCCCTCAATTGCCGTTTCGCAGGGGCCGACATAGTAGTTCAGCCCCGTGCTTTTTATATAGTCTATAACCTCATCAACTATTCGGATAAGTTCGTCTGTGTTTTCTGCTGCAGGTAAAACCTGGATTGCAACGCTTGCTTTCATTTTGATTCCTCCAAATAAAAATTGCCCTCGCCGTCATACGGCAAGGGCAATAAAACACATCAAAAATTATGCATCTGCAGCTGCATAAAAACAATGCGACCTTATATTCCCTACGCCTGCATGATCAGGATCAGGTTAAATGGGTCGCAGAAAACATCTGCCTCTCAGCCCGTCAATTCGGACTCCCCTTTGTCGAACACAGTATAATTCCGTTTTTTTGATTTGTCAAGTGTTTTTTTGGAGTTTTAAATCATTCCTGTTTCTGTGATTTCTCCGTCTTTATAATTAAAAGTTTTAACTTCAAACATAGAGAAATTTATTTCAAATTTTTTGTTTTCGATTTCCAGAACTGCCTTTTCGGATTTATCTGATGAGTTGAAAAGACGGATTAATGATCCGTTTTCATTCTTGCGGTATCTTGAAAGAATGATAACGGGATTGTCAATTTCAACTTTCGTGTTTTTCTTCTCTTTTGTTCCCGAAGGGAAGAAAGAAAGCGCAATGCAGGGTTGATTGTAAAGCTCTGCCTGCATATCAAGGTAGGTCGTATCGGCGGTAAGTCTGTATTCAAATTCACGCTCGCCAATGTCAATGCGGTCATGGCATCTGTCGGAATCTGCAAGAGGTCTGTCGCCTATGGGATGTGCGGAATATACGGGTGTACGCAAAAGAGAAATGTTGAGAATATTATTGTAAACACTTCCGCCGTAAGTGCCTTTATTAAGCACGGCAAGACTTCTTCCGTTTTCAAAAATTCTGCACCATTTCTGGTAAACGGCTTCATTGCCGTCCGCACGCAGTTTTTCACTTCCGAAAGCTGTCTGACCGTAAAATTCGGGGCAGGTAAGTTCGGTATCAAATGAAAGCTTGTAGAATTTGCTGCTGTCGTTGGAAAGCATTTTGATTTTGATATCAATATAATTTCCGTTTTTGGGAAGAGTGTATGTAACAACCACAAAGGAATTTGAATATCCGAAAATTGCTTGAATTTTAAGACGTACGTCACCGTTTTCAATAACTCTTAAATTTTCAAGCTTTTCATCGGGATAACCGTTGAAAGCATTGGCTTTTTCTTTATCGAGAAGGCTGAATTCGCCTATACGCTTATTGAAGCCCTCAACCGTCATTCCCCACGGGTCCTCATTATCCGCAAATGCGGTTATTTTTGCACTTCCGGGCTTAAGCATATCATTTCCGTTAACACAATATTTATCGATAAGACCCGTCTTTTTGCTGATAAACACCTGCATTTTGCCGTTATCGAAAGTGAAATAATCAGAATTTTCATCGCAGGGCATTATTTTTCTTTTCGGATAGTTTTCAACATGCAGTTCACAGTCAAAACGGTTTATGTTCATGGGTTCAAGCTCTGCTCTGAAGCATACGCGTTTTCTCCAGTCAAGGCTGAAGGTACACGCTTCTTTTTCGTTTTGGGAGGGAATATAGTTTCCTTTGCTGTCTCGCACGGTAACGATTGTGACCTCATTTTCATTCCAGTTCTGGTCCTGAAGCTGGAATTCAAACTCTATATCCTGCGTGATTTTATAAGGATGAGGATTGAAAACAAGAACGGGAATTTCGCCTTCTTTTGCCTTCTTCTGACCTTCACAAAGCTTGAAAAAAGCTTTTGTCTTATATTTATCTGCTATTTCGCTGCCGTATGAGAAAAGGCGCAGGCAGTCATCCTCTGCTGCCTTTATGCTTGAACCGGGAAGGATATCGTGAAATTCGCAGAAAAGCAAGGCTTTTTCAGCTTTTTCAAGCTCTTTTTCATCATACGGAACATCGCTTAAAGCAAGCATTTTTTCGCAAACCGAAAGGTCATTTTCAAGTTTTCTGTGAGCCTGCTTTATGCGGTTCATGGAGGTGTAGCAGCCGACCATTGTATAGTTGAGAGATTCATCAAATGATTCAAGATTTGATTTGTCTGTTCTGTCAAAATAGTTCTCGCACCATGAATGCATGAGTCCGTGCTCGGGATGCTCCTTCATATGTGCCGCAATGGTTTCAAGGTCCTCTCTTGAGGGACCGCCGCCGTGGTTGCCTATGCCCCAAAACATCATGTTTATTCCGTCGCCGTATTCTCTTTCAAGTATGCGGTTAATTTTTTCTTCGATTTTTCCCTTGCCGGAATTATATCCGCAGTTCATTTTATGAGCGATGATTTCGCTTCCGTCAAAGCCCTTCCATATAAAATCATGTTCGGCTTCAACCCGTGAGGGACGCATGAAAACATATGAATTATATCCGCTTTTTTTGAGAATCTGGACAAGTCCTCTTGTGTGACCGAACGGGTCAAAGTTGATTGCGGTAAGCGGTCTTACGCCGAATTTTTCGATAAAATATTTTGTTCCCGTTTCAATCTGTCGGATGAAGGATTCACCGCAGGGCATAACGCAGTCGGGCTGAAGATACCATCCGCCCATGATGTGCCATTTTCCTTCCTTGACAAGCTTTTGAATTCTTTTGAAAAGCTCGGGTTCATTTTCTTCGACCCATTCGTAAAGCACGGATTCGTTGTGGTTAAAAATAAACCCGTCAAATTCTTCGCAGAAATCTGCCGCAACACGAAATGTTGATATCGCTTCAGCTATTCCTTCGGGCTTTTGCCAAAGCCATACAGGGTCAAGATGAGCATTGCAAATCATGTGTAATTCTTTCATTTTTTCACCTTTTCTCGCTTTTTAAACAAAAAATTAATATTTTGGTAATATTTATTAAAAATTAAGGCGTATAATCAAACCGTTTGCATACTGCGCAAATATACTCTTTATCGATCTCGTAAAATGAGCAGTCAAAGTTATTTTCGGAGCATGAAACACCGTTTCGGGTTATTTCAAAGCAGACGTCTTTTATATCTGCGCCGAGTCCGGTACCCGTGCATTTGAAATAAGCTTCCTTTAAAGTCCATATTTCAAAAAATCCGTTTTCGTGAGCTTTTATATATTCAAGCTCGTTTTTGCAGGCGAATCTTTTGGAAATGTCGGGGCTTATTTTCCTGATTTTCTCGACATCAACGCCTATTTCTTTTTTCGATACGGCGCACACAACATAATCTCCGCTGTGGCTGATGCTGAAATTTACATCAAGCCCTTTCGCAAACGGCTTACCGTGTTCGGAAAGAAAAAATTCAATTTTTTTCGGGTCAATTCCGCAGAATTCCGAAATCGCTTTTCTGCATATATGGTCTGCCGCAATTTTGAGCTTTTGCTTTTGGGCGACTTTAAGCCTTATAACCGCTTCTTTTCGTTCAGAGCTCATTGCATCAAACCATTCCGAAAGCTCCGAATCTGATGCATGTGAAATATTATATGAATACAGCTTCATATTTTCTCCTTTAAAACAAAATGCCGCCGGATATACCGTCGGCATAATAATCAAAACAGTCCCGAAAACTTAACCATTAAAAATGAAACACACACGCCGACAATGAAGCCGCCGATGATTTCAGGTATGGTATGTCCTTCAACTTTTTTAACATCCTTTGCTTCACTTCCGCAAACCTTGCCCTGAAGGCGGTTGAACGCGTCTGTGAGTCTGCTTATGGGAAGTCTGACCTTGAAGGCATCAAACATAACGATAAAAGCAAAAACACCGCAGGCTGCAAAAATATCGGAATCAAATCCGTTGCGCAAACCTATGCAGCCGCAAAGCGAGATTACGGTTGCCGTGTGTGAGCTTGGCATGCCGCCGAGCTTGAAAAGAGTTGAAAGAGTAACCTTGCTGCGTGCAATGCCCTTTCTTTTGCCGTTATAATATTTTACCAAATTTATAACAACCTTTATCAGCTGGGCAACAAACCATGCAATAAGGCATACGAAAAAAATCTTCATTAATCAAAAAACTCCTTGTGAGACAGTATTTAGTTAATTCTACATTATTGACTGAAAAAAAGCAAGTGTTTTTTGTTGAATAAAATCACAAATTATGATATAATATCATCTATATTCGGTCATAATTGTTGAAAATTATGTGAACGGGGGATTAAATTGGCGAATAAGAAGAATAAGACAGGGGGCATAACATCGCCTTCGTATGAAACAATCAAGGAAATTGTTGTCAAGGGCGCAGAAAAGGGCGGAGACAAAAGGCAGTTTGTTTTTCTTGATAAAAACAAAAACGAATGTGAACGAAGCTTCAAGCAGACCTGGGATGAAATCAGTGCAATAGGCACATTTTTCTATAAAAAGGGTCTCGACGGTAAGAAAAAAATAGCAATCATCGGCGAAAACTGCTTTGAATGGATGGTTGTTTACTATGCAACTCTTGTCGGCGGCAACATAACCGTTCCCATGGATTGCAAGCTTCATTCGGAGGACCTTGCGGACCAGCTTATACGCTGCGATTGCGATGCTCTTATCTATACAAGCAAATTTACCGATATGGTTGAAGCATTCAAAGCTGATAAGAACATGCCCGAAATGCTGTATTTTGATATTACAAACGAATATACGGAATATATCAAAGAGGGTAAGGCTGCTGTTGATGCAGGCGAAAAGGGCTTCTTCAATGCGGAGGTAAAGCCTGAAGACCTTGCATGTATTGCATACACATCGGGCACAACGGCAAAGAGCAAGGGCGTTATGCTTACTCACAAAAACATTGCAAGCAACTGCTCATCTGCATGCCGTGCACATACGGGCAGACATGCCATCGGTTTTTTGCCTCTTAACCATACATATGCATGGGTCAGCGCTCTTTTTTCATCATACATCCTTACGGAATGGGGTTATCTCTGCGACGGTATAGGTAATATTCAGGGCGATCTTAAAAAGTATCATCCTTATAATTTCTCGGGCGTTCCTCTTGTTGTTGAAACAATATATGACCGTATCTGGAAAACCGCAAGAAAAACAGGCAGAGAGGATATACTCAAAAAAGGTCTCAAAATAAGCAATTTCCTTATGAAGCTCGGAATCGACAGACGCCGTAAGATTTTCAAAACTATTATCGATAATCTCGGCGGAAATCTTAACATGATAGTTTGCGGCGGCGCAAACCTTGACCCGAAATACGAAAAGGGAATGCATGATTTCGGTATCGAAATCTACAACGGCTACGGCATGACCGAATGCTCACCCGGCATTACCTGCAACAGACCCGGAAAATGCAAGTTCGGCAGCGTAGGTGTTCCTCTTGATTGCTGCGAAATCAAAATAAACAATCCCGATGAAGACGGAGTAGGCGAAATTTACGTTAAGGGTACAAATGTTATGGCAGGTTATTACGGCGAACCCGAAGCAACCGCTGCAGCATTTGACGGCGAATGGTTCAAAACGGGTGACCACGGCAGAATCGATAAAGACGGATTTTTGTTTATGGTCGGTAGAAAGAAGAATCTTATTGTTCTTTCAAACGGCAAGAATGTTTCTCCCGAAGAGCTTGAAGATAAGCTTTCAAGAATTGACTATGTTAAGGAAGTTCTTGTTTACGAAGAGGATAAAAGAATAGTTGCCGAATTCTTCCTTGATGAAGAGGAATATCCCGATGCAAGGGCAAGAATCAAGGGAGATGTTGATGAGTTTAACCGCAAGATGCCGCTCTTCAAAAATATCGGCAAAATAAAAATCAGGGATGAGGAATTCCCGAAAACAACTACCCTCAAAATCGCAAGAAAATATAATTAAAAGCAAGAAGGTATGCTTCAGAGCATGCCTTCTTTTATGTCTATTATTTTTGGTGTCAGTCCTAATGACGGAATAAGAATTCCGGTAATATCTGCTGTTTTTATTTTAAGCGTTGCAGTGCAGTCGCAGGGGTGGCAGCAGATAAATTCTTCTTTCAGGATATCTTCGTCGATTGCAAGCATAACTTTCTTATCGCTGTCAAAAATCAGGCTTGTTATGCTTAATGAGCCGGGTGATGTGCCGAGCATTGACTCCATTTTTTCGCCGCTTGCAAATGAAAGTCTTGATGAACCGAGAGCTTTTGAAACCTCTTTTGTAACGAATTTTTTGCCGCTGTCCATCATCAGCAGATAGTATGCGCTGCCGGTTGTTGTTTGCAGAAAAAGATTTTTGCAGATTTTACCGCCGATAATTTTTTCGATTTCGGCGCATTTTTCCAATGTTTCCGCCGCTTCATGGGTAACACGGGAAAATTCAATGCCGAGATTTTTCAGATAATCGCATACATCGGCAGCCTTTGTGCTTAATAAATCAGGCATATTGTCCTCCAAAAAAGCTGCACCAAACAGTTGTTTAATGCAGCCTCGCTTTATATCTTATTGTACACCGTAAAAAGCGGATTCATAATCCTTTTCATTGATTTTTATGGATTTCCACGGACCGCTGCTGCAGTCCTCATGTGTAAGAATTCCGTCATTATAGGTGTGGATGTTTGAAAACTGCGATTTACCCATGGATAAAACCCAGTTGCTGCCGATTGTTTCGTTTTCCGAAAGGAAAATACTGTCATCAACGGTAAATTCGCCGTTTCTCAATTCGCCGCAGCAAAAACTTACTATTCTGTTTTCATCATCAAACTTGATAAAACAGCGTGTTGTTCTGCTTTGAACGGCATAGGTGTTTGAACCGATTGATATAAACTCAAGAAACTCGGTGATTTCTTCGGAGCCGTTGTTTTCGATTGAATGAATATAACGGAAGCTGTCGGTTTTTTTATCGTATTCGGCAGAATATTCATCGGTTGTTTCTTCTGAAATAAATTTAAGAAGAAAGCTTGTTTCGCCATCGGATTTATAGCTTATATCTGAATGACGGGTTGGGTTATCGTAAAATTTCTGCGCTTCTTCCTCATTCATATGCTTGGTGAAACCGCCTGCGATAGGCAAATCAAAGGTACCGAGAGGGAAGGGCTCAAATGCGGTCAGAATATAGTCGTTTTCAAGGAAATACTCCGACGGATTGTTAACCTCTATGGTTTTATTGTGTCCTTTTTCGAGAATACTGACCTTAGCTTTCATAGCATCAATAACATCGAGAAATCTTTGACGGCATCCGATAAAGGTTTCTTCTGTGTTTGTTATATGAAGCATATCAGGTGTGTATATCTTTTCTTCATCTTCTTTAGAGCAAGAGCAAAGAAGAAGCAGCATTGCCGTTAAAAGACACAAGATTTTTTTAAAACGGATATTCATTATTTTTCGCTCAAGAGCTTTGCAAGCTCGTCCATGAATGTGTTGATATCCTTGAACTGTCTGTAAACCGATGCAAAGCGAACATATGCAACCTCGTCAAGGTCCTTGAGCTTATCCATTGCAAGCTCACCGATATGTACCGAAGTAACCTCTCTGTCGAGCGAATTCTGAAGAGTTGCTTCAATCTCATTAACCGCTGATTCAATCTTTTCAAGTGAAACGGGTCTCTTTTCGCATGCACGGAGCATACCGTTAAAGAGCTTGTTGCGGTCAAACACTTCTCTTGATTTATCCTTTTTAACAACGATAACGGGAACGCTTTCGATTACTTCATATGTTGTGAAACGCTTCTGACAGCTTATGCATTCTCTGCGGCGGCGAATGCGCTCGCCCTCGTCTGTGGGTCTTGAGTCAATAACCTTGCTTTCTTCACAGCTGCAAAACGGACATCTCATGGCATTTACACTCCTTGATTTCAGTTTTTGGTTTTTATTTTTTTTTCGCAAAGCTCAATGCTTTTTTTGGCAAGAGTAAGCAGGGAATCAACGATTGTTTCATCGGCAATACTGTAGTCACGGTAGATTATCGATAACTCCGTGCAGCCGAGAACAACGCAGTCGCAGCCTGCTTTTTTCAGATTGTTTATTATTCTCCAAAACGCTTCAATATCAACGCTTTTTCCTGCTTTTACCTGATCATAGATTATCTCCATGAGCTTTTCGGTGTCTTCTTCGCCGGGCACGGCAAAATCAAGACCGTGCTTTTCGAGCATGTTCTGATATGCACCCGAAACAAGGGTGCCTTTTGTTGCGAGTATTCCTACCTTTTTGGCATCGGGCAGCGAACTTTTGATATGAAGAACGGTTTCCTCAATTATATTGATAATATGAGTATTAACCGCGTTTTGAATTTCGTCATAAAAGAAATGAGCGGTGTTGCAGGGGATTACGATATAATCCGCACCTGCTTTTTCAAGCGTTTTCGCATCGCCTATCATCTGCGGAAGGGGATTCGGCTCGTTTCTGTCAAGTATGTAATTTGTGCGGTCGTGGATTGCCGCATGATTTAAAATTATCATTGAAACATGCTCTTGGTCCGTTGCAGCATCGGTACACCTTATAACAAGCTCTGCAAAATAGATTGTTGCAAGAGGACCGACACCGCCCAGCACGCCGAGTTTAATTTCCCTGTTTTCGCTCATTTATATAATCACTATCCGTAAATTTTGTATTTTCTGATTTGGTTATAGAACACAGCGTTTGTGTAGAAAATACGCTTGGGATTTTTGTCCGCAGCATATTTAATCGGGAAGGTCCATCTGCCTTCCTTCATAAGCTTGAGTGCTCTGTTTTTAAGCTCCTCGTCGTGAACATAATGTTTAATAACATATTTAGGAACGAGGGAGAAAAGATGCTCTTTATCCGCAACGGTGTATTCGAGATCCTTTTCATAAATAAGATCGTCAACAATCCATTTTACGGTGTTGAAGCCGCTTGCGGTAACATAGAAATTGCTTCTGCCCAGACGTACATTTATCTCAAAGAACTTGAATTTGCCGTCACGGGTATCGTATTTGATATCGAAGTTTGCAAAGCCGACATATCCTATGTGCTCAAGGAACTTTGTGGCGGCTGCAACGATTTGTTCGTTAACCTCGTTGATGATGACAACGGGATTGCCGATTGCCGAGGGTGTATGGTCCTCAAGAAGAACATGACCGAGAGATGCAAATTTAACCTTTGAGTTTCTGTCGCAGTAGCAGGTGAGAACTCTCATGTATGTGTCATCGCCGGGAATGCAGTCCTGAATGAGGAATTTATAGTTATAATCAGTCTTTTCAAGCTTTGCGAGCATATCGTCAAGCTCTTGTCTTGTTTTGAATCTGAATACCTTGCGCTTGCCGTCAAATTTTGCATAATGATACATTGCGCTGTTTGCGGGTTTTGCAATAATCGGATACTCAAAATCAAAATCCATGGCGTTTTCTTCGCCGCAGTTATAAACATAGGTATCGGGATAGTCTATTCCCAATTCCTCACATATTTCGTAAAATTTATCCTTAAGAACAATTTTGTTAAGCAAATCCTCATCGATATAGGGGATAACATAGTATTCGCTCAAAACGGGTTTGTTTTCTATAAGGATTCTTACATACCAATCACCGCAGCCGAGAACAATGAGCTTCTTTTTGTCCTTGAATTCCTTGCCTACTTCGATAAGGGTGTTGATAAGCGTATCTTTATTTTCAAGTCCGGGGAAAACACGGTTTTCGATAATATCGCTGTTGGCAATATACTGGCATTCCTTCATGCTTAAAACAAGCGACTTGATTTTATATTCTTCGTGAAAGCTTCTTGCGAGGCTGTAAGCTGTAAAATCGGCGCCCAGAATAACGGGCAGAAATTCGCGTTCTTCAAATTCCATTGTTTGACACTCCATTAGCAGACTGATAAAATTTAAGCAAAGATAAAATTATTATATTACATTAAAAATGAAAATGCAAGCACTTTACACAATTTTATGAATTGGTTTTTATAAATTTTGCATATAGAGCAGAGCTGATTTTAAATCGGCTGTATCGCTGAAATTTTCGCGGTAAAGCTCAATAATATAATCCCCTTTATAATCTGCGGAATTCATTATTTCCATGAGCTTTTTGAAATTAAAGACGCCTTTTCCGGGAGGAATACAGTCTGCACTTTCGGTATGGTCGCTGATATGGATATGAACTGTTCTTTCTTTGAATTTCTCGGCAAATTCGAGCGGTGAGAAGCCTGCACGCACAGCCTGTTTAACATCAAAAACAAGCTTGAAATCATCTCCGAGATAACCAATCATTTTCTCGATAAACTCCGGGCTTTCGCAAAGATGTCTGTTAACATTTTCGTGGCATGCGGCAATGCCGAATTTTTTGCCCTCTTCAATGAGTTTTGCAAACCGTTCAAAATATTCCGTTTCGGAGATATTTGCATTTGTGAGTGCGCCGTGTATAACAGAAAAATCAGCCCCCACCTCTGCCGTTACCTCAAAAGTACGCTTGTAAAATTCAAGCATATCGTCAAAACGCCTGCCGTATGCGCTGAAAAGCATGTAGGTTTCGGCAAACGAGGAGAAGGGGTGTACGGATGAGATTTTTATACCGTATTCATTGCGTACTTCGTTGAGAATTTTTGCAAATTGAAGGGTTGTTTCACTTGGAGAATTAAGAAAAACCTCGCAGGTCTTAACTCCGATTTTTCCAAGCATATCAAGGGATTTTTCTGTTTCAAGAGGATAAAGGCACGATGTAGAAATTCCGAAAGACATCAGAATCATTCCTTATTGGTAAAATTTTAGATTTGAACATATCCGCCGAGTAAAGTATAATCTGCGTATAAGGAGGACGGATATGAAAGATATTTTAAAGAATATTCACCGCCCCGCAAAGTTTGTGTTTATTGCAGGATGGGTTGTGATTGCAATAATTCTTATTGCTTCAACCGTGCTTTACATAGGTGCGGGGGAGATTTTTGATTATTATACCGCAGTCGGATTAAGCGAAAAGCTGCTGACTGCCGTGAGACCCGTTTCGGTTGCTGTTTTTGCGGCTTCAACGGGGATGGAGTATTGCTCAAAGAGAAAAAAGAACTCCTCAAACTGAATTATACCACAATAAAATAAAAAGGTCGAGAAAATCATGTAATTTTTCTCGACTTTTTTGATTTACTGTGATATTATGTGAATAATAATACATTTTTGTGTATCGGAGGAGTATTGATGCTCAAAATAGCTATGCTTTCCAAGTGGCATGTTCATGCAGAAGGATATGCCCGTGATTTTCTTAAAACCGAAAAAGCCGAAATAGTTGCAGTTTGGGACGAAAATCCCGAAAGAGGAATGTCCTGGGCGGAAAAGCTCGGCTGTGATTTTGAATCTGATCTTGATATCCTTCTTGCAAGAGATGATATTGATGCCGTTTGCTGCTGTACTCCCACAACTATGCACAAAGAAGTGCTCATCAAAGCTGCAAAAGCAGGCAAGCATATTTTTACCGAGAAAACTCTTGCGTGCACAGTTGAGGAATGCCGTGAAATCGAAAAGGCTATTGAAGAAAATGGCGTAACCTTTACTATTTCATTCCCCCATAAGGCATGGAGTGCTGTCAAGTTTGCAAAACAGCATATTGAAAACGGTGATTTCGGCAGAGTAACAAACGTCAGAATCCGCAATGCACACAACGGCGTCAGCGGGAAATGGCTTCCCGAATATTGGTTTATAAAAGAGGACTGTGCAGGCGGTGCGATGATGGACCTCGGATGCCATCCCATGTATCTCCTCTCATATCTTTGCGGTAAACCAAAAAAGATAACCGGTATTGCAAATTCAGTTTTCGGAACGCCTGTTGATGAAAATGCAGTTTCCGTCATTGAGTTTGAAAATGGTATTATCGGCGTTTCCGAAACCTCTTTCCTTGCTTTCTCTTCGCCTTATACCATTGAGGTTCACGGTACTGAAGGCATCTTCCTTTGGAGAGGTGCGGATGACGTCAAATATAAAACGATGCAGACGGCAAAGCTCAACAAAGGCTTTATAACACCCGACGTTCTTCCCGAGCAGGGCGAGCATCCGATTCCTGCTTTTGTTAATGCTTGTCTTAACGGAACAGGCAGTCCCGAAGGCATGGGATTAAAAGAAGCAATTGAGCTTGCAGAGCTTCTTGAAAATTCATATATTGCATATGAAACGGACAAAACCGTTGAAGTTGAATAAGGAGAAATATAAATGAAAACAGAACTTCATTATTATGACATATTCCCGAAGGTTTTTCCTGCAGGAAAAGAAGTTGAGATAACAATCAAGCCTCTCGGATATCATGCAGACTTTAAAAATCCCTAAAACATATATCTTGCCGTTTACGGTCTGGAAGATGGGAATCCCCGTGATTATCCTTACAGAGAAAACGGAAAGACGGTTGAGTTTACATATGACGGTGTGATAAAATTTAAGTATGAATTTCCTTATGAGCAGGAATATTTTATACGTATTTTTGAAAAAGACACAAACAAAAGACTTCTTCAGTTGAGCGTATATGCTCTTGCAGAAGACCTTTGCGGAAGATATCCTCTTATCGGCGATTTGCATATGCATACCTGCCGTTCCGACGGAAGACAGGCACCTGCAATTGTAAGCGCAAACTACAGAAAGCATGGCTATGATTTCTTCGCGATTACCGACCATCACCGTTATTATCCTTCGCTTGAGGCGATAGAAACATATAAGGATGTTCCCATTGAGTTCAATATCATTCCCGGTGAGGAAGTTCATCTTCCCGATGTTGCACCCGACCATATCAACGATGTTCATATTGTAAACTTTGGCGGTAAATATTCTGTTAACGGACTTCTCAAGGATGAA
Organism: Clostridia bacterium; assembly: GCA_017466365.1. Lineage (GTDB taxonomy): Bacteria > Bacillota > Clostridia > Oscillospirales > Acutalibacteraceae > CAG-177. Next base: position 23,380 of record JAFTUG010000007.1, on the reverse strand, counting down.
TATGCCGACGAATTCGGCTATGATATCGATAAGCGCCGTTTTGAAGGCTTCCCTTGCCCCGATATGATTACCGAGGATGAATACAGAGCAGAAGTTGATGCGCTTATCCCGACACTCGATATTCCCGAAGGAATCGAACCTTTCACATATGCAAGTTGTGTCTGGGTGTTTAATCATATCAGAAATGCAGAGGGTCTCGGAATTTTTTGCCATCCTTACTGGATTTCAAACGTTTATCAGGTGCCTGAAACCTTTACTGATTATATGCTTAAAACTCATCCGTTTGATGCGTTTGAAGTTCTCGGCGGTGAAAGCTATTATGAACAGAACGGTTTCCAGACCCATAAGTATTATGAGGTTCTTGCAAAGGGATATGATAAATTCCCTATCGTCGGAAGCACAGACAGCCATAGCTCGGTGAACAATGATAATGCCTACGTTGCATCAACCATGGTGTTCTCACCTGAAAACGAAAGAACTGCAATTATTGATTCCATCAAGAAACTCTATTCAATAGCAATTGACGGCATCAGCAAGGAATATCGCCTTGTAGGCGATTTCAGATTTGCAAAATATGCAAACTTCCTGCTTAAGAACTATTTCCCGCTTCACGATGACCTTTGCTATGAAGAGGGCAGAGCCATGAAGGATTATGCCTGCGGTGTTGAAGGCGCAAAAGAAACGCTTGAATTTATAAGCGGCAGAGTTCAGAAGCAGAGAGAAAAATATTTTGCATTTTAAAAAATATGAATTGTTAAAAAGGAGGTAATGTTGTGGCAAAACAGCGTTCACTTGATGCCGAGTTTGTCCACCCCAATAAAATAGGCTTTAAAGACGGATTGGGATACGCATTCGGCGATGCTGCAAATTTATTTGTTCTTACATATGTTTCATCTTATCTTAAGGTGTTCTTCACCGATATTCTCAAGGTTGCGGAAAGCAAAATCACAACCCTTTTGCTTATCGCAAGACTTTGGGATGCAATAAATGACCCTCTGTGGGGAAATCTTATTGCAAAGAAAAGACCCAACAAAGACGGAAAATACAGACCTTTTATCAAATGGTTTGCAATTCCTCTCGGAATAATGGCAGCACTTTGCTTTGTGAATTTCAGAGCATTCACAACCAGCGAAACCGTTGTTGTTGTGCTTATGTATATCACTTATATCGGCTTCGGCATGATGTATACAACAATCAATATTCCTTACGGCTCGCTTGCGTCTGTTATCACCGATGACCCTGAAGGAAGAACTCTTCTTTCAACCTTCCGCTCAATCGGTGCGGGTCTCGGCGGTGCGATTCCTCTTCTCATCGGTCCCATGATTATTTATACCGTTACCGGCACAAACAGCGAGGGTAATCCCGTTAAGGCTGCCGATGCGGGCGGAATGCTTAAATTCGGAATCATTATGGGCGTTCTCTCCATAATCTTCTACTTCCTTTGCTTTAAGACAACCAAGGAAAGAGTTGCTTCCGAAGAAGAACCCAAGGTTGATATCAAGGGAATGTACAAAGGAATGCTCAAGAGCAGACCGTTTATCGTTGCCTGCCTTTCGGGTATTCTTATCAGCGGACAGCTTCAGTTTGCATCACTTAACCAGTATCTCTATAAAAACTACTTTGAAAATACCGACCTTTCAATCATCGGAACAATTGCAAACTATCTTCCCATGGCGGTTATGATTTTCTTCATGCCCAAGCTTGTTAAGAAGTTTGGCAAGCAGGAGCTTTGCAGCTTCGGAACTTTCTTCTCGGCGATTGCAGCGGTTCTTATGTTATTTGTTGTTCCTCATTGTGCAAGAACAGGCAGCGCACCCGTTGTGTTTATGCTTTTCACATTCGTAATCGGCTTCGGCTATTCATTTGTAAGCATCACAAACTGGGCAATTATTACAGATGTTATCGACTATCAGGAATACAAGACGGGCATACGCAGCGAAAGTGCTGTTTATGCGGTTTATACCTTCTGCCGCAACCTCGGTCAGACAATTGCCGACGTAGGCGGAATGAAGCTTCTTGCTTCTGTTGCAGGCTATGACGGTGCAATCCACGGCTCTGCAGGCTATGTTGAGGGAGTAGGCGAGGGAATTCTTTTTGTATGTACGATTATCCCGGCAATAGTTTATACACTCGTGTTTATCCTCTTCAAATTCGGCTATCCTCTTAATAAGTCAAGGCTTGAAACCATGTATGTAAGCCTTCGTCAGACAAGAGGTACAGTCGAAGAAAACGTCTGAAGAAATCCTTTACAGAATAGTCAAGCGGCTGCAGATTGCAGCCGCTTTTTGTCTGTCAGAATGCGATTGGTACGGTCATTTTTTGTGATGAAATATCAGCATTTTTTACTTCTTTGCCTGTTTCAACCAAAACAATATTTGTATCCAATATCTGAATAACCATGCTTCCGTCATAAATATGAACGCAGTTCAGAAGAAGTGTATCACCGCATTCGGCAGCATTGATAACATGGGTTTCGTACCCCGGATTAGGAAGTAAAAATGCCGCAACAACAAGATTGTTTGTTTCAAAATACTTTTTGTCATAAGATGATTTTATCTTGTCGTCTCCAAAATCAAGAGCAATCCAATCGTTATATTCAGATATTATCTTATAACCTTCCGGAAGGCTCACTCCTTCACCGCGAAACCCCGAATCGGAAACCGTTATCTGATTTTCGGGAACAACCTCGTAATCCTTGCCTGAAATCCGAGCAGGGATAACACTTGTGAAAAATATTGAAATGCTCATTGCGAGAGTGATGATTCGTATAATAATAGTTGCCATAATAAAATTCCTTTCTTTTTTAATTAAGCTTTTTTATTCATCCGATGTCAAGTCTAAACCATCTCAACCGCCTCCTTTTGGCATATGCTTTCAATAATTAATGACAAAAATTTCATTTTGTTACATAAAAATAAAAAGAATTTTCAGTTTCTGCTTTTTGCACAAATTGATGAATCCTGTTTTGTGCAAAAAAACAATGCAAAGCTTTGCTTTTTGAAGCATATTAAATTTTATTTTTATTACACTTGATTTAAAATAAATGCTGATATATAATATATTAGTTAGTTTTACAAAATCCGCAGTTTTTTACAGTATGGCGGTGAAAGGGTGTTGAAATTGAAGAAAATCGGTTTTGACAACGCTGCTTATATCAGCAAGCAGTCCGAGCAGATAAGCAAGCGCATTAACGAATTCGGAGGAAAGCTGTATCTTGAATTCGGAGGAAAGCTTTTTGATGATTTTCATGCATCAAGAGTTTTACCCGGCTTTGCGCCCGACAGCAAGCTGCAGATGCTCAAAAGCATTGCAGACAATGTTGAGGTTGTTATAGTAATAAATTCGGGCGATATCGAAAGCAACAAAATGCGCCGTGACCTCGGTATAACCTATGATGCCGATGTTTTGCGCCTTATCGATGAATACAGAAATGCAGGTCTTTTTGTGGGAAGTGTTGTCCTTGCTCAATTCAAGGAACAGCCTGCCGCAGAAGCCTTCAAATCAAAGCTTGAAACTCTCGGAATCAAGGTTTTCATTCACCGCAATATAGAAGGCTATCCTTATAATGTTTCTCATATAGTAAGCGATGAGGGATTCGGAAAAAACGAGTTTATTGAAACTGAAAGACCTCTTGTGGTTATCACCGCACCCGGCCCGGGCAGCGGAAAAATGGCAACCTGCCTTTCGCAGCTTTACCATGAAAATCAGAGGGGCAACAAAGCAGGCTATGCGAAGTTTGAGACCTTCCCAGTATGGAATCTTCCTCTCAAGCATCCCGTTAACCTTGCTTATGAAGCCGCAACGGCAGATCTCAATGACGTTAACATGATTGACCCCTATCATCTTGATGCATACGGGGTTACAACGGTTAACTACAACAGAGATGTTGAGGTTTTTCCCGTTCTGAATGCAATATTTGAAAGAATTGAGGGTGTAAGTCCTTATAAATCACCCACGGATATGGGAGTTAATATGGCGGGCTATGCTATCTGTGACGATGAAGTAACAAGAGAAGCTTCAAAGCAGGAAATTATCCGCAGATATTTCAATGCTCTCTGCGATTTGAAAATGGGCAGAGGCAAGCAGGAGGCTGTTGATAAGATAGTCAGCCTTATGAATCAGGCAGGCATCGGTGTTGAGGACAGAAAGGTTATAAAGGCGGCTCTTGACAGAAGCAGCGAAACCGAGGGTCAGCCTGCGGTTGCAATCGAGCTTCCCGATGGTAAAATCGTAACGGGCAAAACCTCAAATCTTCTCGGTGCTTCAAGTGCGGCTCTTCTTAATGCAGCAAAGTATCTTGCAGGTCTTCCTGAAGATTTGCTTATGATTTCTCCGTCAATTATCGAGCCTATTCAGGAGCTTAAAACAGGTCTCCTTAAAGGAAGAAACCCGAGACTTCATTCCGATGAAACACTTATTGCTCTTTCAATGAGTGCAAACACAAATCCCGTTGCCAAAAAAGCTCTTGAAGCAATTGAAGGGCTTAAGGATTGCGATGCACATTCAACGGTTATTCTTTCACAGGTTGATATGGATGTATACAGAAAGCTTGGTCTCAATATCACCTGCGAGCCCAGATATCAGACAAAAAAACTATATCATAAATGATAAAAGGAAGCACTCACCGTGAGTGCTTCCTCTTTATTTATCTGTTAAATTTTTTATCCATTTTTTGCTTCTGAATCGGCATATGCTCATTATCGATTTTGGTATATCCTCGCAGAAATACATTGCAAGAATAAGATATTCAAAATCAGCCTTGACAATCATTCCGAGAATAACAACAACAGGAACTCCTATGAGATAAAGTGATATGCAGTCATAGATAATTCCCACCTTTGTATCTCCGCCCGCCCTGAATGTGCCGACTATCAGAGTATAAGGAATATTTCTTATCGGCAGCCAGAGGCAGTAAAGCAAAACAAGCTTTGAGGCAAGGTCGAATGCCGCCTGCGTTTCTATGTCGAGAAGCGAAAGAACGGGATTTCTTATAACTATAAAGACCATTCCCGTAATCAAGCCGATAATCGGAGTCATAATAACAAACTTTTTAGCAAGCTTGTATGCACCCGTGCTGTCGCCTTCGCCGATGGTTTTGCCCGTCATAATCGAGCATGCATGGCAGACGCCTACAAAGAAAACAAAAGCGATTTGTTCTATCGAGCTGAATATCGTATATCCTGCATAAGCCTCGCTTCCCTGCCTTGCAAAAACCATAACGTAAATATTTGTACCGATTGCCCACGCAACCTCGTTAAAGATAACGGGCAGGCAAACAACGGAAAAACGGCGAACAAAAGAAGATGTGATTTTAAAAAACTCCCTTATTTTGCCGTTAAAGATATCCTTTGATGTTCTTAAAACAATAAAAAGAAGTAACGATTGGAATGCGGTTGAAGTAAGCGTTGCAAGCGCCGCACCTCTGATGCCGAGTGCAGGAAAACCGAGCTTTCCGTTAATGAGAATATAGTTGAGTACTGTATTCATAACAACCGATGCAAATGAAGTAAACAGCGGCGGATTAACTCTTTCGGTTGCCCGCAAAGCGGTGCATGTTATTTGGTTGAATGAACTGAAAATTCCCATGAATGCAACTATCTTCATATATTGAACCGAGGTATCTATAACCTCCTGTTCACCTGTGAAAACCCTTATCAGATATTGAGGGAAAAGAAACATTGCAAAGGAGAAAACAACGGCAACAACAGTGCCGAAAATAAGTGCAACACCGTAGGATTTCTGAATGTTTTTCTTTTCCTTTGCGCCCCAGAACTGTGCAATAAGAGCGGCGGAGCCTGATGAAATACCGAAATAGAAAAGGTTCATCAGAAATATCCATCTTGAGGAAACGCCGACAGATGAAACAACAACGTTTCCGAGTTTTGTTACCATTGCGGTATCAACAAGCTGCGCACAGGAAACGAGCAGCTGCTGCAATGCAATCGGCAAAGCAAGCCGAAGTGCATTCTTTATAAAATTACGGTTCATAAAACTTTTTCTCTTTCATAATTGATAGCAAATGATAGTATATTTATTATTTACCGAAAAGTCAACCGAACAATTTATAAAAATGTTAAAAATAAAAAGTCTTTTGTTGTCGCTATTGATTTTTGTAAACAACTAATATATAATATTATGTTGTAGAAAACCCAAATTTAACCAAGAAGGTGCAAAAAATGTCAAATTTCAATGAATTTTCAGGCGTATATTCCTTGCTTCTCACTCCTTTCAATTGGGACAGAAGCCTTGATTACAAAACATATGAAGAATATGTTGCTTGGCAGGCTGCATTTAAGCCCCAGCATCTTTTCGCTGTTTGCGGCTCATCCGAAATGATGGAGCTTACTCCCGAAGAAAGAGTAAAGTGTGCAGGTCTTGCAGTTAAGAATTCTGACGGGGTTCCCGTTTTCGCAACAGGTAACCTTGCTGTTGACTTCAATGACCAGATTGAAGAAATGAAAAAGCTTGAGCAGCAGGGCGTTTCGGGTCTTGTTTTTGTAACAAAGGGCATGTGCGATAAGCCCGACCATATGTATGAATACCTTACAGATCTTGCTTCTCATACAGAGCTTCCCGTTGTTCTTTATGAATTCCCCGGTTTAAGACCTCACCTTATGGACTCCGTAACATACGGCAAGCTTGCAAAGACAGGCAAATTCATGGGCATCAAGGATACAACCTGCAAAATGCCTGAAATCGAAGCAAAGATTGCTGTTCAGGGTGATTCAAACGTTCTTCAGGCAAACATCCCCTTCCTCTATGATTCATATCTTAAGGGAGCAAGAGGCGTTGTTGCAACTCCTACATCATGCGGTGCAGACTTGTTTGTTAAGATGTGGGATGAATTCACAAAGGGTGATGTTGAAGCTGCAAGAAAGACTCATCAGCATATTATTGCTCTTGATAATGCCATTGATTCAGGCTTCTGCGCAAGTGCAAAGTATCTTGTACAGCTTCGCGGTGTTAAGGGCATGAAGTGGTTCACAAGAGGCTCACATGACCTTGGTCCCGCAAGACTCCGTTCAATCGAAGTATTCTATGATTGGGCAAAAGAAGAAGGCATTTTTCTTGATAAATAAGCACTTGACTTGACAAGAAGTGCATTTTTAATGTATATTATCAGCAAAACTATTTTCTAATTTGAAAACATACGAGGGAAGATATGAAAAAAATCAGAGCCAATGTATGCGCTGTAACGCATGCAGGAAGAATCCGCAGAGAAAATGAGGATAACTACGATTTAAACGGCAGAATGACCTCTACGGGCGACTTGCGTAAGGGCTCGGCTTTTGTTCAGACCATGGCAGAGCCGTTCCATCTTTCCGTTTGCGACGGAATGGGCGGTGAAAGCTACGGTGAGCTTGCATCGGGCATAGCTGTTGAAACAATAGCTGCTCATGCAAACAATGTTTATGAAAGCGGCGAGGATTTCAGCTTTGCCATTTCAAACTGCCTTGACGATGCCAACAGCCGAATCTGTGCTGAAATAAATGCCAGAGGCAAAAGAATGGGAACTACTCTTGCGGCAATTTATGTTGTTAAGGGTAAGATTATCTGCACCAATATCGGTGATACAAGAATTTATCATTATTCAAAGGGTGTTCTTGAGCAGATAAGCTTTGACCATACTCATGCACAGACAATTGTTGATGCAGGCGAAGTTGCACAGAACGATATCGGAAGAATTCCCGATGCCAAAAGGCTTACCAAGCATCTCGGTGTTTTCCCCGAGGAGGCAACTCTTTCTCCAAATATAAGTGTTATTGATGATGTTGATGACGGTGATATAATTCTTCTTTGCAGCGACGGTCTTACCGATATGCTCAGCGATGACGATATAACAGCCATTCTCTCAACCGGCGAAAGCTCGCAGGATGTTGCAAGCAAGCTTATCCGTTCAGCTCTTGAAAGAGGCGGTAAGGATAACGTAACAGTTATGGCAGCCTTCCTTGATGTTGAAGAAACTGCGATTTTCGCTCCTATTGCAGCTGCTATGGTTGGCGATACCGATGCTGACTACGAGGAGGAATACCGTAACAGCTTCGGTTCAAATCAGCTTCCTGATGAAGAAAATCCCGTTTCACCTTATGCAAATGCAGATGCCAGAGCATATTCAAAGCCTGTAGATAAGGCGAAAATTATGAAGATTGCAGGCATCGCAGTCGGCGCAATTGTTGTCGTCTTGATTGTTGCGCTGTTTATTAAGGCACTTGTTAACGGCGGCAATAACGAGGATGAAACAACCACCACAACATATAATTATTATGACCACACAACGTATCCTGCTTATTATTATCCGCCCACAACTTCTCCCATAACAACGTGGGTGTTTGAGTCAACAAGCGAGAGTGAAACTACGGAAACAACCACCGAGACAACTACTCGCAGAACGACCACCAAAAGAAGAACTACCACCAAGAAGCGCACAACAACCAAAAAGAGAACAACAACTACCACAAGAAGATCAACCACTACCACCAAAAGAGAAACAACAACAAAGGTTGAAACCGGTACTGTTGCTTCGACAACTGCGGTAACGGCTGTTCCCACAAGTGCGGCAACAACCGATACTTCCGGCGCTTCAACAACGGTTAATTCAACCGTAACAACAGATGCATCCGGCGTTGCGGACAGCGGAACAACAAACGCTACTCAAACAACCGCTTCAGAAACTTCCGCAAGCACTAACGCTGCTTCGGATACTTCAACAAGCACCTCAACCAATTCAACACCTTCGGCATAAAAATGCGGGGCTGTCTTTTCGGACAGTCCCGTTTTTGCATCTTTATTTGATTTTTGAAAGCGACCATGAAGCGAGATATTCATAAACCTGAATTCTGTCGGTTTCGTTAAGGATTTCATGGCGCATTCCCGAATAAAGCTTAAGGGTAACATCCTTTTTGCCTGCCGTTTTGAGGTCGTTATAAATCTGCTTTATTCCTTTGCCGTATGTACCTACAGGGTCATCTTCGCCTGATATAATAAGCAAGGGGAGGCTTTCGTTTATGCTGTTATACCAATCCTTGCCTGAAACCTTGTCGAGAATTGTGAAAAGGTCTTTATATCCTGCGGCGGTAAAGAGAAATCCGCAGTATTTGTCTGCCATGTATTTGTCAACCTCGGTTTTGTCCGTTGAAAGCCAGTCAAACGGAGTTCTGCCTTCTGTTTTTTTATTGTAGGGTCCGAAGGCGATTTTATCGATGAATTTGCTGCGATGTCTGCTGCCTTTTGCTTTTGCGATTGCATCTGCAAGCATTACTGCTATTGCGGCGGCAGGATTTTTGCCGCTCGAGCCGCAGAAAACAGCTGCTTTTATTCTTTCATCTTTGCCGTAACGGCGGATATATTCTCTTGCAATGAAAGAACCCATACTGTGACCAAAGAAAATAACGGGTATATCGGAATATTCAGATGTGATTAATTCGGTAAGCGCTCTTTCGTCTTCAACAAATGCATCCCAGCCGTTGTTTTCTCCGAAATAGCCGAGGTCATCATCGCTCTTAACGGATTTACCGTGACCGACATGGTCATCAACAAGCACGGCAAATCCTTTTTTGCAAAGGAAGTGTGCAAAATCCTCATATCTTTCGCCGTGTTCAGCCATTCCGTGAACAATCTGAAAGATTGCTTTGGGCTCCTCTTTCGGAAACCAGCATCTTGCATAAACATCAGCAACGCCTGATTTTGAAGGGACAGAGTATTCTTTTCTGATTATTTCCATATTACTTATCTCCTTTCGGCTATATAATAAATTTTTTGAGTCTGTTTTTCAAAGTAATTCCCAGGCATGAAGCGGCGGCAATTTTTATGCCATCGCCGATAAAAAACGGAATTATGCAAACGGCGGCAGCTTCGTGAAAACTGCATTCCGCCCTGAACATATACCAAACTGTACCGAAAAGGTAGCAGACCGTCGTGCCTGTTATCATGCTTACGGGATAAATGATTTTATTTTTTTCAAATCTTTCTGTCAGCAGTCCTATGATAAAAACGCACGGTATATATCCGATTATGTATCCGCCCGTATATCCCGTGATGCATTGCAGACCTCCTGTGAAGGAAGAAAAAACAGGAATCCCGACAGCACCGATAAGTATATAAACCGCAACCGCAGGGAGAGAGTATCTTATCTTTACCGAGCAGGATATAACGTATATCGCAAAGGTTGAGAGCGATATCGGGATTGCTCCTGCTGGGAATGAAAGCGGCGAAAAAATGCAGATTATTGCTGCAAGAACGCCGATAAAAGCTGTTTTTTTGATGTTCAATCAATTTACCTCGTGTTAAATATTGTAAAGTTAAATTGCTTTACAAAAGCGTGCTCATATATGTTGTTTTGATATTATCTTTAATAATATCAACGGTCTTAATGCCTGAATTTTTATAACCTGCAAATATCGCTCCGATTTCAGGTGTAAAGTCTATTAGCTTTACATTTATAAAACCGTTTTGATTCATAATGTCTGTGAAAATATGCCTGAAAAACATATTATTTTGAAAAACGCCGCCCCAAAGACCGATTGCAATATCTTTATTTTTGTTTTTAAGAAGCCCGAGAGCGGTCTGTGATAACTGCTCCGCTTCATTTTTGATAATGTTTTTGCAGACCGTATCGCCGTTTTCGCAGCACTTGCTTACAAGTCTTGCGAAGGCGGCTGTTTTTTTGCGGCTCACTTTCTTTTCATAGTACAAGTCAATAAGGTCATATATATTATTGATAGAAAAATAGTCGAGGCATTCCTCAAGGAGTGTTGTTTCGGGAGCACAGTTTTCCGCTGCTCTTATTGCTGCTTTTATTCCGTTAAGACCTATTGAATAGCCGCTGCCTTCATCGCCGAGTATGTAGCCCCATCCGCCCGTGTGGCTTATGCTGCCGTCCGGATTTCTGCAAACCGCCATTGAACCCGTGCCGCTGATTATTGCGGCGCATTCTCCTTTGATATCCATAGCTTCAAGTGCAACAAACAAATCGGAATCCATAATAATATTTTCGCTGTCAAACAAATCCGAGCAGAATCTTTCGGTTTCCTCTGCCGAAGCTCTTTCGTTGAGTGCAGACATACCGATAACTGCACAGCGGAATTTTTTTATGTTCAAATTATCTATTATGTTTTTCATTGCAAGGCGTGCGTTTTCAAGACCGACAGAATAATAATTTATGCTCTCGCCGCATGCACTGCATATGAATTCGCCTTTTTCGTTGAAAACAACGGCGGTTGTTTTGCTTCCTCCGCCGTCAACGCCGAGAAAATATGAGGGGTTATTCATGGTAATACCTCCCGAAAAGCTTTAAAAATATGTTAACAGTTTATACATTTGGTTTTCGCACATTGTCAATATGTGGATAGTATGATAAAGGTGCAATAAATAAAGAAACTACTTGATTAATAATATAAAACCGAAGAAAGGAATGAAAGTTTTGAAAAAGAATACAAAACAGCCGTGTGTTATGGTATGTGTCACACAGCAGGAATCCTGCTCAAGACTGATTGAAGCGGGAGCAAGGATTGCAAGAGAAGAAAATCTGCCGCTTTCTGTAATAAGCGTTTTTAAAGAAAGCAACGGAATGAATGCCAATAACGGGGGAGTGCTTGAAAATCTTTTCGGATGCGCCCAGAAATACAATGCATCAATGAATGTATATTTTAATGACAGCCCTGCTCTGGTTATTGCCGTTGCGGCAAAGAAAAACCACGCAGCAACTCTTGTGACAGGTTTTCCGGCAGAAGGGAGCAGCGGCTTTATCGCAAGAATTCACGAAATTCTTCCCGAGCTTCCGATAACCATGGTTGACTCAAATTCAAATGAGTATAAGATTATTCAGTACGACAGGGAGGAGCTTGAAGAAGCACGAAGGCTGAGCGCAAGCTCAGTTCATTGAAATTCCGCCGCTGAAAAGTCTGTTGACGGCATTACGCAATAATTTATATTCCTCGCCCTCAAGGGCGGGGTTTTTTTTGAGCAGATTTTCGGCTGCGGCATGTGTTTCTCTTATTGCTTCGCCGTCAGTCATCATATCCGCAATTTTTAATTCGGGCAAGCCGTGCTGGCGTGAGCCAAAAAAGTCACCCGGACCTCGAAGCTTCAGATCCTCATCGGCAATTTTAAATCCGTCTGTTGTTGATGCCAAAATTTTTAATCGGCGTTCCGTTTCTTCGTTTTGTGCATCGGAAATCATTATGCAGGTTGATTTTTCCGTTCCTCTGCCTATTCTTCCTCGAAGCTGATGAAGCTGTGAAAGGCCAAAGCGTTCCGCGTTTTCGATAACCATTATAACAGCGTTCGGAACATCTATTCCTACTTCAATGACAGTTGTTGAAACGAGCAACTGTGTTTCTCCTGAAGCAAAGGACTCCATTACCGCCTTTTTTTCGGCAGGTTTCATTTTTCCGTGAAGCAGACCTACTGTGAACCCTTTGAAAAAGCCTTCGGAAAGATTTTTATAAAGCTCTGTTGCGGCTGTAAGTTCGGATTCTTCGTTTTCGGCAACAAGGGCGCATACTATGTAGCCCTGCTGACCGTTGCAAAGATGCTTTTTGACATATCCGTAAGCCCGTTCGCGAATTTGAGAATTAACAAGATATGTTTCAACCTTTTGCCTGCCCTTCGGAAGCTCGTCAAGTATACTTAAATCAAGGTCACCGTAAATAATAAGAGCAAGAGTTCTCGGAATGGGCGTTGCCGACATAACCAGAGTATGGGGATTTACGCCTTTGGAAGATAATGAACCTCTTTGGTTAACCCCGAAACGGTGCTGCTCGTCGGTTACGGCAAGAGCGAGATTATTAAATTCCACATCCTTCTGTATCAGTGCATGAGTACCGACAGCAAGGTCGATTTCACCGCTTTTGAGAGCAGCTTTTATTTTTTTCTTCTCTGCGGCAGGGGTTGAACCCGTCAGAAGCCCGATTGTTATATCCGTGTTTTCAAACATTTTTGCGAGGGTTTTATAATGCTGTACCGCAAGAACCTCTGTCGGTGCCATAAGAGCACTCTGAAAACCGTTTTTGGCGCAATTATATATTAATGCGGCGCTGACCGCCGTTTTTCCCGAGCCTACGTCTCCCTGAAGAAGTCTGTTCATGGGAACGCTTTTCATCATATCATCTGCCGATTGCTTTACGGCACGCTTCTGTGCACCCGTCAGTTCAAAAGGAAGAAGGGAAAAGAATTCTTCCGTATAATCTGCCTGCATGGGGAGCGCATTGGAGCGTCGGGATTTTGATTTGAGGCGCAACAGACCGAGCTCAAGCAGAAAAAGCTCTTCAAAAATCAGTCTCCTGCGTGCCTCGGAAAGCATATCCTCACTTTCAGGAAAATGAATGTTTTTCAGTGCGGATTTTATATCCATAAGGCAATAGCTGTTTCTTATATCCGCGGGAATCGGGTCGGGTATTTCATCGCAGACCTCAAAGGCTGTTTTGATGAGCTTTTCTATGGCTCTTGAATTCATTCCTGCCGTCTGCGGATAAATCGGGCGCATTTTACCGTCGCCTTCAAATTCCGTGAATTCGGGTGAGTTCATTTGGCGGTAATAACCTTTGCCTGTTATTTTGCCGAAAAAAAGGTATTCCTTACCCTGTTCTATTCTTTCGGCGGCATATTTGTTATTGAAAAATGTTATGTCAAGAAGGTTTTCACCGTCTGTAATTTCGGTTTTGTAAAGAGTCATGCCTTTGCGGATTCTGTGTTCACGGCATCTCATGCCCGCAACAGCTCTTATGCAAACATTTTCATTCAAAGGAGCATCCTTGATTGTAAGTATATTGCTCCAATCCTCATATACACGTGGATAAAAGGTCAGCAAATCCCAAAGGGTGCAAATTCCGAGCTTGCCGAGCATGGCGGCTCTTTTTTCACCCACTCCCTTGAGATATTTAATGCTTGCGTTAAGTTCCATATTTTACTCCGCTTTTAATGATTGGATTCTCATGTTATCTATCTTTATATCTGTTAATTCACCGCACTCGAGACCTGTTGAAATTGCTTTATCGGGTCTGTTTGTATGGACGTGAACCTTAATTATTCCCGAATGCTCCGCAACCGCAGTGCAGTCGCCTATATCGGATAAAACACTGCGAAGATAGCCGATATTTTTGTGTTCGGAGGAATTAATCAGAAATTCCGTGCAGTAAATATATTCGGTTTTGTGTGAACGGAAGCTTATTTTACTTTCTTTCGCATCCGATTTATAAGACATACCGTCTGCATTAAGCATACCTCTCATTATGTGGATAAGCCCCTGACCTCCCGCATCAACAACACCGTGCTTTTTCAGTGTCGGAAGCAGGTTTGTGGTAGCCTTGAGAGATGCTTCTGCACCGGAAAGTGCCTGTCTGAAGGTTTCTTCTGCCGTGCAGCCCTTTGCTGCTGCAGATGATGCTTTCGCTGCGGCAAGACGGATAACAGTCAGCATGGTGCCTTCCATTGGCTTTTCTATTGATGCATATGCTTCGTCGCTTCCGGCTTCAAGTGCCTTCGCAAGAGATTTTGCATCAATGGCATCAAGCCCTTCAATGCTTTTTGCAAATCCTTTAAAAATGAGAGAAAATATAACTCCTGAGTTGCCTCTTGCGCTTCTTAACAATGCACCGGCGGCTTTATCGGCAAGCTCTCCTGCGGTCATATCGGTATAATTTGCTATCGCTTTTGCACATCCGGAAAGGGTTAATGTAAGATTTGTGCCTGTATCGCCGTCCGGCACGGGAAAAACGTTGATGCCGTCAACCTCTTCGGAATATTGGCTTATATTCTCCGCGGCAGAGATAATTGAGTTTTTCAGCATTTCGGCAGTAATCATATATATTCATCCTCGCTTAAAAGATTTTGAATATATTATGCCGTTTTTATCCGTAAAAAATTCCTTTTATTTGAAACTCCATTTCTCAATATTGTAGAAAACATCGCCGTCACAGGATTGAAATTCACCTTGCATGGAGTTTGTATAAGATGCAGCCGCATTTCTGTAACAAAGAGGAATGAGCGGCAAATCCTCGTTAAAGGTGTTAACAAAGTCCATAAGCTCGCACTTGCCGTTAAGAAACTGATTATATCTTGCGGCACTGTCACATAACGGGTCTATACCGTAGCTTACATCTCCGCCAAAAATCGGGAATAAATCCATATTGGGCGAAAGGCGGATTTCACCTATATACATATCATATGAACCGAGTTCAACCGCTTCGATGTAGTAATCGGAAGCATAGGCCTTGAGATTAACCGTGAAACCGATTTTTTCAAGATAGCCTTTTATGAATTCGGCTGTTTCAAGCTTGAACTGATTATCCTTATTGACAAGCAGGGATATTTCTTTGGAGGTTATATCGATTTCGGATTGAGCGATAAGCTCCTCCGCTTTGGGTAAATCTACGGAAAGAACAAGATCTTTTGAGACTAGTGCATACCAATCAGGGTTGAAGGGTGAGTATGCTGCCCTTGCATGCCCCTGAAATGCAGTCGTTACTATCTCGTTTCTGTTTATTGCAAGATTGACCGCTTGGCGAAGGCTTGCATTTGAAAAAAATTCACTTTCGGAATTGAAACCGAGATATACAAAGTTGTTGATGCCCATGTCTGTTGTTTGGGCGTTTATTCTCATGTAGCTTCCGCTTCCAAGGTCGTTATAATAAAAACCCGTATTTCCTATTTCAAGGCTGCTTTCTATTGAACTGCTGTCACGCACGGGAACAAGCATTATCGTTTTGATTGCAGGATTGAAATTTGACTTTTTTGTGTTAACAACAAGATATGTCGATTCACCCGATATTTGCGGAACATATCTGCCTGAACCCACGGGCAGTTCACCTTCGGAGCCGTATTTAACGATAGGGAAGGTGAGGCATGAAAGTGCATAAGGATCTGCAGCTTCAAGCGTGAAAACAAGCATGTTTGAGGAAGAAATGCTTGCCTGAACGAAATTCTGAAGTCTTGTTGAGTAATTCGGGGAATATCTTGCCTGTTCAAATGAATAAACAACATCGTTTGCTGTTATTGCCGTACCGTCCGAAAAAACCGCGGAATCAAGTGTAACGTTAACCGTTGTACCGCTGACGATTGAGCTTTTTGCTATAACGGGAATTGGCTCATAGTTTTTGTTGAGCTTATAAAGTCCGTCATAAACAAGACCCATAATCTGAAGATTTGCGGACATTGTTGATGTGAACGGGTCAAGCATATCAGCCTTTGAATAGGCAAGCTTTAACGTGCCTTCTTTTTTATCGCTGATATTTGACACACCTACCGGTTCGTCCTCAATTACGGTTTTTATTTCATCACAGCCTGAAAATACCGTAATTATCAACGAAGCTATCAATATTAAAGCGGCAAATTTTTTCATATTAATCATCCCAAATCAAGAATTATTTTTCCTGCCATTATCATTCCTGCAACGGGTGGCAC
The DNA here is from genome assembly GCA_017466365.1 of Clostridia bacterium. Taxonomy (GTDB): domain Bacteria; phylum Bacillota; class Clostridia; order Oscillospirales; family Acutalibacteraceae; genus CAG-177. The sequence continues at coordinate 6,982 of JAFTUG010000007.1, read as the reverse complement.
AAACGGCAGGCTGCCCGGAGTCTGCCGTTTTCCCGTTTCCTCATCGGTTTGTGATGGCTTAACGGGAGTTTCAGGCGACCAGACAACATTTAGCTTTTTTATTCCTCTTTTTTTCAGCTCTGTCCTCATAACTCTGCAAAGCGGACAGCCGCTTGTTTTATAAATATCGGAAACGGTAAACTGTGAAGGGTCAAGCTTGTTGCCCGTACCCATGCAGGATATCATCGGAATACCGTATGCCTGCGATTTAACTGCCAAATCGATTTTGGCGCTGACCGTATCTATGGCATCCGCAATGTAATCATAGCCTTCAAGCCCGAATTCTTCAGCGTTTTCGGGAAGATAAAATTTTTGCAGAGCGGTAACAACGCAATCGGGGTTGATATCAAGAATTCTTTCTTTTATGACCTCAACCTTGGGTTTTCCTACGGTTGAATGGAGCGCACAAAGCTGGCGGTTGATATTTGTAACCGAAACCACATCGTTGTCAACAATTGTCAGTCTGCCTATTCCTGCCCTTGCAAGTGCCTCTGCCGTATATGAACCCACGCCGCCGAGTCCGAAAAGAATAACATTTTTTTCGGAAAGGCTTTGTGTTGAATTTTCTCCTAGAATCATTTCCGACCTCAAAAACTGCGAATGCTCCATTTTGTACCTCTTAAATATAATTATACATACTAATAATACAACAAAACACCTTGCGTTGTAAACTATATTTTAAAATTTATATTGTAATTTTCATCTTTTTAATATATAATAATTTGGTCGAAATCACACCGAAAGGAATTATAAATATGAAACTTGGTATAGTCGGCTTGCCAAATGTAGGCAAGAGTACGCTTTTTAATGCGATAACAAACGCAGGTGCCCAGTCTGCAAACTACGCTTTCTGTACAATCGAACCCAACGTAGGTGTTGTTGCCGTTCCCGATGAAAGGCTTGATAAGCTTGCAGAGCTTTATAATCCGGTTAAAATCACTCCCGCATTTATCGAGTTTGTCGATATTGCAGGTCTTGTAAGAGGCGCATCAAAGGGTGAGGGCCTCGGAAATAAATTCCTCTCTCATATCCGTGAGGTTGATGCAATTATTCACGTTGTCCGCTGCTTTGAGGATGATGATATTGTTCACGTTGATGCAACAATCGACCCCGAAAGAGATATCGAAACCATCAATCTCGAGCTTATCCTTTCCGATATCGAAATGGTTGAGCGCAGAATTGACCGTGTAACAAAAGCTCTCAAGGGCGATAAAACCCTTGCAAGCGAGCTTGAATTCCTCAAAAGACTTCAGCAGAGCCTTGAGGATAACATTCCTGCAAGAAATCTTGAATGTGACGAAAATGAAAAGGCGTGGCTTGCCGAAATTGCACTTCTTACCGCAAAGCCCGTTATTTATGCATGCAATATGAGTGAAAATGATTTTGCAGGCGGACTTGACTCCAATGCTCATTATAAAAAGGTTTGTGCAATTGCCGAGGCAGAGGGCAGCGAGGTACTTCCCATATGTGCGGAGCTTGAAGCGCAGATTGCATCACTTGAAAATGATGAAAAAGAAATGTTCCTTGAAGAGCTCGGCGTTGAATCGGGCGGTCTTGACCTTCTTGTTAAAAAGAGCTATGCACTTCTCGGTCTTATTTCATATCTCACCGCAGGTCAGCCCGAAGTAAGAGCATGGACAATTACAAACGGCACAAAGGCTCCCCAGGCTGCCGGTAAAATTCACAGCGACTTTGAAAGAGGCTTTATCAGAGCCGAGGTTATTTCCTATGAGGACCTCATTGAGCTTGGCTCAATTGCTGCCGCAAAGGAAAAAGGTCTTGTACGCAGCGAGGGTAAGGAATATGTTATGAAGGACGGCGACGTTGTTCTTTTCCGCTTCAATGTATAATAAAATGCACTCCCCGTGGAATTCTATCCGCAGGGAGTGATTTTTTTGTTTAAGAGAGCTTTGAGTGTTTTTATCGTTTTGCTGCTTGCCATGTCAGGCTTGAGCTTAAGAATAGTTAATATATCGAAAAACACCGTTCAGGCGGCAAATACGGTATCTACAAAATCTGTTGACCTCACAATTCTTAAGGGGACAATATATGACTGTGAAATGCGTCCCATTACAAATGCGGAAAGCGAAATATATATTGCCGCAAAGCCTGATAACAAAGCTGTTGCACTGCTGAAAGAGGCTCTTGTACCGGAAATTTTTGAATCAGTAAAGGAACGCCTGTCGAAGGGAAAGCCTGTTGCGGTCAAATCCGAAAAATCGGTTGAAAGCTCGGAGTTTATAAAAACAGTTTATGTTCCCAAACGCTACGGAAACACATCCTTTGCATGCCATATCATCGGGTATCTTGACGGCGAAAACAATGGCGTCAGCGGAATTGAAAAGGCATATAATTCACTTCTGTCGAGTGAAATAAAAATACCGAAGGTGAGATTTTTTGCGGATGCAAACGGCAGGGCGATGCTCGGTGAAAAAATAGCTGTGGAAAATAACGAAATACCCAAAACGGGTGTTGTGCTTACCATAGATAAAGATATCCAGCAGATAACCGAAATCGCTCTTGATAAATCGGGTGCTGAATGTGCAGCAGCCGTTGTTATGGATATTGAAAGCGGTGCAATAAAAGCCTGCGTTTCAAGACCTGCCTTTGACAGAAATAATCTGACAGATGCGCTTGATGATGAGCATTCGCCCCTTATTAACAGGGCTCTTTTGCCCTTCAGTGTCGGCTCGGTATTCAAGCCGGTGGTTGCTGCCGCTGCACTTGAAAGCGGTATTGAAAGCAGCTTTGAATATAACTGCACCGGAAGCGTGACTTACAACGGCGTAACGTTTCATTGCCACAAAAGAAGCGGCCACGGAATGCTGGATATGCGTGGTGCCGTGGCAAATTCCTGCAACACTTATTTTATTACACTTGCGCTTGAAACTGGTGCGGAAAAGATTGTTGAATTGTCAAGGCTGTTAGGCTTTGGAAAGGAGACGGTTTTGTGCGAAGGAATAAGCAGTGCTGCAGGATATCTTCCGGAAAAAAATGAGCTTGATTCAAAGGCTGCCGTAGCCAATTTATCCTTCGGTCAGGGCTCGCTTCTTGCAACTCCCGTTCAGATATGTGCCATGATGGCATCAATTGCGAAAGGCGGAGCGCTTGTTAAGCCTTATCTTGTTGAAGGTGAAGTGAATTCCGACGGTAAATATATAAAAATAGAAAATTATCGTGAGAAAATTCGTGTCATATCCGAAGAAACAGCGGAGATTTTGAAAAAATGTCTTGAAAGCGTGGTTACGGAAGGAAGCGGAAAAAAAGCGGAAAGCGAATTTGTTTCTGCTGCAGGAAAAACAGCTACGGCACAGACGGGTAAAACCAAAAACGGCGAGGAATTATATAATACATGGTTTGCAGGCTATTTTCCTGCGGATAATCCGCGTTATGCCATAGCCGTTATCAGGGAGAACGATGAGGAGGGGGCGGTAAGCTGTGCCCCTGTTTTTAAGCTGATAGCCGAAACGGTTGCTTTGAGCCAAAATAATCGGCCGTAATAAAAAACCGCATCGGGCAGCACAAACCCAATGCGGTTTTTTATATAAAAACTCCTCCATAATTTCGGTAGCGAGATAATTTTAGCATTTGAAACAAAAAAGTAAATAGCAAAAGGATAATTAACCGATTTTTGATATAATTAGCAAAAATTTTCTTGTATTTTTAAAACTATTATTCAAATGAAGAATAAAAGCGAGTGAAAAATTTTGCTTATTCGGAACAAAAATATAACGAAAAATTATTTTAAAAAATTTTTTTAAAAAGGGCTTGACAATACGGTTTTACTTTGCTATAATAGGCAACGTTCCGAGCGAACAAAATCGGAAATGCGAGAGTGGCGGAATCGGCAGACGCGCACGTTTGAGGGGCGTGTGGTAATCCCGTACGGGTTCAAGTCCCGTCTCTCGCACCAGAGAGGATTCCGCAAGGAATCCTCTTTTGCTTTTATGCGGAAAAAGCTGAAAAGTAAGTTTTTAACCGAAAATTAAGCTCCGCCTCGGATGTCCCTGCCGTGTAAAATTTAAGGGAATAAATGCGGATATGGCGGAATTGGCAGACGCGTTAGATTCAGGTTCTAATGAATGCAAGTTCGTGCAGGTTCAAGTCCTGTTATCCGCACCATAGTGAGTATTCATAACACAAGTGAATACTCACTTTTCTTTTTTTACATTTCCTCATAGTTAAATTTAGTATAATTATTTATGTATCGAGCAGGTTTTGAGCCTGCTCTTTTTTGTTATGCCGTGAGATATTCCACGGCTACGCCTTGCCTTGCTTCAAGGACTACGTTTTCCTCTTTAACAGGATTTTCAATCACTCCGAAAAAGCGGTAATGAATAATAATTCTTTGCGTTCTGTTTTTACCCTTGCCCTCTATGGAATAAACTTCAATCTTTTCAACCAACTCATTCAGAAGCGCAGGCGTAAGCGTTTCCATCTGCATAAACTTGCGAACAGCCGTTGTGAACTGTTCTTTGCTTGTGCGAAGGCTTTCCGTCTCGGCAAGTTCGTCACGGTATTGCTTGATTTTAACCTTCAGTTCATCACGCTCCGCTTCATACTTCTGTGATAGCTGCATAAAGCTTTCTTCATTTACAATTCCGTTGATGTGCTTTTCAAATAGCTTTTCATACATCACAGCAACCTCTTTTGTTCTCGCTGTAGCTTTATCAATACTGCTTTCAAGAAACTTCTGCTGATTTAGAATGCTTTTGTTGGTTTTAGCTTCAAGAATATCTGCAAAGGCTTGTTCATCCTCGGCAAGAAAACTTGCGAGACCTCTTAATTCAAGTATCATAATCTGTTCCAAAGAGTCTGCTCTGACATAATGTGTCTGTTCACAAGTACCCCTGTGACCTTTGTAGTTGGAACACATAAAATACTTGATGTCGGTATTTGGATGATTGACATTAAACCATAAAGGACTTCCGCAATCGGAGCAGTATAACAATCCGCAAAACATATTCTTTTCAGCGTGTTTGGGATTGGGCGCTCGGCGTTTTGCCTTGGCTTTCATTTTCTGAACTGTTTCAAAAGTGTTTCTGTCAATAATCGGTTCGTGAACATCCTTAAATACTTTCCAGTTTTCCTGAGGATTAAGAAGCCTTCTTTTGTTTTTGAAGTTCTTGGAATAAGTCTTGAAGTTGATAATATCTCCGCAGTATTCCTGCTGTGCGAGTATTTTCTGAACTGTTGATTTATTCCACTTGTACGGGTTGAGCTGAGTTTTCTTTCCGCCTTTCTTAAGTCCTTTGCTTTGCCAATATGCCAGAGGTATCAGTATTTCACTTTCTTGTAAAAGACGAGCTATGGTTTCATTTCCCTTGCCTTCAATACACATAGCAAAAATTCTTTTAACAACTTCTGCTGCTTCGGTATCAACAATCCACTTCTTTTTATTCTGTGGGTCTTTCATATACCCGTAAGGCGGTTGAGATAAAGGCTCTCCGAGATTACCTCGGATGCGATGTGAGCAACGAACCTTTCTTGAAATGTCCCTCGCATACATCTCGTTCATTATGTTTTTGAACGGTGCGATTTCGTTGTCGCCGTCATTACTGTCAACCAAGTCATTGACCGCTATAAATCTGATGTTGTGTTCAGGAAAGAAATTGTCCGTATAGTGACCGACCGAAACATAATCTCTGCCCAGACGGGATAAGTCTTTCACCATTACGGTAGTTACATATCCCATTTCAATATCTTCAAGCATTGCCTGAAAACCGGGTCGGTTGAAATTAGTTCCCGTATAACCGTCATCAATATAGAACTTGGTATTGGTCAGCTTCAAGTCTTTCGCCTTCTGAGAAAGCAATTTCTTCTGATTGGCTATGGAGTTGCTCTCCTTGTCTGTACCGTCATCACGGGACAGGCGGCAATAGATGGCGGTGATGCCATAGTTATCTGACTGCATTTGTCCTCCTTTCTCCGGCAGTCGAATTTACATATTCTGTGTTGATTGTATTAGTATCCTGGGTGGTTGTCAAATGTGCAAAATCTCCTCCGATAAATTCTGATAATTTTTCTTTCATAGTTTTGTTTTCCGTTTTGCTGAATCGGGTTGAAACAATATAACGGACACCGTTGATGACATATTCATTTGCATCAGCTTCACTTGTCCTAAATTCTCCACGGGTGTCGCCGATTATTTCAATAAACTTTGATTTTATAAACTGCCAAAATCTCATCATCTTGCCTCCCGATTTCTCTTTTTCTGCAGATACTTTGCATAATATTCACAAGCCTTGATTATGAATTCCTGCATTTGTCTTTCATCAGCTTTCGGAGAATACTTCTGCAACCTTTCCATAGACATCTTGAACATCGGTTTTTGGTTAGCTTTTTCTTCGTTCATAATATTATTAATTGAGTTTTCGGTCAGTTCTCCCGATTGGAAAAGCTTTCGCATTCTGTTTGCCTGTGAGTATGACGGAGTACATTCTGTTTCTTCAATTTCACCCAACAGCATCCGTTGAGTATTTTTATCAAGATACGACAGCTCGACCGCAACGGAAAATGCGATTTTGTTTTCATCCACCATAGTGAGCAATTCAGGGACGAGCATAGTCAGACGGATATATCTCTGTACCTGCCTGCCGCTGTCGGTGTCGGACACGCTTTCTCTGGACTTGTGGACAGCTTGTCCACAAGTTAAATCTGTCCTCTTGCCCTGTGCTTTCATAGCATCAAGTTTCAGCTTGTACGCCTTTGCTTTTTCACTCGGTAAAATATGTTCTCTGTGCAGGTTGCTGTCAACAAGCATAATAGCCGCTTCTTCTCTGCTCACATCACAAACGGTAACAGGTACAGCTTCAAGATTAAGCATACGGGCGGCGTGTAATCTGCGGTGTCCCGAGATTACTTCAAATTTACCTTTATCCTCCGTAGGTCTGACACCAAGGGGTGAGATTATGCCGTTCTCACTTATGCTGTCGAGCAGCGA
>JAFTUG010000006.1 GCA_017466365.1 Clostridia bacterium | reverse complement strand
AATTATCAAGGCAAAAAACAGCACGGTAGGCTTAAGAAGCTTTTTCGGCTGTGAAGCACTTAAAACGATAGCTTTTGATGAAGCAATTGAAACAATAAGCTTTGAAGATTATGTGTTCGGCGAATGCACGGGGCTTGAAAGTGTAACGGTCGGTAACGGTGTAACCTCAATCGGTTCATATGCGTTCAGTGATTGTACATCGCTCGAAAGTGCGGTGGTATACGACAGTGTGGAAACAATTGAATACGGAGCATTTGAAGGCTGCACATCTTTAAAAGAAATTACTCTTCCGTTTGTCGGCTGCTCAAGAACGGAGTCCGAATCCTATTATGATTACAATTTCGGAAGCATTTTTTCATATTCAATTCCCGAATCGTTGGAATCGGTAATCATGTCTGACAGTTGCACATCCATTCCCGAAAGGGCATTTGAAAATTGTTCCGGGTTGAAATATGTTACTTTATCCCCAAGCATAACAAGCATTGGTGAGGATGCATTTGCCGGCTGCTCCGAATCTTTGATTATCCGAGGCTATTCGGAAACTTATGCCGAAACCTATGCCGAAGAACACGGAATAATTTTTGAGTATATCAACAGCATGGGCAGCGGTAACGGTAAAATTACCGCAAGATTTGATTATTCCGAAACGGTGAATCCGTATAAGGGGCTTATCATAAAGACTAAAGGTCTTGAAGACGGCAGAGAATACACCTGCTTTGTTACCGCAAGCAATGCTGTTGTTATGAATGGTTTTGAAGAAAATCAGGATTACATGGTGCAGATTGTTTCCGACAGGGGAGCAGTGTTTGGCACGGCAGAAAGAGTTTCGTTCGATGAAAATTACTTTGCCGAAGTGATTTTTGATGATCTTTCACCCAGAATGGATGCTGTTCTTGAGGTTACGGATGAAAATTCAAATGCAGTTTCCGGATATACCGTTCAGTGGTATCTTGCAGAGAATAATAATTGGCTCGGTTCGGGCAATACCGTAAAGGATGTAACAACGGGAACACAGCTTTCCTATACCGTTACATTGTCGGAAGCTCTTGCGGTTAAATATTCTATTCCTGAAAAACAGTTTGTTACCGTCGGTGCTGACGGCAAGCTTGTATTAAAGCTTTCACCGCTTGTGAAATCAGTTATGAAAGGCACGGTTAAAGCAGCCGACGGAACTCCTCTTCGCGCTGATATTACCATAGTTCAGGAAATAACCGAAAAAATATCTCCGAGCACGGTTGTTTCATCAGATGCAGCCGGTGCTTATTCTGCCGAAGTTATCGATGTTCCCGTTACCGTTATTGTTCGCAAGGTAGGCTATAAAGATTATAAGGCAAGCGGTAATTTATCAGACTTTTCGGAAATTGTTATGGAAGAAATGTCGGGAAGCAAAATTAAGCTTGAGCTTTCCGCAAAGCAAATCGGTATTGAAACAACGCAAAGCATTGACGGCGTAAATGATATCGATTTTGAGGTTAAGGTATCCGGCAAGGCTGTTTCTGAAGCCGTTGTTCAGTATCCGTATATATTTATTCCCGAAACAGAGTTGAATAAAGGCGACAAAATTTCTGTTACCGCCTATGATCTTTCAGGAAAATATATTCCCGCTAAAGCTGATTTTGAATATGAAGAAGTTGCGAGTGACACAGCCGAAATATGCTTCACTCCCAAAGGCTGTATTTATATTCATGCACAGGATACTGCCAATGTTGATAATGCTTTTCTTGTTTTCAACTCAAAGGGCGAAAAGGTTGATTCCGTTTCAATGTTGAGCTTCTCGGCAACAAGCACAGCTCTTGATGAAGGCAGTTATACTGTTGTTGTAATCGGTCATTCATCGCTGCTCGGTTCTGTTCCTTATCTTTCAATGCTCGAGGAATACGGTCTTGAAAAAGGTGTTGATTATTATTCCGAAAAGGTAAAGGTAAAGAATAATGAAATTACCGAATTAACAGGCTTCTCAATTCCGAGACTTGATGAAACAAAGCTTTATTATACCGATCCCGATTCAACAAGCATTTATTCAAACACATCTGTTGTTTCCGTCGGTCAGATGCTGCTTATCAGAGCGGAATACGGTTTTGATGAAGAAACTGCCAAAAACGTTAAAGATACCGTTATGAGAGTCAATATTCCCGAAAATTGCGATGTTGTTCTCAACAGTGTAACGTTTAACGGATATGTTATAACGAATTATACTCTTGATAACGGTGTTATGACCGTTCCTACAGACGGAAGTTCAGGTGTAATCAGGTTTTATGTAAGACCTGTTTCAATGAACGAAAGCGAAAAACTTGCTTTTTCTGCAAATCTTGAGTTTGAAATTTCGGGTAAAGAGGTAATTCAGCCTGTAGGCAGCGTTCAAATTAAAGTAAAAGAAATGGAATTCAATATTCCTTCTAAAACCTGCAAATCTTCGATTATTGCAACAGGTAAGGCTTCACCTGATGTTTCGGTTGAGATTTATGTTAATGATGTTTTGACAGGAACCTCAAAAACAAATTCTGCAGGAAGCTTTTCCGTTCCGTTTGAGCTCGTAAATCCGATGCCTTATAAGACTTATGAGGTGTATGCTAAAATTATTGCAGGAGACGGAAGCTCTGCTGTTTCACGCACAAAGGAAATAACCTATGATGAAGGTTATATAGCTCCTTCTAAAGTTACAATGCTTAACACGGGTGATAACGGTCCCAACGTGAGCGTTTTCGATTTTGAGAATCCCTCGGCAGTTGCACCGAAATACCGCATCTATCCCGGCAGATATCCTACATTCACATTCAAGGTTGAGTTCACACAGAATGATCCTTCAAAGATATCCGATGTTTATGTTGTAACAACCGACAGCAGCGGAAACAATGCTTATGTTCCCGTTGAATTCAGCGAAGCTTTAAACTGCTGGACAGGTACATATGATTATGATGCAAGAACCGCACCTGTCAGCGTGAGTGTTTCATACGAAGCTGAAACAGAATTCCCCGAAAACATTCCCGGGGAATACGGAGAAATTTATGCAGATATTTATGATGAATACCTTGACGAACTTGATAAATATCTGGATGGCAGATTTACATCTGATGAAGGAATTGTTGATGAAAACGGTAACTATGTAACCAAGCATATGGTAGATAACAAATTAATAATGACTTCTACCGTTACCGATTTGGGATATGAAAACTTTAATATCGCCGATTGGGAAGATAAGTTCTATTATGAATATGGCGAAGAGAACGATGTTGTATATGAAATGGTTGAGTACACCGATACAACTCAAACAACATATTATGCATCTGTTTCTGAAGAAACATATTTCAAAATTGATTATGTGTTTGAAGATTATTCGGGCGGAAACGGTTCAGAATTGATGGGAATTTCCGATTCAGTAAAAATGTTTTCACTTGGATCAGATACATTGGAACTTGCATCAAATTTGGCAGGCAATCTTCCCGGTGCATTTGGTGCATTTTCAGGCTTGCTTAATATGGTTGGCGATCTTGTGGTAAGGTCCAAACAGCTTTCGGGCAATGTTGATATTCTTAACGGAGAACTTGGCACTTGTTATCAGTTGATAATGGCCCAGTGCAAAACAGGCGGAGACAGACTCGAAGCCATGGACAAAGCAAGATTCCTTATGGAATACAGCCAGATAGCCGATGGGATAAACGATTATCTTTCCGAAATGACCAAAATGATTTCTGCATACGGAGTTATGGATACATTGGTGGGTACCGGATTTGATGCTCTGGGTCTTAAACTTAACGGAGTCGGCGATGTTTATGGCAGTTACAAAAAAATCTTTAGAACAATGCAGAAAACCACTGGACATTCAGGTAAAGGCAGACTTTCCAATGTAGCAAAAAGCAGACTCGAGGCTCTTTCGGATTATGGCGAAAGATGGGTAGGCACTGTTGACTTAATTCCTGATCCAAAAGATCTTGCAAAAAGTTATGCGATTGACAAGATTAAGAAAATCATGGATTTGTCAAAATTAATTGAAGAATATTACTGTAATTTACAAAGTAGAATTTCCGAATTCAGAAACAAAATAATTTCAGCCTACAAAGATTGCGATGAAGAACCCGAGCCTCCCAAGCCGCAGACACCTCCTCAAGAGACAAAGCCAATTATTGACCCGTCGGGCTATGTTTGCGAAGCGGTTATTTCAAACCGTCTTGAAGGCGTAACAACAACCTGTTTCTACAGTCCTTATCCCAACGGTGCGGATGCCGTGGTATGGGATGCAGCGGAATATGACCAGATGAATCCGCTGCTTACCGATTCCAACGGCTATTACGAGTGGTTCGTTCCCGAAGGCTGGTGGCAGGTCCGTTATGAAAAGAACGGTTATGAGGTTGGCTACAGCGGTTGGCTTCCCGTTCCTCCTCCTCAAACTGAAGTTCATTATTCCATGACTTCAACAGCTGCTCCTCAAATTAATACAATCTATGCATATTCCGATTATGTTGAATTAAGATTCTCGCAGTATATGGATATTTCAACAGTTAACAGCAAGAATGTTGTTATCACAATGAACGGAAATGCAATCAACGGCACAATAAGCCCCGTTAATGCAGAAGAAAGCTTTAATAACCCGGATGTTCAGTATGCAAGCATATTCAGATTTGTTCCTTCTTCAGGAACTGTTCTGAACGGTAAGGTTAATGTTTCTGCGAAGAATTTAAGAAACTATGCAGGCACTTTGATGAACAATAGATTTACTGCTGATGTTTCCGTAACGGCAAAACCCGAAAGCATTTCTGCAGAACAGAATGTCAGCATGAAAATCGGTGAAAGCAAAGTGTTCGCTATTACCGTAGGACCTGAAAATGCAGGTGCGGAAAAGGTTGTCACAATTGTTTCTTCAAACCCCGGAATCGTTTCCGTATCGGAACAGACAGTAATAACCGATGAAAACGGCAATGCAACAGTAACACTTAAGGGCGAATTACCCGGTGTGGTCAGCGTTTCTTATGAGATTGAAGATTCCGATGTTATGGGTATGACAAGCGTAAGTGTAGGAATTGAAAAGAAAACCTGCGAAGAGGTTGTTGCATCTGTTGCAAGCGGTTCAACAGTAGATGAAGGAACAACTGTTACTCTTTCAACAGCAACCCTCGGTGCAGAGATTTATTACACAACAGATTCAACTTGTCCGTGCATAGTAGACAGCGAATCAAGAATACGCTACACAGGTCCGATAACATTGACCGACAGCGTTCGCATTATTGCATATGCTGTCAGGGAAGGTTATAACGACAGCGGTACAAGTGTATTTAACTATACTGTCAGAACCAAAGCTTATACCGTTACATGGGTTGTTGACGGTGAAGAAACCAAGCAGAGTGTATCGCGCGGAAACGCAATTGAAGCTCCTGCAGACCCGAAAAAATCCGGATATAAATTCATGGGATGGACTCCCGAGGTTCCTGATGTTATGCCCGGTAACGACCTGACCTTCACCGCTGTATTTGAAAAAGCATATATCTGCCCCGAATGCGGCGAGGAAATTTTCGGCGATGCTGCAATTGATGCCCATATTGTTGCCGAGGCAAGAATGAAGGCAACCGTTAAAATAAAGAACAACAGCGGTTCAAAGACGATTAATTACGGCGAAACACTCCGACTTACCGCAACAGCAACCGATAAACCTGCCGATGTAAAGATTTGTTGGTATATTGACGGCGTTAAGAAGGGCGAAGGTGAAACCTTTGATGTCAGCTTTGAAAACGGAACCAAGACCGTTGAAGTCAAGCTTACGGATTCAAAAGGAAACGTTCTTAAAGACTCAAAGGGCAATGAAATTTCCGATTCGGAAAAAGTGACTGTCAACGGCGGCTTCTTCCAGAAGATAATCTCATTCTTCAAGAATCTTTTCGGAATGAACAGAACTGTTGTTCAGGTGTTCTTTAAAGGTATAATCTGATTAATTAATCCCCGTATAGCTCCGTGCTATGCGGGGATTTTTCTGTGGTTGAAAATATGATATTGCAGATAAATCGTAACAAAAACACTTTTCATGCCATGGAGACTGCAGAATTTTACTCAAAACTCCCATATATCAATGCTTGCAGCCATAGCAATTTTATAATAATGTGTTACAAAGTTGTAAATTTATGTTACAAAGTTGTAAATTGACATAAAAGAATTACAGAAATATAATAAAATTACAACTGAAAGGAGTGATATCGATGAAAAAAGCCTTAATCGTTTTTTTGATTTTGTTTATTTGTTTATCAACAGTTGTTTGTTTATCATCATGCTCTGATTCTTCGAGAGATATAGTTGAAATATCAACTGAACCTCCCATTACCGAAAAAAATTATAATACAAGCGGAGTATGTAATGACACCGTGAAATGGAGATATGATGCATCAACTTCTACTTTCTGTTATTTCGGAACAGGAAAAATCACAAACTCTGACGGTGTTATCGAAAGTGAAGAGTCGCATTGGGCAGAAATTGCAGAAAATATTTGTTTTGAAGAAGGCATAACCGATGCGCAGGAACATATCTTTGGGATTTTTGGTAAAATAAAATCTTTTCATATACCTGCAAGTTATATCGGTAATATGCCTGAAATAGAACACATAGAAAAATATATTGTTGCAGAAAATAATCCAAAGTATTCTTCTGATGAATACGGAGTTTTGTTCAATAAGGACAAAACGAAAATTATCAGTTTTCCGTCGCATAGTCCTATTGAAAATTATGATATTCCTTTCGGCGTGACAAAAATAGTTTCCGAAGCCTTTGATAATTCCGTGAATCTTAAAACAGTTACTTTGCCTCAAAGTCTTGAAAGTGTCGGAGCAGTTTTTGACGAATCTTCCGTATACAAAAACCCTCAAAACTGGGAAAACGATGTGTTTTATGTGGATGACCGTCTTGTATCTGTTGATTTGCATACATCTGAAGAAAACATAATGGTAAGAGACGGTACTCGGGTAATTGAAGCAGGTGCTTTCACAAAATGTAAAAATATTAAATCCATAACCATACCCGACAGCGTAAAAGTAATAGGTGCAAGAGCGTTTGATAGCTGCACCTCGTTGGAAAAAATATTTTTAGGCGAAGGAGTGGAGAAAATAGGCGGCGGTCCGTTCGCTTATGAAATAGAAGGCGGTCCTTGCTCTGAACTTGAAAGCATCGAAGTAAGCAAGAATAATAAAAATTATGTCAGTATTGACGGAGTGCTGTACAATAAAGAAATGACAGAGCTTATTCAGTATCCTTTAGGCAAGAAGAAAAAGGAGTTCGTGATTCCCGACAGTGTAACAAAAATAGGATATGGAGCGTTTGCGGGGAGCGATGAGCTGACAAAAATCACCTTTGGAAAAGGAATAACGGTTATTGAAGAAATTGTTTTATTCGGTTGTGATAATATTGAAACTGTTATTCTTCCGGATACCCTCACAAAACTTGATGGCGGTGCATTCAAATATTCGGGAATTAAATATATAGACATTCCTGACAGCGTAACCTATCTTGGTTGTGAAGCTATGGCAGCATGCAACCGCCTTGAAACGGTAAATATAGGAAAAAGTGTTTCGTATATTGACAGTTGGGCAATATACGGCAGTTCATTGAAAAGTGTAAACGTTGACCCTGAAAACGATTATTTTGCAAGCGAAAAAGGTGTTTTATTCAATAAGGATAAAACAGAACTCCTTTTATATCCTCCTCAAAAAAGCGACAAAGCATATAGTATACCCGAAAGTGTTAAAACAATAAAAATCGGTGCAATTACAGATGCTGAAAATCTTCGTGAGGTATATGTAGGATTAAATGTTGAAAAAATTGAAAACAACAATTTTTACAGTGCTATAGAAGAATCCGAACAGTACTATGAAACGACATATAAAATATATTATGCAGGAAAGGAAAAACAGTGGGATGAACTCTTTGTGAGCGAATATGAGAGAGAATATATAGATAAATCCCAAATTAATTACTTGCAATAAATAACAAAGGGGCTGCCTCGCTGAACAGCCCCTCAAATTTTTGTAAAACAAAAAATAAATCAAATGCAGATACTCAACTTGCCTCCCTCGTCAGAGGAGGCCTAATCAGCAGATTTCTTTTATCATTTATTAAATTCAATAATTTATAATATCGTTTTTACGGTAGGGCGACTTGACTCAAGCCGCCCTACCGTAAAATTAAAACTTAAAAACATCGGGAATTGTTTTGTTAAGACCGAACAAGCCTTTGAAGAAAGCGATAATTTTCTGGAAAAAGCCTGCTTTTGAGGTCATGGACTGTTCATCGGTTGATACAGGATTGCCTTCTGCATCATAGATTGTTGCGGTGAAGGTTGTATCACCCGATTTTTCGGGAGAAACGGTGCAGGTTACACCGTTTGCCTTGTAGTTGAAATTGTTGTTTGATGCAGTCCACTCAACTCTGCCGCCTTCGGGAATCTTTGATTCATCAACATGGAGAATAATTGCATCGCCATAGCTGATTGTGGTTGTTGAGGGGGATTTTACAACCGCATTATCCTTTACGGGTT
>JAFTUG010000005.1 GCA_017466365.1 Clostridia bacterium | reverse complement strand
CAGCGGTTCATTTGGTGATGGCAGAAGTCAGTATAAGATGAATAATGCTGATACATACGAAAAAGAAATGGAAGCTATTTACAGAGAATTTGCAGAATGGCTTGCTGAGTGGGAGATTTAAACAGAAATAAACAATGGTTCATTTCAGGGAAGTACCTCCAGAAAAAGAAAGACACGCAACAGCGTGTCTTTCCTTTTCAATGAAATTCGCCTTTCGGCGAATGAAATAGCTTCGCTGTGAAATACGCTGACGCGTATGAAATATTTGCTTCGCAAATGTTATGGGCGAAATTTATTTCACATTTTGCTATAGGCAAAATATTTCATAATCCGTCAGGATTATTTCATATGGCGTAGCTATATTCCATTTTATAAGGACACCCGCCCCCGATTGTAATTTCAGATTATGTGTGATATAATCAGCCCTACAAACAAGAATTTGCATATATAAGCAAATTTTTGCTTAAAGAACAGGAGGAAAGTCAATGCATACCATTTTTAAATCTTTGTTTACAATTTTCACAACCATTACAATTTTTTGTTCAAATCTGTTGTTTCCTGCAACGGTTTATCCCGAAAGTGAGAATTTTGATTTTTCATATCTTGAATATCCCGATGAAGCAATTGTCACTCTTGAGGAAGCAGGTCTTACCGAGCAGGAGCTTGTCGGGCGCGCTTCGGCTGAACTTCCCGAATATGTTCAGTCGGGCGGATATGACGATATAAACGGCATAACGGTTTCTCCGTATTACACTGCAAAGGTGAGCGGAAAGGAAATCCCCGTTTATGCTTCAGTAGTTTTCATTCGTGTTGACGATACGGGTACGCTCCACTCCTTCTCCGAAATCTATGTTGATTCAAGCGAGGAGTTTTCATTCAACATTGAGATAACAGGTGCTGACGTCGAGCTGAAAGATGCCATTGTGTTACCTGAATCACACGGTATAAAGGCACAGTGCAGAGATAACACCGTAACCGCATCTATCAACAAAACAGGTGTTTACACCTTCCTTTTCAACGGCGCAAACCAATATTACGGTTACACGCTTATGGTGCGCGAAAAGGTTGATGAGGATAAAGAAATTGCGGCATACATAGAAGAATACGGCGAAGACAACGTATGGGTGCTTGATAAAGGTGTTTATCAGTACGACTACGTCAACCTCGTCGGAAATGAAAATCTTGTAATTTATCTTCGTGAAGGTGCTTACGTTATAGCAAACCATCTTCACGATATTGATTGTTCCGAAGACGAAAACAAATATCTTGAGCCGACTGCACCGGGCGACAATGCATTCGGGCTTACAAGATATCCGTTTATAAATTTTTACAACTGCAACAACGTAACCCTCACCGGCAGAGGTATTATAGATATGACCCGACTTGACAGAAGAGAAAGAAGGGGCGTTGTTTTCACCAACTGCAAAAACGTAAACGTCAGCGACATAAAAATCATAAACTCGCCTGAATGGTCATTTATCTCTTATTGCTGTACCGACGTCAGCATTGACAATGTAGATATCATTGGCAACCGCGGCAACTGTGACGGCTTTGCAATCTGCAACAGCCATAACGTTACCGTTGACAACTGCTTTGCAAGAGTGGCAGACGATACGT
The DNA here is from genome assembly GCA_017466365.1 of Clostridia bacterium. GTDB lineage: Bacteria > Bacillota > Clostridia > Oscillospirales > Acutalibacteraceae > CAG-177. The sequence continues at coordinate 36,276 of JAFTUG010000005.1, read as the reverse complement.
TTGAAGTAAAAGCGCTCGGCGGCACAATGGACAGCAAAAATATCACATTCACAAACTGCATTGCCTGGGGCGGATACGCAAGATGCTTCGGCATCACGGGCGAAGTTAACAAGAAGATTTCCGATGTAGCTTTCCGTAACTGTGCCGTAATTTACCGTGACGGTATATGGGATAATGACAGGATCGGCTCACTTGTTGTTGTGGCAGAGCAGACTGAAGGCAGTATTGACGGAGTTCTTTTTGAAAATATTGAGATATTCCGTGACGAAGGCAGACCGATACTTGTGAAGATTTATGATGAACAAGCGGAGAATTTTGAGATTAAAAACATAATATTCAAGAACATTTCTTACACTTCATATATGAAACCGAAAATTGCAGGTACTGACAGCAGCACAAATACAGTTCAGGTTGAACTTGAAGGTATAACCGCTCACGGAAGGAAACTGCGATACCCGAAAACAAGGTTCATCATCGGCAAGTATTGTGAAGTAACTTCTGAATAGAATTTATGAGGTTGGTTCGGAATTATAAAAATAATCAGACAAAATTATTTAGAATTTAAATAGACAAATTTAAAAGTCTCCCGTCAAGCGACCAAATCAATTTAATACTTCGCTATAATGTGGTTGTAAGGTTGAGAAACCAAACAACCACATTTTTATTTTTGGAGGACGAAAGAATGAAAAACAACATCACAGAACTCGTATTTATCCTTGACAGAAGCGGCTCAATGGCAGGACTTGAGAGCGACACAATCGGCGGATTCAACGCCATGATTGAAAAACAGAAAAAGCAGGACGGCGAATGCTACGTTTCAACCGTACTTTTCGATAATGTATCCGAAGTGCTTCACGATAGAGTGAAGCTTTCCGAAATCAGACCTATGACAGACCGTGACTATACCGTCAGAGGCTGCACTGCCCTCATCGATGCAATCGGCGGTGCAATTCACCACATCGGCAACGTTCACAAGTACGCAAGACCCGAAGATGTGCCCGAGCACACAATGTTTATCATCACAACCGACGGCATGGAAAATGCAAGCCGCCGTTATTCGAGCGATAAAGTAAAGTCGATGATTGAAAGACAGAAAGAAAAATACGGCTGGGAATTCCTTTTCATCGGCGCAAATATCGATGCGGTTGAAACTGCTGCAAAATACGGCATCGGCGCAGACAGAGCAGTTAACTACAATGCCGATAAAGAAGGCACAAGCATCGTTTATGAATCCGTCGCAAAAGCTGTCTGCAACGTCAGAGCAAAGGCTTGTCTTGATTCAAGCTGGAGCGACGAAATCAATGAAGATTATATCCGCAGAGGAAAAAACAACAGATAAAGATAGGTTTTCATATAGCCATAGCAATGAAAACACACCGTATGAAGACCAGAAGGGGTAAATAAGGAGGTTTGTTGATATGGATGATAATAAGAAAATCTCATATTCCGAGTCGGCTGATTATTTTCCTGAAGAAATACGTAAAAAGCATAAATTCTGCGAATATTCAGAAGATAGACTTGAAGACTGCGGTGGTATAGAACCGATACCTTTGATTAATCATCCGGAAACAAAATCTGTTTCAGGATGATTAAAAATGGCGGCAGGGATAATCTTGCCGCCTTAGCTTTATCTGTTGTTTTCAATCGTTCTTTGAGAACTTGAGTGTGATTAAAGTATCTTGTTTTTGCTTGTCATAACCTGCCGTAATCTGTAAAATCGCTCAGTTTGATGTTGACAAACGGGCAAAAAGTCAATAAAAAGGCATTTGCCGTAACTTGCCGCAGTTTGTAACCGACCCCCAAAAAGTTCCAATATCCTGACTTGTTGACAAAATATTGACATTTTTTGAGAGTGAAATCTTGAACAAACTTCAAATACAACACCACACAAAAAACAAATTAGAAAATCAATCTTGAAAATATTAAGTTAATCAAATATGATATAGTAAACTGAATTTGTAGGAATGAAGGCTATGATTAATGCTAACGAATACGGTTTTTTACCTGAAAACAACGCATATAAAAACTCTGAAGCTTTACAGAAAGCGGTTAATATGGGAGGAGTTATTCAAGTAACTGTTCCCGGTATTTATAAAATTTCCGAACAAATTGAAATCGGTGATAACACAAAGCTTGTGTTCCGTGAAGGAGTTATTCTTCAGCGTGAGGCAAGCGTGACTGGCATTAACGGCAATGCATTTATCAATAAAGGTGCGCTTAAGGGCGAATACAACCGTAATATCGAAATCATCGGGTTGCATCTTGAATGTAACGGCATCGAAAGCAAAGACTTTGGTGTTGACAGCCGTATTGCAGGCTTGCGTGCACAGGTTGCAATGATTTACGTTGAAGATTTGAAAATTGATAAATTTGAGTGCCACGGTTTACTTGAAAAAGACTATGCAATTCAGGTCAGCGCATTCAGAAACATCGTTCTCAATGATTTGTACATAACAGGAAATAAAGACGGCGTTCATCTGGGGTGGGGCGACGGATTTGTTATCAGTAACGGCAGATTCCGCACGTTCGATGACCCGATTGCTCTCAATGCTTTTGATTACGCCACCTCCAACACTCACATAGGCTGGATTGAAAACGGAATAATTGAAAACTGCGTTGATCTTGACGATAATACAACAACAGGCTTTTTCTGCAGAATTCTTGGCGGTGCCTGGTGCAGATGGCACAACGGAATGCAGGTTCAGCACTCGGACACCGTTGCGGTTAACGGTAAAACATACCGTGTTCTGATGAATCCGAAAGACGGGAAGCTTTATACTTCCCACACTCCGCCTTGCCACGAAAAAGGAATTGCGGAATATGACGGTATAAATTGGGTTGCTGTGCGTGATACAGAAGAATTGGACTGCGGTTGTCGCAACATAATAATACGAAATTGCTCACTTCAGAAAAAGCGTAACATAGGAATTGCGATAAGTCTTAATTACGACACCTATGCACGAAGCTATTACTCCGGCTGTGTTTGCACACCTCAAAGCGGAATCACACTTGATAACATCGTTCTTGAAAATGATGTTGATATTCTGTTATATTCAACTTATCCTTCGGAAAACATAACGCTTAAAAACATAGATTTCAAAAACTCAAAGCTTTGCTTTGATACCGTACCGAAAGCTGATAAAATCATTTATCCGGAAGTTGAGATAAATACAGAAAATGTTGTTTTTAATGATAACACTATACAAGCCACCCCAAAGCATCCGATAAAAATATGCTTTATGAAATAATATAGATAAATTCCGATTTGTATAACAGACATTAAAGGAGAAAATATGACACAAATCATTTCATTTTTTGCTGTCCGTTGTGTTTGCGATTGATATGTTTTTCATTGGATTATTCCCTGAAAACAAATTGTTATCACACAAACGGACACCAAAGCCGAGTACTACATAAACGGTGAAAGCGATAACTTGCGTTTCGGTGTTATCGGCAATGGCAATCTGTTTGAGCCTGATGAAGAAATCAGGGTTGTTATTGAATGCCTCGACGAATCCCTTGACGGCACAAAATCAAAAATCTCCGTCAATAGCGAGCAGACGGGCTTTGACAAGCGTGGATATGTTACGCTTGATTCCTCTTTACCGTATAACACCTTTGCTTTTTCATCCGATAAAAACGGTATTTTTACCGTTACAATCAAGCTTTCCGATGCAACCGAATACAGTTTCAGCGTCGGTGTTCTTCCGAAAAATGCACAGGCAAGCGACGGCTTTTATTACGGCATTCAGCCGTATATAACCCGTGCATATACTTGGGGCGAAGGCTTTCAGCTTCCGAATTACGCCGCAGAAGAATCCGTTGACAGAATTCTTGATGCTGCAGATTATCTCGGCGTGAATCTTGTTCGTGAAGACAGCGTAGGTTGGGGCGCAATGCAGAGCGAGGCTTTCGGCGACGTTGATTTCTCCGTGTAGGATTTGCTTGTCAGTAAAGTCAACGAGCGTGGCATGAAATACAACTGGCTTTTCGGCTTCAACGTAGGCAAATGGTCTGCAGCTGATAAATACAAAGAGAATTACGATGAATCAATCGGTTGGACTTACCCTCCTGATGAAGATATATGGTCTGATTTTGCAGGCAAGGTTGCAGTGCACTACGCCGCTAACCCCGACATTCTGTGGGAAATATGGAACGAGCCGAACTATTTTTTCTTCGCAGGCACTCCCGAAGAATATTTTTCACTTCTTGAAAAAACCGCAACAATAATCAAAACAGAAAATCCGTCATCATACGCTTGTTCGGGCGGACTTGCTGTTGCAGAAAAAGAAAGCAACCTTGTTTTTTATCAGAAATCCGCAGAGCTGATAAATAAAAATCTGCTTGATAATTTCGGCTATCACAACCACGACGGACTCGATAATTACTATGACTATATGGGCAAGATGCTCTCTCTTTCATCTTGCAGCGGCTTTATTTATAAAAAAATATTGACACTAATCTGCACATGTGCTAAATTATATTTAGTACATGTGCAGATATTCTTTTAGGGAGGCACTATGGCGAAGAAAGAGAAAACAAAAGATAAAATAATCCGTGTTTCAACCCGAATGTTTCTTGAACACGGATATTCGGCAACAACAGTTCAAATGGTTTGTGATGAGCTTGAAATAAGTAAAGGTAACTACACGTTTTACTTTTCATCAAAGGATGACATTCTTGCGGTGCTCACGGATTTGCTGTGCAAGTTTCAATGGAAACTTATGGAGTATGAGGCTGGCGAAGGAATGAGCTCGCTCCTTTCAATCTGCCTTGAACTTATGTCAATGGCATCGGCTTGTGAAGAAAGTGAGGTTGCGAAAGACTTTTTCGTTTCGACTTATCAGAGCCCGAAGTGCCTTGAAATTATCCATAATAACGATACCGCCCGTGCAAAAGAAGTCTTTGCGGAATACTGTTCCGACTGGACAGACGAGCAGTTCAGAGAAGCGGAAATTCTTGTTGCAGGCATTGAACACGCAACTCTAAATGCCATTGATAAAACCGTACCGCTTGAAACACGTATTTCGGGAGCGTTGAATGCCATTATGACAATTTACAACGTGCCCGAAGAAATCCGCAGAATAAAGATTGATAAGGTTCTTGCAATGGATTACCGTACAATCGGCAAACGCATTTTCAACGAGTTCAAAGAATACGTTGAAAAAGAAAATGCTTTTTAATTACGTTAATAATTTGTATTTACATACAAAGGAGGAAACCCTATGAAAAAAACAAACAAACTCATAAGCATACTGCTTGTATTGGCAATGCTACTGTCAGTTACACCGCTCAGCTTTATTACAAGTGCGGCAGCAGAGATAACTCCGACAGAACCGACATTGACGACAGACAAGTATGATGTAAACGGTGATGATACAAAGGATGCGGTTTACGAAATTACAACTGCATCAGAACTCTATTGGTTTGCCGGACTTGTCAACGGCACACTAAGTGGTGTTACGAAGAACAACTCCGCCAATGCCATACTGATAAACAACATCACGGTAAACGAGAATGTGATCGTCGATGGCGCACTGACTACTGACATATCAAATTTGGTTGTGTGGACGGCTATTGGGAAAAGCTTCAGCTCAACTTCTCAATTCAAAGGTCACTTTGACGGTAATAATAAAACCATCAGCGGTCTTTATGTTAATGACACTGTAACTTATAGAGGTTTTGTTGGTTATTTAGGCGGTTCGGTAAAAAATCTGACCATAGCAGATTCTTACTTTTACAGTACAAACACTTCCCTTGGTGCTATTGCGGGAAGTGCTGCTTCCGGAAGTAGCATTGAAAACTGTAAACTAACAGGAAGCATTGTAAGCGGCAAAGGTTCTGTCGGTGGCATCGTCGGTTATGTTGCGGCCGGTGTAACTTTAACGAATTGTCATACATCTGAAAGCGAAATATCGGGTACTGCTGACAAGATAGGCGGTATTGTAGGCTCGGCAGGAGGTAACAATTCAAGTAATAAATCGTATATCAGACTTTGTGCTGTTACCGATAGTAGTGTAACCGGTGACTATGATGTTGGCGGTATTCTCGGACGTGGTGGCAGCTTAAGCTACACCTATATCAGCGGTTGTTGCAACTATGGTACAGATGTTACTGCTACAACAAAAAATGCAGGTGGTATCGTTGGTTATTATGCAGCAATATACTCCAGCTTCAGCAGTGCAAAAGTTTCTGCACCAACAAAGCAGGGACCTTTTTATGGTGCTTCAGGCAATGCCTATGCCAGTGCGTATGACAGCACGGTTTATGGCGAAGCAATAAATTATGCGAGCAGTAAAAGCTATACAACAACGGAAATCGAATCCGGTGTTGCTGCGTATTACCTTGCAAATTCAACCTCAAGCAGCACTAATGCTTACTCACAATGGGGACAGAAAATCGGCGAAGATGAGTATCCCGTGTGGAATGCTGATAACAATGCGGATTATATTGTATATCGTGAAGATGACCCTGATGCAGAGGACGGATATCGTTATTACAACGGTGATGCCGCGGCAGATTACGAACCCAATGAGGACGGTATTTATGAAATTGCTGACAGACTCGACTGGTATAAGTTTGCCAAAAAGTCAAAGGAAGACCCTACGATCAGTGGCATTCTGACAGACAATATTGATTTTTCTGCGGTGATTTCCGATAAAATCGGTGATTACCGTATTGGTGAGGATGATGCCTACACCGGCAGTTTTGACGGTGACGGCTATACCGTCAGCGGACTGCCACAGATGGAACTGCCGTTGTTCGATACTATCGGAAGTGGCGGTGAACTGAAAAATCTGACACTTTCCGGTGCTACCGTCAACTATATAAGCTCTACTCCGGCAGTTGGTTTGGTTGAGAACAATAACGGTACGGTTTCTGGTTGTGCAGTATCGGATATAACCATTATCGGCAGTACAAGTTCTGCTATGATTGGTACGAATAGGGGTACGGTAACCAACTGTACGGCAACTAATATTACTGTTGCAGGTAAATCAGCTGCAGCAGGTATCGTGTATTTAAATACCGGAACTATCGAAAAATGTAATGTTGTTTCAGGCACAGTAAAGGCAGTTCATACAGAAAACTACGATTCACATGCAGGCGGTATTTGTGTGCGTTCAGGTGCAGGCACGATTAGAGAGTGCTCTAATAACGCAGATGTTACCGCAGAAAGCAGTTCTACGGTAATATATGCCGCCGCAGGTATTGTAGCTGCCCCAAGTGATAGCAGCGGAGCATCGGTGCAGGTAATTAAATGCTTTAACTCGGGTGATATCAAGGGTGGTTATGCCGGTGGTATTTCCGGTTATGATAATACATCAGCATATGTAAATATCTCCCTTTGCTACAATGAAGGCGCGATTACCGGCGGCATTGCCGGCGGTATTGCTGCCTCTGGTTCGTATAATGCTTCTGATAAAATTCTTAACTGCTACAATGCAGGTGATGTAAATGCCACTTCAAAAGCAGGCGGCATTGCGGGTGAACAAGGCAATTGCATTATCGAAAACTGCCACAACTACGCAAAGATCGTTTCCAGTAACGTAGGTGCTCCTATCGTAGGCTACAGTTCAGGTGTCTGGCCCGGTCCGGATAAGCTTATCAACAACCATGCCATTGAGGGCAATGTTGAGGCATCATATGTCAGCCCTTATCTTGATACGAAGGGAGCTGCATCAAACTTCGATGCTATCACTGTCGGAAGCACCCGAGAAGAATTTGCTGACGGAACAATTACCGCTAAGCTTAATGCAGGCAACAGCGAAACTGTATGGTATCAGCATAGTGAGTATCCCATTCTTGAACAGCGTCATATGCATAAGTGGGAATATTCCTTGGTCGGAACAGACTCCATTAAGGCAAAATGCGTAAATGCAGGCTGTGACCTTGATAATAATGACGGCGGCAGTATGACTATTGTTGCTCCTGCTGAACTTGTTTATGACGGCACCTCCAAAGATGCTGATTGCACCTATAATGAATGGAAACCCGGTAAACCCGCAATCATCTATAATGATATTGACCGCACAAATGTTACCGGTCAGAATATAGTTGCTTCTGTTACTGCGGGAGAAGCAACAGCAAGTGTTAGCTATCAGATTCAGCCCTGTGAAATCATTGCTTCAATGGTAACACTTTCCAAAACATCAGTTTCCTATAACGGAACCGAACAGAGTACAACTGTTACCGTTAAGTATGATACAAATACAACACTCACCGCTTCCGTAGACTATGAAATCACAGGCACAACCTCTGCAACAGAAATCAGCACGGGTGACGGTTATGCTGTTACCGTAACAGGTAAAGGCAACTATATCGGAACGGTTACGAAATATTGGAAAATCAACAAGGGTTCTCTCAGCACTCAATTAATACTTGAGAGTTGGAATTATCTTGATACTCCCAACGAACCCTATGTTACAAATAATCCCGAAAATGCTGAAGTGACATACACTTATTATATTTCCACCGGCAGACGTCCGGTTATGACCGGATCTGCTAACGGTGCAGAAACAGAAGGCGGTGTTCCAAGTTATGCAGGCACATATTATATCGGAGCAGTTATTGCCGCAACGGAACATTATAATTCAAAAACAATAAGTCCTGTAGCATTCACAATCGCCCCCAGAGAAGTAAGCAATCCTGATTTTCAAGGCTTGCAGGAAACCTATCTCTACGATAACGGCAACGAAATAAAACCTGACTTTACATTAAAGGACGATAAAGGAAATGTAATTTCCGATAGCGAATACACAGTAGTCTACAGTGATAATACAGATGCCGGTAAAGCAACGATAACAATCACCGACAATGCAGGTGGAAACTATAATGTAAGCGGAAGTACAAAGTTCACTATCATAACACACCAGCACGATTGGATTTATTCTGCAAATGGTGACACAATAACCGCAACTTGTGCCAACACAGATACAGGCTGCTCCGACACAAACGGCGGCACACTCATAATCTCTGCACCTGCAGAACTTTATGCAGACGGCACAACCGCAAAGGAAGCAACTGTTGAAAACAACCTTGTTGACACTTCGGTTGCAGTTAATGTTACATATTCAACCGCAGACGGTAACGCCCCAACAAATTCCGGCACTTACACCGCAAGCGTAACAGTCGGCGGTGTAACGGCGAGTGTTCAGTTTACTCTGCTTAATTATGCCGCAAAGGTAACCGATACAGACGGCAATGCTCTTGAAGGCTCACCGTATAAAACTCTTGCAGATGCAATCGCAGCAGCATCCGCAAGCGAAAACAGCACACTCACTCTTCTTGATGATGTTACTCTCACAGATATTCTTGAAATCAATTCGGGCAAATTTACATTTGACCTAAACGGAAATACACTTATGAATCCTAATGGTATTGAAATAGGTTCATCTGCCGAATTGACTGTTGTTGATTCAGCTTCTGACGGTAAAATTTTCGGCAATATGTTCTGTTTCTTAAATGACGGTTCATTGACAATTAACGGTGGCATCATTGATGCATCATGTGCTGTCTATAATTACGGAACTGTAAAAATTGTTGATGGCGATATGCACGGTTATATCACCAACAACGGTAAAGTTACCGTTAACGGTGGCACGCTGACCCATATAAAAAATGTCAACACTTCATACGAATCAGTTCTTGAAATAAACGGCGGCATATTCACCGATGCAAATACAATAGAAAACAGTGACGGCAAAATAACAGTTAAGGGCGGTGAATATCCCAACGGTTTCTCTGTTACAAATGACGGAATTCTGGACTATACCGTAAATTCCATTCTCGCAGACGGTTATCACTTCCGTGATGCAGACGGCAAGATTATTGAAGTTGCAGATGATGCAACAGTTATTGACGGCTACGTAAAGGTAACCAAGGGTGCTGACATTTCAGAAGCGATTATCACTATTGATAATACAGAGTTTACCTATAACGGCGACGAAATCAGCCCCACGGTTATCGTTACCGTCGGCGGCAAAGCCCTCATCGAAGGCAAGGATTATACTCTCGCATACAAAGACAATGTCAACGCAGGTCTTGCAACCGTAACTGTCACCGCTGATTCAGACGGCAGCTACACGGGTGAGGTAACAAGGAAATACAATATCGCTCCTGCAACCGTTGATATTATCTGGGAGGGCGACAGCTTCTATTACACGGGCAATCCCTGCACAGTAACCGCAAATTACATTGATGTAAACGGCAATGAAATTCCTGCAGCAATCACACAGAATGAAACCAACACCGAAATCGGCAATTATATTGCAACCGCAACGGTTGAGGATTCCAACTACATTGTAAACGGTGCAACTATAAATCATGTCTACGAAATTAAGTGGTATGACGGTGCACCCGATGCAGCCGTAAGCGGCACAAAGGGTGAAAACGGTTGGTACACAAGTGCAGTAACCGTAACTGCTCCCGCAGACTATGAAATTGGCAAGACTGTTGACGGGGAATATTCACAGTCAGTTACCTTTGAAAACGAAGAAAATGCAGTTTGTTACCTCAAGCAGGCAGAAACCGGATATATCGCAAAGTTTGAGCTTGGCGAACTCAAGTCCGACCTTGCAGACCCTACAGCCGAAATCGTATTGGCTGAAAATAAATGGAATTCATTCATCAACACAGTTACGTTCGGTAAATTCTTCAAAGAAACGCAGTCAGTAACAATCACTGCATCCGATGAAACAAGCAAACTTGCAAAGACAGAGTATATTGTTGCAACCGAAGAAATAACCGATTTTGAAAACGCAGAATGGATTGAATATACCGAAGCATTCACCATTGAACCTGATTCAAAGAATATAATCTATGCAAAGGCGACCGATAACGCAGGCAGATACGTTATCGTTAATTCCGACGGTATCGTAGTTTATACCGACAGTACGCTCGATACATCGGTTAAGGAGGAAGTTGTCTATGTTCTGACCAAGAACGCAGAGCAGTCCTTCACCCTCAATCTCAACGGCAACACTGTTGCTTATGTTATGATTGACGAAACCGTCCTCGGAGCAGAGGATTACGAAGTTCTCGACAACATGGTATTTGTTTCAGCAGAGGTTCTTGAAAATCTCACAGCAGGTGAATATGTAATCACAGTCGGCGTTAATCCCATGGGTGAAGCATTTGCCGAAGGCGATGCACCTGCAGAGGTAACAATTCCTCTTACGGTTAAAAAGGCTGATGTGACAGTTGAAATCAACGGTTTCGGAAAGACTTATGACGGTAAGCCCGTAACCGCAGAATATGAAATCAGCAAGTCAAGCGATTCCTCACCTGTAGTAAGCAACATTGACTATAACGAAAGCGTTGAATTCAAGGTTAAGGGCGCAGACGACAGCACTTACACTGCCGAAGCTCCCGTGAATGCAGGTGAATACACGGTCAGAATCACAGTTGCCGAAACAGACAAGATTAATTCTACCGAGGCAACCGCAGATTTCACAATCGCCAAGAAACCCGTAACCGTCACCGCAACCGCTCCCGATAAGGTTTATGACGGAACAATCAATCTTGACCTTTCAAAGGTTACTGTCACTTTTGACGGACTTGCTGACAGCGACACAATTGAATACGAAGTTCTTGGCGGTTCATATTTAAAGGCTGATGCAGGTGAAAATATTAATGTTGCGATATCTTATGATGTTGACGAAGAAAGTTCAAACAATTATGATCTTGAATACGGAATGGTGACCGTTCCTGAAGCAAAACATACTGTTATGACCAAAGCCAACATTCTTCCCAAGGATATCTCCGACGGATTCATCATTCTCGGCGAAGCTCTCACCTATAACGGCAAAGAGCAGACACAGACTGTTGAAAAGGTTGTTGCAACGGGCACAGCTTCTGAAGTAACCTACACCGTAAACGGTAACAAGGCAACAAATGTCGGTGTATATCTGCTCACAGTAACAGGAACGGGCAACTTCACCGGCGAAGCAAAGCTTGCTTATGAAATTGCACTTGATGACAACTGCATTTCTCACCTCGACCGTGTAGAAGATAACGGTGAGATGAAGTGGAACGTCAAATCAACCGACAGAGAAAGTCTTGAATACGTTGTTGCCCAGCTTGACAACGCAGTAACAGATATTGCTGATGATGACAAGAAGAACGAATGGGCAGATATCAAGGAATCTTGTGAAGATATGCTTCGTATCATCAACAGCATTGAACTTTTCATTGCGGACGTTGAAGAAGACTATGCAGAGTTTGATATCGGAACCGTAAAATCAAGCGACGTTCCTGCTCTTGATAAGCTTGTCAGCAAAGTAAATGAAATCAAGGACCGATACGGCTTCAACCTCACCGACGAAGAGGCAAAGAAGCTTGAAGATATCCTTGACGGAATTGAAAAGCTCAAAGCAAAGATTGACGATACTGCAAAGGAAATCGAAAGAATTGAAAATGCGGTAAACGGCTATAACGAAGAGACCGTTAAATCCTCTGATGAAGAAGCAATCAACAACCTCAAAGATAATATTCAGACTCTTATCGACAGCGGCAATGTGACTGAAGAAGAGATTGCAGCTCTTGAAGATATCAAGGCTGATGCAGATGCTCTCACAGATAAGATTGATGAAACACAGGCTGAAATTGATCGTATAAATGATGAAGTTGCAGGCTATGATGAAGAAACAATCAAGTCGACCGATAAGGAAGCTGTTGAGAAGCTCAAAGAAGATATTCAGACTCTTGTCGACAGCGGCAATGTGACCGAAGAAGAGATTGCGGGTCTTGAAGATACCAATGCTGATGCAGATGCTCTCACAGACAAGATTAAAGAAATCGAAAAACAGCTTGAAGAAATCGCAGATATCGAAAACGGCTATGACCCCGAAAAGGTAACAAGTGACGATAAATCGGCTATCGAAGATAAGATTGCCGAAATCGATGCCGTTAATCCCGATAATCTCACTGAAGAGCAGAAGGCTGAATATAAAGAAATCAGGGAATCTCTTGAAGCTCTCCTTGATGATATTGCTGCCGCAGAAAAATCCGTTGCAGATATCGGTGTTGAAATCGGAATGTTCGATGAAAACAGAGTAACAAAATTCTGGGAAGATGATATTGAATCTCTCAAAGCAAAGATTGATGAACTCCTTGCGGATGAGAATATCAGCACAGCAGAAAAAGCAAAGCTCAATGAATATAAGGAGCAGACCGAAAAGCTGATTGAGATTATCAATACTCCTAAGGAATATATATCCTGCCGATTCTTCTATTTCATTTGGGATTGCCTCAATTGGAAATGTAACGGCATTCGTTGGATTTTCTCGCAATTTTTCAGATTTTGAACTTAACAAAGTACCAACCATATAATCAAAAAGAAAGCTATATAAAGCTTGATGAATTAGAAAAAATACGCAAGAATTAATATTTTGACATGTCAAAAATCCAAGTTCTGTTTGGCTCTTGAAGTCGTTGATTTGAATTTTATCAAGTGAAAACAAAATAAAAAGAAGCAGTTTGCAGAGAAAAATTCAATGCAAGCTGCTTTTCGTTTTTATAGAACCGATAATTTTATTTGATTATTGCTTATGAAAATACAATTCTTCAATATGATTTGCCTGTTTTTTCATTTCCTCCCGAACATTTTCGGGCGAAATTATTTCTGCTTCCGTTCCGAAGCCGAAAACCCAGGCGAGAAACTGCTGGCTTACAACAACGTTTGCCGTAAAAGTAAAATGCTCATCGCCGTCTTTAATGATAATGGTGTCTCTGCCGAAGCGGTCAAGCACGGCACCTACAAGGTGGTTTGCAAAACGGAGCTTAACCTTCTGCTCGTTTCCTCCGAACATACCGAAAACTGTTTTGGTATAAGCGGACATATCTGTTTTTTCAAATTCCGCTGTGCCTTCGCGCTCGGAATCTGTGAGAGAAACCTTCTCCATTTTGTCAACACGGTAATGCTTCATGGTTTCGGCATCGGAATCCCATGCAAGCATATAATAGTTTTCATCGTCCCATATCAATGCAAAGGGGCTTACTTCGTAGAATTTTCCGTCATGTCTGTAACGCCGTGTTTTTTCAACGGTATATTCAAAATATTTGTAGCGGATTTTTCTGTTTCGGGTAATCGCATCGGAAATAACATCAACGGCGTAATAAATGCTCTCATTCATACTTTTAACACGGTTTGTAACATATACCTGCCTTTGCAGAAGCTGACCGTCATAAACACTCGCAAGATTTTCAAGTTTTTTTATAAGCTTGTATGTTTTATCCTGCGTTATGAATTTTGAAGATTGAATGCTGTCAACAAGGAGCTTAAGCTCGGGCAGCTCAAAGTCACGTTCGCCGATATAATATCCGCCGTTTTTTCCTTTTAACTGTATAATATCCAGACCGAAAAGTTTCAGAGCCTCTATATCATCGTAAATGCTCTTTCTTTCTGCCGATATGTTATTTTTTGCAAGCTCTTCGATAATTTGCGCTGTGCTTACAGGATGCTCTTCGTCCGAATTCTGCATGAGAAATTTAACAAGGTAAAGAAGCTTGAGCTTTTGATTAGGTGATTTTGCCATGAATGCCCATTCCTTTCGGATTTTATATTTCCGTGTCGGTTATTCTTTCAATTTCAAATGATTCCGAATATATTTGAGTCGGATTGTTTTCATCAAGAATAATGAGTCTGCCTCCGTGCTCTTTTCCGTATGTAAAATATCCTGCACCGAGGGTCTGAAAAAGATTGATGCCATCGATATTTATATGGAAATCGTTTACATGGTCGTGACCGAAAAATGCCGCAACAATATCTCCTGTCTTTTTCCAGCTTTCAAACTGTCTTCTGTGGTTGTTTTCAAGATTGGGAGGGCAGGGGGTTTCTCTGATTCTGCCTTCGATGATGTTATGCCCGAACTTGAAGTATTTTCCGTCACGCTCAAAGGTGTAGTCATCATCGGCGGTAACTTCTTTGAAACCGTCGTTTTCCTGCTGAACGGGCATGTGCTGAAAGAGAATGGCAGGCAGAGGCTTGCCGCCGTTTGCTTCTTTAAGCTCTTCAGCTCTTTTTTCATACCAGTCAATCTGGTCATCGTGAACACAGTCGTATGATAAACCGCCTTCTGAATTGTATTGATAATCGTTTGAATCAATCAGCCATATTGCATAGGCATCCTTTTTGCCGTCGCTGCTTTTTATTGTTACGCAGCAGTTGCCGCAGCCGTAAACATTTGCATCGTTGAGATTTGAACGGCAGTTCGGATATTCCATATACTGCATCATCTGGAATTCCGTGTGAAAGCCCTCTTCGCCGTCGTGATTGCCGAAAACAACGCAAAGCGGAATGTTTCTTTTTTTTATCGGCTCCGTTATTTTCTGAATTGTGCTTTGAACATAGTCATATGTGAATTCTTCCCAATAACCGCTTATGTTGTCACCGCCGAAAACGACTAGGTCAGGATTGGTTTTTGCAACGGCTTTTTCGATAACGTTTATCGTTTCTTTGTCTCGGCTTTCGGGTATTTCTCTGTTTTCATCATCGTCCATTATCGGTTCAACATCGTGTATATCCGTAAGATGGAGAATTCTGAATTTTCCGTCAGCTCCGAATTTGAGCGGCTCGGGGTTTTCTCTTTTGAATTTTGCTGATTTGAATTTATGCGGCATTCCCATGGCTGCAAGGCAGGGAAGGGCAAGACCTGCAAGAAAGGATTTGATGATTTTACTCATAAAAAACACTCCCGAAAATTTATAAAATCAGCATATCATAACGCTGAACAAAAATCAATATCGGCATGTTTTAAAAGAAAAAATAATTTGAAAACATAAAAATTTTTGCATGATTTTTTCGGAAAAATTTGCTGTAATTATAATGTAAAGGCAAAGCTGCGTGAAGTATTTAACCCCGTTTTTATTCCGACGGCAGCCGAATTTAAGAAAATGGAGATTAAACATGACAGCACTCGAAACAATAAAAAGCCGCATAAAGAATCTTTACGAAACAAACTCGGATATCCACATAAATATATCCGTAACTCATCCGAAAATAAGCTTGCGAAATGACCCGGTAACCATAAAGGGAGTTTACCCGCATGTTTTCAGAATTGAAGAGGTCAGCAGCGGTGTGCCGAAATGCCATACACTTCAGTATACCGATGTTCTGACAAAACAAATTGAGATAATTGAATTGCTGTGATAAAAGAGCTGCTTGATGCAGCTTTTTTGTTTATTTGCTTAATTTTCAAATAAAATCTTTTTGTTAACAGTTTATTCAAAAATATACTATATAATCACATTTATAATAGGGCTTACGGAGGGTGAAATTTGAAGAAGATTGAAAATAAAACGCTTATAAAAATTGGACTTTCCATATTGGGTCTTTATCTTGTGATTCATTATTGGACAAGCATCTCCGGTGCAGTCGGAACGGTATTTTCCGCAGCCGCACCGCTTTTGTTCGGCTTTGTCATTTCGTATCCGCTTAATATTCTTATGAATTTTTATGAAAGACATTGGTTCCCGAATTCCAAAAAGAAAATTGCGGAAAAAAGCCGCAGACCCGTATGCCTTACAGGCTCAATACTTACGGTTATCGGCATTATATCACTCATAGTAGTCCTTGTTGCACCCCAGCTTGTTAACTGTATCAAGCTTCTGGTTGCAGAGGTGCCAGATGCGATTAACATGCTTGTTGAAAAGCTCAAAACAATTGATTTTATCTCAAAGGATTTGATTAACACTCTTTCTTCAATTGATTGGAAATCGAGAATAAACGATATAATCGAAACGGTAACTTCGGGTCTCGGCAGTGCCATGAATGTGGCTGTTACCGCAGTAACCTCGATTTTCTCTGTTGTTGCAAACCTTGTTCTCGGTCTTATATTTGCTCTTTATCTTCTTCTTGATAAAAACCGCCTTGTCCGTCAGTTGAAAAAAGTAACCGAAAAATATGTTCCCGAGCGTTGGCTTTCAAAAGCAACTCATATTCTCGGTGTTATCAATGACAGTTTTCATCGCTTTATTGTCGGTCAGTGCACGGAGGCAGTTATTCTCGGCTCTCTTTGTACAATCGGTATGGCGATTTTGAGATTGCCGTATGCTGCAATGATAGGCGCACTTATAGCATTTACGGCTCTTATCCCCATTGTCGGCGCGTTTATCGGAGCGGGGGTAGGTGCTTTCCTGATTCTTATGGAGTCGCCGATGAAAGCCTTGATTTTCCTTGTTTTTATTGTTGTTCTTCAGCAGCTTGAAGGAAATCTTATTTATCCGAAGGTTGTCGGCTCATCAATCGGATTGCCCGGTATCTGGGTGCTTGCGGCGGTAACCGTAGGCGGCGGTGTTATGGGAATCTGGGGTATGCTTGTAGGTGTTCCCATGGCGGCGGCTGTTTACCGACTTGTAAAAGAAGAGGTGAATCGTCAGCCGAAGGTTGAAGCGGTTCGGGAAGTATGCAATGAAGATCCTGAACAATCGGAATAAAAATAAAAAATCGGAGTGCTTTGTGCATTCCGATTTTTTACAGCTTTTTAGCGAACAAATGTTCAAAAATATATTGAAAAATGTAATTTGATTTGGTATAATAATAACATAATTTTTCGGAGGTGCGTAGGGATGAGCGAAAAAGTTTATATTGCAATTGACCTTAAGTCCTTCTATGCAAGTGTTGAGGCAACCGAGAGAGGGCTTGACCCGATGAAAGTAAATCTTGTTGTTGCTGACCCTTCGAGAACAGAAAAGACAATTTGCCTTGCTGTTTCGCCAAGCCTGAAAAGCTACGGTGTTTCGGGCAGAGCAAGAATGTTTGAGCTTATTCAGCAGGTAAAAAGCGCAAATGCACTGCGTAAAATGAATGCTCCGAACAAAAAATTTACGGGTAAATCTTATGATGCCGATAAATTGAGAGAGGATCCGTCTATTGAAATTGACTATATTGTTTCGCCTCCGAGAATGGCGCTTTATATTGAATACAGCACCCGTATTTTTCAGGTTTATCTGCGCTATATAGCACCCGAGGATATTCATGTTTACAGCATTGATGAGGTTTTTATTGACGCAACGAATTATCTTAAGCTCAATAAAATGTCAGCGCATGATTTTACTCGTATGCTCATAAAAGAGGTGCTTGCGGAAACGGGAGTTACCGCAACTGCGGGAATAGGAACAAATCTCTATCTTTGCAAGGTTGCCATGGATATAACCGCAAAGCATATACCTGCCGATGAGGACGGAGTCAGAATTGCGGAGCTTGATGAAATGAGCTACAGAGAAAAGCTTTGGAGTCACCGACCGCTTACCGATTTTTGGAGAGTGGGCAGGGGAATATCCGAAAAGCTTGAAAAACACGGCATGCTTACCATGGGCGATGTTGCCGAGTGTTCTGTTAAAAACGAAGATTTGCTTTACAGACTCTTCGGGGTGAACGCCGAGCTTCTTATTGACCACGCATGGGGCTGGGAGCCGTGCACCATAGCCGAAATCAAAGCATATAAGCCGCAGACCAACAGCATAAGCACGGGTCAGGTTTTGCAGATGCCTTATGATTTTGATAAGGCTGAACTTATAACAAAGGAAATGGCAGATAACCTTTCTCTTGAGCTTGTTGAAAAAAAGCTTGTAACAAATCAGCTTGTGCTTGTTATCGGCTATGATATTGAAAATCTCACGGATATCGGCAGAAGGAAGGCATATTCGGGAGAAATAAAAACGGATTTCTACGGCAGAGAGGTCCCGAAGCATGCAAGAGGAACTGCAAATATCGGAAGGCAGACCTCCTCAACACGTTTTATTACCGATGCCGTAACGGAGCTTTATGAACGTATAGTTGATAAAAACCTACTTATACGCAGAATTAATCTTACCGCGTGCAACGTTATCAGAGAATGCGATATTGAAAGTGAAGAAGCTCCCGAACAGTTGAATTTTTTTGAGGATTACGAAGAAAAGGAAAGAAAAAAAGCGGAGCTTGAAGCCTCTCTTGAACGTGAGCGCAGAATGCAGGATACACTCGTTGAAATCAAGAACAAATACGGCAAGAATGCCATTCTTAAGGGTATGAATTTCAAAGAAGGCGCAACTGCAAAGGACCGAAACAGGCAAATCGGAGGTCACAAAGCCTGACAAATCATTTTACCGGAGAAGAAGATTATGATTAAAGCGGTTTTAATTGATATAGATAACACCTTACTGGATTTTGATGAATATGTTAAAGAAACCATGAAAGAGGGCTTTGCAGAGTTTGGCTTAACTGCATATGAGGAATATATGTATGAGGTTTTTGTGAAAATCAATTACGAGATGTGGCGGCAGATTGAGCGGAATGAGCTGACATATGATGAACTGCTGAAAACCAGATGGAACAGAATTTTTTCAGAGCTGAATATTTCTTTTGACGGCTGCAGGTTTGAAGAGTATTTTAAAAGCAGGCTTTTTGAAAGTGCAATACACATTGAGGGTGCTGTTGATATTCTTGGATATCTGAAAGAAAGATATATCGTATGCGCTGCAAGCAACGGCCCTTACGGTCAGCAGATTAACAGACTGAAGAAAGCTAAAATGCTTCCGTGTTTTTCAAAGCTTTTTATTTCCGAAAAGATAGGTGCTTCAAAACCGTCCGAAAGTTTCTTTATGCATTGTCTGCATGAACTTAATTCGGTAGCGAAAAGCGAAGAGAAAATACAGCCTCACGAGATAATTATGATAGGTGATTCGCTTACGTCGGATATTGCAGGGGCAGCTTCTGCAGGATTAAAAACATGCTTTTTTGACAGAAACAGAAGTGGTGAAACCAACGGTTTACACATTGACTGTGTAATAAATAAGTTAGAAGAAATACGCAGTATTCTATGAAAAATTATCGGCAATAAGGTGAAAAAATGAATCGTGACAGTAAATATGCGGAGATAATCAATCTCCCTCATCATGTTTCCGAAACCAAACCGCATATGTCAATGATTGACCGTGCGGCGCAATTCAGCCCTTTTGCGGCGCTGACGGGTCATAATGCGGCACTCGATGAAACAGCAAGGCTTACCGATACTTTTGTTGAACTTGATGAGGACGAAAAAGAAATTCTTGATGCAAAAATGCATAT
Source organism: Clostridia bacterium (assembly GCA_017466365.1). Classification (GTDB taxonomy): domain Bacteria; phylum Bacillota; class Clostridia; order Oscillospirales; family Acutalibacteraceae; genus CAG-177. Next base: position 16,232 of record JAFTUG010000005.1, on the reverse strand, counting down.
GCTTATGGATTTTATTGATGAAAAGCCCGAAGTAACCGTGATTTATTTCAAGCCTGATGAAAAGAAATCCGGAGGCGCATATATAACCGTCAACGGATATATAAAGAGAGTCAATATTTTAAGGCGTGAAATTATAATGAATAACGAAACCGTAATTCCCGTTGATTCGGTAAGTGATATCCGCGGAGAGATTTTTGATAAAACAATATAATTTAGTTGCCAAGAATAGTATTTTATGTTATTATTATTTTGAAAAAGGAGGACTGATACGCATGAACGGTTTGATTGCCAAAGTACAATCGCTGTTTACCGAAATCAAAACGCATTGGAATACCCCCGCCGAAGGCAAGTACGTTCCCTATAAAGAATACAGGGACGTTCTTTTTGCTGTCGGAAGCAACTACGCAGGCTCGAAGGTGCTTGAATATATAGGATTTTTCTCATCCTGCTATCTTATCATGCACCACTATAAGCTGCCTTATCTTACATTCTCCGTTATCGGCATTCTGAATATGCCTCTCGGCTATATTTCAGCGCTGATGTGGTGGTTTGTCTGCGATAATCTCGGATTTCTTCCGAAGAAAACCGAAAGAAAATTCTATCTTGTTTATGTTCTTATGATGCTGTTCGGAATATCAACAATACTGTTTGATTATTCCTTGTTGTTTAACCAAACCAGTCCGTTTATTACATATCTCAACGGTCTTGAAGGCATGAACGCCACGGCTTGCTTCAAAACCTTCGGTACTCATTTCCTTTATACGGGCTGGGTCGGTGCAAGAAACATCTTCTGGCGTAAAAAGCTTCTTCCGAAATTCGGCAGATATAAATATTCGCTTTATTGCGACGTTGTGCCTAAGTGTATAATGGTTATCCTTATCGGCTGGCTTCCGGTTTACAACATTCCCGATGTTGCAACAAGAGTGTGGGTGGCAAACCTTCTTTTTGCAACCTATAATGTTTTCGGCTTTGCCAATAACCTTGAAACCTGCACAAGAAGCATCAGCCCCAATCTTCAGGAAAGAATTTATGTAAGAAGCTATCCCGTAAAGCTTTCTCATTTCTTTAATACCATTGTCGGTATTATTATTCCTGCCGTTATCGGAATGCTTCGTTATGAGTGGGCAGATATCAATGTTTACAAATATGTTATCCCCATAACATTCTGCACTCTTGCCGCATTTACAATGATTTTTGCGGGCAGAGTAAAAGAAAGAATTCCCCAGCCGCCCGTTGAAAAGAAGGTTCAGATTAAATTCTGGGACGGCATGTTCGGAGTTCTTCACAATAAGTATTTGCTTATTAACACAATAGTCGGTCTTATCGACTCGCTCGGAAACGGTATGCTGCCGTTTGTTACAATCCTTTATTTCTACACCTTCCGTTTAAGCGGACTTCCCTACAGCCTTATCGTTATGCTGATTTCATTTGCGGGAACTCCGCCCGATTTGCTCTCACCCTATTTCCTTAAGAGATTTTCTTATAAGCAGATTATGATTTTCTATCAGCTTACAAGAGCAATCGGCTACGGACTTATTGCTGCTGCTATGTGGTTCTGCGGCGATAATCTTACCCTTTGTGGCACAATCTGTGTTGTTGTTCTTTTCTTCATGGAAATGACAAAGACCGTGCCTACCACTGCGGGTCACGATATGAATGTCCGTATCGGCGACTATCAGATGTATCTTTCAGGTGAACGTCTTGAAAGCTTTTCGGGCGTTTTCGGCTGGTTTACAGGTCCCATAACCTCATTTGTAGGTCTTATCATTCCGCTTATGCTTCTCAAATACGGCTTCAACAGCAACTGGGATGTTCTCTTTATTGATGATTCGAGAAGAAGCATAATTGTTATTCCCATAATTGTTGACGTTATCGGTTTTGCTCTTATGACAATTCCCTATCTTTTCTGGGATTATGACAGCAAAAAGCAGAACATGGTTATGGAAGTTCTCAAACGCCGTGCAGAGGTTACCGAAAAGAAGGCGGAAGAAGAAGGCGTATCCGTTTCCGGCGGCTATTTAGGATAAGAGGGGTGATAATATGAGCAAAAAAGAAAAGAAACAAATTCCTGTTGAAGAACCCATTCATCTCGATATTCCCGAGGAAGAAATATGGACTTACAGAGTAGAAGGTCTTGCGGCGCCTCATATTAATAAGCCCTATAAGCATTATGGAATAAAGAAGGTAATCTTTGCTCTCGTAATAATTGTTGCGGTTTCGATTTCCTGCTATTTCAGTGTAAGAACCGTTCAGAAGGATACCTTTGAATATGATCAGACCAAGGTCGGAATCGAGCTTTCAAAATTCAGTAACACGGGATATATGACAACACTTGATATAGACTATGTTTCAAGTGTTGAATATGACCGTGAGAATCCCGATGTAAATACCAATTTCAAAATTATCAAAGACGAATCAAAAAAGGTTGTTTCGGTCGGTGCATATGCGCTCAACTGTGATGAAAAGGTCAAGGTTATCAATATCGGAGCAGGGGTTGAGAATGTTGACCCGAAAGCTTTCTATTCCTGTTGGGCATTGCAGGAAATCAGGGTTGATGAAAACAATCCCAACTACTGCGATGTTGAAGGCGTGCTTTTCAACAAGGATAAAACCGAAATCATCTGCCGTCCCTGCGACCATGATACTTACCTTGCCGAAAAATACGGCCATGCAAAGTATGATGAAAACGGCTACAGAATCGAACCGGCTCCCGAAGATGCAAGCTATGAGCAATATGTAAAAGATGTTCTTACATATGTTGTTCCCTCATCGGTTGAAAAAATCGGTCAGCTTTGCTTTAACTATGCCAACATGAAGAATGTTTATCTTCCCGAAGGTCTTAAAACAATTGAAACACTCGGCTTCTTTGAAATTCCTCTTCTTGAAGGAGTATACAGCTATAAGCCTGCGGGCGAAGTAACCGATACGCATTTTACTGATGAATCGGTACTCGGCGATGTCTATAATTCGTTTCCCGAGGGTCTTGAATATATCGGCTCGGATGCTTTCAGCTATAATCAGGCGATGACCTATGTTTATATTCCTGCAAGCGTAACTCATATCGGACATCATGCTTTCTGGGATACCGTATATAAAGAAGGCGATGAGCTTAAGGGTGTTGCCGAAATTAACACTGCTCTTTCCGAAGAAGATTTCAAGAATAATGTTGAAACAGGTAACAGCTGGAGACCGCAGTATGACTATCTTCTGTTTAAAAAGAGCATAAATGTTGCCTATTCGGCTGAAAGAAAATAATATGTACAGAATTGGATTTACAAGTGTTACCTTTCGCAAGCTTTCAAGAGAAGAAATTTGCATTGCCGCCAATGAAAACGGCATTGAATATATAGAGTGGGGAGGGGATGTTCATCTTCCTCCCGATGATGAAAAGGCTCTTGAAGAGGTAATCTGTTTGCAGAATAAATACGGTATAAAGGCAATTTCCTACGGCAGTTATTACAGGGTAGGTCAAAGGGATTTTGAACTGTTCAAAAGAATTCTTACCGTTGCCCAAAAAATCGGCTGCAAAAGAATCCGTCTTTGGCTTGGTGAGGCTTCAAGTGCCGAAACAGATTCAGTGCTTTTTAATCTGCTTAAATCAGAAACGCAAAAGCTTTGCGATATGGCAAAAGAAAAGGACATTACTCTTTCTTTTGAATTCCATGAAGGAACATTAAATGATAACGGCAAATCCTCACTTGAATTTCTAAAAGCTGTAAACCGTGATAATATTGCTACCTATTGGCAGCCCTTAAGAACAAAAAACGACTTTGAAAATCTTAAAGCCGTCGCACCGCATGTTAACGGAGTTCATGTTTTTCATTGGAAAAAATCAGGAATACGGTGCAGACTTTGTGAGGGTGCGGATGATTGGAAAAAGTACATTGATCATCTGAAAAACAACAGCCCTGATGAGGATTATATCCTTGAATTTGTAAAAGGAGACAGCCTTGAACAATTCAGAGAAGACGCCGAAATTTTGAAAACTTTTTTAACACAAATTTACGGTACAACCTGATATCAATTCAATTTAAGGCACCCGAAGAGTTAATGCTTCAGGTGTCTTAAACATTTTTATAACAAAAAAATGAAAATTTAATAATATTTCAACCATATTTTTAAAATATTCGCCTGATAATATAACGGCAACAAAAGAAAAGGAGAATGAAATTTATGAAAAAAAGCAGTTTTGTTGCCCTTGTATTAGGCACGGTGAGCGGAGTGTTGTTTGCTCTCGGAATGTGTATGGCTCTTCTTCCCGAATGGAATGCATTTAAGCAAGGAATTATTTTCGGAAGCATCGGTTTGTTGCTTTGCCTTATCACCGTAATTGTATGGCGGAAAATGGAACATAAGGCACCTGTTAAAATCAGCGGAAAATCAGTAGGCATTATTATTTTAAGCATTGCGGGTGCGTTATTACTCGGGGTAGGAATGTGCTTCTGCATGGTATGGAATAAACTTGTTGCAGGTGTGCTTATAGGTATTGTGGGCATCGTTTTGCTTTTATCCCTCATTCCCGTTTGCAAAGGAATAAAAGAATAATACGGAGGTTTTGAAATATGGCTAAATCAAAAATTGTTAAGGTCAGCGAACAAATCGCCGAAAAGTTCACCGACGGTTACAAGAAAATCGAAGATACCGTTGTGGGTGCCTACACAAAAATTGAGGACGGTTTTGTTGATAATTTTCTGACAAAAGACGGCGAAACCGTTGAAGAAGCGAAAGAAAGATTGAAAAAAGAAATCGAAAGCAAATGATGAATACCGTCGGCGTTGTGCCGACGGTATTTTGTTAATAATCTTATTGAAAAGGCAGAAAACATTTGATATAATAAACATATCATATATTGTATAAAAAGGAGTAACAAAAATGAGCGAAATTTTTAATGTTCCTGCAATTAAATATGAAGGACCGAAAAGCAAAAATCCTCTTGCTTTTAAATATTATGATAAAGACCGTGTAATCATGGGCAAAAAGATGAGTGAGCATCTCAAATTTGCCATGGCATGGTGGCATAATCTCTGTGCTTGCGGAACTGATATGTTCGGCAGAGATACTGCAGAGAAATCCTTCGGTGCGGTTCCCGGTACAATGGAGCATGCAAAGGCGAAGGTTGATGCAGGCTTTGAATTTATGTCAAAGCTCGGTGTTGAATATTTTTGCTTCCATGACGCCGATATTATTCCGGCAGCGGATGATATCAAAGAAACAAACAAAAGACTTGACGAAATCACCGACTATATTCTTGAAAAAATGAATGAAACAGGCATCAAGTGCCTTTGGGGTACGGCTAACATGTTCTCCGATCCCCGTTTTATGAACGGTGCAGGCAGCACAAACTCTGCGGACGTTTTCTGTTTCGCAGCTGCACAGGTTAAAAAGGCTCTTGATTTAACCGTAAAGCTTGGCGGTAAGGGATATGTTTTTTGGGGCGGCAGAGAGGGCTACGAAACTCTCCTTAACACCGATGTAAAGTTTGAGCAGGAAAATATTGCTCGTCTTATGCGTCTTGCAATCGACTACGGCAGAAAAATCGGTTTTGACGGCGATTTCTATATTGAACCCAAGCCGAAAGAGCCCATGAAGCATCAGTATGATTTTGATGCTTCAACAGCTATCGGTTTCCTTAAGCAGTACGGTCTTGATAAGGATTTCAAAATGAATATCGAAGCAAACCACGCAACTCTTGCAGGTCATACCTTCCAGCATGAGCTTCGCATAAGTGCAATCAATGGTATGCTTGGCAGCATTGACGCAAATCAGGGCGACCTTCTTCTCGGATGGGATACCGATGAATTCCCGTTCGATGTTTATGAAGCAACAATGTGCATGTACGAAGTTCTCAAAAGCGGCGGCTTTTTAAACGGCGGTCTTAATTTCGATGCCAAAAACCGTAGACCGAGCAACACCCATGAGGATATGTTCCTCGGCTTTATTCTCGGAATGGATACCTTTGCTCTCGGTCTTATCAAAGCGGCAGAAATTATTGAAGACGGCAGAATTGACGGCTTTGTTGCAGATAAATATTCTTCATTCAACAGCGAAATCGGTCAGAAAATCAGAAGCGGCAACGTTACTCTTGAAGAGCTTTCCGATTACGCATGCGCTATGGGTAAGCCTGCAAATCCCGGTTCGGGCAAGCAGGAATATCTTGAAAGTGTAATTAACAACATAATGTTCGGGTGAAAATATGAAATATGTTATCGGTATAGATTTAGGCACTACGGGTCTGAAAACCGTTATTTTCAGCCGTGAGGGCGATGCGGTTGCATCGGCTTACAGAGAATATCCGCTCTCTCAACCAAAAAACGGTTGGGCAGAGCAGGACCCCGAGATTTGGTGGATTGCTGCCAAGGAAACCGTAAATGAGGTTTTGAAAAGCAGTAATATTCCTTGCGAGGATATACTTTCTCTCGGTATTTCGGGACAGATGCATGGGCTTGTTATGCTTGATGAAAATTGCAATGTTATCCGCCCCGCAATTCTCTGGTGTGACCAGAGAACGGGTGAAGAATGTGACGATATAACCAACATAATCGGCAAGAAAAGGCTTATTGAAATAACCGCGAATCCTGCTCTTACGGGCTTTACCGCATCCAAAATCATGTGGGTCAAAAAGCACGAAAAAGAGAATTTTGATAAATGCAGACATATTCTTTTGCCTAAAGATTATCTCCGCTTCAGACTTTCGGGAGATTTCGCAACAGATGTATCAGATGCTTCGGGTATGCAGCTTCTTGATGTTAAAAACCGTTGCTGGTCGGACGAGGTTTGCGAAAAGCTCGGAATTGATAAATCTCTGCTTGCAAAGGTTTATGAATCTGTTGAGGTTACGGGCCATGTTAGTGCAGAAGCATCGGCTGAAACAGGTCTTTCGGAAAAAACTCTTATTGTTGCAGGTGCAGGCGATAATGCTGCAGCTGCAGTAGGCACTGCGGTCATCCGTGACGGCAAAGCGTTTACAACAATAGGAACTTCGGGTGTCGTTTTTGTTCATACCGATGAACCGAAAATCGACCCCATGGGCAGAGTACACACATTCTGCTGCGCTGTGCCCGGCAAGTGGCATGTAATGGGTGTTACCCAGGCGGCAGGTCTTTCTCTTCAATGGTTTAAAAATCAGTTCTGCCTTGCAGAAACCGAAGAAAGTCTTGCAAAGGGTGAGGATGTTTATAAAATTACCGATGAAAAGGCAGCGAGCATTCCGATAGGTGCAGAAAGTCTTTTCTATCTTCCTTATCTCATGGGTGAAAGAACACCCCATCTTGACCCTGATTGCAGAGGTGTATTTTTCGGCATCTCCGCCATGCATACAAGAGCGCATTTTATCCGTGCCGTTATGGAGGGTGTAGGTTATTCGCTTATGGACTGCCTTAAGGTGCTTGATGAAATGGAGATAAATCCCGAGTCAATGCTTGTTACGGGTGGCGGAGGAAAATCGAAGCTTTGGAAAGAAATGCTCGGCGATATGTTCCGTCTGAATATAAAAACCATTCAGTCGAAGGAAGGCCCTGCACTCGGAGTTGCCGTTCTTGCGGCAGTCGGTGCAGGACTTTATAACGATATTTATGAAGCTGCCGATACAATGGTGAAATACAGCGAGAAGGAGTATCTTCCTGTTTCAGAAAACAGCGAAAAATATTCAAAGAATTTTGCTCTATATTCAAAGCTTTATTTATCGCTTAAATATAATTATAAAGAGCTTGCAAGCTTATAAAAAATACCGCCGCAGATTTTTCTGTGGCGGTAAATTTTTATTTTACGGTTGCAAATGCATTTCTCATTTCTGAGATTGTTCCTGTTGAAATGCTGTAGTTATATTCAATCGGTTCAAAGCTTGCCAACTCGACCCATTCAACGGCGGCGATATAGGATGTTGTTCCGTCTTTTGAGGGATCGGCGTTTGTGGTTTTTTCTCTTTCGTAAACACCTGCAAGGAATGAAGGTTTGCTCGGAACATAAATTCCTATTCCGAAGCTGTCATCGAATTCTCCGATAAATGCTGCCCAGCTTTCGGTTGTTGAGAAATTGGGATATCCTGCATCGGGCCAGAAAATCAGTTCGTTTTCATAGGAGAGATTCGGGTCGTTAGTCCACGGTGAATCACCACCGTAATATACAAATCTGTTGAAAGGCTCGATGCAATAGAATGCAGGCATTTCCTGTGTTGTGCTTTCACTCTTGAAGCCGTAAAAATCAACGAATCTGCATGAAACATCAACAAGACCGTCTTTTAATGTGTAGGTTGCCTCCATGTATGAGGGAGTGATATCCGAGGCAGGTTTTGCCCAGTCAAGGGGACGGCACTTGATATAAAGTGAGCTGTCGGTTGTGATAACGTCAACAATCTTACTGCTTTCGCCAAACTGATTACCGCCCTGAACCGGATTATAATTCCATGTGTTTCCCATGAATTCGCCTGACTCATATCCGTCTTTGATAATGCTGTAATATGACTGCTGAACAAGTCTGCCGGGGTCAAATCTGTTGATAAGATTAACATTGTCGTTAACGGATTTTGCGTTGTATCTTTCCGATGCATTTGAATCAACGTAAATTCTGCCGTCAACCTTGACTGCCTGAACATTTGAATTCAAATCCTCAAGATAACTCAACGCACCGCCCCATAAAAGGTCGACGCCAAGCTTATATTCACCGTTCCGGATAAACACTTCTCTTTCGGGAATTTCACGGTTGAATACTCCGATTCCTTCAAGTGTAAATGAACCGCTTTCTTTATTGAGAGGTTCAATGGCTACCGAACAAAGTTTGTTGGATTTATACTTATCAAGCATGCCGTCAATGAAGCTGTAAAAGTTTCCGCTTTCGCTTGGTTCAAGGAAAAATTCCTCGCTGTAATTTTCACCGTTTCTTGTGTAGGTGATTGTTCCCTTTGCGTAAGCATCGGTATTGTATTTTATTCCGAAATAGTTAAACCAATCACATTCCGCTTCGCCGAAATTATAAACGAGTGCACTGCCTTTTTTGAATTCTCCGCTTATTTCAACGGGAGCATATTCATCGCAAAGCATGATTTTTTCGTCTGTATATCCGTTTTTGAATTTGAAATCGGTATCAATGTTTTTTGGTATGAAGCTGAATAAATAAGAGGGGAAAAGGATGATAAACGAAAGTATAAACGAAAATATTTTTTTCATAACGGTTCTCCTTTAAATTAAAATTCTTTATCTATAACCATCTGACGGTAGTCAAGCATCTCAAAGCCGAGCCGTTTATAGAGCTGTTTAGCACCGTCATTTTCATCGCCTACCTCAAGACGTATACGCTTGATTTTTCCTGAAAGCTCTTTTTTTAGATTTTCAAAAAATGCACTTCCTATGCCGCATGAACGAAATTTTTCTTCAACAAAAAGCTCCTCAATCCATGCCGCCATTCCGCCGACTTCCGTTTCAAACTTCATTGAAACAATGGCATATCCTGCGGCTTTTCCGCAACATTCAAAAATATATCCCTTTACAAGCTCGGGAATTTCAAGTGCGGCATCAAAGCTCGACATCATAACTTCATCCGAAGGGAAATGAAGCACGGCAGGCGGTGCATAGAATTTTTTGACCATGGAAAAGAAAGCATCTCTGTCCTCGGTTCTGAATTTTCTGAAGGTAACTTCCATTTTATTCTTCCTCAATCTTTATTTTATTTGTGTAAATATAATCTTGCAGATATTCCTTTGCAGCATCAATATCAACCACTTCAACCCATTGACCGTTTTTGGTTCCGACCTCCATGTGCTCATCAATCGGAACTCTGTTTTGCTCAATATCAAATGCAACAATGCCTATTCCCGCTTTATAAGCAAGCCCTGTTATTTCAAGAGCGGACATATCTGTTTTAATAAGCGGAAAAACATTGTTCATGGTTTCAATCAATGCCGAAATACCGGCTTTCTTTGCTTGATTTATGAGGGCGGAAATAACCTTTCTCTGTCTGTAGGTTCTCATGTAATCGGAATCGAGTTTTCTGATTCTGCAGTAAACAAGAGCCTCATCACCGTTAAGAGTAACATTTTCTCCGCTTTCAACTTTTTGCCTTGTGGTGCTGTTTATAAACTTTGCTTCTTTTTTGGTAACCTCAACGGTAACTCCGCCGAGCGAATCGATTATCTGCGTGAACATATCAAAGTCAACCATAACATAATGGTCAATATCCACGCCGAAGTTATACTCGATTGTATCAACAACAAGCTGCGGACCGCCTGATGAACAAGCTGAATTAAGCTTTGCTTTTTTGCCTTTTGAGGGGATTTCAACCCAGCTGTCACGAAGAAAGGATGTAAGCTTTATTTTCATATGGGCAAAGTCTACTGAAACGAGTATCATCGAATCGGAGCGTGAAGAAGAATCTGCGCTTCCGTCAACTCCGAGAAGAAGTATGTTTGAAACAAACGGACTGCTCTCAAGTTCAAAGGATGAAACATATTCATTGGCTTCAAGGTCGTCTCTTGTGTAGCCCGACATTGCAGCGAAAACAAAAATAAATGCAGAGCCGAATAAAAATGCAATTATAAGCACCGTTGCAATAAATTTCAGAAAACGGTGTTTTTTCTTTTTTTTGCGTTTCGGCGGCTCTTCATCCTGCGGAATTTGAGGGGGAGCAGGTTCATCCAAAAAAACAAAATCAATCTCTTCGGGCTGCCGCCTTTTCTTTGAAATATATATGTCTTCCATAAATTTATCCTTTCGGTAATCGTTATTCACCATTTTAACGCAAGTTTTCACGATATACAATAGTCAAATTGTAAATTATTTAAAACAAATATATATTTTGTTTGACTTTTAATAAAAGGTGATTTAAAATAAAAACGTATGTGCCGAGTGAGTTGGGCAGTCGCGGGCAGCTTCAAGCTGCGTGAGGAAAGTCCGAGCTTCACAGAGCAGGATAACGGCTAACGGCCGCCGAGGGTGACCTTAGGGAAAGTGCAACAGAGATATACCGCCTGCTTTGCAGGTAAGGGTGGAAAGGCGAGGTAAGAGCTCACCGGCGTGCGGGGAACCGCACGGCCCTGCAAACCCTATCCGAAGCAACACCGATTGGGGGAGGATTTATTCCGTCGCTTGCTCGGCGATACTCCGAAGGGTGGCTAAAGACGTGCAGCAATGTACGGCGTAGACAGATGATTGCCTTAAATGACAGAACTCGGCTTACAGATTCACTCGGCACATTGCGGCTTTTCAGATATATGTAATCTGCGTCTGAAAAGCGGTTATATTAAATTTATGATTGGTTGATATGGAAGAATTTGTTACTGTAACGGGTGTTGTGGAATATATAACATACCAAAATACCGAAAACGGCTACACTGTTCTTGAGTTTTCAAGTGACGGTGACCTTTTTACGGCTACGGGTAACATAGGTGATCTTTACTGCGGAGAAAGAGTAACTTTTACCGGAAAATGGTCGGTGCATCCCACTTTCGGTAAACAGCTCAAAATAGAGGGCTGTGTTCGTGAAATGCCTGAAACCGCCGCGGAAATGCTTTCGTATCTTTCATCGGGTATTATCAAAGGAATAAGAGAAAAAACAGCTCAAAAAATTGTTGAACGCTTTGGTGAAGAAACATTCAGCATTATAGAAAATGCACCTAACCGTCTTTCTGAAATCAAGGGTATTTCACGCGAAAGAGCAAAGGAAATATCTGAAGAATTCAGAAAACGAGCTGCAGAAAGAGAGGCACTCATTTCTCTTGAAAAGTACGGAATGACTACTGCAGAGTGCCTTAAGGTTTTTAAGCTGTTCGGTTCAAGGTCTGTTGAAACCGTTGAAAGAAACCCTTATCTGCTTTGTTCCGAGGGAATAGGCATAACATTTGAAAAAGCTTGCAATATTGCACAGCGACTTCCCGTGCCACCGGCGGATGAATACAGAGTTGCAGCAGGTATTCTTTATGTTGTAAGGCATAATCTATATAACGGTCATACCTGCCTTCCCCGTGAAAAGCTTATTCAGCCCTGCTTGTCTCTTCTCGGATGCTCGCAGGATGATGTTGAAATCCGGATAGATAAGCTTGTCGAACAAAAACAGCTTGTTTCAGATGTGATTTACAGCAGAGAGTTCATATTTTTACCGGAAATTTATGATGCGGAGAAAAGAGCGGCAAACACTGTCCTTTTTATGAAACGCTTTGCTCCGAAATGTCTTGATAATATCGAAGAACAAATAAATCATGCCGAGCTTATCGGCGGTGTCTGCTATAACGATATGCAGCGCCTTGCAATAAAGCTTGCCGTTGAAAGAGGAATACTCATTTTGACTGGCGGACCGGGTACGGGTAAAACAACAACCCTTCGAGGTATACTTAAGGTTTTTGAAAATCAAGGACTTGAGGTTGCTCTTGCGGCACCTACGGGCAGAGCAGCAAAGCGAATGAGCGAGCTCACGGGCAGAGAAGCCCAGACCATACATCGTTTACTTGAGGTTGAATGGGACAGAAACGACAGACCTGTTTTTCAGCGCAACAAGCGTAATCCTTTAAGTGCGGGTGCGGTAATTATAGACGAGCTGTCTATGGTTGATATTGTTCTTTTTTCAAGTCTTCTTGATGCGCTTCCCATTGGCTGCAGGCTTGTAATGGTCGGTGACTCCGACCAGCTTCCCCCGGTAGGTGCGGGAAATGTGCTGCATGATATGATAAATTCAAAGGCTTTACCCGTTGTAGAGCTTAAAGAGGTTTTTCGTCAGGCGATGGAGAGCCTTATAGTAACGAATGCCCATAAAATTGTTCAGGGTGAATTTCCTGAAATAACAAGAACGGATAAGGATTTTTTCTTCATGGAAAGAATTCAGCCTGCTTCTGCGGCAAAAACTGTTACGGAGCTTTGCGCAACAAGGCTTCCGAATGCTTATAAATATTCTCCCACAGATGATATTCAGGTTCTTTGTCCGTCAAGAAAAGGCGAGGCGGGAACGGTAAATCTTAATAAATATCTGCAGGCGGCAATCAATCCTCCTGCAAGGCATAAGCGCGAGCATGCTTTCGGTCAACGGATGTTCCGTGAAGGCGATAAGCTTATGCAGATAAAAAATAATTATAATATTCCTTGGTCATCATCGGACAAAGACGGTCTTGGTGTTTTTAACGGCGATATCGGTATTCTCGATAAAATAGATGAAGTTGCCCATATACTGTATGTCCGTTTTGATGACAAGCTTGCCGAATATCCTTTTGAAGGAAGCACGGAGCTTGAACATGCCTATGCTGTAACGGTTCATAAAAGTCAGGGCAACGAGTTTGAGGCGGTTATAATGCCCGTAACGGGTGTTGTTGAACAGCTGGCATATCGTAATTTGCTTTATACGGCGGTAACAAGAGCGAAGAAAATGATGATTCTTGTCGGTTCAAGAAATACCGTTGAGCGAATGGTCAGCAATAACAGCAAAGCAAAACGTTATTCCGCTCTGAAAAGTTTTATAATGCTTGGTGAAGAAAATTGAAAAAATCCATAGAGTCCCTTATTATTTCTTTGTTTCCGAAGCGGTGCGCGTATTGCGGAAAGGTTATAGCGTCAAGCCGTTTTATGTGCAGTAAGTGTGAAAACGAGCTTCCGAGAATAAGCGGGACTGTATGCCGTAAGTGCGGAAGAGAAAAGGATAAGTGTACATGCAAAGGTGCGGAAAATTATTTCAGTTCAATTGCTGCTCCGTTTTATTATGACGGCTGCGTCAGACACGGTGTTCATATTTTCAAATTCCGTAAAGGTTTAAGAAATTATGAGGCATATTCTCTTGAAATGGCAGATGCTGTTAAAGAAAGATTCGGAAATGTTTCTTTTGATTTTATAACCGAAGTTCCCATGACGGAGAAAAGCAGGAAAAAACGAGGATATAACCAGTGCTTCTATCTTGCAAAGGGAATATCCGAAAGGCTCGGAATTGAGCATAAATCCGATGTGATTTGTAAGCTTTATGAAACAAAGAAACAGCACGGAATAACATATTATCTTCGCAAAGGAAATCTTACCGGTGTTTTTGATATTTCGGATTCATCTGCCGTAAAAGATAAAACTGTTTTGCTTTGTGATGATATTTCAACTTCCGGAGAAACACTTAATGAGTGCGCAAAAATGCTGTGGCTTCACGGTGCAAAAGAAGTGTACTGCGTTGCGCTTGCATTAACTCTATATAAGAAGAGAAATAATAAACACATTTAAGAATAAGGTGGTGAGACCATGCTCGGTGCAAACATAGGAATAGATCTCGGAACAACTTCCATTGTTGTATATGTTGAAGGTAAAGGTATAGTTATGACCGAGCCGTGTGTTGCCGCCTATGAAAAAGAGAGCGGTAAGCTTATAGGTGTCGGTAAGCGTGCGTGGGATATGATAGGAAAAAATCCCGATTCAATCCGTGTTGTAAAGCCGATGCTTCATGGCGTGGTGTCCGATTTTACCGCAACGAAGCATATTCTTCGCTATGTTCTTTCAAAAATCTGTAAGAACATGGTGTTTAAGCCCAATGTTGTTGTGTGCGTCCCTTCGATGGCAACAAGTCTTGAAAAAAGAACGATTCTTGACCTTGTAACTGCAGCAGGTGCTGCAAAAGCATGCCTGATTGAAGAACCTCTTGCAGCAGCGCTCGGTGCAGGTCTCGGCAGTAACAGACCGGTAGGCACAATGATTGTTGATATAGGCGGCGGAACAACTGATATTGCCGTCATAACAATGGGCTGCATCTCTGTTTCCCGTTCCATTAAAATTGCGGGAAACGCTCTCGATGAAGCAATTGTTCGTCAAATAAGAAGAGAGAGAGATGTCATTCTCGGCGATAAAACGGGTGAATTTATAAAAAAACAAATAGGCTGCTCTTATCTTCGCGATGTTGAACTCGGTCTTACAGTTAAGGGTAAGCATTTTATAACAAATATGCCCGTAAGCATTGAGGTCAGCTCAACCGAAGCATATCTTGCAATGCGTCCCCACCTTGAAACAATAGCTGAAACCGTTCGTTCCGTTCTTGAACTTACTCCTCCCGAGCTTTCTGCCGATATAGCCGAATCAGGAATTCGTTTAACGGGCGGCGGTGCGCTGCTTAAAGGCATAGATGAGATGATTGAAAAGAAAACGGGAGTCAAAACCACTGTTGCCGAATCACCGCTTAACTGTGTTGCGCTTGGAACCGGTGAAGCTCTTTCTCATATCGATATTTTAAGCCAGAACGGTTATGTGTTCAAAGCGCGTGATGAAATCGGAGGACTTGACCTTCAGACTGAATAAAATTTATTAAACCGTCCAAGAATGTTGATACAACATAAAAGGACGGTTTATTTATGAAGAAATATCAAATGGCGGAAATTTCCGTGGCAATCGGTCTGATAGTATCAATTGTATTTTCTGTAGTAAGCTTTGGTGCGGAATGCAAAGGGATAAGAAACAATGTTATAAGGCTTCATATACTTGCAAATTCGGACAGCGATGCCGACCAACAAATAAAAATATCAGTAAGGGATGCACTCCTTGATTGCGGAAGTAAAATATTCAGCGGTACGGTGAATAAGGATAATGCCGAGATGTGTCTTTCCGAAGAAAAAGCATTGCTTGTCAAAACAGCAAATGAAGTTCTTTCAAAAAACGGATTTAACTATAAGGCAGAAGTATATCTGACAGAGGAATATTTTGAAACCCGTGAATATGAAAATTTTACTTTGCCGGCAGGAGAATATCTTGCGCTGAAAGTTATTCTCGGGAACGGCAAGGGTCAAAACTGGTGGTGTGTTATGTTTCCTCCGTTGTGTTTGCCTGCCGCAACAAAGAAAGCAGAAACTGAAGTTGTACTCGGAAAAGACGGTGCAGAAATAATAAGCAGCCCTGTGAAATATGAAATGAGATTTAAGATAGTTGAAATAATAGAAGAAATTAAACTGAAATTTAAAAGCTGAAAAATCAATATGAATAAAGAAACACAAAATAGCAAAATAAAAAATATTAATTACCATAATATATAAAATATACACCCCTGAAATGAAGAGCAGGAAACACACGGCGAAGTTGACAAGTTGGATAAAAATCTCTCAAAAAAAGTGTTGACAAACTCGTTATGTTGTGATATATTAGTCAAGCACTCCGCAAGAACGGTGTGCGACGCACCTTGAAAATTAAACAACGATTGATAGAAAAACCCTTGAAGATTAATTTGAGTATGTACTTCAAGTACAGCAGTAATTCTCGGTAAAAACGAGAAACAAGATGTCAGATGGACATCACGAGCGATTGAGCTCT
>JAFTUG010000004.1 GCA_017466365.1 Clostridia bacterium | reverse complement strand
TGCAGATTCTTTCTGATATTCGCGGCAGCATACCTGTGTTCCGCGACAGACGACCGGAATTGTATTGAAAGAGGTGCTTTTTATGCGTGATTATAAGGTTGAATTTGAAAAGAGAGTCGAATTTATAAAGTCCGTTCTTGCTGAGAGCGGAGCAAAAGGCATTGTTTACGGCAACAGTGGGGGCAAGGATTCCGCTTTGGTCGGTATTCTCTGCAAAGCGGCTTGCAATAACACAGTGGGTATTATTCTGCCGTGTACTTCCAAAAGAAACTACGATGAAGATACAGCCGATGCCAAAGAGGTTGCTGCAAGATATAATATTGAAACCCGAACTGTTGATCTGACACCTGTAAAGGAAGCAGAACTAAAAGCCCTTGACGGTGTTGCTGTTATGAATGCCGCAGCACTCGCCAATATTGCGCCGAGACTTCGTATGCTGACTTTGTATGCCATTGCTGCCGCGGAAAACCGTCTTGTTGCCGGTACAGGCAACAAAAGCGAAGCTTATGTAGGTTATTTTACAAAATGGGGCGACGGTGCTCACGATTTTAATCCCATTGCAGATCTCACCGTTACAGAGATATATGAATTTTTGCGCTATCTTGATGCTCCGAAGTGCGTTATAGAAAAAGCTCCATCCGCAGCACTCTTTGACGGACAGACCGATGAAACGGAAATGGGCGTAACATATGCCGAGCTTGACAGTTATCTTTCCGGCGGCGATATTCCTGAGGATAAGAAGATAATCGTTGAGCGTATGCACAAGACAAGCGAACATAAAAGGAAAGGAATTTCAGTTTATACATTTAAATAAAACATCAAAGCTCCCTGTTTCGGCTAACACCGATTCAGGGAGCTTTTTTCGTTATAGATTAATCCTCACCGCAGATACACCGCCCATTTCAGGCTTTTTCTCCATAAACTCATCAGGTATCTTGCTTTCATACGCTTCCATATAAGTTGCAGAACCGAGATAAGCAGAGATGTTAGTTCTCGGTATAATAACCCAATCGGAGTCAGGCTCTTTGTTTGCGATATCGTATTCGGCAAGAGTAATCATCAGCCTTTCAGTTTTTGCATTTACACCGTAAGCCTTGATTTTTTGCAGAGCTTCATCGGGCAGTACAACCTCTTCAGCACGAAGCGGACCAAGAACAAGAGCATCTGCAATAGCTGTGTCAAAAAGTAATGGAAAATCAGCAGAAGAACGGTTGTTGTATATCGAATACTGATAACAGAATTACAATCCCGTATAGCAAATATAAAAGAAGAAAAATTATCAGGTGAAAATGTCTATCTTTTTCTGCATTATTATGGTACAATGTACAAAGAGTTTACTGATGCTGAGAAAAAGAAGTTTCTTAATACCTTTATTGAAAGCATTGATATATTCAAAGAAGAGCAACCCAACGGCAGAATAGTTGCTTTGCTATCGAAAACATTCGGATAACAAGACACTTTTGCATTTAAAATCAACACTTTTGCACAATCGGCGAAAACGGTTGACAAATTTGTTTTGTATTGTTAGAATATAGAAAAATTTTAAAGAAAGGCAGGTGGATAAAATGACAAACAGAAAGAATGATGTGATGCAGAACGTTTTAAATCGAAGTGTCGTTTTGTCTGCCATGCTGTGTTGACAGAATAAATTATCTGCATTTTTCAGACACTTCCGTTTTTTCGGGGGTGTTTTTTTTATTACAACAAACATTAATTGTGAGGATAATATGAAAATCTGTATTTGTGACGATGACTGTTTTACCGTCAGAGAAATCAGAAATCTGCTCGAACCTTTCCGTACCGAAGACGACGGTTTTGACATTTCTGATTTCTCCTGCGGCGAAGATTTGATTGAATTTTATAAGAACGGCGGATGCTTTGATATTGTATTCATCGACATCGAGATGGGCGGTATCAACGGCGTTGAAGCCGCTGAAATCATAAGAGAATTTGCGCCCGAAACAATCATAATTTTTGTTTCGAGCCATTCAAGTTACATATTCGATGCGTTCAGAATTGAGGCGCTGCATTTTCTTGTGAAGCCGATTAAGGAAAAAGAATTCAGCGAAGTTTTCACAAGAGCGATGAAAAAATACACCGCAACAAATGCAAGCGTTATCCTGAAATGGGAAAGCGTGCGAAACAAAATTTCTATCAACAAAATAAGCTATGTTGAGGGTTACCGCAGACATCTGACCGTGCATACCGCAAGCGGAGTTTATGAGGCTGTCGGTAAGATTTCGGAGATATACGAAGTGCTGAAGCCTCACGGATTTGTGAGAGTGCATCAGGGTTTTATCGTTAATATGAACTACATAAAAAGCTTCAATGCGAATGAGGTTGAACTGACCGACGGCTCAAAGGTTGCCGTAAGTGTTCGCAAGAAACAGGAAGCATTGAAGGCATACGATATTTTTATAAGAAAGTGGGGCTGGTGAAATGTTAAGAATAATTGCTTATTTTCTGTTTGCTTGCTTTGAAATTTATACAATGGATATTCTTTTTTCCAACATTTCAAAAAGGAAACTCAAAGGAGCGCATCTTGCTGTATTTATGATTGTTGCAATAGCAGTCAATACCGTTGTTTCGTATTTCTTTGCAGGTACGGGCATTATGCTTCTTGCTTTGGGAGTTGTTACAGCATTTGTTTTTGCTCTTGTTTACAGAGTAAAAGTGCATTTTGCCATTATAAGCAGTGTTCTTTTCGTTATGATTCAAGCAGGTGCAGAAACAATAGTTACTCTCCTGAGTGGTATGTTTATGGGCGAAGAAACTCTTGGTTTTCTTCAGAATGACGAAATTTTCCTCGGTATGGGACTTATATGTAAGTTCTTTGCATTCTTCATTGTTTTCTTTATTTCTAAAAAAATAGGCAAAATTGACCTTGGTGTTTCCGGTGGCCTTTCGGCATTGCTCATAATTCAGCCGATCGCAACTGTTTTTGTTACTCTTGTTATTCTCAAATGCACCTATGAACTTGAAAGCATTCCTGCGATTTTATTCTCTGCGGTTGCAATTCTTATGATCGCCGCAAACTTAGTTACCCTCTTTCTTATTTACAGACAAAAGGACTATGTTGAATCAAAGGCAAAGCTCGGTTTTGCCAACGAACAAATTAAAAATCAGCTCGCTCACTATGAGGAGCTTTATCGCTATCAAAGCGAAATCCGCACTTTCAGACATGATATTAAAAACAAACTGCTCTCCGTTTCGGGACTTCTCGCAGACGGTCAGACCCAGTCTGCCATTGACGCAATAAAGGGCGAAGTGGATTTTCTTGACGAAGCAAACAACGGTGTTATAAATTCGGGCAATCCCGCAGTTGACGCCGTTCTTCAGTCCAAACTCGCCATTGCCGAAAGTAAGGGAATCACACTCGATTATTCGGTTAAGATTTCGGATAAAATCAACGTTGATTTACTCGAACTCGGCGTACTTATCGGTAATGCACTCGACAATGCGATTGAAGCTGCAGAGGGTCTCGGTAACGGCACGAAGAAAACGATTTTTGCAAGCATTATCACAATGGGCGGCAGAATTGTTGTTTCCGTTGAGAATCCCGTTGAAGCGCAGGTTGACACAAAGCATATCGGCACAGCAAAAGCCGATAAGCTCAACCACGGCTACGGACTCAAGAGCATAAAAACGATTGCACAGAAATATGACGGCGATGTTTTTGTTTCCTGCGAGGGAAATATATTCACAACAAGCATCAACATCTGCAACACTTTTGAACATTAAATCCACACTATTGCAGAGCGTATTTCAATCGTTTGATTTTTAATTTATCATTAATACTGAAGCGGCGGAAGTTAAACTGAAGTTTAGCTTTCGCTGTTTTTTTACAAACGATTGCTTACGCAATCACCTCATCCGTCGCTATGCGACACCTTCTCCTCAAGGAGAAGGCAAAATCGGTTTGCATTTTCTCAAGCTATCTCCTGCTATGCAGAAACTTTATATTAAGGCTTCTCCTCGAGGAGAAGCTCCGTCATAGACGGTGATGAGGTGTCAATAAGTTTTGCGCAGCAATTTATTGCCGAATTTAAAAATTTTTCAAACCATTTGTCAATCGCTTACACTATATTATCAAACAACCGTTCAAGCGTAGGGCGGGATGCCCACATCCCGCCGTTTAGATTTCATCTGTGTTTGCGGCGGCTTGATAACTCACTCCGTCTCGGCTTATCGCCGAGCCACCTCCCTCAAGAGGGAGGCAAATCGCCGCCCTACACATAAAAATACAAGGAGGTTAAAAATGAAATACTATTCAATCGTTGCTTTAATTTCTGCGGTTGTTAATTTCGCACTCGGAATTTCAATTTGCCGCAATAAGCTCAAAGGCTTCGTTAATATAACGTGTAAAAAACCCGAAAGATATAAAGTTCTCGGCGGATATTTCATTGCCATAGGCTTGATTATGCTGAGCTGTGCCGTTGCGGCGCTTCGGGAATCAACGGGCACATTTATTTATCTTGTCATTTGCGCTGTTATCGTTTCAATAATTCTTTCACTTATCAGGAGGGAAAGCGTGTGAAGAAAAAATATAATTATTTCAGCAACTTAAAATTCATGCTGAAAGAGCATTGGAATTTTGATAAATCCTATGTTCTTATGCAAATCGGTCTTACTCCGCTGGGTGCGGTAAGTTCAGTTGTGGCGGCATATCTTCCGAAAATCGTTCTCGACTGCGTTGAAAACAAAACGCCTGCTTCGGAGCTTCTGCTCAAAGTCGGCATTCTTTCTGTTGCGCTCATAGCATTCGGATATCTGAATAACGTTATGTATAACAAAAGCCATCAGGGACGAATGCTCGCAAGGGATATTATGCTCCACAAGCTCATCTGCAACAAGGTTATGAGCATGGACTATAACAACTACACCTACAACGAAACCCGTGTTCTGCGTGAAAAAGCGTGGAATGCGATTCACGGCTGGGACGGAAGCGTTGCAAGATTTATTGAGCTTAATGCAACCGTTGCTTCCTCTGCTTTCGGTTTTACGGCATTCACGGCGATTATCGTTGAATGCAATCCGTGGTTTATCCCCATTCTCATTCTTTGCTACGGCATCAGCATGGCAGGTTGGCTGATTTTCAACAAATGGAAAGAAAAAATGAAGGACAAGGTTGCCGAAATCTTTCTTCGTCTGCACTACGTCACCTACCGTTCAAAGGATTTTTCAAATGCAAAGGATGTCCGCATTTACAATATGTCCGATTTCCTTATGAGAAAAATTGACAAGCACCTTGACGATGCAAATTGGTGGAACATCAAAAGGAACAACGGTCACTACTTCAACTGCATGCTTGAAGATGTTTTCAAATTCGGCGTAAGCCTTGGCGCATATATCTATCTCATTTATCTCAAGCTCAATTCCGAGATGACACTCGGCGATTTTTCGCTCTATTTCGGTGCGATAACGGGATTCGGTCAGTGGCTTGCAAGGCTTGTTGACTCTATTTCTGAAATCATTTCGGGCGCACGCAACGTCAGCGATTTCAGAGAATTCCTTGATATTGAGGATAAAATGAACACCAGAGATGGTGAAAAGCTGCCGTCGGGCAAGGATTTGCCCTGCGAAATCGAGCTTAAAAACCTCACTTTTTCTTATGACGAAGCCGAAAAGCCTTCGGTTGATAATCTTTCGCTGAAAATAAATGAGGGCGAGAGAATTGCGATTGTCGGCGTTAACGGTGCAGGCAAATCAACGCTTGTTAAGCTCATCTGCGGTCTGTTTATTCCGAAAGAGGGTCAGATTCTCATTAACGGCATTGACAGCCGACTTTTCAACCGTGACGAATACTATCGTTTGTTTTCAACGCTCTTTCAGGATTGTGCGTTGCTGCCTGCAACGGTTGCAAAGAATATTGCACTCTGCGAGGAAAACAAAATCGACCGCAAAAGACTCCGTGAATGTATGAGTCTTGCAGGAATTCTTGATAAGGTTGAAAGTCTGCCGCAGAAAGAAAACACTCTGCTTGTTCGTGAAGTGCACGAAGGTGCTGTTGCGTTTTCGGGCGGCGAGCTTCAGAGGCTTCTGCTTGCAAGGGCACTTTATAAAGATGCTCCGATAATCATTCTCGACGAACCCACTGCCGCACTCGACCCCATAGCCGAGAATGATATGTATCTCAAATACAGCGAGCTTACAAAAGACAAAACCGCAATTTACATATCCCACAGACTTTCATCAACCCGTTTCTGCGACAGAATAATTCTTCTTGACGATGCAAAAATTGCCGAAATGGGAACTCACGAGGAATTGCTTGCACTCGGCGGCAAATACGCCGAAATGTTTGAAACACAGAGCCGATATTACAGAGAGGAGGCGATTATATGAAGAAGCTTTTCGCAGACTTTAAAGAGGATTTTGAGATAATCAGACAAGGCCTGAAGCTTGTTAAAATCTATCTCGGCAAAAACTATTTTTCACTCAATCTCATTGTTAAAATTCTCCGTGCCGTTACGCCTTATATCACAATTTACTGCACGGGTCTTGTCATCACCGCACTCACCGAAAGGCAAGGCTTTGAGCAGATATTGAAATACGTTCTCATTGCAACAATCACAACACTCATTATTGACGTTATAATTAGAACAATCAACCGAAAAGCCTTGATAATGCTCAACAGCTGTTGGGAAAAGCATTCTGCACTTCTATCCCGAAAGGCTCTTGAACTCGACTATGCAAAGGCGGAAAGCTCATCCGTTCAGGAGCTTCGAGGTAAAATCGAAGAAAACGCAAATAACGGCAACGGTCTTACATGGGTTGCCGAATGCGTAGCGGAAATGATATCCTGCGTTTTCTCAATTATCGTTGCAATTGTTATGATTTCGGGTATGGTTTTCAGCAAATCGCCTGCACCGCTCACGGGATTTATGGCGTTTGTTGATTCGCCCCTGCTCGGTATGTCGCTTGTTATTTTCTCTGCCGTTATGATTGCTCTTTCGGTTAAGTATCACAGTCTGAGCGAGAAAAAGCAGTTTAACATTTTCAACAGAGTTGTGAAATTCAATCCGATTCTTGAATACTACAACCAGAAATATCTCAACGAAAACGAAAGCGGCAAGGATGTCAGAATTTTCAACGAAAAAGGACTTATCAACGAAGAAATCACCGAAAAGATTTATGACCCTACCGCAAAGATGAGAAAGGATACTTTCAGAGTCTGGGCAACCATCGGTCAGATAAGCACAATTTCAACAAATCTTCTCGGCGGTCTTGTTTATATTTTCGTCGGACTCAAAGCACTTGCAGGCGCATTCGGTGCAGGCAAGGTTGTTGAATATTACGGCGCAATCACAAAGCTGATAACCGCTTGCACGGATATTGCCGGCAACGCCGGATATCTGCATGCAAACAATGCTCAGTTAAAGCAGGAGATTGAATATCTGAATCTCGTTTCCGATATGGAAAACGGCACAAGAACGGTTGACGGCATTGACCCTGCAAACTCTGTTTTTGAATTTCACAACGTTTCGTTTGCTTATCCCGAAACCGAACCGATGATTCTGAAGAATTTCAGTATGAAAATTAAGTCGGGCGAACGTCTTGCGGTTGTCGGTATGAACGGAAGCGGTAAGTCAACGATGATAAAGCTCCTTTGCCGTCTTTATGACCCCACCGAAGGCAAAATTACGCTCAACGGAATTGACATCCGTGAGTTTGACTATGCCGAATACTTAAAGCTTTTCGCAATCGTCTTTCAGGATTTTAAGCTCCTTGCATTCCCCGTGGGCGAAAACGTAGCTTGTTCAGATGAATACGACGAAGAAAGAGTATGGCAATGCCTTGAAATGGCAGGTGTAAAAGACAGAGTTGAGGAATTTCCGAAGAAGCTTAAACAGTCAATCTATAAGCTTTATGAAAAAGACGGCATCGATCTTTCGGGCGGCGAAGAACAGAAAATCGCCATTGCGAGAGCACTCTATAAGGATGCACCGTTCGTCATTCTCGACGAGCCCACCGCCGCACTCGACCCCATAGCCGAGAGCGAAATTTATTCAAGATTCAACGATATTGCAGGCGGCAAAACAGCCGTTTACATTTCCCACAGACTTTCATCCTGCCGATTCTGCAGCAGAATTGTTGTTTTTGATAACGGCGAAGTTATTCAGGAAGGCACTCACGAAGAACTCCTCGAAAATCCGAACGGCAAATACTCCGAACTCTGGAACGCACAGGCACAGTATTATGCTGAAAATAAGTCCGTTTTATGACACAGTAAAGAGCATATAATCAAAGCATAACCCCAAAAGGAGGAGCAATATGCTTTATCTTGAAAGATTTTCCCTGCCGTCTGACTATACAGAAATCCAGTTCATAAGATTTGAAAACAGAACCTGTTTCAATACAATGTATCCGTTCAAGATTTTTCCCGACAAAGAATTGGAGCATATCAACTTTTCACCCGTAACGATTTTTTACGGCGGTAACGGTTCGGGCAAAACAACCCTTCTGAATGTTATTGCACAAAAGCTTCATGCCGCCCGTCAGTCCGAGTTCAACAACAGTCCGTTTTTCGGCGAATATGTTAATTACTGCCGTTCGGAGCTTGCCAAAAGGCCGCAGGAAATCCGTTATATTTCGAGCGACGATGTCTTTGATTATGTTCTTGATTTGCGCAGCATCAATGAAGGAATTGATACCCGCAGAGAAGAGGCATCCGAAACATATTTTGAGCTGAAATCAAAGATATTTGACCCCGAAGAAAGACGGTTTAAAGGTCTTGACGATTATGAACGATGGAAAGAAATTCACGATGCGGCGGCAAAGAAAAATTCGCTTTCAAAATATGTGAAACAGAATGTTGGCAAAAATCTTGATATGTGTTCAAACGGCGAAACGGCAATGAAGTTTTTCGTTGACCGCATAGGCGAAAATGCTCTTTACTTGCTCGATGAGCCTGAAAACAGTCTGTCAATAAAACTTCAGACGGAGCTCGCAAATTTCATTTATGATTCGGCAAGATTTTTCGGCTGTCAGTTCATTATCGCAAGCCATTCACCGATATTCTTATCGATGAAAAATGCAAGAATTTATAACCTTGATTCCGTTCCCGTCAGAACCTGCGATTGGACTGAACTCGAAAACGTAAGAGCATATTTTGACTTCTTTGAGCAACATCGTTCCGAATTTATGAAATAAAAAATCACCTCAACCTAATCGGTTGGGGTGATGTTGCATACAGAAAATAAGTGGTGTATAATAAAGATGATTCAATTGTTATCAAAGTAAAATTCCAAAATCAGGAGGAAAGATTTTGAAAGGATTATCAAGAATCCATAGAACACGAACACCATCAACTAACAGCAAGTGGTCTTTTAAGGGAGTTTTGATTTTGCTTATTGTACTGTTAGTTTTAGGTGTTTTGATTTGGACAATATTAGGTGTATCATCAACGTCCAAAACTCCGATATCTTCAGAAAACATTTGGGATATCTTAATCGAGCAAGGATATGAACCTGAAGATGTTACTGCATACTATTGCACCAAAGATTCAAACTTCCAAAAAACATTAATAAAATGCATTGCGTTTGAAAAAGACGACATACATTTTGAGTTTTTTGAATTCAACAATAAAAACAGTGCTAAAGATACATATGGTCAAGCTTACACTGAAATTATTTTGAATTACAATGCTGTTCATAAGATTGAGATTGACCATCAAATGGCAAATTACAGTATTTATTCATTAGACTCTTTGGGCAAATATAGTGTAGCAATATATGTAGAAAACACAGCACTGTATGCATACTGTGATTCCGCAAATAAACTCAAAATTAACACTATCCTTGATACGATTGATTATCTTGAACCCTAAACAACAAAAGTCTACCGTCGGCTATTTCAGGTTGGCGGTACGGAGGGATTATGAGCAGACAAAACATATTTGACAACGAATTATTTTTCAACGGATACAAGGCTCTGCGTGACAGCGATTGCAACGCCAACGATTTGATTGAACAGCCTGCAATGCGTAAACTTATGCCCGATTTGAACGGCAAATCCGTTCTTGATCTGGGTTGCGGTTACGGTCACAACTGCATTGATTTTATTAGCAGAGGTGCAGCAAGGGTTGTCGGCATTGATATATCCGAAAAGATGCTTGCCGTTGCAAAAGAAGAATCCGCACACAGCAAAATTGAATATCGCAACATGAGTATGACAGACATTCAAAATCTTGACGAAAAGTTTGACTTCATTTACAGTTCGCTCGCTTTTCATTACGTTAAGGATTTTGATGCTTTTGCAAAGGATATGTATTCTGTTCTCAACATCGGCGGTCAGCTTTTGTTCTCGCAGGAACATCCGATCATCACCTCAACCGTTGACGGTGCAGGTCATTTCAACAAAAACGAAAACGGCGAAAAAGTTTCTTATACTTTTTCAAACTATAATCAACCCGGCGAACGCAAAATCCATTGGTACGTTGACGGCGTTATAAAGTATCACCGCACCTTCAGCAATATTATCAACGCACTTGCAAAAGCAGGATTTGTTATCGAAGAAGTCTGCGAACCCGTCCCCGAGGAATGGGTAATCGAAAAAGTGCCGGCATGGATAAAGGAATATATCAAACCGAACTTTTTAATCGTGAAAGCAAAGAAATCAAATGGATAATTATATAATTGTGCACTTTTACAAAGTGGTATTTTAGTTAGTCAAAACAAAATGCAACTTTTGGATTTCAGGAACAGAAAAACCGCCTCACAAGAAGTGAAACGGTTTAATAAGTTGTATTTTGTTACAATAATCGTTCCTGCAAATTGGAATTCAATAATCTGACAATCTTCCGAAATCATTCCGAACACAGTATTTATATGTATTTTTCAAAAACTTTCTGTAATTCTTCTTTAATAATCCGATGTCCTTCGATAGTGGGATGAATGCCGTCAGCGGTCCAATGACCTGTGTTGCCGTCACAAGATAACTTGTCAAATCTGTTCTGAAGCGAAACAAAATCAAAATCATATTTTTCTGCAATTTGCTTTGATATTTCAGCCATTTTTCTTACTTCGGAATTAAACTCATTCCATAATTTTTCTGTGCAGGAAAAGAGAATGTCTCACGCTTGTTTTCTTCTTGAAAGCACAAACCTCGGAATTTCGGAAATTTCGCAGCTTGTAGGTTATGAAAACATCAGCTATTTTCACCGTGTTTTTCGTAAATTCTATAGTATGTCGCCAAAAAAATACAGAGACAAAACGGTTACCAAATAAGAAATTGCGGGTGTGATAAAGAAGAATATTGTGTAAAGTAAACATTATAATCGATAAAGCCGTGAATCGTTGAGTATTCTCGGCTTTATACTTTGATTATGATGACTTAACAGTAGGTTTTTTCGATTATTGTATCTGAAGTGCTCATATCGGGGGCAAACTGCGTTCTGCCGTCCGATGTAATCGAGTTCCGATACCTCATACATATTGTTTGCATATTCATCCTCAACTGCATCACAGTCAATGGATACCATTGAGCCGTCGGTGAGTTTGACTTCAACACAGGCGGTGTCGATGTTGATTTCACAAGATTTAATTTTGTTAATCATAAAAGTAAACTCCTTTTGTTAGTTTTGAAAAAGTAAGCTTCTGAAACCCTTATATACCAAGGGTTTCAGGCCGAAAGGAACTATTTTCAATAACATACGGTGTGGCTGTGAAGTCATGCCGTAAACCAACACATGAAAGAAGAGAAGCAAACAATAGTCAATCTTAATAATTAATTGTATATGTGATTAAGCACATTTGCTAAAATCTTTATAATAAAAAATCGACCCGCATCGTAGCAACTATAGCTATGGTGCGGGTTTTGTCTTTTCATGTCGTAATTATGCACAATTTGACAAGCTTATATTTGTTGAAAACAGAGAAAGTCTGAAAAACAAAAATTTTTCCGTAACATTTTGCAATTTTCGTCATTTATATATAGAAATTCATTTCTGATTATGAATGAGGAAGGTATTTTTATGGATTCGTTAGTACGTAATACGGTAGAAAAGGAAGCAATAAAAGCTAAACTGATTGAATTTATGGAGCAAAATGATATTGAATATAATTTGATTGATTGTTGCGAATGCGATAGGTTTTGTATAGATATTAACGGTGAAGAAAATTCTGCCCAAAAGCATAGCTGTAATTCCGGGATTATAATACAAACATGCAAAAAGGATGTTTGCAGAATTTATCCTTGTGAGATTCTTTACATAGCAATTGAAGACAGAAAATCTGTTCTTTATCTCACTGATAAAAGAGTTGAAACCAACTATCTTTTGGATTATTGGAAGGGCATTCTTGACCTGAAAACTTTTGCACAACCGCACAACAGTTTTATCGTTAACCTCAACTATGTAGATGAGGTTACGAAAGAGTGGGTAAAGGTAAAATATGAAGATAAAGTATATTCAGTTTATACCTCTTCACGCAAAATAGGTGCATTTAAAAAAGCATTCTTAAATTTTGGCAAACGGTAATATAACAATTATGTGCCCGGATGGGTTGTAAATGTTTATTTATCATATTTTAAATGTGCGTTTTTGTAGAAAAACTTTGCGTTTTTGCATAAGTTATTGAAAGATTTCCCTTATATTTTAAAATAATATTGTATCTGTATTAATTACTTTGAAATCATAGTATGTTTTTAGGGAAGAAGGTGATTCCGATGGGCTGTTTATGACTTTAAATCTATATATTATAACTATAAGGAGAATTTTAGAATGAATTATAAAAGAATCTTATCTGTTTTTTTGATTTTTATTTTGACTTTTGGAATGTGTTCAACTGCTTTTGCAACTGATGATGTTCCTGAGGGCTACGCAGCCATTTATACTGCTGAAGATTTGAACAATATCCGCAACAATCTTTCAGGCAAGTATATTCTTATGAACGATATTGATTTGTCGGTATATGAAAACTGGGTACCCATTGGTAAAAATGAAAATCCGTTTAACGGAATACTTGATGGAAACTCGTTTACGGTAAAAAACATTAATCTTTCAAATGTTGAAGGAGAAAATCCATCAGTAGGCCTGTTTGGAACTGCAGCAAATTCGCAGATTAAAGATATTACAGTCATCGGTCAAATTAATGTTGATAATGATAACGGAATAAGAGCCGGCTTGATTTGCGGTGAGGCATATAATTCCGTTATAACAAAATGCAAAGCATACGGCAAGGTTGATGTGACAACAAAAGCAGGTGTTTGGGTAGGCGGAATAACAGGTTATTTGTCAACATACTCAAATACCGATGAAGTAAAAGAATGTAAAATAGAGTTCTGTCAAAATAACGCATCGGTAACAGTAAATGGAGTTTGCGGCTATGATACCAACGGCATAAATTATTTTGTTGGTGGCATAGCAGGTCTTTCAGAAGGCACAATTTCCAAAAGTTCTAATTATGGTGACATTAATGCTATAGGCAGCAATGGCGGTTATGACTATTTTTATACTCTTGCAGGCGGCATTTGCGGTAATTCAGATGGTGAAATAAATAACTGTTACAATGTTGGCAATATAAGCTCTATAGGAACAAAATATGTTTTTGCAGGTGGAATATCGGGCTTTTGGTATCAGTTTGAGGATATTTACAATTGTTATAATATAGGCCAAGTTAAAGCTGAAGTAAAAGAAGCGACAGATAAATATAATTATTCTGCTGTTGGCGGAATAATCGGAGTTGTTGAATCATTGGTTTTTCCGGATTCTTCAGATTCTTTTGCTGATTATCCTGCATCTATAAGAAATTGCTATTATCTTGATGATGTTAAAAATGCTTTTGGCGAAAATTCCCCTCAAGATTCAATTAATATAAAATCACTCACAGGAGAAGAAATTTCAAAACAGTCTTCATTTAAAGGTTTTGATTTTGAGAATGTTTGGGAAATGTCTGCAACCGAAAACAGACCTGTTTTACAAAATGAACCGAGTGTCATTGTTATTGAGATTGAAACAAAGACGGGTAAACCTGCTAAATTGAAAGATATAGATAAAAACAATATTCTTTCTTGGAGCTCATCAAATGAGAAAATTGCTGTAATAAACGATAACGGTGATGTTAAAGGATTGTCAACAGGAACAACCGATATAGTTTTAACCATGAACGACGGAACGGTTATACAATGTAATGTTACAGTAGAATTTTCTCTCTTTTGGTGGTTGTTCAATTTGTTGTTTGGTTGGTTAAAATAAATTAATTTGAGGTGAGAAAGGACATGAAAACTAAAAAGATTTTATCATTAATATTGTATCTGTATTAATTACTTTAAAGATACAGTACGTGCTTTTTAGGAAAGAAGGAGATTCCGATGGGCTGTTTATGACTTGTAGTTCTATTTTTATTTTTGCTTTAGAGGAGGAAAGTACAAATGAATTTTAAACATCTTTTGTCAATTGTTCTTGTTTTTGTGTTGAGCTTCGGATTGTGTTCGTTTGCTCTTGCAGATGAAAACCCGGAAATCCCCGAGGGCTACACCCCGATTTATACCGCCGAAGATTTGAACAATATCCGTAATAACCTTTCAGGCAAGTATATCCTTATGAATGACATCGACCTCTCGACTTATGAAAACTGGACGCCGATTGGTACATCATCAGCACCTTTTACGGGCGAACTTAACGGCAACGACAAATCCATTTTTAATTTAACAGTTTCCGGCGAATATAGCAGCGAAGATAATATATATTTTGCTCTTTTCGCACAAATCAAAAACGGAGCCGTTTTTGATTTAGGTATCATTAATGCTGACATTAATGTTAGTTTTAAAGATGGTGCTGCAAAATCGTTCAGGGCGGGCATTCTTGCAGGATATGCAAACTCTGTTGAAACTAAAAACTGTATTGTTTCAGGAAACATTACCCTTAATGGTTTTTATAAAGGTGCAGTAGGAGGACTTTTCGGTAAAGAAAATATGTGTTCCCCTGAACAATGTGTAAACTATACGAATATTTATATTGCTTCGGATAAAATTTATGGAATAGATGTCGGTGGCATCTCCGGTGTAGCAACAAATGATACAATCAGTCTTTGTGGTAATTACGGAGACATCACAATTAAAAGTTTTGACAACGATATCAGCTCAAGAACACTTAAAGTCGGCGGTATTGCAGGTGACAACTCTGACCGAGGTGTTATTTCTGATTGTTTTAATCAGGGAAACATTAATGTCGATTTTTGTATGCCGTCAATTTATTTAGGCGGCATTACGGGCGATTGCTGTGTTGTTGAAAGAAGTTATAACGCAGGGATTATTACAACTCATGAAAATTACGCAGGTTATATAGGCGGTATATCCGGAGATTTTCGTCCGGATGGACTCGCAGTTACACCTGCTCCCGAAATAAAGGATGTATACTATATTAACGATAGTTTATATCCTTCATATGTAAACGGAAATGTTCCTGATGATTGTTTTGTAAATGCAAAGCTTCTTACAGAAGAAGAGTTTAAAGTTAAAGAGTCTTTCCAAGGTTTTGATTTTGAAGGTGTTTGGATTATGAGTGAGAAACATGGTCGCCCTGTTTTAAAAAACCAACCCCAATTACCCGAAAGACCCACCACGGAACCAACCACAGAGCCTACTACAGAACCCACCACCGAATCTACTGCAGACTCAACAACCGAATCTACCACCGAACCTATAACGGAGCCGCAGAAAAATGAATGTTGTCTTGCAGACTTTTGGATTGTTAGAGTTATAACACAACTATTAAATTCGATTTGGAATGTTATAACACTAAAGTCATCACGGCTGATGCCGCAATGACTTTTTGGTGGAACAGATGCAACCACAGTAGAACCACCGTTTAAAGCAGAATTCAGAGAGTCAAAATACTCCTCTGTTTCATCTATTAATATGTCATCAATGACCGTTTCTTTATCACCGCTGTTAAGATAAATCGTCATCTTGTCATCGTAGAGATAAATCGCCCGCACGAAGATATTTATAAATCCTCGGCGGATGTTTATGTCGTTCAAGTCACCTGTGCGAAGTGAAATCAGATAGTGTCTGATCTGAGGCTCTGTGTAAATAACCTGCTTGTTCATTTCGATTGCAAGCTGTGCTTCAAGCTCGGCTTTTTCGGCTTTGCGCTTTTCGATTCGCTCGGTTATCATATCAACCGACTGTCCTTTTTCAAGGGCAATCCACAGATTTTCTATTGCCGCTTCCGTTTCCCGGATGGCGGCTTTTATTCTTTTGACACCCGAGCCGTCATAATCCGCCTGACACGCAGCCGCTACCGACTTCGAAATCTTTTCGATATTTTCATCCGTCAGCAATTTGCGGCACACCGAAACAACTCTGTCCTCAATCTTTTCTTTTTGAACTATCTTTTTATCACAAAGCTTTTTTCTTGAATTTTTGCAGGAATAGTAGTGATAAGCATTTTTGTTTCGGCTTGTTCCGCCGTAACCCGTCATCATCTCTCTGCAATATCCGCAGAAAAGTTTTGTTGTCAGCAGATATTCTTCCTTGCCTCTTGTTCTGCCGGGAGCCTGCTTATTCTTGTTGAGAATATGCTGGACTCTTTCAAACAATTCATCTTCGATTATCCTTGGCATACCGCCGGGGATTTCCATATCCTTGTAAAGATAAACTCCGATGTAACGTTTGTTTCGCAGAATACGGTGCAGACTGTTTTTATTGAACTCTTTTCCGTGTGCGGTTTTGATTTGTCTTGCATTCAGATCTCTGTTGATTTCTGCAACAGTTTCGCCGCTTGCATAACGCTCGTAAATCTCTCTGACAACAGCTGCTGCTTCGGGATCAACATAGAATTTTCTGTCCGCATCAACCTTGAATCCCAAACCGGGCAGACTGCCGTTCGAAAGACATTTCTGTGCGTTGATATCCATTCCTCTACGAATCTTTTGCGAAAGCTCTGCCGAATAATATTCCGCCATACTTTCGAGAACACCTTCAACAAGAATTCCCGATGCATCGTCCGTTATGTTTTCCTTTGCGGAGATAACTCGCACGCCGTTCTTTTTCAGTTTCGCTTTGTTGATTGCACTGTCATATCTGTTTCTTGCAAATCTGTCAAGCTGATAAACAAGCACCGCTTCAAAAGTTTGTTTGTCGCTGTCAGCTATCATCTGCTGAAATGCCGTTCGGTTATCCGATGTTCCGCTTTGCGCTCTGTCGATATACTCATCAATAACATAATGACCGTTGGCGGCGGCATACTCATAACAAACTTTGAGCTGACCTTCGATTGATTGCTCCGTCTGACTGTGACTTGAAAATCTTGCGTAGATTACTATGTTTATTTTTTATCGCCTCCTAAAAATTTGATTATATGTTCTTCTTCGGATTCACTTAATTATTTGCAGCCGTGGAAATATGGAAAATATATTTCCCACATTACCACAGCACTGCCGCTACTGTAAAAATGCCTGACTGATTTTGTTGATTTTATTGCTTGCACTAATTTGGCAAGCAAGGCAAATGTGGATACAACCTTGCCAAAATCAGCTTACAAGTTGTTCCGATTTTCAACCGTTCACTAACTTAGCAAGCAGGGCAAGTGTAAATACACTTTGCAAATTCTGCTTGCAAAACCGTTCGGGTTTTCACCCATTCACTAACTTTGCAAGCAGGGCAAGTGGATACCCAGATTTGAAAAAATCAAATTTTTGCACCATCACTTTGCCGCTTGTTGGGGATAACCCCAATCCCCAGAATTGAAATGTTTTTTGCAAAACTATTTCAAGCGGCGCTTCTCCGAAGCTTATGTTTTTTATAAAAATCAAGACTACTGTTCCATCAACAGAACAATTGTTCGTCTGATGAAATTATAATTCTAACCAACTTTTTTGTCAAGGATAGTGTTGGACAGAAGTTGATTGTTAACAAAAAGTTTACAAACAAATCTTTTGTTTTTGAGGTTAGCTGCAACGCAGTGCAAGGGTAAAACCCTTGTTTAAAATCTTTGATTTTTCATTTGCGGAGCTACGCACTCATACATTCCATCGGGATATGTATATAAGTGCGCCATTCGGGATTTGAGATAAACTAAACCCCGCACAGTTTAGCATGTACGGGGTAAACTAATTTAGTATGAACTTTAAAAAATTGCCTGAACTACGGTTCTGTTTACTCTAAATAAGTTCTTAAAGAATGAAATCAATTTTTGGAAGAATCCTGCTTTTACGGTAACAGTCTGTGAATCTGTCATTGCAACACCCTTTATATCGGTTACAGTATTACCTTTTTCATCAACAAGCTTAACTTCAACCCATTTTGTGCCGCTTTCAAAGCTTACATTGAATTTTTCACCTTCGCCTTTTTTCTCACCGTCAACATACCAAACAATAGTTGCATTTGCAGGCTTATTGGTTACGATTGCAGTAAGCTCAAGAGTTTCACCATAGTTAATAGTTTTTGAACCCAAATTGTTTTTAATTTCTATATCCATTTTATCTTCTGTTACAGGCGGTGTAACAACAGCACTCTTCTGCCACACAGCGTAAAGAACCGTGTCTGATGTAAGAGTTATTATATCACCTGCAAAATATATTGTTGATGTTGAATCGCCGGTCTTTGACCAACCGCTGAAAATGTATCCGCTTCTTGAGGGAGTTGAATTTGAAATAGTATAGCTTGTCGAACCGGTCTGTGTTGAAGGAGCACCTGTGCCGCCGTTCGCGTTATAAGTGAGAGTGTAGGTTGTTACCTGAGGGAGATCATGAACACCACTGCAAACCTTGAAATCAATCGAATTCTCATCAGCATATGTTTTTGCGACACAGCTTGAAGATGTGCTGCAGATCACAAGCTTTGAGGGACATCCATCAAAGCAGTATTTACCTATGGATGTTACCTTTTCGGGAATATGAATTACAGTGAGATTTGAACAGTTTTTAAAGCCATTTGAACCAATCGAACGTTCAAAATACTCATCGTCATTATCGAGTATGATGACACTTGTAAGGCTTGTACAACCTTTGAACGCTTCGCTTTCAATTGTTTTATAGTTTGCGGGAATTGTTATTGATTTGAGTGCAGTGCAACCCCTGAATGCATATGAATTGATTACAGCATCTTTTGTTCCGCCTTGTGCTATTGTAACTGTTTCAAGTCTTATACAACCTTCAAAAGCACAACCACTATACGATGCCGTTCCGATAAGTGTCACCGTTTTAGGAATACTTACAGATTTAAGATTTTCACATCCTGAAAATGCATGGTTACCAATACTCGTGAAGCCTTCGGGAATATCTACTGAAGCAAGCGCAGTACATCCAGAAAAAGCCGAGTCATTTATCGTTCTTTCAATTACAGTGTCACTGTTTTTTATGATGTTTACACTTGTAAGGCTTGTACAACCTTTGAATGCTTCACTTTCAATTGTTTTATAGTTTGCGGGAATTGTTATTGATTTGAGTGCAGTACAACCCCTGAAAGCATACGAATTGATTACAGCATCTTTTGTTCCGCCTTGTGCTATTGTAACCGTTTCAAGT
>JAFTUG010000020.1 GCA_017466365.1 Clostridia bacterium | reverse complement strand
CCGTTTCTGCACGAGTTCTTTGGGCAGCGCATAGAAAAGCGGAAGCCACGCAAGATGACTGTCCTGCGGAATCGTAATTATCTGATTCGGGAGTTTTACAATGTAACTGATATTAGGGTTGTCCGATATAATTGCATCACCTCACTATGAAGAATTTTATCCTCCCACTTATAAAGGAGCGAAACGAAATGAATTTTTCCTGAAATTTAAATAATTTACATTTTGTTAAAAATTATCAGTGCTTCAGAAAACTCCCACTCACTTTATATGGAATGAAAGCAGATATATTTTTCCTACAAATTCAAAAAAGTTAAAAAATATTTGCTCTCACTTATTATGGAGTGAAAACACAAGAATTTTTCCTGAAAATTGACGAAAAATATTTTTAATTTTATAACAAACAAATGTTCGTTAATATTTATATCAGTTTTTTCTCGGTGTCAATATAAAAATAATTATTTGCAAAAATTTAAATTGTATTAGACCAACCGACCGTTTCAATCGTAATAATAGTGAAAGCTCTTTGAAACGGAGGTGTGAAATGAAAAATGACGTAAAAACTACAAGGGTCAATCTTGACGGCATACATTCTCTTGAGATTTCAGTTAACGAGAACGCAAAAACTGTTGTGACAGAATTGATTATCGGCGAAGAAAAAATTTTTATTTATGCCGAAAAATTCGATTCTCCTTGCAACTATATCCGCACGGCAATTAAAAAGAGTATTGTTTATCTGAACGGTGATGCACCCGAACCAAACCGCATCAATGAACTCAAAAAAGGGAAAAATTGTATTTGCTTGAACACGGACGGATATGTGATATAATGGAAACAGGAAAAACTGGTGTGATTGAGGTGAGACAATGAAAGACGAAAATAAAAAAATCGCCCGATTAATCAAGCAGATACAGCGCGGAAAGCAATCCGCTTTTGAAGAATTTTATAAGCTGACAAGCGCCAAAGCATATTTTATCGCACTCAAAATAACTCAGAACGAACACGATGCAGAAGATATTTTGCAGGAAAGTTACATAAAAGCACTCGAAAAAATTAACGAAATCGACACTTCACAGAATATAATGTCATGGTTTCTTAAGATTGTTTCAAACAAGAGCAAGGATTTGCTCAAGAGCAGAAACCGCCTTGTTTTTGAAGATGAAGAAGAAACATTTTTTGAAGAAATCCCTGAAGAAAAAGCAGAATTCTGCCCCGAAGAAAATCTGAATCAGGAAGAATTGCGCCTTGAGGTTATGGCGGCAATCGACGAACTGACCGCCGAAAAACGAGCCTGCATAATGATGATGTACTTCGGCGATATGAGTGTTAAAGAAATTGCCGAAAGCATCGAGGTTCCCGAAAGCACGGTTAAAAACAGACTTTACACCGCACGAAAAGATCTGAAAACGAAGTTTGAGAAAAACGGAAACATTCTTTACGGTGCGGCTCTCGGCAGCTTGCTTATATGGGCACTTAACAAAACCTCGGTTACCGCTTCTGCGACATTCGTTTCAAGTGCGGCTTCGGCAGAAATCGTTGCGAGCGCAGTTGGGGCAAACTCTGCAAGTGCAACTGCGACAGCTGTTGCAACTTCAACTGCAGCATCAACCGCTGCTTCCGCAGGAACAGGCATAGCCGCAAAAATAGCTGTTGCATCCGTTGCGCAAAAAATTGCAATCGGAGTTGCCGCAACTGCAGTTATCGGCTGTTCGACCGCAGGCGTTGTGACTGTTGTGAAAAATTCAGCGCCTGAAGAAACAACAACTCAGATTATCGAAGAAGTTACAACCGCACCCGTTCCGACAACGGAATATGTGTTCAACGAAGTAAATTTGCAGGAAACTACAACCGAAACTATTACTTCAACCGCAAAAGAATCCGCAAAACCGACCACAAAAAAGACAAGCACAACCGAATACACAACCGCACCGATATCAACAACAAAATCGGTTTCGGTAAAAGAAACAACTACCAAAGCGAAAACAACAACTGCAAAATCAACCACAACCCGTAAAGAAACAACAACTGCAAAAACAACTACAACAACTCAGCCTACAACCGTAACTACGACTGAAGAGGAAACAACAAAAGTAACCACCACTGAACAAACTACAACAAAACCAACCACCACAAGACCCACGACTACAACCGAACCCGAAACAGAAGAAGAAACAACAACCGTAGCAACCACTACTCAGCCAACTACAACCGAACCAACGACAGTTGAGACAACTATTCCTGACACAACGGAACTGACTACAACTGAACCCACAACGCAGGCTCCTGCAACGGTTAACGTTGAGGTTGTTGATATGAATGAGGATGTTGTTGCAACATTCAGCTTTACAGTTGAGGCGGGTACAGAGATGACATGGGAATTTCTTGTTACACAGATAAAGAACAATGGCTACGAACCGATGGCAGGTATTTACGGCAATGCCATAGATGCTGTTGCAGAATCGGGAACAACTTACACAATCACGGCTGAATTATAAAAGGAGGTCAGAATTTGTTATGAAGAAAATATTTTCAAAATCATTTGCAATACTGTTAACTCTTGGCGTTATGTTTTCAATCGGCTTGCTTGTGTTCTCCGCATATGCGGAAACAACATCAACAGAAAAGCCTCTGATTGAGCTTTGCGATATAAACTCAAAACCGTTTAATCCTGAAGAATATGCTATGGATATTTCCAATTTGGAGGGCGTTCCTTCCTTTGATTCTGAAAACGGCTGGACAGGTTCGTATGCGAAGATTGACGAATCAACCTTTGCCCATTATTTCTGGGTCAGAGAGTTCAGCAAAGGCGATACGGTTTACGTTACCCCTTCATCGGAAAGTGCTTATGACTTCCGTCTCCTCGGCACAGAAAGCGGAGAATCGATAGGAACACTTGTTGACGGCAAGATTGTTTTTGAGATTACGAAAAAAGGAGTTTATGTTCTGACAATGCTTTCGGATTCTTCCGAATTGACCGTTAAATCACATTTTAATAATATAAATGAAGGCAACTCTGATAAAAGCGGAGTTTACTATCACAGCAAATATACATACTATATTCTTGAAGACGGTACTGTAGAAATAAAAAAACACCGTGCTTTTTCAGACACTTATGTGAAAATTCCCGAAACTA
Organism: Clostridia bacterium; assembly: GCA_017466365.1. Taxonomy (GTDB): domain Bacteria; phylum Bacillota; class Clostridia; order Oscillospirales; family Acutalibacteraceae; genus CAG-177. The sequence goes on along the minus strand of JAFTUG010000020.1, from coordinate 10,585 downwards.
TTTACGGACGTCCTGTTGTTGGTCTTTTAGGAGTGTTTACCACTACTGATAATCTGACGGGCGTTACCATTCCTGATACAGTAAAGTATCTTAAATATGATACTTTTTCCGGTTGCTCAAAATTGAAATCTGTTGATATTCCTGACAGTGTTGAATATATAGGTTCTAGTGTTTTCCGAAATTGCACAGCACTTGAAACGCTCAATATCGGCAAATCTGTTGAATATATTGATGACAATGCATTCCGTGACGAAAAAGGACTCGGTCTCAAAGAGATAACTGTTGACCCCGAAAACCAATACTTTTCAAGCGAAAACGGAGTTTTGTATAACAAAGATAAAACAGTTCTCATCAAATATCCTACTTCAAATGAACGTAAAGTTTTTGAAATCCCCGAGGGTGTTGAAACCATTGGAGATGACTCTTTCAAAAATTGTAAGTCAATCAGAAAAGTTATTTTACCGACTACAACGAAAACCATTGAGAACGGTGCGTTTACCAGTGCAACAAACCTTGATGAGGTAGTGTTGAATGAAGGTCTGACAACGGTTTTAGGCGGATTCGGGGGATCGGGAATAAGAACCATCCGTTTCCCTGAAAGCGTTACCAAAGTGTCAGGTTTGGCAAGTACAAAACTAAGATACATTGTGGTTCCCGAAGGTGTAACCAAAATGCCACATCTGTTTGACTGTAAATATCTTGTAAGCCTGTATATACCCGACAGTGTGCTTGAATTCGATCATCAGGATTTTGATTATACAAATGTTTTAACCGATATTTATTACGGAGGAACAAAGGAAGAATTTGAAAATATTATTCGTTGCGATTGCAATCCATCATCGCCCGAGCTTTGTCGCCAGCCTGAAAAATTTGCAACAATTCACTATAACCACACCCACACGCTTGACAGATATTATGTTGTAAAAGCCGCAACTCCCGATTCAAAGGGTGTTGCAGACCACGCTTGCGTCTGCGGCTACAGTGTCAGAGAAGAATATGAATATGAACCGAACTCAAAAATTCAGGGCTTCTGCGGTCACGGTTTGACATGGGATTTTGATTTTGCAACAGGTGCATTGAAAATCAGCGGATACGGAGATGTGTGGGATTACTGGGATATCACCGAATTTCCCTGGTACGGCATCAAAGACCTCATAAAATCGGTTGAATTGCCCGAGGGTATCACAAGCATTTCAGGATATGCGTTTGAAAACTGCAGTAATCTTTCAGAGCTGATTATTCCCAAAAACTTAATTTCAATCGGCGAATATGCATTCAGCGGATGTACGGGTTTAGTTGATCTTTCGCTTGGCAAGAAACTACAAACCATAGGCGATTATGCTTTTAACGATTGCACGAGCATCGAAAAGGTTGATTTGCACGAAAATATCACTTCAATCGGCGAAAATACCTTTAAAGGTTGCAGCGGCATGAAAAAATTCTATGTTGGTAAAAATATTAAAAAATTTGATTTAAAGATTCTTGAAGATTTTATTGCGCTTGAAAAATTATATATTCATCCCGACTGTTCGGGTTACATTGTTGATGATAGCGGTGGGGTGATTAAAAGAGAGACAATATACGATGAAAAATACTATGACAGTTATTGTTTTAATTATTATCCGCCGTGTGCACCTGATGAAACTTATGCCGTGCCCGAATCGGTTTGTTATATTAAATCAAACACATTTAACGGCAACAAAAACATAAAAACACTTTATTTACCCAAAAACTTAAAAAGATTTTTTGATTCTGCTTTTGACGGCTGCACGGGCATCACGGATGTCTATTACTGCGGAACAGAAGAAGAATGGAACAAAATCAAAATTGGAGCAAATAACGACGTTCTTACATCGGCAACCATCCACTTTGAACATACCCATTCATTCACCGAAACTGCCGAAAAGGCTGCAACCTGTTCGAGAGACGGATACGTTAAAAACATATGCGGTGAATGCGGCTATGCCGAAACCGAAGTTATCCCCGAAACAGGTCATACGCCAACAGAATGGGTTTATTATGCAAATAAAGTTTACCGTAAAAACTGCTCTGTCTGCGGTTGGATTGTCGAGGAAACAACCGTTTCATGGCAAGACCTGAATTTTGAATACGAACTGGAATTGTGGAGAACACAGAGCGAAAGGTTTTCTTCTACACGTGTTAACGATAGTGCTGGTAACAGATTTTATGTTGATTTTAATTATACATCTTCAGATGAAAATGTTGTAACAGTTGAAATCGACGACTACACCGGCTATGTCTTCTTTAATGCTGTCGGTTTAGGCGAAGCAACCATTACGGTCACCATAGACGGTACGGATATTTCAAGAGTCATCGAGGTTACAGTTGTTCCTAATGGAAATTATGTTGATTGGTATGTTGACGGAGAATACATAGACTGCGATTTTGTTTTAGAAGGCGAACCGATTCCTGTTTATGAACCGCCCGTAAAGGAAGGCTATGAATTTGTTGGCTGGACACCCGAAGTTCCCGAAACAATGCCCTATGACTTTTATGATATTCTTGAATTTCACGCAGTTTATAACAAGGTCACAAAATCCGAGAACTTTGACGTTTCGGCATGCTATCTGCCTGATGCCTTCGATGAAGAGGTATCTCTTGATGTTGCCGAAATCCAGGGCGACAGAGAACCCGGCGGCGTTTATATGGTTGACGGTGAATACTATAAGCAGGTCGGTCTCTACAACATCAAACCAATCAATGAAAACGGCAACGTTATTCAGCCCAACGATGGATATAAAGTTACAATCAGACTTGCCATTCCCGAAGCATATAAAAATCAGAACTCATTTATGATTTATCACCGCTTTGTTGACGGCGGAAGAGAACAGCTTTCAACTTCGGCAGGCACACTCAGAATCGAAAACGGCTATCTTGTTTTTGATGTAACACAGTTCAGCGAGTTTGAAATTTTTGTTAAAACTGATAAACCTGCAGAACCCGAAATCCCTGTCGAGAAAAAAGAGCCGTCAATCAGAATCTCTGCCCTTCCCGTTAAAACTGTATATGCATTTGCGGAAGAATTAGATCTCACAGGCATCAGCGTGGTTTATACCAACGCAGACGGTGAGAAAAAAGTAATCACCAACACAAAACATCTTTCCGTCAGCGGTTATGATAGCAGAAAAACAGGCACTCAGACTGTTACTGTCAATTACGGCAACTGCTCCGCAACCTTTGAGGTCACGGTGAGATACACATTTTGGCAGTGGATTATCAGAATACTTACATTCGGTTTGTTTAAGTTTTAATTTATGTAAAATAGAAGAAGCAGGCAACATCATTAAAGATGTTGCCTGCTGAATTTTATCTGATATTGAGTCAACTATAATAAGTTTGTAGAAAAAGTAAACCGAAAACAAAAGTGTGTAAAAAGTAGACAAATAGAGCCTCTGAAACCGTTGTATATCAACAGTCTCAGAGTGCGGTAATTGAGGGGTATGTATAGTTTGACCTATAACTCTGATTTTACGTTTTATTCGTTACAAAGTCGAAATTTTGAGTCGTAGATTTTATATACCAACAAAAGGAAAAGCCGACAACACCACAATGATGTTGTCGGCTAAAAAAGTTATCTTATATCAGATAACGGTGTGTAGTCCGTACTGTCTCTCAGATATTCTTCAATCTTTCCGCTTAACAGTAATCTGACATAACTCATCGGCTCGTTGTAGATGAGATAATCAAGTTCTGATGTTTCGTACATATTGTTTGCATATTCGTTTTCAACGGCAATGCAGTCTATTGACACCATAGAGCCATCGGTTAATTTCACTTCAACGCAGGCAGTATCAATGTTAAATTCGCAAGATAAAATATTGTTTTTCATAATTTGCAATTCCTTTCAGTTGTTAATAATAGCTTGAAACAATGTGTGTTTAACCGCCGCAAACAATTTATTCATTGAATCCGTTATGAGCACTCGTACCAGAAAAGATACCGCAGTTGATACAATAGTGTCGACTGCGGTATTGTTGTTCAGCTATCTCAAACCCTTGCATATCAATAATTTCAAAAATAAAGCGTTGCATTCGTGGCATATTCCACCCGCCCTGCAACGCTTTTTTGTATTGTTTTCTTCGGCTGTTTGCGAAACCCTATACAATCATCGTTATACAATACATAACCGTTGATTTATACGATTTTCGTTATAATATCCACCCCGAACATCGCACCGAGTGATGATCCGCAATCCCGGCTTATACAGCTTCCTCTAACTCGTAGAAACTTACAGTATTGTTATAAAATGAAATCACCGTACACCTTTAATGAAATACAGGAGTATGGCTGAATTGAAAATCTAACTCTGTTTTCGTTTGTTTGAGCTGCTTGGATATCGTTTTCATCGTTTGTAGTATACATAGCTTTGGTGGGGGTTAAAAACAAGGTTATCTCGCCGTCCGTCATCTGTCCCGCAGTTTCTGTGAGTCGGATAATGATCGCATCGTTACGATCGGCAGCCTTTTTCAAAGCTACCAGTCGAATATTGCTTTTGTCAATACGAATATATTGTTTGTTTTCTTCTTGGGCACAGCCGATTAAAAGTTCATGTTCCTTTTCGTTGCTCCATATAGGAACGATAACGTTGTGTTTGCCCGAATAAGGAAGTATAGACAGACGATAGTGCGCCCGGCACTGCTCCGGTGAAGTATAAATCAGATTGTTGCAGCGGTTGGAACCGGCATATAGATAGAAGTGTGCTTTATCCTCATCGAAGGTGCAATCAAAGTGATTATATTTGATTTTTCCAATATGAAAAGCAGGCATATCCCGTGTAAACAGTGCGATGCCGCGCTGACTGTTTTCGGCGCTGACCCAATTCTGAGTTACGCTGAAATCTGCGGCGTTAATGGGGATACGGTCTGTTTTTTCATTAATTTCACCTATTGGTAATTCTGTGTAAAATTCGGGCTTATCCAGTTTGAACGGGAATGAGAAGAAATAATTCTTCTTGTAACGGTCATAAAAATCACCGATAAAACCCAAAGCGTTTTTATAAGACAGATCTATATCGATATTTTTTTCATATTTGTAAAAAATGAACTGTGCTGTTATCTCGGCACCGCTTTGCTCTTCATGACTGTTTTGTGTGATAACATAAGCAACATCACCTTCATACACACGGAAATCCAGCTTTTTAGGGATCTCAGTATGCGAAATCGGTTTTGTTTTTTCTTCGGTATAGAGATATATAAACTGACCGAGCTCAAAGGCGGCGTGCTGATCAAGGAGTTCCTCTCCTGTCTCCCGATCGATAATACTGACAATCTTTTGCAGTTTCAGATTACAATGTACTGTGTAAAAGTCAGTTTTAAACACTTCTTGCTCTATCTCCACAGAGGTGCTCACAGACGGTACAGCGGTAAAGTGCTTGCTCTCTGTTGCGTCGAAAAGCAACGGAGTTGTGATAACGCTGTTATCCGGAAGTATCTGGTGATTTACGCAGTCAGGTACGGGCATACCGTATGCTAATCGCAGGCTGCTGTTTCTTTGATGCGGAATAGTGTTGAACACCGTCATAGCATCAGAAACCGGCTCAGGCAACATACGGTTAAGGAGCGTATTTATATCAGAGAGCGACTTTTGAACAGGCAATACTTTTACCTGTTCAATATTATAGCGGTGCATTTTCTGCGGATGTTTGGATGAGGTTGCCCAGCAATGCTCATCAAACTCACACATACTACGGACAGCGTGGTCGAATATGTTGCTTTCGTATGGAACACCTTGGGAGACTCCTTGGATTACTGACAGCATTTCTGCCCCATAAAAACGGCGTGACAATTCCCGTCGGTCTGCCGTTAGTTGAGGGGAGATAGTGATGAAATCTGCCCACTGGTCAGCAATATCTCCTCGATATATCGGCAATAGATCCCCGTATTTTTTCTCGATGTCTTGCAGAAATACGGAGGGGATTTCCATTCGGAATGCAGGGTATTTCCACCGTTTGTTCATTTCATCGCATACAGTCAGCAGCATGGTGGTAGGCAGTTCACGGTCGTCATAGAAGCAAAGCGGCAGAATGTCGTAGTTCACTGCTCCCAATTGCTCAATACGTTCTGTTAACCACCGTTCGGTACGCTGAGCTTTGGTGGAATCGAATGTGTATTCGCCCTCGGCATATTGGCGCTTGGTGTCACACCATATCTCCGACAACCCATGCGGTCGGTATGCACGCTGGTACCAGAATAGGATACGCTTCTCTCCGCTCTGACTTTCCCACCAAAAGAGAGGCGGCGTGTCGGATTTTTCTTTACTGTTACGAAAACCGTTGGCAAAGGCTGCCATATAGCGGATTCCCATATTATAATAGGCGTTCACGCTGCTCCAAGTCACACCGGATAAGTCAGCATACATAGCGCAGGTTGCATCAGCGTCATATCGTTTTTTGGCATCACGACAGCCGAAATATAAACCGCGCACCAATTGTTCAGCATTTTCCCACGAGGTATGGACACCGCTATGGATGGCATTCAATTCTATTCGTCTCGTTTTAAAAAGATGGCGCAGACACTCTTTTTCTTGCTCCGTGGCATAACAGTCAAAGGCGTCCAACCACCAAAAATGCTCGATAACATAACGAAACTCATCGTGCGTATCGCATAAATCCATAGCCTTTTTTAAGTATTTGTAGCACTCATAATGCAATTTATCTATGTATGCGCAATAGCCCAGATCTTCATGCGATGAGTACATGATCGGAATTTGCCAATGCTTGGGGGGTATAACTGTAAAGGCTGATTCCACCGGCAGGTCTTCGAAAGGCTTTACAACCACCCTGCACACACTTTTCTGCTCACAACAAGGTACAAGCAAAGATGAAGTCGGTGCAAAAACACGCTCTTCGCACACGAGCTGTTCATCAAGAAATATCTGTATTTCATAAGGGTTGCACATATCCCAATCTTCCACGCTTATATAGACCATGTTTTTGTCATCGTACGATATAAATGGCGTTTGTGTAAATTTGGCGATTCTCATCTTATCACACTCCCCGAAAAAAGTACTAAAGATATTATACAATTGCAAAATCTGTTTCGGAATCCGAAAAACAGTATAAAAAGTTTGATTTTGTACACTTGATAATAAATTATCATCTATGGTATAGTATCATATAGTTGCACAAAAAGGTGGGGTAACAATGGTTCCTGTTTGGAGTATTTTGGACATTATTTCATTGAATCGCCATAATTGTCGGTTAAATACAAGTAATAAATCTTGTTATGTGCTCAGCTGTCGTATACGCGGAGATAGTTTGTTTTTTGTCGATGGTGTGCAGTATACTGTGCAAACAGGAGATATACTCTATATCCCATATGGAGCGAGTTACAGGCAGTGGTGTGTGCAGGAAGAAGTGGTTTGTTTCCATTTGGAGGTGTATGGCGAGCTTTCGGATAGTATACAGGTCATTCGCACGGAAAACGCTAAAGAAATCTGCACACTTTTTCAAAAAGCGGCAGACCTCTGGCGAAAAAAAGATGCAAACTACGAGTACCGTTGCTTATCATTACTATATTCAATTCTATCATTGTGCGGCGAGGAACTCATGGTAACAGGGAAATATCCCAGTCACGCAATACGCAATGCCGTGGATTATCTGGATGCACATATTTTTGACGTAGATCTGACGGTGGCGAACTTATGCGAAAACGTTCATATAAGCAGATCATACTTTAATAGGATTACAAAAGAACTATATGGGTGTACACCGAAAACATATATAAATATTCAGCGCATAAAAAAGGCAAAAAGCTTACTATGCAATGGGAACTACACTAACGAAGAAATTGCAAGGTTATGCGGCTTTGGCGATGTGAAATATTTTTATGTCCTGTTTAAAAAGTATACAGGGATGACTACAGGAGAGTATAGAAAGGAGCACAGACTCCGATAACCTATATATGCATCTCCGATGCCGGAGGTGCAAAGTTCTTATCTGTCAAAACGCAGTTGCAGAAAAATAAGCAATTTTGGAAAGACAGGTATCCTTTTATTTCTGCGCTTGTTGATTAATATAATTGTAAAACGGCAAAAGAAATTGAAAGGCTATACAGCTTCCTCTAACTCGTAGAGACTTACAGTATTGTTAAATACCCCGGAGTTAATTACTTGTTTTTGTTTTATATAAAAATGATTTAATCTTTCAAATTTAAATGCATTTTATTGAAACGGCAAATAAGATATGATATAATAAAAATGACAATTCTGCAAAGCAATGTTAATTAAAAAATCAGGCTGACTGCGTTTGTGAGGTAATGATATGAGAAATTATGATATTGCCGCCTTTATATGGCCGTCTTACACAGGTGACGAGCCGAGAACCCGTATTTTCTGGCCCGAGGGCTATGGTGAATGGCAGACTGTCAAGGCGATGACAGACAGAGGCTATGAAGGTTGCCGTTGGCCCTGTATTCCCACCTGGGGATATGTTAACGAAGCTGACAGCAGGGTTATGGAAATGCAGATTAACTGCGCTGTTTCTTACGGCGTCAACATTTTTATTTATGACTGGTATTGGTATGATAACAGACCTTTCCTAGAAAACTGTCTTAATGACGGATTCCTTAAAGCCCGCAACAACACTCAGATGAAATTCATGCTCATGTGGGCAAATCACAATGCAACTCATCTCTGGGATAAGAGAAATTCCGATACAGACCTTTCAACCGTTATCTGGAGCGGTGTTGTTACTCCCGAAATTTTTTCAGAGATATGCGACAGAACAATCGAAAAATATTTCAAGCGTGAAAATTACTATATGATTGACGGATGCCCCGTCTACATGGTTTTTGATGTTGACAACTTCATCCGTACATTCGGCACAACTCAGGAATGCAAAAAAGGTCTTGAAGAATTCCGAAGAAAAACCGTTGAAGCAGGCTTCAAGGGCCTCCATTTTCAGGCTGTAAACTGGAAAGGACATACATATAACTGGCTTAATGACGGTGACGACTGCAAAGGCATGACAGTTTATGAGCTTTATGATTATCTCGGATTTGATTCCGTTACAAATTACAACTGGTTTTCCTGCGTTGACCCCGACGGCGACTATGCGCAGCAGACCGACGCTTATATTGAAAATCTTGAAGAAGAAACCAAGTTGATGAATGTGCCTTTCTATCCCAACATTTCAGTAGGCTGGGATAATAACGTGAGATTCAACAAGTTCATTCCCGGCGTTGTTAAAAACAACACTCCCGAAAATTTCAGAATCGCCTGCGAAAAGGTCAAGAAATTTGCTGATGAGTCAATGGAAAAGGGCGTTATGAAAGCTCCGTTCATAACAGTTAACAGTTGGAATGAATGGACCGAAACAAGCTATCTCCAGCCTGATGACTTTTACGGTTACGGCTATCTGGAAGCAATTAAAGAGGTGTTTACCGGGGAATGAATATGACTGTTTTTAAAGATTTTTCTTATGGTACCCATGAAAGACAGAAAGCTGACATTTATATTCCTGAAAAGCCTGTTTCCCAATCGGGACTGATACTTTTTATACATGGCGGCGGCTGGACTGAGGGTGATAAATCTGATCACACTCCCGATGCAGAGTTTTTTTCAGAACTTGGATATATATGCGCCGCTATTAATTACCGATATGTTTCTAAAAGCATAAATGTCCATCATGTGCTTGATGATGTAACAAACTCACTTAACACCATAAAGCAAAAATGCAGCGAATACGGTTACAATATAAATGGGCTTATTTTATCCGGCGGATCTGCAGGTTCACATATCGCACTTCTTTATGCTTACACAAAAAAGGAAGTTTCGCCGATTAAGCCCTCGGCAGTCTGTTGCTACTGCCCGCCTACCGATTGCACTAGGGAAGATTTTCTTATGGGCATTAAAGGTGAATTTGAAAGCTGGAAATACGGACTCCTGTCACAGGTATGCAATGCAGATATATCAAAAGAAACTTTAAATAACGAAGCTTCACAAAAAGCTTTAAGTGAAATCTCACCTATAAACTACGTTGATGAGAACTGCATCCCTACCGCAATTTTTTACGGAAAAAAAGATGACCTTATTCCGGCAAAGCACATAGAGGATTTTGAGCGTAAGCTTGCCCGGGCCGGTATTAAGCACGATTTCGTTCTTTATAAAAATTCAGGCCACTTACTCGACAAAGACCCCGATGCGGCAATCAAAGCCAGAAAGATTATCAAGCAATATGCAGAACTTTATTTCTGACTTTGAGCAAACATAATAACCCTGCTTATATTGCTGTGCCCCATTATCTTCACAAAGAATGTTCAATTCTTATGCTCAACGGCAAACAGCCCTCCGAGGTTTAATCCCGGAGGGCTGTTTAGTTGGTGCCTTTAGGTGTGGAAATAAACCCCCGGTACAGACGGGGGTGAAAAAAGACTTTAGTAAAGCCAAAACGGGCGAGCTTAAAGCAAGCCCAAAAGGCTCGAAAGAAAATCAAACCCCCAAGTATAATAGTAGTGGTTTGGCAGCCGCATTACTAAAATACAAGGAGGTTCAATTTTTATGAAAAAAGAAAGCGAGATAAGAAGTTCATCCCACACAAAGTACAGATGTCAGTACCACATAGTAT
>JAFTUG010000019.1 GCA_017466365.1 Clostridia bacterium | reverse complement strand
TTTTGCGGAGCAACAAAAATAACGGCGGGAGCAAGCCCCCGCCCTACAAACTACCTATCTCTTCTGGGGAATTGATACAGTGTTCCGTTCTTTGCTGTAATCTTCATAATAACTACCAAATCCCCTCTGGGGAATTGATACTTTTACTCAATTGTTGCGATTTCGTTTTCTTCGAGCCACTACCAAATCCCCTCTGGGGAATTGATACCGGAGAATCTTGATTCTCTCCCAAAGGTACAACTACCAAATCCCCTCTGGGGAATTGATACAGACTTATGATTCTTTAAGTTTCAGTTTGTACTCTACCAAATCCCCTCCGGGGAATTGATACGAATACTCCTTCTTCTGATGAAGTCTGGTATTCAACTCTACCAAATCCCCTCTGGGGAATTGATACATTGAAAGCTTCGCTTTCTTTAATCTCTTTTGCAAGACCTACCAAATCCCCTCTGGGGAATTGATACATTGAAAGCTTCGCTTTCTTTAATCTCTTTTGCAAGACCTACCAAATCCCCTCCGGGGAATTGAAACTCTTCCCAATCGGGACCAAGGTCGTCAAAAAACTACCCCACCGCATCCCACCCGAAACACCTGACACATGAGCTGTACAAGCAAAAACAACAGACTGCCCGACATGACGGAAGGCGTCTGTTATTATGAAAAAATAAGCACCGATTGATCTGCAATTTGCAAACCAATCGGTGCTTTGTTATGTTATTTTTCAACAAAAGAATGTTTTTACCCAATCTGCAATGATTGAGACGATTTCTATGGTTCCGAGAACAGCCAAACCAAAGAGAATTCCGTTCATAATTCTGTCGCTTTTGAAGTTTTTGAGTTCAAAAAGATTGCGAATCTGATTTTCAACATCTGCTTTTTCGTCTTTAATGAACATCTTTTCGAGAATTATATTGAAAATTTCAATTCCCTGCTGCTGCGCGGTAACCTCGTGAAGCATATATTGGCTGTCGAAATCAATATACTGCTCCTGAAGCTCTTTTTCGCCTTTTTTATTGGATGAAACCTCGCTGATTCTGCGTTCAAACGCAAGCAAAGATGCTCTTTGTGCGAGAACCAGCATTGCTATTTCTATATATTCGGTTAAAAAAGCATTGGCGGAAAACAGGCTTGCGGAAATGCATATCATGCTGTATTCACTGATGCCGTGAACAGTTCCGCTCAACTCGCCTTTGTCACGAAACTCTATCCAACGGTCATAAACATTTTCCGCAAGCATTCTTTTGAGCATTTCTCTGCTGTGACAGCTTAAACCGTCACCGTCAACAAAAATGGTTTCATAAAGCTTGCGCGAAATGTTGAAAGCTCTGTCATCGGGGCTTTTTTCTTCCGCATCCGAAAGATATCTGTATTCGCCGTCCTTGTTTCTCTGTGCAAGCAGATCGGCAAATTCCTTGTTGTTAATATAGCAGGCAACAAACATGCGGTCATCAATAATAGGCTCAATAAAGAACTCGTTGATTTTCTTTCCTGCTTTATTGATTGTTACCTTGCGGTCATTATCCTCAAGAAGGAAGGTGACAATTCTTGCAATCTCGGTTTTGGCGGGGTTCGACGGAGCGGGTGCGCCGCTGAGCTGCGAAAAAATTTTATTGCCGCGGATATCCGTGATTCCCGAAATTGAAATGCTGTCCGCACAAAGCGAACACGTTGAGTTTTCGGAATTATAGAAGGGTCTGGATATTCTGCGCCCTAAATCGTTGATTTTGTTAATATCATCGATTAAAGGATAATCCTGATTTTCAAGCTCATATATCAGCAGACCTATTCCCGTGTTATAAAGCTTCAGTCTTATGCCGTTAATGCGAAGGATATATTCAACATCACCTTTTTTGATGTGATATTTAATGTTGTGGTCCTTGCTTTTCAGCTGCTCCGTCAAGTATCTGAAGCATCTTACGGACTGTTTATCATTATCTTCAAAGGTATAGATTACGGCTCTTGCCGCATTGTTGAAATACTGATATGCGGAATAATATTCGCTGCTGACGGAAGCCTCATCGTTTCTGTATTGCCCGAATATGTCTGGTTTCCATAATTGCTTGTTGAGGCACTTTTCAAATTCTTTTCTGCTGACCTTTCCGCCGTCATTCCACAGGAACGGAAAAATAAAGGTATGATAACTGTAGAGAGCAGAGGCTGTGTTATCCATATTTTTCTCCTTATCTGTTTCGGAATTTTTGATTGCATTCATAGCAGTAAGGGAACGGCTTGTTTGTATTTCTGTTGATAGCCGTTACGGGTTTTCCGCAGGTGCGGCACTTGCCTTCCTCGTATCTTCTGAAAGGAGGTCTTTCGGAAGCTGTTTGCTCGGCAGAAGGTGCTGCTGCCGGAGTGACGGGCTTTATTTCATCCGTAAATCTGCCGAAACCTACATTGGTTTTTGCACCGACACCGAGGTCAAGAATAATCTGCTTGAAAAGCTCAAGCTTCTTTTCTGCGCTGACGGTATCGCCGTCTTTAAGTATAAATCCGAATTCAAAAACCACATCGGGTTTTACCTTTGCGAAGGTAAGGGGAGTAGGCTCCGAAAGAGTGCCGAGAGATGAATTATGGTGCGGCGTTATGTTTTCAATTTCAAGCACACCGTTGCACATGCCGTCTGTCGGAAATGCATCAAGGAAGATATCCGAATTAGTAAATATCTCTTCTTCGAGCGCTTTAACATCGGCTTCTTCATCTTCGAGAATTTCTTTGATATAGCCCTCATGCTCAAATGCCGAGCGAAGAATTCCTTTTACGGAAGAGCCGGGAATGTAGGGCAGACCTGTTACATAGTCAAGAGAGCAGCCGGCGCAAACCTCGCCTTCAGCACCTGCCGCATGGGGATAGCCTACACCTGCCATAAGACCGGGATATTCAACCTGAAGAACAAATGATTTTTGTCCGGGCAGAGCTTTGCCCGAGGCTTTGTATGCCTTCGGTCTTGCGTTTTGCAGGGTTTTGTTGGGTATTGACATGTCCGATGCGGAATCGAATGCTCTGTCAAAATATTCAACATTAAAAAACCAGGATAAATTATTTGCAGGCATTTATTATCCTCCGTTCTTTCCGTCTTTTTTGAGGCTGTAAAGATTCATTGCAAGCTTCAAAGCGATAGCGGCATCAAGGATTTTTTCTTTGAGGCTGTCAATCTGATCCTTCTGTGTGTTTTTGACCAGCATGAAAAGACTGTTGTTGCTGCAGCTTGATGTATCCTTGCTCTCACTTTTGAGAATTACATAATGAATTGATTTCATCAGCTTTTGGCGCTCTGTTGTTGCGCTGCCCTGCTCGCTGAAAAATGCTACGGAAGCAAGCAGGCTGCCCATGGTAATCGCAGCACCGAAGGTTGAAATCTGACCTCTGAAGGTTTTGTTTATTTCGTTATTTGCCGCAACTCCGCATTCGCTTAATGCTTCGTATGCAAAGGGCAAATATTCGTCTATTCTCTGTTTTGACATAAATTAACCCTCCAGTTTTGAAATAAGGCACTGACCGCAGCCGATTGAAGCGTTTCCGCCGAACTGAACAACCTGACCGTTAACCGTGCTGTCAAATGAGTTAAGAGCCTCGTCATTACCCATAACCGCAAACCAGAAAACGGTTTCGTGAGGTACAAGCTCCTCATACCAAAGATTTTTGCTTATTCCGTTTTCAAGATAGTTTCTTGCAACTACGGGAAGAGGGAACTTTCTGAAGGTTGAATCCGAAAGAATTGCAAAGCTGCCGCCTATCAGATTTGCCAGAGCAGACTTAAGGCTTTCATCCTCAAGCTTGTTTTCAACGCCATAGCCTTCGAGAGCGATTGCTTCATTTACGGAACGGTAGTTCTTTGCACTGTCAATAGCGTTGGTTGAAAGCTTTGTGATTTTTGCGAGATTTTCAGCTGTGTTTTCAAACTGGTCAAGAGCAGCTTTGGTTGTTGCCATGTAATATGCTTCTGCGCCCTTTGATGCTCTGACGGGTCTTGCAAGCATATTTGCCTGCATTATTTTAAGGCTTCCGGGTGTTGTGTTTTCCGATGATGAACCGGAGGCGGAGCCGAAAAGAGCAGTTACTTTATCGGACTTTGTCTGCTCGAAATACTGCCTTAAAGCACCCTTGACACCGGAAGAGTTAATGGTCGGATATTGGGTTACGGGGTCCTTTTCAACCTCGTTATCAATAACATTATAGTTAACGTCTCCGTTGCCGACATGAAGGTTAGTGAGACATTTTAAAATATAAATATATGTTTTCATTATTTTTTACCTCCTATATGGACAAGTGTATTCATTCCTGCCTTAATGCAGTTTTCGTTCTGAACAAATTCATCTGATTCCGTGTAGAAAACAGCACCTGCTTTGATGAGTCTGTAAAGATTCTCGCTTTTGTTAATTCTGTAATAGAAACGGGAATCGCTGTTTGTTGTCAAATGTCTGAAAAGCTGCGATTGAGCAATAAACATATCTGCGGGAGTATTTTCAATGTAGCAGTCACCTGCGGCATAACAGAAAGAAATGTTTGACTTTCCGGAGAATGCCGAGGCAATTTTGTCGAACAAATCGTTGCTGCGCTTTTCGGCACAAAGCTTGAAGGCTGATTTGTTCTGCCCGAGGAATACCGTTATTCCGTCACAGAGCTTATCGCCGACGGAAGGCTCTGTTTTGGCAAAGAATGCAAAAGAACCCTTTTCAAGATTCTTATATTCTTTCTTGAAGTAGCTTTCTTTATTATCAAGCTTTCCGTCTGTTCTGTGAGCATTGATTCCCACCTTGACAATGCTTGAGAAGATTTCCTCATCCTTTAAAATCTCGAGCGAGCCGTCGAGCTTTGTCCATCCGCCGCCGCAGCCTTCTTTTGCGGAATAATCTTCGGCATAAAGACCGTTGCCGCTGCTCATTCTGACTTTTCCGCAAGCACCGATATTCAGGGGAGCATAGCAGCTTTCCGATGCCTTATGATTCATGGGTGTGGGAACATAATAATCATCACCGTCGATAATAAAAAGAGGTGAAATGGAATCTATTGCACCGTAATTTCGTTTTTCGGAGAACGAAAAGCTTTTTTCGCCGACAAGGCGGTTAGCCGTTTCTTTCTGCTCGGCACTCTTGTAATCCGTAATCAATGCGTTTTCAACCGCAAGCACGGCATAACGCAGCGCACCGAGAAGCGTTGTTTGCGACGGAGTATTAAGCGATTTGATAAAATAGCTTTGCTTAACCTCTCTTGAAACCTGACCGTAAGCAAAGTTTTGCTCACCGCCAAAGAAATACGGTTCAAGCGGAGTCAGTTTTATAAGATAGTCCTGCATTATCCGTCACCTCTTTCTGAATAAAGCTTCGCAAATCGCAGCATTGCGTTGAGAATGTTGGTTTCTTTATCGGTCATGCTTCCTGCGATTTTCGCGTTTCCGTCAGTTGCAAGGCAGCTGCCGTCAGAAGCAATAATGTCGCCGAATTTCTTAACGGAATTAATATATGCTCTGTTTCCTGCTTGTCCGTCATTATCAAAGGTATTATCGAAAAAGTTCTGTGTATCGATGTTTTTTGAACGGCAAAGCTCATAAGCGCTGCTGAAGGTATCCAGCGCATACAGAACGGATCTGATTGTTTCATCCGCATTGCTTGTTGCGGCAAGGCTTTTGCCGATAAGCTTTTCAAGCTCACCCAAAGGAGTGTTATCCTCCCAACGGTTCGGAGCAACAAACTTTGAGGACTGACCGCTGTGCTTATGGAATGCAATTGCGATTTTGTTCTTTTCGCCCGATTTAGCATCATGCATAAGCAGAGGAATAACCTCTTTGACTGCTTCGTAAAGAGGCGATGAAGTGAAGTTAACCGTTAATCCGAATGAAAGAGTCGGAGCGGTGCAGCCGCTCTTACTGCTGAAATCGGAGAAAGATTCATTGAAGGTCTGTGTTATGTTTTTGCAAAGGGTGAGTATGTTTTCGCCGTTTAATCCTTCAAGAGGAGCAAGGAAAAGCAAATCATCACCGCCGGCATATACCGTAAGACCGCCGTATGCGCCGATAAGCTCGGAAGCCTCTTGCGTGTACTTTATGCACACTTGTGAAAATGCTTTCACATCGTCGGCAGATGAACAGCTTTCAAGGCATTTGCCCATTCCGTCGCCGTCAGACTGAACAACAGCGAAATATGAGCGGATTTTTTTGCCGTCCTTTTTGTCATTGGGATTTGCTATGCTTGAAATATCACGGATTTTGCCGAAGCTGTCAAGAATTTGTATCTTTTTACCTTCGGGAACCAGCCAGCATTTTTTAATAAATGAATTTTTTGCGCCATCCTCTCCGTTAAAGAGACGGGTGAGCGGACTGCTTGTTTCGTTGTGTGAAAAATTGGCTGATAATTCGGCGGAATCGAGATATTTCGATAAATTCAGAATGCAGTTTTTTCCGTCTGCCTCTGCTGTGTCTTGGGGAGCGGTAATCCAATTGATTTGAATGTAGTTTCGGATATAGTCCGCAACGGCATCTGCGTTGTTTGAGCCTATGGCTTTGCAAATATTATCCGCAAGCTCATTCTTCGCCTCTTCGCTGATGCTTTTAAGCTTTTCATAAAGCTCATCATCTCCGAGAGGGCAATGGAAGAAAATTCTGTCATGCCATCTTCCGATGCCGTCCTTGCAGTCAAGCTTTTCATCGTATGCGGGGGAGATTATTTTTGCTTCGGGTATCTGCCCGAGAATTTTCCTGCACAGGCTGCTTGCAAGGTCTGAAAACATTCCGCTTGCACACCAAAGCGCACCGGGGGTTGAAACGCTTGAAATTGTTTCAATAATCGGACCTATGGTAATTGCGGCATAGTTACGCATTGCTGTCACCCGCCTTTCCCGAGCACTTTCTTATTGTAAGATTTTTTGCGATGGTTCTGGTAACGGTTTTGCTTATTCTCATTCTGTCGTTTTCCGTAAATTCACCGTTTTTAAGATTTGTTTTGGTGTTGAATGCATTCATAAACCAATCAAGATATTCGATAAGGTTAAATTCGGAATCCGACGGAGTTTTAATTTCGGAGCTTGCTCTTTCGGATTTGAACTTGAATTCGGCATTGAACATTTCAGCGGGAATTTCATCGGGAACAATATAAAGCTCTTTTCCGTTGGGAACAAAACGAACAGGGGAGGCAAAGCGTTCAACGCTGTTTCCTTTTGCAGGGGAAATGCTGACCTTGCCCTCTCTGGTTGTGTTTACGGATTTTCTGTATGTATAGTCCTGCGGCAAGCCGAGCATGGCTCTGACAAAGCGGAACTCATCATACTCATAGCAGTCCTCGCTGTTTCTGTTGCGGTCTTCTCCGTTGGTGAGAACCTTTTTCTTGATGAATGCCTTATCTGCACCGATTTTTTTGTTTTGTGTTTCTCGGAGATAAATAAGCGCTCTGCCTTTATAATAGCTGCCTTTTCCGAAGTTAAAGCCCGATTTCATAAGACCTGAAATAACCCAGATATCATCCATGATTTCTTTGTGACCCTGAACCGCCATGTAAGGTATCTTATAGAAAACAGGCACAAAAAGATGAATGTAAGCCTCCGACAGCTTTTCTCCGTCAACATTAAAGCTGCCGAATCCCTTTGTGGCTCTTGTTCCGAAGCAGGTCAGAGCAAAAAAGGCAGGCAAAATAAAACCGATAAGCTCGTTGAGCGAAAACTTATCTGCCAGACCGCAGCCCTTGAGGCTTTCGGAAATTTCAGCCTTTGTTTCAAGAAAACATAGGATTTCAAGCTTAACACCGTTAATAATTGTTCCGTCAGAATTCTTGCACTTAAAAATGAGTGCTTCTGCAGGAGAAACCTTATGACCCATTTTGCCGAAATAAAGATTGTTGCTTTGTACGGTTTCGGGTTCAGCATCGGTTTTAATGCTCATTTTGTAGTTGAACGGTTTAGCAAAGCTGTTTCCTTCGGGGATATCGATATACCAATCCTTGGGAATTTTAAGATTATGCTTTTTGATGAAATTTTGCATAAATCTATCCAGCATGGGCTTTACCTCGCTTGCTCTCAACGCGGCATGGGGCTGCCTGTATTGAAAGTGAATAAGCGGTGTTTGCTGACGCAGCAAATAAGTGCATTTGTATTTGGAATTATGCAACTTTTGACTCCTCCTTTTTAATTTTTTGTATGAAAAAATTTTAACATATGCCCTTTAAAGTGTCAATGTTTTTCGAGTTTTGACATTATCGGCAATGTTTCTCCGCTACCATATATAACATAAGCGGGCAGAGCTTTTCGCAAGGAAGTTCAAAAAAAGTTAAATTTAAATTTTAA
Organism: Clostridia bacterium; assembly: GCA_017466365.1. Lineage (GTDB taxonomy): Bacteria > Bacillota > Clostridia > Oscillospirales > Acutalibacteraceae > CAG-177. Next base: position 632 of record JAFTUG010000019.1, on the reverse strand, counting down.
TTTATATTATTTTTCATTAAAATACATATCGGAGTTGCTGTCGGAAGCCAAATGCCTTAAGGGTGTTTTGAGCGCTCGCTTTCTTGACAATAAGGAGGTCGTGTGCTATCATATTATGACAACTAAATGTTGTTCTACCTAATCCACTTTGGGGAATTGATACCCTTTGCCGACTTTAATGGGCTTTACTTTTTTGCCGACTACCAAATCCCCTCTGGGGAATTGATACGAGCGCGGCTGAAAGAACTGTGTATGGCAACATAAAATCTACCAAATCCCCTCCGGGGAATTGATACTTTCTTTGACATTGACATAAAAATACACTCCTAAATATAATCTACCAAATCCCCTCTGGGGAATTGATACGTAACAAATGTGATATAAGGAATTCCATCCAGAAAACTCTACCTAATCCCCTCCGGGGAATTGATACCCTCTGTTACGAATACAACAGAAGCATTCTCGTGTGCAACTTCTACCAAATCCCCTCTGTAAGATTCACCGCAGTTCCATAAGACAATATGGTCTGCGGTAGGGGCGGATATTATCCGCCCGAAAAGCAGCTTCTTGACGGAAAATGCAAACTCCTTCAGGCGTACCGCCAGCTCCCTCTTGAGGGAGCCCAAACAATC
>JAFTUG010000018.1 GCA_017466365.1 Clostridia bacterium | reverse complement strand
CTCGTTTTGCAATTGACACAGGTAGTTCAAAAGAGACCGTCGTACTCCTAATGGTACGGGCGGAACATCAAGCGGAAATCTACGACAAGGTTGCGGAACACGGTGTGTTTGTGCTTCCAAAGCCAACCTCAAAGCCGACAATGGCAATTGCTCTCAGCTGGCTTTCAAGTGCACGGGAAAAACTTAGAAAGACTGAAAAGAAAACACTATCCATCGAAGAAAAAATGGAAGAAATCCGTATTGTCAACCGGGCAAAATGGCTACTTATCAGCGAACTTAAAATGGACGAACAAGGTGCACATCGCTACATAGAAAAACAGGCGATGGACCGATGTGTTTCCAAGAAGGTTGTTGCAGAAGAAATTATAAAAACATACGCATAACAGCAACAGCACGGCTTACAGTTTCTTGAAAGTCGTGCTGTTGCTATACAATATTCAAATGCCTGGCTGTTTTTATTTGTATATCAGTTCATCAAGTACAATTTCTTTTGCTTGTTGCTGAATGTTGCCCAGTATCTGCACCCACTCCCATTGTTTTTGCTCTTTCAATTCCTCTATAACAGCTTCACTTACTTTTATCTGTTTAATCAAAAACTCAAACATTTCTTTTGCCTGCTTTTCAACCTCAGCGCAGTACTGATACAGTTTGCTTTGCATAAGCAGTGTATTGAAAAATACCTTCTTATTCTTTTGAAGATAATCTTTGTGCATCATTCCCCATTTGCCGAGAGCAACATTTGCTTCTTCAGGTGGTAAGATGAGATTAGGGATTAAATAATCACCAACTTGGCGGTAACTGATAGATTTTTTGTTTGACATAATAAAAACCTCCTATTATTTTAGTAGCTTTATTCTACCTTATAATAGTAGATTAGTCGAATATGTGAATATTCAATTTTAAATTATATCATTCTAAAATTCCTCAACGCATCCATAATAGCTTCTTCTTTTTCTTTAGGACACTGCGGCACTCTGTGTCCTTCTTTGCCCTTGTTATAATTCTCACGCTCAATAATGCCACACTTGGTTTTCACTTGTGAGATATAAAGGGAAGACACTATTAAGCCAAACTTCTCAAGCACATAATCCTTGATTTCCTGATATGTAGCCTTCGTCTCAGTGGCAGTAATATCAAGCTCTGAAAGGTCAAGCTTTATGTCGATATGTGTGTCCGGTCTGCGTTGGGACAAAAGAACAACCGTCTCTATATGATTTGTGTGGGGGAACATATCCACGGGGCAGATTTTTTTGACTTTATATCCCTTTTTGGCAAGCATTTCCAGATCTCTTGCAAGTGTTTCAGGGTTGCAGGATATATAAACAACTGTTTTGGGATTTGTGACGGCAAGAGCTTCAATGAATTTTTTGGTGCTTCCCGAACGGGGAGGATCCATGAAAACAACATCGAATTTTTCGCCTTCGGCTGCTGCCTTATGCATGAATTCGCTTGCATCGTCGCAATAGAAATAAGTGTTCCCGACATTGTTGCGTTTTGCATTGAAAATCGCATCTTTGACGGCATCGGGGTTAAGTTCAACGCCGATAACCCTGCCTGCCGTTTTTGCGGCAACAAGTCCGATTGTTCCGATTCCGCAGTATGCATCGAGAACAGAGATGTTTTTATCAAGCCCTGCAAGCTCCATGGCTTTGTTATAGAGCTTTTCGGTCTGCACGGGATTTATCTGATAAAACGATTTCGGTGAAATTCTGAAAACTCTGCCGCAGAGGGTATCTTCAATATATCCGTTGCCGTAGAGTATTTCTTCCTTGTCACCGAGAACAAGATTTGTCTTTTTGGGATTGATATTAAGAACAACCGTTGTTATTTCGGGATGCTTTTCAAGCAGAGCAGAGGTGAATTTCTTTTTCATAGGGAAATATCCGCTTGCGCCGACGATTACAACCATAACCTCGCCGCTTGTGAAGCCTCTTTTAACAAGAACGTGGCGAAGAAAGCCCGTGCCTCTGTCCTCATCATAAGTCCATATTTTGAATTTTGGGAGCATGTTACGGATATCAACGATAATTTCATCGGCAATTATATCTTCGGTCATGCAGCTGTCAACCGTAACTATTCTGTGTGTGCCCGACTGATAAACGCCCGAGATTATTTTGCCGCTTTTTGTTCTGCCGAAAGCAGCCTGAACCTTGTTGCGGTAATGATAAGGGCTGTCCATGCCGATGATTTTATCAACCTTGCCGAATTTTTTGAGAAGTATTTCGCACCTTGCCTGCTTCCATTTAAGCTGACGCTCATAGCTCATGTTCTGAAGCTGACAGCCGCCGCATTTCTTCGCAAGCGGGCAGGCATCGGGGTTTGTTTTGAGATTTGATTTCTGTGACACGGCGCACCTCTTTCGGTTTTAATCTTTTAAAATTATATCATTATAAACTTGATTATACAATACCTTATTTTCTATTGACTTTTATTTGAATATTGATATATACTCTATTTATTAACCGACAGGAGGTTTCGGAATGACAAAAGAAATCGCAAAACAAAAAGCAAAGGAATTAGTTGCAAAAATGACTGTTGAGGAAAAGATGACTCAGCTTCTTTATAATGCTCCCGCAATCGAAAGACTCGGAATTGACGAATATAACTGGTGGAATGAAGGCTCACATGGCGTTGCAAGAGCAGGAACAGCGACGGTTTTCCCCCATGCAATCGCTATGGCATCAACCTTTGACCCCGAACTTGTGGGCGAAGTTGCCGATGTTATTTCAACCGAGGGCAGAGCAAAATACAATAAGCATGTAAAGTACGGCGACCACGATATTTTCAAGGGACTTACCTTCTGGGCGCCCAATATCAATATTTTCCGTGACCCCCGTTGGGGCAGAGGTCAGGAAACCTTCGGCGAGGACCCGTTTCTTACTGCTGAACTCGGTGTTTCATTTATTAAGGGAATTCAGGGCAAGGGTGAATTTTATAAGGCATGCGCTTGCTCAAAGCATTTTGCGGTGCATTCGGGTCCCGAAAAAACAAGGCACGGCTTTGATGCGGTAGTTGATATGCACGATATGTGGGAAACATATCTTCCCGCTTTTGAAAAAACCGTTAAATCAGGCGTTGCAGGTGTTATGGGTGCATATAACAGAACGAACGGTCAGCCCTGCTGCGCTCATTCATATCTTCTTGTTGATGTTCTTCGCAAAAAGTGGAACTTTGACGGCTATATCGTTTCTGACTGCGGTGCACTCGGAGATATTTATAAATTCCATAAGTTTGTTGAAACAAAAGCTGAAGCGGCTGCAGTTGCACTTAAGAATACCTGCGATCTCAACTGCGGCGAAACATACGATGCACTTATCGATGCATATGAAGAAGATTTCGTAACAGAGGATGAAATCACTGCAGCAGCCGAAAATCTTTTCACAATCCGTTATCTCCTCGGCGAATTTGAAGAGGTAAGACCTTACTCGGATATCGGCTACGATAAGCTCGACAGCAAGGAACACAAGGCACTCAACCTCAAGACCGCAGAGCAGTGCATAGTCCTTCTTGATAACAAAGAAAACTTCCTTCCTCTTAATAAGAACACAAACAAGAAGATTGCCGTTATCGGACCCAACGCTCTTTCCGTTACTGCTCTTGAGGGCAACTACAACGGCTATGCATCCGAATATGTGACCGTTGCCGACGGTATCAGAAGAGTGTTCAAGGGCGCTGAAATCAGCGTTGAAAAGGGATGCAACTACTGCGACGAATATCTCAACCATTGGAGCGGTTTCCAGAATATGATAAGCGACGGCATTGCAACCGCCGCCGAAGCTGATATAACAATTCTTGCGCTCGGTCTTGACCAGTCAATTGAGGGTGAAGACACAGGCTTTGATAATGACTACACCTCATGCGGCGACAAGCGTACGCTTTATCTTCCTGCGACTCAGCAGAAGCTTGCGGAGGCAGTATGCGATGTATGCGAAAATGTTGTTGTTGTTCTTCTTTGCGGCAGCTCCATTGACATCGGCGAAAAGGTGAGAAACCACGCAAAGGCAGTTATCCACGCATGGTATCCCGGCTCAATGGGCGGTCTTGCTCTTGCAAATATTCTTGCAGGTGATGCAAATCCCTCGGCAAAGCTTCCCATCACAATCTATAAGGGCGACCACGTTATGCCCGATTTTGAGGATTATAACATGAAGGGCAGAACCTACAGATATATTGACGGCGATGCACTTTATCCTTTCGGCTTCGGTCTTTCGTATACAAATTATAAATATGTAAATGCAAAGGTTGTTTCGGCAGACGGTGAAAAGATAACAGTCAGCGCAGAGGTTGAAAACGCAGGCAGTATCGCAGGCAAGGAAATTGTTCAGGTTTATGCCGCTTATACAGACAGCCGTGTTGCAACTCCTCATTGTCAGCTTTGCTCACTCAAATCCATTCCCCTTGAAGCAGGCGAAAAGAAGGAAGTTACCCTCGATATTGACCGCTACTGGATTAAGGCTGTTACCATGGACGGCGAGAGAGTTGACCCCGACGGAAAGATTACTCTCTATATCGGCGGACATCAGCCCGACAGCGTGAGCAACAAGCTTCTCGGTTATTCATGCCTCGAAATTGAACTTTAAAATACAAGTAACCCCCTCGGTTTTTTGAATTCCGAGGGGGTTGTTTTTGGGGTTATACAGACATACTCACGCAATAATAACGAGAGGTCTCTTTGTCAAAGATAAACAATGCTCTGTGCCAACCGAGTATTGCAACATCTTCATCAATGCCGATAAATCTTTTTAATGAAAAATCATATATGCAATAGTATGAGTCATCGGAAATATCATCAGGCATATATGAATCGGAATTAACCGTAAAATAGTATGCTATCTCGGGCATGGTTTCGTCAGTAATTTTATTCCATTTTCCGTTATCCAAATCTTCTTCGATTTCATTCTTTTCGGTGAAATTGAGCTTATATTCCCAAAGCTTGTGTTCATCAATGCTGAAACCTAACAAGTCGGTGTAGGTGTCGGCTATGCCGCGGGGAATATAGACCGAAGGTTTGACATCCCTGAAATAGTCTGATGCGGTTCTGCTTTGAATCTGAATAAACAAAACAAAGAAAAGTATCAAAGCAACAGGGATAAGCAATAAAAATAATTTTTTGCGTTTTTTCATCGGCTTTTCTCCTATTAATTACAATAGGGTGTATTATTCAAATTAAGTGTCTGTTATGTGAATTAAAATCTCTCCTTCAGTCCTACGGACAGCTTCCTCGTCAGAGGAAGCCCAAGGAGCAAGCAATATCAATGAAGAAACCAATTGTTATACAGACGCTTTTTGTTCAGGCTCCCTCTGACGAGGGTGACTCCCCACAGTGTGGGGAGATGTCTGCGAAAGCAGACAGAGGGGACCGCCGCCGTCAGCGGCTGGGTCATGGACCCTGAGGGAGAGAACATCAGCTTTTGCGTGGCAATATAAATGTGAATTCCGAATTGATTTTACTGTTTTCTTATTATCCCGTTTTCTACCGCCGTATGGGCGCAGAGTTTGAGGATTTCAACAACCTGTTCGGGTACATCTGGCAGCATGAAGCTGTTGCCGAATATGCTTTCTTCAAAAATCATTTCATAAAAACATGCGCTTGCAAGGTAGCAGCCGAGGTCGTTGCCGTGGTATCCGTCTTCCGTGAGTTTATCGCCGATGGGTGTGTTTCTTGCTGTCTGCCATGCTCTGCCGCTCGGGATAATCAAATCAATATCAGCTTCAAGAGAAGCATCGGCATAGGCTTCGGTCAGCGCACGGTACATTTCCTGCTGACTTCTTCCGTAGTTTGCAAAGCCGGGATGCTGACATCCGCTTTCGTATGCCCACGTCTGGTGGAGCATTATTCTTGCATCGGGCTTCATCATTCTGCAGTATTCCGTAAGCTCTGAAAGATAGGGCGAATAGCTCTCGGGGATTCCGCTTAAATGGCTGCACTGCTGAAGAGTTATAACATCCCAGTCCTCATCCTCAACCGCTTCGTGAAGCGCAACGCCGTCAGGTCTGTTCATCTCTGTTTCAAACGGAAGATATATTTCATAATCATATGCATCCTTTTCTTCGTGCCAGTTGTTCCAATGCTGTTCGAGCGAGCAGCCGCCGATGAAAAGATTGCAGAGAAGAAGCTCCTTTCCTGCCGCCTTTGCCATGTGAGGAAGAAATTTATGCGCGTTGGTTGAAAAGCTGTTGCCTATTGAGAGAACATTCATGGTTTTTCACCTTTCATAATTTTGGAAAGAACTTTTTTGTCCGCATCATTATTGCATTTTTCTATCATAACAAAATAAATCGTGATGAGGAAAAGATAGGGGAACGGTGCAAAAATACCGGGATTGACGAGCGACATAAGTTCAAGTCCGATATAAGAAATAAATATTATTATATTAAAGAATGTGAGATTTCTGTGTAATGTTTTGATACGCAGATAAATAAGATATCCGTAGGCGGCAATGCCGCAGACACCGAAGCTTCCGAAAATCTGAACGGGTGAGCAATGATACCAGCAAAGCGCAAAATCCGCACTTTTGTGAACATCTCTGTTGCCCATGTAGCCTATTCCTCTGCCGAAAATCGGATTCGCCTTGAAATCCTCGATTCCTCGGGAAATGAGCTGAAGACGGATTGAATTTTCGTCGGGGTCGATGAGTCGGAGAAGAGTGTAACTCATCATATCAATCCATGTTCTGTATGTAAGAGCCGTCATAACAAGTGCAACACCGACTATCGCCGCAATTGCGGGACGGTGTCTTTTGTCAAGAACAAACATTGCAACAATGCAGATTATAAGTTCTACAATACCGAAAAGCATACCGCCTCTTGAACCCGTGAAAAGAATCAGAACATAATCGAGAATGCCGAGGAAGAAAAAGCCGAAATCCTTTGCGGAAAGATAAAATGCAAAGGGCATTGCAAGCATGAGCATTGTTGCGCCGTTGTTGCGCCATTGGAAAGGAACAATTTCAAAGCCGTCCGTAAGAAGCTCACGGTTGCTGAAATATTCTTCAAAAAGGCAGACGGCAAGCAGACAGATAACGCAGACCATCATTTTGGAGAACTTTTCACCAAAAGAATATTCGTTGCTTGCCTTTAAAGTACCGCTCATGTAGGAATAAATTATGAGCATTGCAAATCCGAGCATGAAAACATTGAAAATTGATGTGTAGAAGAAATATTCTTTAAATGTAATAATACCGACGCCGCCGAGGGTTACGGCAAGCGAGGTGGCGAGAATTCCCTTGAAACACATGCCTTTAGAAAATTTTGCCTTGAAACGGACAAAATGAATAACAATCAGAACAACCATAATCGGCACAACCCACCAGTAGCCGAGAAATGTGCTGAATGAATTTTTGCACCGTATCGCAAAGCAGGTTGTGAACATAATAATCTGAAGAAGGGGCATCCAATCGTTGGTAAGTGCCATTGTAACGCCGAATGTAAGCACAAAAATAATTGTACCGATGATTTCGCTGCCGCTGAAAACAACGCCGGCTGCTGAAACAAGAAGAATCACCGTAAACCAGTCTGATATAAGAAACTTTTTAATCTTTTCCAATATTTCACCCCGATTCATGCGTTAGACCGTTTTTATAATATCAATTTTTATCTTCAAAGTCAATTAATGTTACAATATTGTAAGATATTCGTTGCTTTTTCGGGCAGAATATGACCATATTGTAAATTTTGGAAAAAGGGCTTGATTTTTCTGCCATAAGGTACTAAAATACAAATTAGCACTCGGGAGTTTTGAGTGCTAAAAACAACAAATCGTTTATCGGACAAATTATTTATCGGAGGTAATATATTATGACTATTAAACCGCTTGCAGACAGAGTTGTTGTTAAGGCAGTTGAGGTTGAAGAAACCACAACCAGCGGAATTATCCTTGCGGCTTCCGCACAGGAAAAGCCCCAGATTGCAGAGGTTGTTGCAGTCGGTCCCGGCGGAATGATTGACGGCAATAACGTTGAGATGTATGTTAAGGTTGGCGACAGGGTAATCACAAGCAAGTATTCAGGCACAGAGGTTAAGCTCAACAAGGAAGAATACACTATCGTCAAGCAGAGCGATATTCTTGCTATCGTAGAATAATTCAGTCAGATTTATAGGAGGAAACAATAATGGCAAAGCAGATTATTTACGGCGAAGAAGCCAGAAAGGCTCTTCAGGCAGGCGTTGATAAGCTTGCAAATACAGTTAAAATCACACTCGGACCCAAGGGCAGAAACGTTGTTCTTGATAAGAAATACGGCGCACCTCTCATCACAAACGACGGCGTAACAATCGCAAAGGAAATCGAGCTTGAGGATGCCTTTGAAAACATGGGTGCACAGCTTGTTAAGGAAGTTTCAACAAAAACAAACGACGTTGCAGGTGACGGCACAACAACCGCTACTCTTCTTGCACAGGCTCTTATCAGAGAAGGCATGAAGAATGTTACCGCAGGCGCAAACCCCATGGTAGTAAGAAAGGGTATGGCAAAGGCGGTTGAAACTGCGGTTGCATGCCTTAAGAAGAATGCAAAGCCCGTTTCAAGCTCAACCGATATTGCAAGAATCGGCACTATTTCTTCAGGTGATGAAGAAGTGGGCAAGTTCATTGCAGACGCTATGGAAAAGGTTACCGCAGACGGCGTTATCACAGTTGAAGAATCCAAAATCGCTGTTACCGAAGCAGAAGTTGTTGAAGGTATGCAGTTTGACAGAGGATATATTTCTCCCTACATGGTAACAGATACAGATAAGATGGAAGCTGTTATTGATGATGCTCTCATTCTTATCACAGACAAGAAGATTTCAAGCATTCAGGACCTTCTTCCTCTTCTTGAGCAGATTATGCATGCAGGCGGAAAGCTCATCATCATCGCAGAAGATGTTGAGGGCGAAGCTCTTTCAACAATTCTTGTTAACAAGCTTCGCGGCGTATTCACATGCGTATGCGTTAAGGCTCCCGGTTTCGGCGACAGAAGAAAAGAAATGCTTCAGGATATCGCTATTCTTACAGGCGGTGAGGTTATCACTTCAGACCTCGGTCTTGAGCTTAAGGATACACAGCTTTCACAGCTCGGCAGAGCCCGTCAGGTTAAGGTTTCAAAGGAAAACACAATCATTGTTGACGGCGTAGGCGCAAAGGAAGATATCGCTTCAAGAATCGGTCAGATTAAGCTCCAGATTGAAAACACAACATCTGATTTTGACAGAGAGAAGCTTCAGGAAAGACTTGCAAAGCTTTCAGGCGGCGTTGCAGTTATCAAGGTTGGCGCAGCAACAGAAACCGAAATGAAAGAAAAGAAGCTCCGCATCGAGGATGCTCTTGCGGCAACAAAGGCAGCAGTTGAAGAAGGCTGCGTTGCAGGCGGCGGTGTTGCACTTCTCAACACAATTTCAGAGGTTAAGGCTCTCCTTGACTCAACAGACGATGCAGACGAAAAGACAGGCATCAAGATTGTTCTTAAAGCACTCGAAGAGCCCGTTCGTCAGATTGCGGCAAATGCAGGCCTTGAAGGCTCCGTTATCGTTAACGAAATCCTTGCTTCAAATAAGGTTGGCTACGGCTATAACTTTGCAGACGATACCTATTGCGATATGGCAACAGCAGGCATTCTTGACCCCACAAAGGTAACTCGTTCCGCACTCCAGAATGCAGCTTCCGTTGCAGCTATGGTTCTTACAACCGAGAGCCTCGTTACCGATAAGCCCGACCCCGCAGCAGATGCAGCCCAGGCAGCAGCTATGGCAGCACAGGGCGGCGGAATGTATTAATCCGAATAATTTGGGACTGTTTTTACAGTCCCATTTTTTATTTGAAGATATACTGTTCGGCGGTATTAATCATTACCAAAACTTGACTTTTTAAATTTATGAATTATAATATTTATACATTATTATCAGAGGAGTGGTTACATGAAACACACACTTAAAAGAATTTTTTCCGTGCTTCTCGCAGCCGCAATGCTTTTCGGAGCAATGCCGTCTGTTTTTGCACAGGGGGATATTGTTGACGTTGAAAAAACAGTAGATGATATCAACAAATCGATTGGATTTAATGCAGATAAATCCGATTATTCCCTTCCGGGGATTTCAGATTCAAGTGAAGTAATCGCAATGTCAACCAACGAAACTGTTAAAAGCGGTATTTTCTCTTATTACGTTGATGAAAACGGAAATGCAATCATAGCAGGATGTGATGCCGAAGCAAGCGGAAACATTAATGTTCCTGCTGCGATTGACGGTTATGCTGTAGCTTCTGTTGATGTTAATGCATTTGATGGTTGTTTCGGAATAACGGGTATAACATTTTCCGAAGGCATCGGAGCAATCACTGCAGATTTATCTGAACTCAAAAATCTTGATTTTGTTGTTATGCCGACTAATTCCGATTATACCGGAATAAAATTGCCCTTAAGCCCTTCGGAGGTTACCGTAGGCAATACTCTGATTACTCTTAATTGGTCTGATGCGGATAAAACCACAACACTTAACATAGGCTCTGATATTGCTGATTATAATAAAATATCAGAAATATACTCTTGTTTTTCACTCTCCCTTGAAACTGTAAATTTGAGTGATTATAATACGGCGTTTAAGCTTGTTGACGGCGTGCTTTACAATAGTGATGTTACTACATTCTATTTATATCCTATTGCATCCGGCGCAACATCATATGTTATGCCTGATACTGTGCTTTTTTCGTATGACACAGTAGATTATATTGATACACTTTACTATGCATATAATTTAACCGAAATTACTATCGGTAAGAATTTCAATATTGCAGCTGAAACTGCCGATTATTATTTTGAGATGTATAATGATTATGCGGAATATTACGGTGAAGAGGTTGCACTTTTCTTTATGCCTAATTTGATATTCCAGCTGGGCGACGGTGCCAGCCATTCCTGCATTTTCCCGTTCTCCGGAAATCTTGAAGCAATTAATGTTTCTCCTGACCACGCATATCTCACAAGCAAAGACGGCGTGCTTTGCCTTAAGAATGATAACTATGACGTAGTTCTGGTTTATCCCGGAAGCAAGGAAGGAACAATCACTTTAGGAGACAACGCTTTTGTTTATTCTTATGCATTTATTTCTCTTCAGGAAGCCCATGAGTTTGTAATAACAGACGGATACTATGAGCTTCTTTACTCTACGGTTAAAAAGACTCTCACGGATTATGAAGATGACCCCGAATATGAAAAAATAGTTGAATCCAGAGTTAACGAGTGGTTTAACAGACTGTTGTCTTCAATCTACGCTTCCGAATTTTCCGCTTCTGAATTAAGCAAGCATTTCTATACGGACGAACATGGCGTGTTGTACAGCAAAGATAAAACCAAGCTTATCAGATTCCCTGCCGGTTCTGATTTGGAATTTTACGAAATAGCACCGGACACAACATTTGGAAGCGATGCTTTCTTGGGCTTTTCTCCGCTGTCATTCAAACTTTATTATCCCGAAAATCTTACAGTTCACATTAATGACCTCGAAGCAGGACTTCCGGTATGCAAAACCGTTTGCACCGATATTCCTCAAGATACGACTTACACAACTACAGATGAAAACGGTGAAGAAGTAACTTATACCTTCAAGGAATTGGTTGATGAATACAATGTTCAGGTAATTGAAGCCCGTGAAACAATAGCTGATTTCCTTTTGGAATGGGAAACAATGCTTGAAAACGGAGAAATGACCGAATATGAATACGAGATAACCAAAAATTTTGCAGTGCTGTTGTTTGGCGGATATCTTCCTGAATTTGTATTCTGTGACGGCGTACATGAAACAGAAGAGCCCGAAGAACCCGATGTTCCCGATGTCCCCGAAGAACCTGAAATCCCTGAGCTTCCTCCTGTAGACGATACCGTTATGCCCACTCCCACACAGACCACCATTAATTACGGTGACAGCATTGTTCTTCACGTTGACGAAACAAAGATCCCTGCAGGCGGTTATGTTAAATGGAGTTCAAACAACGGCAACTTTGATATGGATGCTTCCGATGACGGCAGAACCTGCACCATTTCACCCGATAAGAGCGGCACAACTACCTTTACCGCAACAATCTATGATGCGGAAGGAAAGGTTGTTTGCATCGATGAGCAGGAAATGACCTCAAAAGCAGGCTTCTTCCAGAAGATAATTGCATTCTTCAAGAGCCTTTTCGGACTTACACAGGTAATTCCCCAGGTTTATAAATTCTGATTGATTAAATTTATCCCCCGCAATTTTGGTTTAATCCAAAGCTGCGGGGGATATTTTTGCGTTTAATCCAATTCAAACTGGCCCGTATAGAGCTGATAGTATTTGCCTTTTTGGGCGATAAGGTCTTCGTGGCTGCCTCTTTCGATGATTTCACCCTGCTCGAGAACCATGATAGCATCGGAATTGCGAACGGTTGAAAGGCGGTGAGCGATAACAAATACCGTTCTGCCCTCCATGAGCTTATCCATGCCTTTTTCAATAAGACGTTCGGTTCTTGTATCAATGGAGCTTGTAGCTTCATCAAGAATAAGCACGGGCGGGTCTGCAACTGCGGCTCTTGCAATTGCAAGAAGCTGTCTCTGACCCTGTGAAAGGTTTGCACCGTCGCCCGTAATCATGGTGTCATAGCCATCGGGCAGACGTGTGATGAATGAATCCGCATTTGCAAGCTTTGCGGCGGCGATTATTTCTTCATCTGTGGCATCGAGCTTACCGTAAGCAATGTTGTCTCTTACCGTGCCCGTGAAAAGGTGAGTATCCTGAAGCACCATTGCCATTGAACGGCGAAGCTCCGCTTTTTTGATTTTCTTGATGTTTATGCCGTCATAGGTGATTTTGCCTTCGTTAACATCATAGAAGCGGTTAATCAGATTGGTGATTGTTGTTTTGCCTGCGCCCGTTGAGCCTACAAATGCTATCTTCTGACCGGGCATTGCGTAAAGCGAAACGTTTTTGAGAACGGTCTTTTTACCGTCATAACTGAAGGTTACATCGTGGAAACGAACATCGCCCTTCCATTCGGTATAGGTTGTTGTGCCGTCGCCGTGGGGATGCTTCCATGCCCATGTTCCCGTTCTTTCTTCGCATTCCGAAATGCTGCCGTCGGAATTTTTGCGTGCGTTAACAAGTGTTACATAGCCGTTATCCTCCTCGACGGGAGTATCTATGATTTCAAAAATCCGCTCTGCACCTGCAAGGGCGGCGATGATGTTGTTAAACTGCTGTGAAATCTGTGTTATCGGCTGGAAGAACTGCCTTGTGTAAAGCAGGAAGGTCATAAGTGCGCCTACGGTGAGACCCCAGAAGGATTCTTCGGGAATTGCCATGATGATAAGCGAGCCGATGGTTGCCGAGGCGGCATAGGTGAGATATGAAATGTTACCCATTATCGGCATGAGAATGCTTGCATAGGTATGGGCATTGGTTGCGGCATTGCGGAGGTTTTCGTTGATTGCGGCAAAGTCTTTTTTTGCAGCAGGCTCATGGCAAAAAACCTTTACAACCTTCTGACCTTCAATGAATTCCTCGATATATCCGTTAACCTCGCCTACGCATTTCTGCTGTTCTCTGAAATATCGTGCGCTCTTTTTGCCGAGTGTTTTGATAACAAAAAACGCAACAAAAAGCAATGCAATAACAAGCAGGGTAAGCAGAGGGCTGTAATAAGCCATCATCACGAATGTTCCGATAACGGTCACGGATGAGGAAACAAGCTGAACGAAGCTCTGGCTGATGCATTCACGCAAAACATCGGCATCGTTGGTGTATCGGCTCATAAGCTCGCCGTGAGTATGGGTGTCAAAAAAGCTGATGGGCAAATCCATCATGTGATTGAAAAGATCACGTCTTATGAGGTTGAGCGTTTTCTGCGCCACATGAAGCATGATTCTTGAATATGCATAGGAGGATATAACGCCGAAGCCATAAATAAAAGCAAGAAAAATAAGAATTTTAACAAGGGGAGCAAGCAGCTCTGCCGTGATTTCCGAACCGATTAACGGCATGAGAATATCATCGGTTATTGTTTCTACAAAGGCTGTTCCGATTATGCCTGCAAGGGAGCTTATTGCAACAAAAATAAATACGAGAAAGAGAAGAGATTTCGATTTGCCGAGATACCCGAGAAGTCTTGAGAATGTCGCTTTGGTATTCTTTGGTTTCTGGAATTTGTTGCCTTGGGAAGGGGGAGCGGCTTTTTTTGCTTTTCGTGCCATTATTCTTTTCCTCCTTCCTGCTGTGATTTGTATACTTCGGTGTAGATTTCGTTTGTACCGAGAAGCTCTTCGTGAGTGCCTACGGCATTAATCTTGCCGTCATCAAGCACGATGATTTTATCCGCATGTTCAACGGAGCTGATTCTCTGCGCAACGATAACGGTTGTGATATCTCCGTGATTTTCTTTGAAGCCCTCGCGGATTTTTGCATCCGTTGCGGTATCAACGGCACTTGTGCTGTCGTCAAGAATAAGAACCTTGGGAGATTTGAGAAGTGCTCTTGCAATGCAGAGTCTCTGTTTCTGACCGCCCGAAAGGTTAACACCGCCCTGACCGAGTTCTGTTTTGTAGCCGTCGGGGAAGGACTCTACAAAATCGTGTGCCTGGGCAATTTTGCATGCCTTAACTATTTCTTCATGCGTTGCATCCTCGTTACCCCAGCGAAGATTATCTTCAATCGTCCCCGTGAAGAGGAGATTTACCTGCAAAACCATGGCAACGGCATCACGAAGGTTTTTAAGAGTATAGTCCGCAACGGGTCTGCCGCCGACCTTAACAACACCTTCCGTAACATCATAGAGCCTCGGAATCATCTGAACAAGCGTTGTTTTTGCAGAGCCCGTGCCGCCGATTATGCCGACGGTTTCGCCTGATTTAATGTGGAGATTAATGCTGTCGATAACGTTTTTCTTACCGTTTTTCTTATATTTGAAGCATACGTTTTCCATGTCGATATCGCCGTTTGCAACCTCGAGCGAGGGATCTGCATCGCTGTCGTTGATATCGGGAACCTCGGCGATAACTTCTGCAATTCTTGTGAAAGATGCTCTTGACATGGTTGCCATAACAAAAATCATGGATATCATCATAAGCGACATGAGAATCATGTTGACATAGGTGATAAATGCAGTCAGGTCGGAAATCGCCATTGTACCTTTTATTACAAGGTTGCTGCCGAACCAAAGAATTGCGATAATGCAGCCGTAAACAGTCATCTGCATTATGGGACCCGAACAGATAACCAGCTTTTCTGCGAAGATTGATGCGTCACGGAGTTCGTCGTTGGATATGCGGAATTTATCCTTTTCGTGCTTTGCTCTGACGAACGCTTTGACAACTCTTGCGCCGATGAGGGTTTCTTGAATCGATGCGTTAAGACCGTCATATTTCTTCATAAGCTTTTGGAATCTCGGGAGCGCAAAGCTGCTTATGAGAACAAGAAGGATGAACATAACGGGTGCCGCAACGGCGAAAACAAAGGAAAGGTCATTGTTTATTGCCTTCGCTTTTGAAAATGCCATAATGAGCATAATCGGTGAACGCACGAACATTCTTATGACCATTGTGTAGCCCATCTGAATGGTGTTTACGTCGGTGGTCATTCTTGTTATCAGCGAAGGTGTGCTGAAACGGTCTATGTTGGCGAATGAAAAATCCTGGATTTTTGAGAAAATTGCGTTTCTGAGGTTTGAACCGAAGCCCATACCTGCCATTGCGGCAACCCTTGCCGCACCTGCGCCTGCTATCAGCGATATGAGTGCCATGATAACCATTTTTCCGCCTTCACGCAGAACATATTCCGTTCCTGCGCCGCCGAGAATGCCGTTGTCTACCATATCGGACATAACAAACGGAATCTGCGTTTCCATATAAACCTCAATAATTATCAGCAGAGGGCAGAGGAGAGACAGCAGACGGTAGCCTTTTGTCTGCCCGAGCAGAGTTTTAATCATTTTTATCATCTCCGTTTCTTCTTTTTTTCATTATATCAAATACTTCTTTCTCACTTATTCCTGCAGGAGAAAGATTTTTCGCAACCTTGGAAAGCATATCCGAAAAAGCGGTTATTTCTTCATCTGTGAATCCGCTGAACATTACTTTGTCAACCCTGTCGCATTCCGCTTTGCCTGCAAGACGTATCTCGTTTCCTTTCTCGGAAAGACGGAGTCGGTTTATTCTGCGGTCTTTTTCGTCCTCGGTTCTTTCAATGAATCCTGCTTTACTCATACGCTTAAGGCTTGTTGCGATTGATGCGGGGGATACCCCGAGAAAATCCGCAAGCTCTTTTTGCGAACAGTCGCCGTGCTCGTTGAGATATTCAAGAATTTCGGGCTGACCTCTGTAGAGATTCATCCCCGAAAGCGAGGTTGAAATCGCATAGCGGTGAAGCAGAGTGACTTTGACCATCTTTTTAACGGCTTCTTTGTATAAATTTGACACTTTTTCACCCCTTTTGTCAAAATTGTTAATTGCTTAATAATTAATCGGTTAATAATTTGTTATTGTAAAACCTCTTAACATAAAAGTCAAGAGGTTAATTATTAACATTTATTACATTTTTATATCGTTCAGCGATTTGAACACATAGCCGTCATTTCTCGCCCAATCTATAATATCGCCGAGTGCGGCGGCATTATCGGGCGAAACGGAGTGAAGCAGCAGAACCGCACCGGGATGAAGCCTTGCGGTTACGGTATCAAATGCATACTGTGCGCCTTTTGTTTTGCTGACATCCCAATCGGCATATGCGCTTGACCAAAAAACCGAGGTCATGCCCATGGAGCTTATAAGCTCAAGTGCGCTTTCGTTGTATGAACCCTCGGGAAAGCGGAAAAACTTTGTTGAATATCCGTAGTTTTCACGCAGATAGTTTTCGCATTCAAGAATTTCATCCGCCATTCTCTGCCTTGAAATTTCGGCAAAATTCGGGTGCTTTGCGGAGTGGTTTCCGACTATATGCCCTTCCGTAATCATTCTTGCGATGAGGTCGGGCGATGATTTTATATGCTCAAGAGTGCAGAAAAATGCGGCGGGAACCTTCTTTTCCTTCAGAGTGTCAAGCACCTCGTCGGTGCAGCCGTTTTCCCAGCCGCAGTCAAAGGTGAGATAAATAACCTTTTCCGCCGATTTTGTATCGTAGCATATCGCTTTGTATCCCGTTGACTCGAAATATTCCTGCGTCGCTTTTGAAATCTCGTGAGGTATTCCGTTTTTTGCAACGCCGAAGCTGTGCTCTTTTTTATCGGTTGAAAGACCTCTTGAATTTTCGGGGTCATTTACATTGAAGGTTATGGGCGCAAGAATCGGCAAACCCGTGTGCGGAGAGGTTGCGGCTTGAGTCAGCGAAACGACGGAGGTTGACGGCAGAGTTGTCAGGTCACGCAGGTCCTCAACGGTAACGGGGGCGTTTGCATCTGCCTGCTCGAGAGTCGATCTGCCCGTGCATGCACAGGTCATCAGGAGGCAGAGTGTGAGGGGCAAAAGGAAAAATTTTTTCAAAATAAACACCTTGCTTTATATAATTGTATCGGTTATATTATATCCCGTGGCATTGTGAAAAAACACAGAATAAAATTTTTTGAAAATAAATGCAACAAAAACCGATGTTTTGAACACTAATAATACGAGAGTGGTAAGGAGGGTAATCTTGAGCGCTCAAATCAAAGAACTCGTTACACTGGCGAAAAACGGAGATGCCGATGCATTCGGCGAACTGTATGAACTCTATTATAAAGATATGTATTGCTATGCCTGTTATGTTACGGGCAGCGAAGCACTTGCGCAGGATGCTGTTTCGGACGCTGTATTATCCGCTTTTCGGCAAATAAAAGCTCTCAAGAAAGCAGAGGCGTTCAAAGGATGGCTGTTTAAAATTCTCTGCGCCTCGTGTAAAAGATACTACACGGATGAACAAAAGAAAAAAGCATTGGTTTATCTCGATGATGAAGACGGGGGATATCGTGAGCCCGTAAGCTTTGAAAGCATAGAGCTTTCGCTGGAGCTTAAAAAGGCGCTTGAGGTTCTTTCTGCAGAGGAAAGAGAAATTGTGTTGTTAAGCGTTTTGGGCAATTATAAAAGCCACGAGATAGCCGATATGCTTGATTATCCGCCGTCAACGGTGCGCTCAAAGCTTAAGCGTTCGCTGAAAAAGCTTAAGCTTGCACTCGGCGGCGAGAACTGAACGAAAGGAGGTCAGGGTTATGAAGAATGATAAGCAGATGCTTGAAATGCTCAAAAATGAGTTTGAAAAAAGCTCGGAGAATGCGAATATACCTCTCAAGCTGCAAAAGGAAAGCATAGTGAATATGCTTAAGAATGAAGAACATAAAGAAACGGATTTTTCTGTTAAAACGGGGACGCATAAATCAAAAATCATTGTTATACGCAGAATGGCTGCTGCAGCGGCGATGCTTGCTGTTGTCATTGTCGGAGTGCTGGCAATGAGGGCAGACGGAGTAAAGGTTGTCAAGAGGGATACATTCTATAAAAGCTATGAAGGCACAGAGCTTGTAAAAAGTGCACAGAGCTATAAAGAGGTTGAGGCTGCCGTGAAGGAAATTCTTGGCGAAAGCGAAGCCGAACCGAATTCTGTGCCTCAAAATAACAAGCCATCGTCTCAAAAAAGCGAAAACTATACCGTTGCAGACGGCGAAAAACTGCTCAATAAGCTTTATGAAGGCTACAGAAATATAGTTGCCGCAGAAAAAGCTGTCAGCGAAATCGGAGAAAGCCTTTACGCGGCAGGGAATGCCTACACCGGCGCAGATGTTGTTTCTTCTGTGAGCGATGTTGATGCAGATATCGTTAAAACCAACGGTGAATATTTATATATTGTTACAACGGGAAAAAATCTTTCCACAGGCGGCATGACCGAGCAGATAAAAATAATAAAAGCTGTTCCTGCAAACGAAATGAGAGTTGTTTCAACGGTCACTCTTTCCGATAAGGTTGTTGCAGGCGCAGCCGAAGAATGCATCGAAATTTATCTTAAGGATAATATCCTTATTGCTCTTCTCGGCAGAAAGGATTTTGCTACGGAAACGGAAACTGCGGCGGTTTATTATGATATATCAAATCCTGAAAAGCCCGTTAAAATCCGTGAGCATACCCAGGAGGGAAAATATCTTTTCTCATCGCTTAACGAAAACAGCCTTTGCCTTGTTACCGATAAGCAGGTAGCGGCATCGGATACGGGCCTTGTGCCGTCATTCGGCATTGACGGCAAAATAACCAACCTTGATGCAGAGGATATCTTCATATCTGTACAGGACCCCGAAGCCTCATATATTTTTATAACAGTAACGGATATTTCCGATTTCAGCAAACCTGTCGGTCGTCTTGCAATTCTCGGCAGCGGCAAACAGCTTTATTGCTCCGAGCGTGCAATTACGGCAGCAAGAGAATTTGTTTCTGTTGAGGCAGATGAAAACGGAGCTTATCCGAGCCTTACGGAAATCTGCCGTTTCAACATTAACGGCGCATCAATAGTTTTTGCAGGCTCATATGTTGTTGAAGGCTCGCTTCTCGGCGGAATTTCGGTTAATGATGAAAACGGATATCTTGTTGCGGCAACATCGGTTGCCGATTCGAGCAACATTTATGTGTTTGATAAAAACATGAATTTTATCAGCGGATTGCAGAAAATTTTTCCGCAGAAAAAGGTTGACGGATTTAAGCTTATCGGCAACAAGGGATATGTTGCCTGCGGCGATGAAACCATGATTATCGATTTATCTTCTCCAAAGCTTCCGAAGGTTGCGGGAACAATTCCTTCAAAGCTTTTCACGGGAAATCTCTATGAAATATCGGAAACAAAGCTTCTCGGTATAAGCTCTAATTCCGACGGCTCCGCAACATTCCGTCTTTTTGACGTAAGCGATTCCGAAAATCCTTTTGTTGCGGCGGAGTATACCCTCGCAAAAAATTATTTTCCGCTTTCATCGGCGGACAGCCGCAGCGTAATGGTTGAGCCCGATATGGGAATATTCGGCGTGCCTGTTGTTATCAGTGATAATGAAACAGGCTCCGAGGTTTCCGCTTATATGATGTTTGATGTTTCCGGCGGAAAAATAACACCGGCAGGCTCATGCCGTCATGCAGAATCCTATGTAGGCGATGCGGCGGTCAGAGCAACCTGCGTTGACGGAACGGTTTATACCGTTTCGGGTAAAAATATCGTTGCCTTTACTGCAGAAAAGTGGGAAAAGACGGCGGTTTGCGAAATAAGATAGCAAGAATTTTCACCCACCCTTTTTAAGTTTTATTATGAGCTTCAGGATGGATGGGCAGGTGAAATTCTCATATACCGCTCGTTCTTTGGGGAAAGAGCGGGCGGAAGGGGTAAAAAGATGTAGTGGAGGCGGAGTACATCGGCACAGTGTACTCCGCCGAAGCATCTTAAAGGTCATCGGCGTCCTGAATCGGGCGCGTATCATCATAAGGCGTGCCGGTGTAGCTTCCGAGCACATCGGTATGGATATCCTCATCGTTCAGGTCATATCCGCGGTTGTTTTTCTCGTTTGAAAAATGCCACTGCGCCTTGTTTTCTTTTTTTCTGTCAAAAAAATTAAAGGGCATTGTCAAAGCTCCTTTCATATATAGTTATTATTATATTTGCCTGCGTGTAACAAAAAATACAATAATCCGTCAAAGATTATGTGTTTCCCGTTCATCTTATTGGTAAATATAGTGGCTTGACAAAAAACTGTTTTATGTGTAAAATTATATGCGTAATTCAAAATAGGTCAGAAGGCACAAAATTAAAACATTAAAAGGATGGTATTTAAAATGAAAAAGACAGTATCCATGTTGCTTGCAGTTCTTTTTGCAGCAATCGCAGTTTGCACATTTGCAACATCAGCTTTCGCAGTGGAAATCACTGACCCTTCAGACGGCAGACTTGAAACAACAACAGTTGCTCCCACAACAGCTGCTCCTACCACAGCTGCACCCACAACTGCAGCTCCCACAACAGCTGCTCCTACAACAGCTGCTGACACAACAGCTGCTCCTACAACTGCTGCTGACACAACAGCTGCCGACACAACAAAGTTCACTCTTCCCGATATCGTTGTTACTCTTCCCGAAGGCGTAACAGTTATCGATGAAGGAACTACAAAGGCTCCTGCAACAACAAAGAAGCCCACAACAACAAAGAAGCCTGCTGCTAACATTTCAACAATTCCCAACACAGGCAGCAGCGCAGCTCCCGTAATCGCACTTCTTGCTCTTGCAGCAGGTACAGTTGCAGTTGTTAAGACAAAGAAGGGCAACTAATTAATTACATTAATAATAAGACTTAAGCCCTCATTGCGAGGGCTTTTCTTTTTACCTTAAAGAATGCAACAATTGCAACATTTTTTAACACACCGAAATAAATACTGGATATCATATATAGAAGCAACAACTCTGATAACCCCAATACATTGTTATGTCAAGCAAAAAGAAATCCGAAACACACGGAACGGTTGAGAAGAAGGGTAAAAAATCTTGAAAAAAGGTGTTGACAAACCGGATTGGATTTGGTATTATATCGGAGCGCTCTGAAGTACAGCAGCGCGACGCACCTTGAAAATTAAACAACGATTGATAGAAAAACCCTTGAAGATTAATTTGAGTATGTACTTCAAGTACAGCAGTAATTCTCGGTAAAAACGAGAAACAAGATGTCAGATGGACATCACGAGCGATTGAGCTCT
>JAFTUG010000017.1 GCA_017466365.1 Clostridia bacterium | reverse complement strand
GGAACAACGGTGCATACACCATGGGTCAGGAAATCGAAGTAACAGGTGATCTTACACTTACACCCGATTTCGTTGCAGGCACATCAACCTACACAATCAAGACCTACACAATGGGTCTCGACGGTGAATACGGCGATGCAGATGAAACAACAGACACATACACAACAGACGAAACCGTAACCTACACAGCTCCCGCAGTTGAAGGCTTCAAGGCTGACAAGGATAGCTATTCGGTTAAGGTTACAGGCGATAATAAGGCAGTAATCGAAGTTTACTACGCACGTAATCAGTACGATGTAACAATCGACGGTGTAGCATCAAAGGTATTCCACGGTGCTAAGATTACTGCTCCCGAAACAACAACCGCAACTGTTCCCGAAGGCTTCACATTTACAGGCTGGAACAATGGCGCATATGCAAAGGGTCAGGAAATCGAAGTAACCGAAGCTCTTACCCTTACACCCGACATCGTAGCAAACGATGCAACAGACTATTCAGTTGAAATCTATCTCCAGGATGCAGAAGGCAACTATGCTGAAACTCCTTCCAAGGTAGAAACCGAAAGCGGTAAGACCGGCGAAGAAATCACAATCGCTCATGCAGACTATGCACAGGAAGACTACTACCTTGCAGATGATGCAGAGGCTAATGAATTCACAGGTACAATCGCAGGCGACGGTTCACTCGTACTTAAGCTCTACTTCAAGCGCGCAACATACGATGTAATCGTTGACGGCGAAGTGGTAGCAGAAGATGTAATCCACGGTGCAGAGGTAACTCTTCCCGAGGAATCCGATAACATCGACGAAGGCAACGAACTTGACGGCTGGACAGACGGCAAGAACACCTACGAACCCGGTGAAACAATCGTAGTTGAAGGCGCTCTTGACCTCACACCCGTTCAGAAGCCCAGCAACGCTACAAAGTACACCATCAGCATCTACATGATGGATACCGACGGTAATGACTATGTAGGCACATCAACCGTATCTTACGGCACAACAGGTGCAACTCAGACAATCGTTCCCGATTACAGCCGTGAAGGCTTCACAGTAAATACAGAAAAGAGCAAACTTACAGGCACAATTGCTGCTGACGGTTCACTTGTTCTTTCCGTATACTACGACAGAAACCTCTACACAGCTACATTTGACGGTGTTGATTATCAGGTTTACTACGGCGCTTCACTTCCCGAAGTAGAGCCCGCAGCACAGGAAGGCAAGGAATTTGATGCATGGACTCCTGCAGTTCCCGCAACAATGCCTGCTGATGACCTCGAGTTCACATCAACCTGGACCGATGTTATGTATAAGATTATCTACATCATCAACGGTACAGAAGAAGAATATGAATATGCAGCCGGCGCAGCGGTAACTCCCAGAGAGAATCCCACAGTTCCCGGTATGACATTCATCAAGTGGAATAAGACTATTCCCGAAACAATGCCCGCAGAAGATGTTATTATCGTTGCGGAATTCGAAGCAGCAGTATTCAAGGTAACATTTGTTGATGCAGACGGTAAGGTATTCGATGAAAAGGCTGTTCAGTACGGCGATACAATCGTACTTCCCGCTTCCAACCCGACCAAGGAATACCATGTATTCAAAGGCTGGATCGATGTTCCCGAAACAATGCCCGCAGCAAACATCACAATCTACCCCGACTTCGAGAGAGTACCCGTAAGACTTGTTGCTGCCGAAGGTTCAACAACCCAGATCGACAGAACCAACATGATCATTACAGGACTTAAGACAAAGTTCAGCGATGCAAAGGCAGATAACTACCTTGCAATCGAAGGTGACGGTTATTATACTCTTACTCCTGTTGAAGGCTATACCGGCTACTACGGCACAGGCGCAAAGGTTGAAGTTTATGATAATGCTGACACTTCAGCTCCCATCGAAGTATTCTACATCGTAATTTACGGTGACGTTAACGGTGACTCCGCTGTTAACTCACTTGACGGTTCACTTGTTGAAGACGAATCAATGTACGTATCAAGCTGGTCACGCGGTGATACAAAGGATGAGCTTAAGGTTATGGCCGCCGACCTCAATAAGGACGGTAAGGTTACAGCTAACGATGCAAACGACATTGTAAATACAGCTCTCGGTATCACATCAATCGATCAGGTAACAGGAACCGTTATTCGCTAATGAATTACTAACCTAACCTACCTATCAGAGGGGGAGAGAAACCCTTTCCCCCTCATAGTGAGGAAAAGTTCCGGTTAAATTACTTGAGCGGAATTAGCACAGCCGCTCAAAATCCCGTCCTAACGGAAAAGGGAAAATAATAAGGAGGAATTCTCTCATGGTAAAAACTAAAAGGTTGGTTGCTGTTGCGTTAGCGATTCTGATGATTTTAGGTAGTTTCTCAATGACATCTTTTGCATGGGATGCCAAAACAAACGATGGATTTGATCTTACTATTCACACCGAAATACTCAGAGAAGTTAACGGCGAATGGGTTAAAACCGATAAAGTCGAAAGAGGCGAAACAGTCAAGGCAAGAGTTCATCTCGGAACTGACTATTATACCAATACAGGTAGCCTTCTGTTCTTCTATAGCAACGAGTTCTTTACCGATGCTTACGGAACAGGAAAGAATAATCTGGTAGTTAACCCCTATTACAGCTCATCTTACGGCATTTCCGGTAAATTTTATGCTGCATCGGCAGCTCCTGCCAAGGCACTTGAAGCACAGATGCTTGCAGACGGCAGAATTACATCGGAAACTGCAAACGAGTATGACCCCATCAACGTTATGTATTCATTCGGCAGCACTGTCAGAAACAAGAAGTTCGATGCAAGCAAATGGTTCTGCGAATTCGTTCTTACTGTTAAAGAAGATGCTCCCGCAGGTGAATTCGGCAGATTCCTTGCTATTGAGGAAACTGCAGCAACACCCGAATATACAGACGGTTATATCGATATCCCCAAGGGTGCATATGACGGCTACAACGAAAGCGTAACCGCAATGTTCAACTGGGATGCAAACCTTATCTTTGATAATGAGCCCGTTGAGATTTATCAGAACCTTGTTGCAGTAACCTTCAACGCTAATGGCGGTGAATTTGCTGACGGTTCGGGCACAAAGTATTTTGAAGGCGATGCAGGTGACGCACTTGCAATCGAAGAGCCCACATTCTACGGCGCTGAATTCGCAGGCTGGCTTGCAGAAGGCGAAACAGGCGAAGGCGCTGAAGTAACAGCTTATCCCACAGCTGACACAACATATACAGCTGTTTGGAAGGATTCTTCAGGCGAAGTTTCCGAAACTCTCGGATTCAGAACCGAAATCCACAGACTTAACGAAGAAACCGGCGAATACGAAAAGACCGAAAGAGTTAAGAGAGGCGAAACCGTAAAGGCAAGACTTTTCGTTGATACCTCTTACTTCACCAACGCAGGTGATATCATCGTATTCTACGAGAACGATTTCTTCACAGATGCTTATCAGACAGATGTTCCCACAAGCCTTGTTGCTAACACAAGCGCAACAAGCTCCGCAGCGCTCACAGGCACATACGGTAGCTTCACAAAGGCATCTTCCAAAAACGATGCTATCGATGCTCTTGTTGACGGCGGATATATTACTTCTGATTTTGTAGCGGCAAACAACGCATTTACAATTGCCTACAGATTCGATCCCGCAGATTGCGCAGTTATCAGCGGTGATGAATGGTTTGTTGAATTTGATCTTCAGGTTCTTAACACCGCAGAAGATTGGGGCGATTTCTACATCGTTGCAGAAACCATTCAGAACTCCACCGACGGCGTTGATGCTTATATCAACATTCCTCTCGGTGAAGAAGGAACAGGCGAAGACGAAGGTAAGCTTATCCCCATGTTCCAGTGGGATGTTCTCCACAGCATCGAAAGCAACCCTGTTACCGTTGAGAGCATAATCACTCTCGAAGGTGAAGGCGGCACATTCGCTGAAAACGGCGAAGGCACTTATGTAATCGAAGGCTATATCGGTGAAGCTCCCGTTGCTCCCGAAGAACCCACTAGAGAAGGCTATGCTTTCATGGGATGGATTGATGAAAACGGCGATGCAGCAGAAATTCCCGCAGAAATGCCTCTTGAAGACATGACTCTCTATGCAACATGGAGCGAAAAGGCAGAAATCACATTCGTATTCAACAACGGTGATCCCGACCTTGTTGAGGAAGTTGTTGCAGGCGAACCCTTCGTAGCTCCCGAAACACCCGTTAAGGAAGGCTATGAATTCATCGGCTGGGATAACGATCCCACAGACGGTAAAACAACCGTTACCGCTCTTCCCGATACTTATCCCGCAAACGATACAGTTTACACTGCAGTTTTCGACACAATAAACTACCCCGTTAATTACTACGTTCTTAATCCCGTAGACCTTCAGTTTGACCTTGTAACAACAGGCACATGCGAATTCGGCGTAGAAATCAACCATACTCCTGTTTCTTACACAGTTCCCGAAGGCTACACACTTTCACCCGCTTATAAGGACATTACATTCTCAACCGCTCTTGCAGCAGGTGAGACAATGCCCGCAAAGGCTGTTGATCTTTACTACAAGCTTACAGTAAATACCTACGATGCAACATTTGATGCAAACGGCGGCGTATTTGCTGACGGCACAGCAACACAGACTGTTCCCACCGTTTACGGCGAACAGATCGTTGCTCCCGAAGATCCCACTAAAGAAGGCTATGACTTCAAGGGCTGGCAGCCTAACGTAGGCACAATGGATTCAGAAGGCGCAACATTCGTTGCAACATGGGAAGAAGCAACATATTACGCAAAGTATATTGTTGACGGCTCAACATATGAGAACTATCCCACAAAGTACGGCGAAGAAGTTGACGTTCCTGCTGATCCCTACAAGGAAGGCTACACCTTCACCGGTTGGTCACCCGAAGTAGACGAAACAATGCCTGCTCACGATACTGAGTATATCGCAGCATTTGAAGCAAATGAATACGATGCTATCTTCAAGCTCGAAGAAGACGATGCTGACGAAGATGCATACGACACCATTCCCACAGAATATGATCAGCCCATCACGGTTCCCGCAACCGATCCTGAAAAGGAAGGCTACGATTTCGGCGGTTGGGTTGACGAAAACGGCAATCCTCCTGCAAACATGGACGAAGAAGGCAAGACCTTCTATGCCGTATGGAATCCCGCAACAGATACAAAATATGTTGTTGAAACATACACAATGAACACCGACGGCACTTATAACACAACAGCTGACGGTACAGTTGAAAAGTCAGGTACAACCGGCACAACAGCAGAGGTTACTCCCAATGCTGCAGAAGGCTTCTATGTTGACGAAGAAACAGAGAAAACCTCCGAAGCATCAGTTCTTAAGGCAGAAATCCTTCCCGACGGTTCAACCGTTCTCAAGGTTTACTATGCAAGAGAAGAAGTAACCGTAACATTTGATGCTAACGACGGTATGTTCACAGTAACCGATGAAAACGGTGACGAGGTTGAAAAGGAAGAAATCGTTTATAACCTTTACTACGGTGCAGCAGTAGTTGCTCCCGCAGATCCCGAACTCACAGGTTATACCTTCAAGGGCTGGAATCCTGCAGTAGTAAATAAGGCAATCGAAGATGCAACATATGTTGCACAGTGGACTGTTAACAAGTACACAATCTCCTTCAATACCGACGGCGGCAGCGAAATCGCTGACATCACTCAGGACTACGGCACAGATGTAACTGCTCCTGAAAATCCCACAAAGACAGGTTATACCTTCGATAAGTGGGTTGACGAAGAAGGCAACAAAGCTGAAGTTCCTGCTCAGATGCCCGCTGAAGACACAGCTCTTAAAGCAACATGGACTCCCAACACCTACGATGCAATCTTTGATGCTGACGGCGGTGAATGGGAAGACGGCTCAACAGAGCAGAAGCAGCCCACAGTATTCGATACACCCATCGAAGAACCTGCAACCGATCCTAAAAAGGAAGGTTACGAATTCGGCGGCTGGGTTGACGAAGAAGGCAATCCTCCTGCAAACATGGACACAGAAGGCGGCGAAACATACAAGCCCGTATGGAATCCTGTTGACCAGGAAGTTCCCGTTGAAATCTACTACATGGATACAGACGGAACATACCCCGAAACAGCTGACGATACAGACAGCGTAACATTCAAGACCGAAGAAACAGCAACATATGCTCCTGCTGATGTTAAGAACTACACAGTTGATGCTGATAAGTCAGTTCTTGAAGCAGTAGTTGCAGCTGACGGTTCAACAGTTCTCAAGGTTTACTATGCACTTGACAAGACTACAATCAGCTTTGATGTTGACGGTACAGTAACAGAAGTTGAAGGTCTCATCGGTGCAGATGTTCCTGCTGAAAGCGTTCCCGCTCCCACAAAGGACGGCTACACATTCGCAGGTTGGGAAGATGCTGACGGCAACGTAAGCAAGGATGCTCCCGCAACATTCCCCGAAGCTGACGAAACTCTCAAAGCTACATGGACAGCTAACAAGTATAACGTTACATTCATTGTTGATGGAACAGTAGTTGAAGGCTATCCTAAGGAAGTGGAATTCGGTTCAACAATTCCCGTTCCTGCTAACCCCTCAAAGGGCGGTTACATCTTCACAGGTTGGCTTGATGATGCATCCCATACTCCCTCTGATTACGGCACAATGCCTTCCACTGACCTTGAATTCACAGCTCAGTGGGGCAGCGAAGCAGGCGTAGGTTATGTTCTTGAAGTTTACAAGATGGATACAAACGGTGAATATTCTGCAACACCTACCGAAACAATCAACTTCTCCGACGGCGTAGTTGACGAAAACAGAACAGTAGAATATACTGCTCCCGAAGGCTTCACACTTGATAACCTCAAGTCAGAGCTTACAGGCAAGATTCCTGCAACAGGAACTCTCGTTCTCAAGGCATATCTTGAAAGAAACCAGTATACACTTACTGTAGACGTTGACGGCGACCAGACAACAACAGACTACTACTACGGTGAGGCTGTTGATAAGGTTGCAGATCCTACCAAGGAAGGCAACGTAGTATTTGCAGGTTGGGAAGATGCAGACGGTAACGAAACATCAGTTCCCGCTATTATGCCCGCTGAAGATGTATACGTTAAGGCAACATGGACCACAAGCGCTGTATTTGATGCAGGCGAAGGTACATTTACAGACGGTACCGAAAAGGATATTCCCGTTGAAGTTGGCGATCCTATCGAAGCTCCCGAGGAAGTACCCACCAGACCCGGTTATGACTTCGGCGGCTGGGCAACAGAAGATGATCCCGAAACACCTGTAACCGATTTCGGTACAATGGATGAAGACGGCGAATCCTATGTTGCAATCTGGACTGAATCTGTATACGAAATTACTTTCATCGACTATAAGGCTCCCGAAAACGGACCTGAAGCTCCCACAGTAGAGTATGAATTTGCTACAGGCGAAATCGCTCACAAGGGCGAAATCGTTCTTCCTGATCCTCCCGTATTCGGCGAAGGCAATACCTATGAATTCGTAGGTTGGTTCGACGTTGACGGCAAGGAATATAAGGACGGCGACATCTACGAGGGCACATCAGACCTTGTACTTTATGCAAAGTATAACAGAATTCCCGTTAAGCTTGTTCCCGTTGAAGGCTCAACAACAGTTGTTGACAGAAACGGTGTAAGAGAAAGCTATAACAGCGGTACAGACAGAGACGGCAATGCATACACACCCGTAAACGGTGATCCTTATGAAACTCCCGATTCATTTGAAGAGTATTACATCTATGGTCTTAAGTTTAAGCTTAAGGATAGCGTACTCCTCAAGAACTACATCACCGTTCTTGGTGACGGCAGAATCGAAGTAATCCATGCATCACCTCTCTACAAGCCTTACACAGGTACAGGCACCGTAATCAATGTTTACGATCGCCTCGGCACAGAAGAAACCACAGACGATATTCTTGTTGAAACCTTCTACATCGTTATCTTCGGCGATATCAACGGCGACTCTGCTGCAAACTCCGCAGACTCATCAGTTATCTATGATGAAGCTCTCGGTGTTACAAGCTGGAGCTCCAAGAGATCAAGCCAGTACACAGCATACAAGGCAATGGCAGCCGATGTAAACTATGATACAAAGGTTAAGAGCGTTGATGCTTCACTTGTTGAAGACTATGCACTCGGTATCGGCAAGATCAATCAGGTTTCAGGTTTGGCACAGACAATTTCCTGAGTTTAATTTCACGGCCCCCGACGAAAGTCGGGGGCTTTTCCCATAAAAAATAATTCCTCCGATATCTTGAACATTTGTCAAAATATCGGAGGAATTTAAAATTTTAATCCTCAAGAATTGCTCTCTTATATTTTGCAAGAAGCTTTCTTGCAAGCTCAACCGTGTTTTCCTCGCTCGGGGCATCAGGATTTGCGGTTGAAAGCCATTTTTTCTCGAATTCGGCATAATTCTTATAGAATTGGTTGCCTCTGTATATATTTCTTTCGCAATGCTGTTTTTTGGTGGTTGTCGAGAATTTCCTTCGCTTGGGAAATTCATATGCAAGGCGTTCAAAGAAGCTTTGCCAACGCTTTGCATAATATGTTCCGATTAATCCGCCCCATTCCTTCCATGCATAGTCATAGTTGACCGTGTTTGCAACAGGCCCCCAAAGTGTAATCTGCATAAGAAGATTGAGCTCAAAATTCTGCTGGTCTTTTTCAGTGAAAGCAAGCTCTCTTGCCTCCTTAAGATGTTCGTGAAGAGTAAGCTCGGGTCTGGTCTGGAGAAGTGAATCAAGCTCTTCGCAAATCTTGAGAAAGGCATTTGAGGCTCTCTCAAAAATATTAACATCACGGTTGTTAAAGCCGTACATTGCTTTATCATAAAGATTGGAGGCATAGTTGCTGAGCACCTGGCGAACAAGGTCGCAAGCATCGAAAACATAACCGTCTTTTGTTGAATTTTCGGAGCTTAAAAGCAATTCCGCAGCCTTATAAAGAGTTTTATTATCATAACGAAGCTCTCTGAAATCATTCGGAGCGGTATGGCGAAGCTCTGTTGCAGGTCTTGCACAGATAACCGAGCCTGTTTCTCTTCCTACGCAGTTTTCATTATAGCAGCTTTCACACAGAGCAAGCATTGCATCGGCAAGGCATTTCTCCTTGCTGCCGTATCGGCGGTATGCATAATCCTTAAGCCATGCTTCAAGGTCAATTGAGCTTTCTTCCGTCAGCATTTGGAATGCAAGGTCATAGTAAAGGGGATTCTGGAAAATACCCTCCATAAACAAGCCCGTGCCGCTGCAATTATCGCAGTTAAGAGAAGCATACGCATTGTCGGCAAGTGCTTTTATGCTGCCGTGAAGGGTGTTTCTGTCGCCGAAATTATGAATATTTCCGAGAACAAATTCATAACCCCAGAAATAATCGTGCTCTTTGTATTTAGTGCCGTCAATATCGAGTATAAGAAGTCTTTCTTTAGGAACAGCCTTCACTATCTGTTCGCGCAGCGACCAGCTTTGCATAACCCATACTGAATCTTTATCGAAATCCTTATACATCGAGTCAATTGCTCTGCCGACCTTCCACAAATAGTCTCTTGTTTTGATTGAAGGGGCGTTTTCATGGAACGGGTCGCAGGCGTAATAATGATATGCACCGAAAAGTTGACGCTGCTTTTCAAGAAGCGCCATGCCGAATTTTCTGAAAATCGGGTCAGTAGGGTCAAGCTGATATGTAACGGGGAAATTGCACCATGAGGGTACCATGCGGAGCCTTACTTTTTTGAAAAGCTTGCTGATTGATGCAGGAACAGTTCCTGCAAAGCCCTGCTGAATGGGAGTCATACCAAGCTCAACCTCACGGTCGATAATCTTTTTGCCAAGCTCAAGTCTGCTCTCAATATATTTAACATCCGTAAGGCTGAAATAGCCCGTAATGTTTGTCATAAGCTGCCAGGGCCAGAATCCCGGTCCGGAAAGGAAAGAAAGCGCGCCTGTTTCGCTGTAGGTAAAATCTCTCATGGTGTAATACCAAACAGCCTCACTTCCTACAACGGAAAGGGGCATGTTGATGCCATTCATTGCCATGAAATCGATTTCTTTTTCCCACTTATCCCATTTCCAGAAGGCGAAGGAATATCCGAGAGTGCAGTAGTTCATAAACGCACGCCTTTTTTGGGGAATAACCTTTGAAATTTTACCCTCGAAAAGGGGAGCGGAATCAATTGATATTTCTCTGTTGCCGCAATGAGAAAGATTGACTCCGCAATATTTGCGAAGATATGCATAGTATCCCATTGCCTGGCTGATTTTGCAGTCACCACAGATAACGATTTTTCCGTTTTCGCAAAAAACCTCATAGGTATTCTTGCCCTCAAAGCTTTCAATATCGCGAAGCTCAAATTTATCGGCAAAATCGGGAGTGTTTCTGATAATAAGATTTTTCATCACTATCTCCTTGAATAAAAATTACATACTAAAATATTATATATTAAAACAATATTATAAGCAAGAATTTTTGATGATTTTACAATTTATTTAATTTTTTTTGATTATATTATGATAAAATCAATATGTTAACATATATCAAAAGGTAAAAAAATGCAGAAAATATGAAATAATGCTTTACACTTTGCTTTAAATAAAGTAAAATATAAATAACTATAAGCGATTTTTTGTGAAAGGGTGTTTATATATGCAACCGGTTTATAAACGCATTTTGTTGAAGCTCAGCGGTGAGGTACTTGCAGGCGAAAACGGTCACGGCTTTGACTTTGACACAATCAACACAATCTGCAAATCCGTCAAGGAAATTGCAGACCTCGGCGTTCAGGTAGGTCTTGTTGTAGGCGGCGGCAATTTCTGGAGAGGACGTTCGGGCGGCAGTATGGACAGAACCCGTGCCGACCATATAGGAATGCTTGCAACCGTTATGAATTCTCTTGCTCTTGCCGATGCTCTTGAGCAGCTCGGAGTTAATGTCAGAGTGCAGACTGCCATTGAGATGCATCAGATTGCGGAAACATATATCAGAAACAGAGCGGTCCGTCATCTTGAAAAGGGCAGAGTTGTTATTTTCGGCAGCGGAACGGGAAATCCGTTTTTCTCAACAGATACCTGTGCAGCGCTCCGTGCGGCTGAAATAAAGGCAGATATTATTTTTAAGGCAACAAATGTTGACGGCGTATACGATAAGGACCCCAATAAGTTTGACGATGCCGTTAAGTATGATGTTGTTACTCACAGCGAGGTTCTTGAAAAAGACCTTAAGGTTATGGATTCAACGGCAGCTTCACTTTGCCGTGACAATAATATACCTATTCTTGTTTTCAATCTTGAAAACCCCGAAAACATCGTTAAGGCTGTTCTCGGTGAGAATATCGGAACAATAGTTAAGGAGGGCTAAAAACTATGGAAAAAGTTTTTGCATTAGCAGAAGAAAAAATGGGTAAAACTCTCAGCGCACTCAATAATGAATTTGCATCAATCAGAGCAGGCAGAGCAAATGCAGCTGTTCTTGATAAGGTTAAGGTAGATTATTACGGAACTCCCACTCCCATCAATCAGATGGCGGCTGTTTCCGTTGCAGAGGCAAGAATTCTTACAATTCAGCCTTGGGATACCTCAACACTTCATGCAATTGAGAAGGCTATTCAGGCTTCCGAAATCGGCATCAACCCCCAGAATGACGGCAGAATCATCCGCCTTGTTTTCCCCCAGCTTACAGAGGACAGACGTAAGGAGCTCTGCAAGGATGTAAAGAAAATGGCTGAAGATTCAAGAGTATCCGTTCGTTCCACAAGACGTGACTGCATCGATAAGGTAAAGAAGATGGAAAAGGCTTCCGAAATAACTGAAGATGACCTTAAGTTTGCAGAAAAGAAGCTTCAGGATATCACAGATAAATATATCAAGGAAATTGATAAGGCAGCAGAAGCAAAAGAAAAGGATATCATGGAAATCTGATTTTTTATCATAAGGCGGGAGTTTATCTCCCGCCTGAAAGTTCAGTTTGAGGTGTATGTTTTATGACAAAGGAAATACTTGAAAATATTTCTCTGCCCGAGCATATCGGCGTTATTATGGACGGTAACGGCAGATGGGCAAAGCAGAGAGGTCTTGAGAGAAGTGCGGGGCATAAGGTGGGAGCGGATGTTTTTCGCAAAATCTGTGATTATGCGGCAGAAATAGGAATAAAATATATAACCTTCTATGCTTTTTCAACCGAAAATTGGAAAAGACCTGCAAACGAAGTATCTGCAATAATGGATTTGTTCAGAGACTACCTCTTTGAAGCGCAGGAAAGAGAAGAAGAAAATATTGCAAAGGGCATGAGAATCCGCTATATAGGTGACAGAACCGCTCTGCCCGAGGATATCGTAAAATTAATTGAACAGCTTGAAAAACAGTCGGCTGATAAAACAACAATAACGGTAAATCTTGCCGTGAATTATGGCGGAAGGGATGAAATACTTCACGCAGTAAAGCACCTTGCCGAAAAAGTTGAGGCAGGGGAGCTGAAATCAAAAGACATAACATTGAAAGATATAGACGGAAATCTTTATACCGCAGGTCAGCCCGATCCTGATTTGATAATCAGACCCAGCGGAGAATATCGTCTTTCAAATTTCCTTATCTGGCAGGCAGCGTATTCGGAATTCTGGTTTTCCGATATACTTTGGCCTGATTTCACAAGCGATGATTTGGATAAGGCGATTATAGAATACAGCAAACGAAACAGACGCTTCGGCGGAGTATAAGGGGGGAAAACAGAAAAATTACTGTAATAAAATTCTAAATGAACAGAGAGTGAAAATGATGAAAATAAGAATAATTACGGGTGTTGTATGCGCCCTTATAGTAATAATGCTGCTTGTGTTTACGGGTCTCGGATATCTCGGAGTAATGAGCATTCCGATGGGTATTTTTTCTGCGATTGCCGCATATGAAGTAATGCGTGTTTCAAAGTGCAAAAATAAGCTTTTGACCGTTGTTTCCATGATCGTTGCGGCGATAGTTCCCGCATATGTCGATTTCGGAATCCAGCAGTATTTGCCGGTTCCTCTTTCGGTAATAATAATTGCATATGTTGTTGTTTTGCTTCTTATAATGCTTAAGTGTTACGACACAACCAAATTTGAAAATGTTGCCATGGCACTTTTTGCCTCGCTTGCAATACCCGGCTCTCTCGGCACATTGTTTAAGGTCAGAGATCTCTGTGTTCTTTATCCGCAGTATTTTCAGCGTTCACACTGCGTATTTCTTATCCTTTGTGCAATGTACTGTGCATGGATGAGCGATACATGGGCATATTTTATCGGCAGCAAGTTCGGAAAGCATAAGCTTGCACCGAAAATCAGCCCCAAAAAGTCGGTTGAAGGCGCAATCGGCGGTGTTGTAGGCACAATGCTTTTCTGCGTGGTAACATATTTTATATGTGATTCAACCTGCTTCCGCAACGAGACTCTCAATGTATGGATGATTGCAGGCGGTTCAGCTGTTCTTGCCGTTCTCGGTATGTGCGGCGACCTTTCAGCATCGGTTATCAAGAGAAACTTCGGCGAAAAAGATTTCGGAAATCTTTTCCCTGGTCACGGCGGTGTTCTCGACAGAATGGACAGCTTCCTTGTTACCATGCCGTCTCTTTATGTTATGATTGAAATCGGTCTTGCAATTGCAGGAGTGTAATTTATATTCATTAATAAAGGATTGATTTTATGACTAAAACCCTCGCCGTTCTCGGCTCTACAGGCTCTATAGGTGTTCAGGCGCTTGAGGTTGCCCGTCTTTCAGGTTTTGAAATCGAGGCTCTTACGGCAAACAGCAGAACGGATATAATTGAGGAGCAAATCAGAGAATTTAATCCCCGTGTTGCGGCTGTTGCAGATGAAAAAGCAGCGGCGGATTTAAAAATAAGAGTTGCGGATACTTCAACAAAGGTGCTTTCGGGCGCCGAAGGTGTTGAGGAATGCGCGCGCTGCGGTGCGGATACCGTGCTTAACAGCATAGTCGGCATTGCAGGTCTTGCACCTACTCTTGCGGCAATTGAAAACGGCAGCAATATTGCCCTTGCCAACAAGGAAACTCTTGTTGCCGGCGGTAAAATTGTTATGGATTCCGCTGCTGAAAAGGGAGTTGCAATCCTTCCTGTTGACAGTGAGCATTCAGCGATTTTTCAGTCGCTTCAGGGCTGTCATGGCAAAAATCAGATAAAAAGGCTCATTCTTACAGCTTCGGGCGGTCCCTTTTTCGGAAAAACCCGTGAGGAGCTTTCAAAGGTGACACTTGAACAAGCGTTGAAGCATCCGAATTGGAGCATGGGTGCAAAAATAACCATTGACTCTGCTACAATGATGAACAAAGGACTTGAGCTTATTGAGGCTGCATGGCTTTTCGGCATGAAGGCTGCTGATATAGATATCCTTGTTCACAGACAAAGCATAATTCATTCGCTCGTTGAATATGTTGATAATTCGGTTATTGCACAGCTTGGTGTTCCAGATATGAGAATACCCATTCAGTATGCTCTCACTTATCCCGACAGATTTGTGAGCCCCGTTAAACAGCTTGATCTTGCGGAGGCAGCAATGCTTACCTTTGAAAAGCCCGATTACGAAACCTTTGCCTGCATAAATCTTTGCAGAAAAGCGTTTGAGCAGGGCGGACTTTTCCCTGCGGCGGTGAATGCGGCAAACGAAAAAGCAAATGAGCTTTTCAGAGAAGGCAAAATCGGTTTCCTTGATATTCCCAAAGCTGTTGAAGCTGCGTTTGACTGTGTTAATGCAGTTTCCGATTATACTCTTGAGCAGGTTTTTGAAACCGATAAGACAGTAAGAGAAGCAACAGAAAGGTTATTTATATGAAATTTATTTCACTTGTGAGCTTAAGTGCGGTATGGGGAAAGGCATGGCCTATTCTTGTGGCAATACTTTTCTTCGGCCTTATCATATTTTTCCATGAGCTTGGTCATTTCACCTTTGCAAAGCTTTTTAAGGTTAAGGTGCATGAGTTCGCAATGGGTATGGGACCTACTCTTTTTAAATTCAAAAAGGGTGATACAAAATATGCGATTCGTCTTTTGCCTATAGGCGGTTTTGTCAGCATGGAGGGCGAGGATGAAGAGAGCGAAAGTGAAGGTGCGCTTTGCAACAAGCCTGCATGGCAGAGATTTATAATTGTTGCGGCAGGCGGCGTCGTAAACCTTATCATGGGTGTTATCATTGTTGCAATTATGCTTTCGCAAACGGAGCTTATAGGTCTCCCCGAAATTCATTCGTTCCATGAAAATTCCGTCAGCAGTCAGTATGGCTTGCAGGTAAAGGATGAAATCAAAAAAATCAATGGAAAAAGAGTTTATTCCGAATATGATTTAAGCTTTCTTATGTCAAGAGACAAGGACGGTATTATTGATTTTGTTGTTGAAAGAGAGGGCGAGGATGTTAACCTCAACGGTGTTAAATTTCAGACCTATGACAACAACGGAACACTTACAATAGTCTATGATTTTATAATCAGGGGCGTTGAACCGACATTTCTGAATGTTGCGAAAAATGCGGTTCTCGAGTCGGTATCGATCGGAAGAATAGTTTGGATAAGCCTGCTCGACCTTGTGACCGGTCAGTACGGCTTAAGTGACCTTTCGGGTCCGATAGGTACGGTAACTTATATAGCCGATGCCGCAGAAACCGCGAAGCAGGAAACCGATTACAGCTATCTTCTTACCATGCTTGCAATGATAACAATTAATATCGGTCTTTTCAATCTTCTTCCTCTTCCCGCTCTTGACGGCGGCAGACTTTTCTTCCTGCTTATCGAAATGATATTCAGAAAGCCTGTTCCGAAGAAGTATGAGGGCTGGGTTCATGCAATCGGCTTGGTGTTGCTGCTTGTTCTTATGGCTGTAATTTCCTTCAGTGATATATGGAGATTAATTAAAGGTTAGGGTGGAAAGTATGGAAAGGCGTAAAAGCAGAAAGGTTAAGGTCGGCAATATTTATATCGGCGGCGATTCGGCGATAACCGTTCAGTCAATGCTTAACCGCCCCGCATCCGATATTGAAGGCAGTGTAAAGCAAGCGATTGAGCTTGAAAAGGCAGGCTGCGAAATAATCAGAGCCGCTGTGCCCGATATGGCTGCGGCAAAGCTTATTGAAAAGCTTAAGGAAAATCTTACCGTGCCCGTTGTTGCGGATATTCATTTTGACTATCGTCTTGCTCTTGCGAGTCTTGATGCGGGTGTTGATAAAATCAGAATAAACCCTGGCAATATCGGCTCAATGGACAGAGTGAGAGCGGTTGCTTCTGCCTGCAAGGCAAAGCAAGTGCCTATAAGAATCGGCGTGAATTCGGGTTCACTTGAAAAAGAACTCCTCTCAGAATACGGTTCACCCTGTGCCGAGGCACTTGCACGCAGTGCGATGAATCATGTTGCACTCCTTGAACAGTGTGATTTTAACGACATTATAATTTCAATCAAATCCTCAAATGTGAATATAATGACAGAGGCATACAGACTTGTTGCGGAGCGTTGCGATTATCCTTTGCATCTCGGTGTTACCGAAGCAGGCACTCACAACATGG
The DNA here is from genome assembly GCA_017466365.1 of Clostridia bacterium. Taxonomy (GTDB): domain Bacteria; phylum Bacillota; class Clostridia; order Oscillospirales; family Acutalibacteraceae; genus CAG-177. Next base: position 41,476 of record JAFTUG010000017.1, on the reverse strand, counting down.
CACTCATCAAATCATCAATAGGCATCGGTTCACTTCTTCTTGACGGAATAGGTGATACAATTCGTGTTTCCATGACGGATGACCCCGTCAAAGAGGTTTCCGCCGCAAACGGAATTCTCAAGGCAATCGGACTTAAGACCGACTGTGTTGATATCGTTTCGTGTCCGACCTGCGGCAGAACAAAAATCGACCTTATTTCTCTTGCCAACGAGGTTGAAGAAAAGCTTTCGGGCTGCAAGAAAAATATCAAGGTTGCCGTTATGGGATGTGCCGTTAACGGACCGGGTGAAGCTCGTGAAGCGGATATAGGCATTGCAGGCGGTGACGGCTGTGCTCTTATTTTCAAAAAGGGCGAAATAATCTGCAAGGTTGCAGAAAACGAAGCGGTTGACAGGCTGTTTGAAGAAATAGAGAAATTATAAGAAATAAGGGCAGAAAATTCTGCCCTTTATTTGGTGATAAACATGAACGAGAATTCAATTCTGAACTTTATCGGAGAATATATCAATGCAGGGCTGCGTGAAATGCTTTCAGGCGGCACGGTTGAACGCATCTTTCTTGATGAAGATACAATGAAGCTCGATATATCAGCAAGATTTGACAGATATGTTGAGGATAATTTTATAATCGATGCACAAAACGAAATAAAGAATGCAATCGGTATCAATAGGGTCGTTATCAAGCCTTATTTTTTCGCGAGTGCATTTTCGGATAAGTGTGCATCCCAGTTGACAAGAGCTTTAAAAGAAAACATAGCTGCCGCAAACGGCTTTCTTGAAAATGCAAAATACGTTTTCGGTGATAACAATATAACAATAACCGTTTTTAACGGTGCGGAAATTCTTTGCGATGCAGGGGCAAAGGAATTTCTTTCAAAATATATCAATGAGCATTTCGGCGTTCAGGTTTCAGTTGAAATAAAGGGTGAAAACACAGCAAAGCTCGATTCGCCCGAGTATATTCAAATGCAGGCGGAAACAATTAAAATAGAAGTTCCGGTTGCAGGCGAAGAAAAGAAGCCGAAAAAGCCTGAAAAGGAATATGAGGATTTGCCGATTTCTCTTACCAATGCAAAAGTAATCTACGGCAACAGGATAAAATCAAAGCCTGTTCCCTTAAAAGGAATTTCTATGGATGACGGTAACGTTACCGTATGGGGAAGGGTTTTCTCCCTTGATATGCGTGATACCCGTGACGGCAAGAGAAAGATTATCAATTTCAACATAACCGATAAGACAAGCTCATATACCGTCAAGATATTTGAGGCTGTTCAGAACTGTGAACAGCTTGTTGCGAATATTGCTGACGGCAAGGTGGTTATGATTCGTGGCTATGTTGAATATGACGATTATATAAAGACCTACTGCATAAAGGCTAACTCGGTTATGATAATAGAAGAAATTGAAGAGGGTGATACGGCGGAGGAGAAGCGTGTTGAGCTTCATATGCATACCAATATGTCAGCAATGGACGGTATGACCGCTGCCTCAAAGCTTGTTGCAAGGGCGGCAAAATGGGGACATAAGGCTGTGGCGATAACTGACCACGGCGTTGTTCAGGCATTCCCCGAAGCTGCCGCAGCGGCAAAGAAAAACGGCATAAAGGTTATCTACGGCATGGAGGGTTATTACGTTGATGACTCCGTTAAGATTGTGACGGGTGAGGCGGACATGCCTTTAAACGGCACCTTCATTGTTTTTGACGTTGAAACAACAGGTCTGCGTACGGACAGAGTGCGTCTTACCGAAATCGGTGCGGTAAAGTATGTTGACGGCGCCGAAAGAGCGAGATTTCAGACCTTTGTAGACCCCGAATGCCCTATTCCGAGAAAAATAACCGAGCTTACGGGCATTGATAACCGTATGGTTGCAGGTGCACCCAAGGAGGGGGAGGCCGTACGCAAATTCTTTGAATTCTGCGGCGACGGCGTGCTTGTTGCACACAATGCAACCTTTGATACAAATGTTTTAAGGCATACCTGCAAAAGAAACAGTATTGAATATAATTTTACGCATATTGATACCCTTGTTATGGCGCAGAGCCTTATCGAGGGCATAAAGAATTATAAGCTTGATTCGCTTTCCAAGCATTTTAAGCTTCCCGATTTTGACCACCACAGAGCGGATGAAGATGCAGGCGCACTTGCAGGTGTTTTTGAAAAGCTCCTTGAACTCTGTAAGAGCAAGGGCGTTGAAAACGTTAATGAAATCAATGAAAAAATACCTCTTAACTTAAAAAGACTGCCCACTTATCATATCATTCTTCTTGCAAAGAATAAAATCGGTCTTAAGCATCTTTATCAGCTTATTTCAAAGTCAAACCTTGAATATTATTACCGCCATCCGAGAATCCCGAGAAGCGAGCTTATCGCTCATAAGGAAGGTCTTATAATCGGCAGTGCATGCGAAGCGGGTCAGCTTTATCAGGCTGTTTTTATGGGCAGACCCAAGGAGGATTTGCTTCAGCTTGCAAGTATTTATGATTATCTTGAAATTCAGCCCAACGGCAACAATGCTTTCATGCTTCGTGAGGGAATGGTTGAGTCCGAAGAGGAACTTAACGAGATAAACAGAACGATAATTCACCTTGCGGATGAGCTTAATATTCCCGTTGTTGCAACGGGCGACGTTCATTTCCTTGAAGAAACCGACAGTATTTTCAGAGAAATTCTCATGGCAGGTCAGGGCTTTAAGGATGCCTCACAGCAAGCACCTCTTTACCTTCGTACAACGCAGAATATGCTGGATGAATTTGCATATCTCGGAGAGGATACGGCATATGAGGTTGTTGTTAAGAATCCCAACCTTATTGCTGATATGTGCGAGGAAATAAAGCCCATTCCCGACGGTACTTATCCGCCCAAAATCGAGGGAGCGGATGATGAACTGCGCAAAATCTGTAACGAAAGAATGGAAGACTATTACGGCTCTCCGCTTCCCGAATATATAAGAGAAAGGCTTGAAAAAGAGCTTGACTCAATTATTAAAAACGGTTTCGGCGTTCTTTATATCATTGCGCAGAAGCTTGTTTGGAACTCCATGGAAAACGGCTATTATGTCGGCTCGAGAGGTTCGGTAGGTTCGTCATTTGTTGCCTTTGCGGCAGGCATATCCGAGGTTAACCCTCTTGTTCCGCACTATATCTGCGAGGACTGTAAGCACAGCGAGTTTTTCTATAAGGGTGAATACGGCTCGGGCTATGATATGCCGCCCAAGGATTGCCCCGTATGCGGCAAGCCGATGCACAGAGACGGACACGATATCCCGTTTGAAACCTTCCTCGGCTTCTACGGCGATAAGCAGCCTGATATCGACCTTAACTTCTCGGGCGAATATCAGTTTTATGCCCATCGCTACACCGAAGAGCTTTTCGGTAAAACCCATGTTTTCAAAGCGGGAACAATCGGTACTCTTGCCGATAAAACCGCATTTGGATTTGTTAAAAAATGGATGGAAGAAAAAGGGATTACCGTTTCTCCCGCCGAGGTTGAACGCCTTGTTCAGGGCTGCGTCGGTGTTAAGAGAACAACGGGTCAGCACCCCGGCGGCATGGTTGTTGTGCCTGCCGATATGGATGCGGAGGATTTCACTCCCATTCAGCATCCTGCAGATGATGCGGATTCAATTCACAGAACAACACACTTTGATTTCCATTCGCTCCACGATACAATTCTTAAGCTTGATAATCTCGGCCACGATGTACCGACCCTTTATAAGCATCTTGAGGATATGACAGGCACAAATGTTATGAAAATTGATATTTGTGACCCGAAGCTTTATGAGCTTCTTACTTCTCCCGAGCCTCTCGGAGTAACCGCAGAGGATATCGATTGCGAAACGGGAACACTCTCACTTCCCGAGCTCGGCACTCCGTTTGTCCGTCAGATGCTCATGGAATCACAGCCGAAGAATTTCTCGGATATGCTTCAGATTTCGGGCTTGTCTCACGGTACGGACGTTTGGATAGGCAACGCACAGGATCTTATCAAAAACGGAACCTGCACCATTTCGGATGTTATCGGCACCCGAGACAATATCATGGTTTACCTTATCAACAAGGGTGTTGAGAAGGGCATGGCATTCAAAATTATGGAAATCGTAAGAAAGGGTAAAGCTACCTCGCTTCTTACCGATGAGCATAAGCAGGCAATGCTTGACCACGGTGTTCCGCAGTGGTATCTCGATTCCTGCATGAAGATAAAATACATGTTCCCCAAGGCTCACGCCGCTGCTTATGTAAGCGCCGCAATGCGTCTTGCATGGTATAAGCTTTATAAGCCTGTTGAATACTATGCTACTTATATGACCGTCCGAGGTGAAGATATTGATACCGCCACGGTTCTTAAAGGCAGAGCGGCAGTCAGGGAAAAAATGGACGAGATAAGCGAAAAAATGAGAATAAAGCAGGCAACGGCAAAGGAAGAAGGCACCTTTACCTCGCTTCAGGTTATCAACGAAATGATGGCAAGAGGCGTTGAAATTCTTCCCATAGATATTTATAAATCAACAGCAAACAGATATATTATTGAGGATGGAAAAATCCGTCTGCCCTTCTCGGCTATTGCAGGCTGTGGAGGCAGAGCTGCCGAAGGTCTTGAAAGCGCAAGAAACGACGGCGGCGGTGAATTCCTCTCAATAGAAGATTTCCAGATGCGCTCGGGTGCATCAAAAACAATTATTGCGGCTCTTGAAGAGGGCGGAGCGTTTGACTCGCTGCCCAAATCAACACAGCTCAGCTTCTTTTAATTAACCCCCATAACGGAGATACACATGAAGAAAAAAATTCCCATTCGTCAGCGTGCATGGTATAAGCTTGATAATGCGGCAAAGGTTTTTCCGGGGCAGAATTCCTCATCATGGTCAAACTGCTTCAGGCTTTCCGCAACGCTGACCGAGAAAGTCGACCCCGATCTGCTTGAAAAAGCGGTCAGGAAGATTATGCCGAGATTTCCCACCTTTGACGTAAGAATGCGTGCGGGCTTTTTCTGGCATTATCTTGAAAAGAATCCTCACGGTGCGCCGCCTATTCTTCCCGATATCGCAAATCCTTGTCAGCGTTTCAAATGGAAGGAAAATAACGGCTATCTTTTTAAAGTTTACTATTATGAAAACCGTATTTCCGTTGAGTTTTATCATTCGATAACCGACGGTTTCGGTGCATCGAGATTTTTTATGACTCTTGTTGCCGTTTATCTTCGCCTTACAGGCAAGGATATACCGAACGGTGAGTCGGTTTTTGATATCAACGAAAATCCGCCTGAAGAGGAAGCGGAAGATTCTTATTCCAAAAACTGCAATTCAAATGCAAAAGCAAAAAGAATGCAGAAATTTGCCTATCGCTTCAAGGGTGAGCGTTTGCCCAAGCATTTTCTTGATGTTACAACGGGTTATATTCTCGTTTCGGTAATAAAAGAAAAAGCGAAGGAGCATAATGTTACAGTAACCGAATATCTTGCGGCGGTTTTGCTCTGGACTATGTATAACCTCCAGAAGCAGGAGGGCAAAAGAAGGGAAAAGCCTGTAGGAATCCAAATTCCCGTAAATTTAAGAGGTTTTTTCGGAAGTAAAACCCTTCGCAATTTTATGCTTTGCTATACCTTCCAGATTGACCCGAATATGGGTGAATATACTTTGCCCGAAATAATAAAGCAGCTTTCGCTGTATCTGCGTTTTGTCAATAATGAGAAAGAGCTTCAGGCAATGATAAAGGGCAATCTCAGAATCGAGAAAAACCCTTTTATGAAAATTGTTCCGTCTGTGCTCAAGGATTTTGGCGTAAGCGTGGTTTATAAAATTGCGGGTGAAAAGCAGACAAGCTGTCTTATTTCCAATGTCGGAATAATGAAGGCACCAAAGGAAATGGAGCAGTATATCGAAAAGCTTTGTCTTGTTATGGGTCCTGCAATGATTAACGGTGCAAGATGCGGTGCGATTTCATATAAGGATACCCTCGCCTTCAACATTTCAAATATCTATAAAGATCCGAAAATACAAAGGGAATTTTTTACTGCTCTTATAAAACTTGGAATTCCCGTTAAGATTGAAAGCAACAGACACCTGATAAAAGGAGGCGAAAACTGATGTCATACTGCGTAAACTGCGGCGTTGAGCTTGAAAACGGCTGCCCCGAATGCCCTCTTTGCGATACTCCGGTTATAAACCCGAGGGAAAAAGTAACAGATAACAATAAACCCATTTATCCGGAAAATATCAATATTCCTAAATCACTCAGTAAGAAATATTGGGTTTTTCTCATATCCATGATAATGCTTATACCAAATCTTGTCATGCTCATATTGAATTCCCTGATATTTGACAGCCATGTTGTGCCCTATGTCACGGGCGGCTGCGTCGTTGCCTGGATATGGTTTCTTTTTCCGTTTCTCTGGAAAAAGGTTATGCCCATGCTTCTCCTTGCGATAGATGCTCTTGCACTTTTGACCTATCTTTATACATTTAAGGTTTTCGGTGATGATTCGGGATGGTTTGCACTTGTTGCAATGCCCGTTGTTATTGCGATGTGGGCGCTCGGAAACGGATTTATTATTCTTTTCAAAAAAACTAAAAGAAAATCCATAAGAACAGCAGCTGTTCTCGGAGCGATAAATATTATGAGCTTTGTTATAGAAATCTGTCTTAATATGTTTTATTTAGGCAGACTTCAGATACCCGTTTCTCTTGTTGTTACGGCATGCTGTGTTTCTCTTATGATATTCTTTATCGTTCTTGCTAAAAGTAAGAGGCTTAATGCATGGGTCAGCAGAAAGTTTTTTATGTAATTAAGGTTGAATTTTTAAAGTCATTGTTTTATACTCTATATGTTAATAATCTTTCTGAAAGGAAGAATCTGAAATGAAAAAAATCACTGCAGCAATTCTCGGTGCAGCAGGTGTTGCTGCTGCCGCAACTGCCGTTAAAGCAGCATTATACGTTCCCGAGAAAAAGGATTACGAAACTGCAACGCATGAGAATGTTGATGAAAAGAGATGTCAGGAGCATCTTGCAAAGGCTATATCCATTCCCACAATCAGCTACCCCGATAAATCAAAGATTGATTTTTTGCAGTTTGATAAATTCCATGCATTCCTTGAAGAGGCTTTTCCTCTTGTTCATAAAAATCTCAAAAAAGAGGTTATTCAGGAAGCCAGCCTTATTTATCATTGGAAGGGTACGAGAGATGACCTTGACCCCATTGCCCTTCTTGCTCATCAGGATGTAGTTCCCATTTCAGAGGGAACAGAGCAGGATTGGACTTATGCTCCCTTCAGCGGTCATAATGACGGAGAATTTATCTGGGGCAGAGGCGCTCTTGATATGAAAAATCATCTCATCGGTGTTATGGATGCCGTTGAAACTCTTCTTGAAGAAGGCTTTCAGCCTGAAAGAGACGTATATCTTCTTTTCGGTCAGGACGAAGAGGTGGTTGCCTCCGAGGACGGCGGTGCAAAAAATATTATGCGCACTCTTAAGGAAAGAGGTATTCATCTTGACTGCGTTCTTGATGAAGGCGGCGCAATAATTCCCGTTAATGTTAAAGGAATACTCAACGATAAGCAGCTTATAGGTGTAGGTGTTGCAGAAAAGGGCTATACCGATTTTGAAATTACCGTTAATGCAAAGGGCGGTCATTCCTCACAGCCTCCCGTTCATTCGGGTCTTGGTAAGCTTGCTGATGTTATCAAGGATCTTGAAAATAATCAGTTCAAAGCAGAGCTTCTTCCCTTTGTTAAGGAGCTTTTCACAAATGTAGGTAAAAACTGCACATACCCTGCAAGACTTCTTATGTGCAACCTCAACCTTCTTTATCCTGTTCTTAAATTCGGCATGACGAAGATACCCTTCACAGCCTGCCTTGTAAGAACAACAACCGCCGTTACCATGGCACAGGGAAGTCCTGCGGCAAACGTTCTTCCCCAAAAGTCAAGTGTTACCGTAAACTTCAGACAGATGCCCGGCGTAACTGTCGAGGATGTTGAAAAGCATATCCGCAAGGTTTGCAGAAACAAAGATATTGAGGTTAAGGTGCTTAAGGCAAAGGAAGCATCGAAATTTTCACCCACGGATTCAAGAGCCTTCAAGATTATTGAAGAGATTTGCATGCAGGATAATAAGGGCAGCATAGTTGCTCCTTATCTTGTTATGGGCGGCACGGATGCTTGCTACTATGAGCCCATCTGCGAGAATATTTACCGCTATGCACCTTATAAGGTAAGCGTTGCGCTTCTTCGCTGCACCCACGGCACAAACGAAAGAATCCCCGTTGAAGCGGTTGCTCCTGCCGTTGCATTCTTCAAAAGATATATCAGAAAGGCGTCTGCCGAATAATATGAAAATTTTAATTGCGCCCGACAGCTTCAAAGGTACTCTCACAGCCAATGAGGTTTGTGAAATCATCGGGCAGGCTTTTGCCGATACAATTAAAAATGCAGAAATAACAAAGCTCCCTGCTGCCGACGGCGGCGAGGGGCTTTGCGCCTGTTTGCAGGAGATCATCGGCGGTGAAACGGTAGAAGCCGAGGTCTGCGGGGTTTTCGGAGAAAAAATGACTGCGGAATATCTTATGCTTTCGGATAAAACAGCCGTTATCGAAACGGCATCCTGTGCTGGTCTGCCTTTAGCAGGGAAAAACAAAAATCCCGAAAAGGCAACAACCTTCGGAGTCGGCGAGCTTACAGTTCATGCCGTAAATAACGGGGCAAAAAGAATTCTGCTCGGTCTTGGAGGCAGCGCAACAAACGATTGCGGATTCGGTATGGCATCGGCGCTCGGTTATGTGTTTACCGATGAAAACGGCGATGCTTTTATCCCGACAGGTGAAACCTTACATAAAGTAAATCATATAGTCAAGCCCGAAAATCCTATTGAAATTTCGATAACAGCAGCATGCGATGTTGAAAATGAGCTTTACGGCGAAAACGGCGCAGCATATGTTTTTGCACCGCAAAAAGGAGCAGATGAAGAAATGGTGAAGCGGCTTGATAACGGTCTTTGCCATGCCGCTGAAATAATAAAACAGGATTTGAATATTGATGTTGCCGAAACAAAAGGTTCGGGTGCGGCAGGCGGAATGGGCGCAGGTGCACTTGCATTTATGAAAGCGGAGCTTAAAAAAGGTATAGATATTCTTCTTGATGCCGCTGATTTTAATAAAAAAGCCGACGATGCCGATTTGATAATAACGGGTGAAGGCAGGCTTGATTTTCAAAGCGTCAACGGCAAGGTCATTTCGGGAATTGCCAAAAGAGCCGCAAGGAAGAATAAAACCGTAATTGCAATTTGCGGAAGCAGGGGAGAGAGTGCTGAAAAAATAATGTCACTCGGAGTTTCAAGGCTTTATTTTTCATCTGATGCTCCGAAACCATTTGATGAAATAGCCAAAACCTGCCGTGAAGATTTGTATAATGTGTCTTGCCGTGCGGCAAAGGATTTTCTTGAAATATCAGAATAATTATGATAATATAAAGAAAAAAGGAGGACAAAAACATGAAAAAAACAATAAGCGTTATAATGTCTGTAATTCTCATTGTTTCGGTATTCTCGCTCAATGCATTTGCCGCAACAACAAAAACAGAGGCTCTTCTTGATAAGCTCAACACATCAAAAGAGGTTGCCGTAACCCTCACCGCAGGTGATATTGCCCTTTTCGGCTCGGCATCCGATGCAACTGATACAATATATATTAAAGATGACAAGGTTGCATATGAATACAAAGCCGGTTTTATAAACGCAAGACTTGTTCTTGAGGATGATGAAATCATCGGATTCATGCCAGCTTTCCCTTATGTTCATGTTAAGCTTGACAGTGCCGCAATTGGCTCGATAGATGTATGGGGTCTCATTGAAGAGGCTACCAATTTAACTCTCGGAGTTCTCAATTATGTGGGCAGCAAAGAGGAAACCGTTGACGGAAAAACATATTATGTTGAAGAATTCAACGACAGAGCGCAGGTAACAAGCCAGTTTTTCTATGACGGCGATGACCTTAAGATTCTCAAGGTTTATGACGCACAGACAGGTTCCGTTCAGTATACATACTTTGAAGATATCACATTTGAGGTTGACGACAGCATATTCGAGCTTCCGCTCATCTCATTTGACCTTACACCCGTTCTCAAAACTCTTTTTGTTGCAATGATAGCAGCATAAAATCAAACGGCAGGGAGTTTTTATTGACTCCCTGCCGTAAATTTTTATACCGTTTTCATTCTTAATTTGAGATTATCGCTTATCATTGCTATGAATTCGCTGTTGGTCGGCTTACCCCTTTCGTTCTGAATTGTATATCCGAAATAGGAGCTTAAAATATCAACATCGCCTCTGTCCCATGCAACCTCAATTGCGTGCCTTATCGCTCTTTCAACTCTTGACGGAGTTGTTTTGAAGGTTTTTGCAACCGTGGGATAGAGAATTTTTGTTACCGAGCTTATCATCTCGCTGTTGTTAACCGAAAGAATTATTGCTTCTCTTAAGTATTGATAGCCTCTTATGTGGGCAGGCACTCCTATCTGATGCATTATCTGCGACACAACAACCTCAAGGTCTTTTACTCCGCTTTGACTGGCGTTCACATTATGAATGCTTGAAAACTGAATTATTCTTTCTGCAAGCATGGAAGGATTATAAGGTTTGAGAAAGTAATAATCCGCACCTGCCTTTAAAACCTCGCTCTCAAATCTCTGATTATCCGTGCTTGAAAGAACCATAACCATCGGCCTTTTATCAAGGCGCATTGTGTCTATTTCGCGAAGCACTCCGAGCGCATCCATTCTCGGCATGAAACCGTCAATTAAAAGCACGTCGGGTCTTTCTCCTGCCGAAAGTCTCTCGATTATCTGTGTTCCGTCTTTTATTACCGTTGAAACCTCAAAGCCGTTTGAGCGGAGAATTCCCGCAAGCTCGTGCGTTGTTTCGCTGCCGTCTTCTGTTATCATTGCTTTCAACATTTTTCTCATGGTTTTACCTCCGTGTGATTTAGTACATCGGAATATTACCATATTTTGTCAAAATTGTCAATAATTACCAATTATTAATTTTAGAAAGTTATCGCATTATACGACAAATTGCAGCTTATTATATAATGTATATGCTGTAAATATATAATTTGCAAGAAAAAACAAGAATTTTTGAAAATGATTTACGGGCTTATTATCCTCTGTTTAAATCCGAATTGTCGGAGCAAATTATTAGTGCTTCGCAAATGAGCGAAGCAAAAAAATAAAACACGGAGGTGAATAATGAAGCGTTTTTTTAAAGTTCTGACAATTATTTTTATTATACCGTGCATATCGGTTTTTTCCGTTGTAGCCTACGGTATTGAAAATCTGCCCGATGAGATTAGCATAACGGAAAATGAAAGCCCTGATTTTGGCGGCGTTTTTTCTGCGGAAAGCGATTTTGCTGTTGCTGCAGGTACGGATTCCTTTAAAGAATATAAATCCCATATAACGGCGTTAAAGGTTATTCCGGTAAAAGAAATAAAAATAAATGTAACCAAACGGAAATATGTCGGTTTGGGCGGCGATGTTTTCGGAATAAAGCTTTATACGAAAGGCGTAATTGTTGTAAGCATTGATTCCGTAACAACCGCATCAGGCTCAAAAGACCCCGCAGTTCAGGCCGGTCTGAAATGCGGAGATATTATAACCCATATCAACGGTGATGCTGCATTAAGTTCAAATCAGCTAACCGAGTCCGTTGAGCAGTCGCAGGGTCAAACCCTGAAATTGAATGTTGACCGAAACGGTGAAAAGCTTGAGCTGATACTCAAACCCGAAAAGTCCGTAAACGGCGGATATAAAGCGGGCATATGGGTCAGAGACAGCTCGGCAGGTATAGGTACGGTTACGTTTTATGATGATGAAAACGGAAAATTTGCAGGTCTCGGACACGGTGTGTGCGATGTTGATACAGGTAAAATAATGCCTCTTAATAACGGTGAGGCGGTCAGAGCGAGAGTTAACGGCTTCTATAAGAGCAGCGCAGGCAACCCCGGCGAGCTTTGCGGAGTTTTTTCGGATATCGTCTTAGGCAGCCTTCGTGTTAATTGCGAAACAGGTGTGTACGGTGAGCTTTTGCGGCCATCCGGCGCCAAAACTGTTCCCGTAGCCCTTGAAAGTGAGGTTAAACTCGGTGCGGCACAGATGATAACAACCATAGACGGCAGCACGCCTCAATGTTATGATATCGAGATAACCAAAATTTATCCGTCATCGGATTTATCGTCACGGAATATGATTATCAAAGTGACCGATGCCGAGCTTCTTGAAAAAACAGGAGGTATTGTGCAGGGGATGAGCGGAAGTCCCATTGTACAAAACTCAATGCTCGTAGGTGCAGTAACCCATGTGTTTGTCAATGATCCCACTCAAGGCTACGGAATTTTTTCAAGTAGAATGCTGCAAACGCAGGAATCTCTTGAAAATGCGGCGTAAATCCGAAAAAAATTATTTTTCCAATAAAAAAATAGTGACAAACGGGAAATAATATGTTAGAATATCGTATGCAATAATAATGCTTCGCCTTTAAGTATTTTTTCGGATATATAGAGCAAAAATGAAAGAACTCTCCCGTAAGAAGGAGAGCTCTTTCATTTTATATATCTGTTTTAATATAATCAAGACTTTCAGGATTTCTGACACTGCATTCAACTGTTAATCCGTTGTTTCTCAAAGTGCTTGCAAAGGCTTTTTGAAGGCTGTTATCCTCAACTCTTGATGAAAAAGTCAGGTTTACGCAATTACCGAAGGTTGTTGCAACGGTGTTTATGTTATTTACCGCCGCTTCACCGAGCATAAGCTTAAAATTAACGATATGCTCTTTGAGTTCGTCCGGGAATTTTACCAATCCTACATTTGAAAAAGCCGAGGTGAAAAGTCTCTCACCCATAAAGTCAAATCCAAAGCTTAAAATCGCTTTTTTTACAGGCATGGGAAGCATTTCAAAAAGCTTTGTATTTTGTGAGGTAACATTTGAATAAGCCATGTTTTTGAGGTTTTCTTCGGTGAGTTGCTCCTGCATTTGCTTGGAAACACTTTTGATTATTTCCTCAAGAGTGAATTTATCTTTATCAGGCTTAATTCCGACTATTGCATAAAGAGAAAAATTGCGGAGTGTATTTATTCCGAAAATACGTCTTAAATCGGCAGGTACAGAAATTTTCAGGTCTTTTTTGTTGTTGATTTCCGCCGTGTGAAGGAAAGAATATAAATAGACGGAAACAAGGAAAATACCGATTGTTGTATTGAATTTTTTGGAAACTGCCTTTAACTCATCAGAATTGATTTTAAAGTGAGTGAGGCTTAATTTGCATCGAGGTGCATCTGCACGGTACTGATATGCGAATTTATCAATCCTGCCTGCGCTTTTGCCGCCTTTGTAAATTTTGAGAAATGCATCTTCGGTTTCTTCAGATTTCGGGGCTTCATTAATATCGAGGATTTCATCATCAGGTGTTATCTCAATGCCCTTAAGCGCATAATATCTTGCGAGCAGGGTTTTGAAAAAGAAAATCGCACCGTGACCGTCAGCCAAAACATGAAAAACCTCCATGGAAAGCCTGTTGTTATGCACGGTCAAACGAAAAGGAATTTCGTTTTCAAAATCAAACGGCATGCATATGCATGGTTTTTCATCGCAGATAACATTATGTTTTTTGGCTTTTTCAAGAACAAACAAGCTTCCTTGCTTTTTGAGCATTACAAAAAAGGTAGGAAATCTGTTTTTGATATCGCTTACGGCTTTTTCAAGAATGGCTTTATCAATATTTTCCGTAAGCTCTGCTTCAATTCTGAATTCGGAATTGCGCGCATCGGTCTTAACGTAGGGATAGATTATCCCTGCGCTGTCAAGCTTAATTGTATTCATATCTTTTGTCCCTCGTGTGTTTTATAATGTGTTACATCATGTACTATTTTATCACATAAATATTGCATATGCTTTTGAATACTGTCAACAAAATGTTAACGTTAAAGCTGTTAAAGTGTTCAAAATTATATAAATTTTAAATTGTAATATTCATTAAGAAAATAATAATTTTTATATATTGATTGACTTATACCCCATAGGGGTATATAATAAAGGTGAGGTGAGAATATGGACTGTGAATGCTGCAAACATAAAACAAAGGAACGCTCGGAGCAGGAGTATAAAAGCCTTATTAACCGACTCAACAGGATTGAGGGTCAGGTAAGAGGGATAAAGCGTATGCTTGAAGAGAATGCATATTGTACGGATGTTCTTGTTCAGTCCTCTGCGGTGACTGCGGCGGTTAATGCGTTTAACAAAGAGCTTCTTGCCAATCATATCAAAACCTGCGTTGCCGATGATATCCGTGCAGGCAGGGATGGAACGATAGATGAGCTTGTTGCAACATTGCAAAAGCTTATGAAATGAGGTGCTTATGAAACAGTTTAATGTTACTGGAATGAGCTGTGCTGCTTGCAGTGCAAGAGTTGAAAAGGCTGTTTCGGCTCTTGACGGCGTAACCTCATGCTCCGTAAGCCTTTTGACAAATTCAATGGGGGTTGAAGGAACGGCGGGCGAAGCGGAAATAATTGAGGCGGTAAAAAAAGCAGGCTACGGTGCATCTGTTAAGGGCGGCGGAAAGAGTGCTGCCCGCAATGAAAACGAAGATGCTCTTAAAGATACCGAAACTCCTCTCCTGAAAAAACGTCTTGCAGCCTCAATCGGATTTCTTGCCGTTCTTATGTATGTTTCCATGGGTCATACCATGTGGGGCTGGTATCTTCCCGAGATGCTTGCTCAAAACCATGTTGCCATAGGTCTTTTGCAGCTTCTTCTTGCGGCAGCGGTTATGGTAATAAATCAGAAATTTTTTGTGAACGGCTTCAAGGGGATTATCAATAAATCTCCTAATATGGATACACTTGTTGCTCTCGGGTCGGGTGCCTCATTTATATGGAGCACTTATGCTTTGTTTGCCATGACGGCGGCGCAGATGAACGGGGATGTTGCGGCTGTGCATGAATATATGCATGAGTTTTATTTTGAATCGGCTGCAATGATTGTTACTCTGATTACCGTCGGTAAAATGCTTGAAGCACGCTCCAAAGGAAAAACAACGGATGCACTCAAAAGCCTTATGAAGCTTGCACCGAAAACCGCAACGGTTATAAGAAACGGAGATGAAGTGACCGTATCTGTTTCCGAAGTCAAAAAGGGAGATATATTTGCCGTAAAATCAGGTGAAAGCATACCTGTTGACGGAATTGTTACCGAAGGCACGGCGGCGGTTGATGAATCGGCACTGACGGGTGAAAGCATTCCTGTTGATAAGTCCATCGGCGATACCGTCTCTGCCGCAACGATTAATAAGTCGGGATATATCAGGTGCGAAGCAACAAGAGTAGGCGAGGATACAACGCTTTCACAAATAATTAAAATGGTCAGCGATGCGGCGGCAACAAAGGCTCCGATTGCAAAAATTGCGGATAAGGTATCGGGCGTTTTTGTTCCTGCAGTAATTACAATTGCCGTTATAACAACCGTTATTTGGCTTATCGCAGGTGAGAATTTTGCGTTTTCACTTTCAAGAGGAATATCTGTGCTTGTAATAAGCTGCCCTTGTGCGCTTGGTCTTGCAACACCCGTTGCAATAATGGTCGGAAGCGGTGTAGGTGCAAAAAACGGAATTCTTTTCAAAACCGCTGTTTCTCTTGAAGAAGCGGGAAGAGTCAATATAGTTGCACTCGATAAAACGGGTACAATAACCATGGGCGAACCGAGAGTTACGGACATTATTCCCGAGGGTGTAACGGAAAATGAGCTTTTACAGCTTGCTTATTCACTCGAGAAGAAAAGTGAGCATCCTCTTGCAAGAGCAATAATTTTAAAGGCGGAGGAAAACGGTTTATCCGCATATGAAACAACGAATTTCTCCGTTATAGCAGGAAACGGACTCAAAGCTGAAATCGGTGAGAACAAGATAATCGGCGGAAGCCTTAAGTTTATCTCGGAAAATTCCGATGTTTCCGAAAGCCTTAAAAGAAAGGCAAATGAGCTTGCCGAAAACGGAAAAACTCCAATGCTGTTTGCAAAAAACGGCATTGCGGCAGGTGTAATTGCAGTTGCCGATGTTATAAAAGAGGACAGCCCCGAGGCGATAAATCAGCTTCGCAATATGGGAATAAGAGTAGTAATGCTTACGGGCGATAACGAAAAAACTGCCAAAGCAATAGGAAGGCTTGCGGGTGTTGATGAGGTTATTGCAGGAGTTCTTCCGGACGGAAAAGAAAGTGTTATCCGCTCGCTCAAAAAGCAGGGCAAGGTGGCAATGGTAGGCGACGGTATAAACGATGCACCTGCGCTCACACGGGCTGATATCGGAATTGCCATAGGCGCGGGAACCGATATTGCAATCGATGCGGCAGATATAGTGCTTATGAAAAGCCGTCTTACGGATGTTGCTGCAGCAATAAGATTGAGCAGAGCAACTCTTCGCAATATTCATCAGAATCTTTTCTGGGCATTCATATATAATATAATAGGTATTCCTCTTGCCGCAGGTGCTTTTATTTCTGTTCTGGGTTGGAAGCTTAACCCGATGTTTGGTGCGGCGGCAATGAGTCTTTCAAGCTTTTGCGTTGTTTCAAATGCATTGAGGCTTAATTTCACAAAAATACACAGCACGGCAAAAGACAGAAAAATAAAATCAAAAATAAAGGAGAAAAAAGCTATGACAAAAACAATGAAAATCGAAGGTATGATGTGCGGACATTGCGAGGCAAGAGTAAAGAAGGTTCTTGAAGCTCTTCCCGAGGTTGAATCTGCCGATGTTAACCACGAAACAGATACCGCGGTTGTAACTCTTAACGCACCTCTTGCAGACGAGGTTCTTAAGAATACAGTTGAAGCACAGGATTATAAGGTTATTGAAATCAAATAAAACAGAATGCCCGCAGGCTGATAAAACCTGCGGGCAAATTTTATTCAATCAGTGAGCATATAACAGAATTTGAAACCAAAAATCCCTGAACTGTCAGAGAAATTGAATTATCGTCAACTTTTAAAAGTCCGTGCTTTTCGAGTTCACGGGCTTTTTTTATTGTTTTTTCCGAAACAGATTTACCGAAACGGTTTTCAAAGCTTTTGAAAATGAGCCCCTCGGAAAGCCTTAACACAAGCATGATGTATTCCTCCTCGTCACCGCCGAAGCCGTCATCAACAGGAGAATTGCCGCCGATAAAATCATCAATGCTGCGTTCGTAATAAAATCTTTTGCCGTTTACGAATGAGTGTGCCGATGCACCGATGCCGAGATATTCTTCACATAGCCAGTATTTAAGATTGTGGCGGCTTTCGTATCCTTTTTCGGAAAAATTTGAAATCTCATATTGATGATATCCTCTCTTTCCGAGCAACTCAACTGCCGATAAATATAAATCACTTGTTTCGTCCTCGTCTGGAACAGGAAGGGTATCTTTTATTCTGTAAAAAGGCGTTCCTTCTTCGATTTTCAGAATATATGCACTTACATGCTTTGCACCCGAATTTTTGCAGAATTCAATTGATTTTTCGAGGCTTTCTTTTGTTTGATAAGGTATGCCGAGTATCAAATCGAGGGAAATATTATTTATTCCCGCATTTTTTGCCCTTGAAATTGCTCTTTCAACATCCTTGCAGCTGCCGCGCCTGCCAAGAATTTTCCGTTCTGCATCATCGGCACTTTGAAGCCCCATGGACATACGGTTTATTCCGCTTTTCGCAACAACGGAAAAATCAAAAGTCGAGCTTATTGCACCCGTATCCGACGGATTGCATTCAAGCGTAACCTCACAATTCGGTGTTCGTTTTACATGACTCATTATTTTTGCAATGTTATCCGAGCCGATAAGTGATGGTGTTCCGCCGCCGAAGTAAACGGTGTTATATATTCGGTCTGCTTTGTCAATTTCACGGCATATAGCATCAACATATGCTTTTACTTTTTTGCTTTCGGGATTTACCGAGTAAAAATCGCAGTAAGGGCATTTGCCGTTGCAGAAAGGGATATGAAGATATAGTCCGATAGGTTTCATAATATCACCTGATAAAAAAGGCGGCATTTGCCGCCTTTTGTTTTAATCATTGTCATCAAGCTTAAGAACCGCCATGAATGCTTCCTGCGGAACTTCAACAGTTCCGAAGTGGCGCATTCTCTTTTTGCCTTCCTTCTGCTTTTCAAGCAGTTTTTTCTTTCTGGTAATATCGCCGCCGTAGCACTTTGCAAGAACATCCTTGCGCATTGCTTTAACGGTTTCACGGGCGATTATCTTGCCGCCTATGCCAATCTGAATGGGAATTTCAAACATCTGGCGGGGAATATTCTCCTTGAGCTTTTCTGCAATCTTTCTTGCCTTTGAATAAGCTTTTTCGGAGTGAATGATAAACGAAAGTGCGTCAACAACATCTCCGTTAAGAAGAACGTCAAGCTTAACAAGATTTGATTTTCTGTAGTCCTTGATTTCATAGTCGAATGAAGCGTAGCCTCTTGTTCTCGACTTGAGTGAATCAAAGAAATCGTAGATTATTTCGTTAAGAGGCAGTTCATAATGAATATCAACTCTTTCGGGAGTGATATAGTCCATGTTCTTGAAAATGCCTCGTCTGTCCTGACAAAGGTCCATGATTGTGCCCACATATTCTGCAGGGGAATAGATATGAGCATCTGTGAAGGGTTCTTCGCAGGAGGCGATTGTTGCGGGGTCAGGGTAATGAGTGGGGTTATCAATCTCGATCATTGTGCCGTCAGTGAGGTTGATTTTATAAACAACACTCGGAATTGTGGTGACAAGGTCGAGGTCATATTCTCTTTCAAGTCTTTCTTGAATGATTTCAAGGTGAAGCAGGCCGAGAAAGCCGCAGCGGAAGCCGAAGCCGAGTGCACCCGAGGTTTCAGGCTCAAAGGTGAGTGCAGCATCATTAAGCTGAAGTTTTTCGAGTGCATCACGGAGATTTTCGTAGTCAGCCCCGTCAGCGGGATAAACGCCGCAGAATACCATCGGATTAACCTTTCGATAACCGGGGAGAGGCTCCGAAGCAGGGTTCTCAACGGTTGTTACCGTGTCACCGACTCTTGCATCGCCTACGGTTTTGATTGAAGCTGTGATATATCCGACTTCGCCTGCGGTGAGCTCTTTGCAGGGCTCGGGAATAGTCGCTCTCATGTAACCCGTTTCAACAACGGTGAATTCAGCACCCGTTGCCATCATTCTCATGGTGTCGCCGGGTTTGATTCTGCCTTCCTTGACTCTTACATAAACGATAACGCCTTTGTAGCTGTCATAAACAGAGTCAAAAATAAGCGCACGCAGAGGAAGATCATCGTTTGCCTCGGGAGGCGGAACATCCTTAACAATCTTTTCAAGCACCTGCTCAATGTTAAGACCCGTTTTTGCCGAAACTCTCGGAGCCTCGGAGCAGTCAAGACCTATAACATCTTCAACCTCAGCCGCAACTCTGTCGGGGTCAGCGGATGGAAGATCGATTTTGTTTATAACGGGAACAAGCTCAAGATCATGGTCAAGAGCAAGGTAGGTGTTCGCAAGTGTCTGCGCTTCAACGCCTTGGGATGCGTCAACTATAAGCACGGCGCCTTCGCAGGCTGCAAGCGAACGGGATACTTCGTAGTTGAAGTCAACGTGACCCGGGGTGTCAATAAGGTTAAGAACGTATTCTTCTCCGTCCTCGGCAACGTAGTTGAGCTTAACTGCATGAGCCTTGATAGTGATGCCTCTTTCTCTTTCGAGGTCCATTTTGTCAAGAAGCTGTGCGGTCATATCACGAAGAGCAACAGACTTTGTCTTTTCAAGAAGTCTGTCGGCAAGTGTTGACTTTCCGTGGTCAATGTGTGCAATAATGCAAAAATTTCTGATTTTATCTTTTGAAACTGCCAATGTTTTTTCTCCTAATTATAAATCTAAAACTTCTTCAAGCTTTCTGTCAACGCCGGTCTGACCTATCCACATATCCTCCCAGCGATGACCTGCAATTTCTTCGATGCGCTTTTTATCGCTGTCTGAAATTTCGCAGGTGCCGGTTTCATGCTTCTGGGCAATAACAGACTGAATGATTTCGTGGTCACGCTTTTTCATTTTGAAGCGGAAAATGAGTATGAGCGAGGTGATTGCAAAAATTGTGGGAAGCCAGCTGACAAGGAGCCTTAAACCGAATTCTGTCTGGCTGCTGAGTGCGGCATATTCGATTTTTTCAAGATTTGTTGTGTCGTAACCGATAAGCTGAAGGAAAATGCCGAGAAAACCGGTAACAAAGCTGTTGATGGTTTTTCTGACGAATGAATAGAATGTTGTGATAACGCCTTCACGTCTTCTTCCGGTAATAAGTTCGTCAACGTCTGTAACGTCGGGCTGGATGGTGCTGATAACAAATCCGGGACCCGAGAAGCCGATATTATAAAGAATTGTTGCAATATAGAGAATGAAAACGGGAGATTTCGGGGTAACGAAACCGTTGAGGAACAGACCGATTATCATCATGGGCATCATAACCAATCCGCATGTACGCTTATCCATATAGCGTGTGAGGAAATAGTTGACGGGTCCGCCTGAAATCTCTGCTGCACCGCCGATTGTGTTGAGCATACTGAAGTGGCTGTATTTATCGGCAATGCTTCTGATATAGAACTGGTCTGCATAGCTGTAAAAGCTCTTTGAGAAACCGTAAAAAAGATTGATGAGAAAATACTGTCTGAATGCCTTGTTTCTGAAAACCTGGATGTATTCTTTAAGAAAGTATTTGTAGTCGATAGGCGGATTCTTAAGGTCGAGCGAGCTTTTTTCTTTTGTTGAGAAGAAAGTAACGAGCGGTGCCCAGCAGAAATAGATTACGAAAACAATGCCGCAAATGAGATATTTGTTTCTGTCGGCAGGCGAGGGGTTGACCATGTTTGTTCCGCCGAGAACGATGCTCATAAAAATGAACGACGGGAACATACCGAACATATTGAAAATATATTCAACTATTTTATACTGTGATCTTTCAAAATATCTTGGTGCAACCGTCGGAAGCATCGCAACGTGGGGAATGTTTATCATCGTATAACCTGTGCTGTAGATAAGCGAAGCCATAAGGTAATAAACAAAAAGTGCGGTTGCGTTGCCCGTTCCGGAAATTCCGAATGAATACCACTTCATAAAATAACCGATTAAAAGAACGGGGAGACCTGCGATAAGCCATACACGGTGCTTACCGAAGCGGGATTTTGTTCTGTCTGTAATGAATCCCATTGCAAGGTCTGTTATTGCATCAATAACTCCGCCGATTGTGCTGATAATACCGGACATACCGGTGCTCATTCCTTCAACGAAATTAAGAAACTGCTGATGATACATTGAGATGGGGTTGGTAACACCGCCCGTTGTTATGCAGGCAACATTATAGCCGATAATCGGTCTTATATATTCCCATGTGTTGCCTTCAATACCCACGGCATTTTTAATTTTGTTTCCGAAACCCATGGCAACCCCCCCATATTCAATGATATATACTAAAATATAATAACAAATTATAAGAATTAGGTCAAGTTCTTTCGGAGAATTTATATTCTGCATAAAAAGTAAAATTTTAATAGACCTTTTTCGGATTTGTCTCGTCTTGTAGTTGAAAGATAAAAAACCAAACAATTTTTAAGGAGATGTTTATAATGAAAAAACTTATGACGGGATTGGTAATGCTTGCAATCGGTGCACTCGGATTTTTCATGTCGCTTAACTTTGCATCGAACCTTTGCGTTTATATGGGAGTGCATATGGCAGCAAAGTGCCTTATCGCAACGGCAGTTTTTCTTGTTATTACGGTATCGGGCGGCTTGCTTGCAAAGAAAGAACTCTTTGCGGAAAACACTGCGGCGTAACAGTTTTAATTTAAATCATATTTGCTCAACCTCCTTGAAAAATCCTCTTCCCGAAAAAATCGGGAGGGGGATTTTTATGCAATGCATTATTTAACAACTTGTTTACAATTAAATTATTGACAAATCTTTCCTTTTGGTTTATAGTAATAATCGAAGTTAGCACTCGGAACTTTTGAGTGCTAAAATTAGCACTCGGCGGTTATTCAAGAAAAGAGGTGAGGCAAGTGAACGAGTTGAGCGAAAGAAAAAAGCGAATTCTTGCGGCTGTTGTTGAGCAGTATATCAAAACGGGTGAGCCGGTCGGTTCAAAGGAGCTTCTTGCTCTTACGGGAATGTCGGTTTCCTCCGCAACCGTGCGAAACGAAATGAGTGATCTTGCTGCAATGGGTTATCTTGAGCAGCCTCATACCTCGGCAGGCAGAATTCCGTCGCAGAAGGGCTACAGATATTATGTTGATAATCTTATGAAGCCCCGTGAAATAGATGAGCTGAACAGAAGAATGATCGAAGCGGGAATTTCCTCCGCAGCGGGTGACCCCGAAAGGCTGATTTCTCAAGCAGGAGAGGTTCTTGCGGACCTTACGAAATGCGCTTGCGTTTCAACCGCACCGGGCGGCGATTCAATGATAATCCGTAAAATCGAGCTTGTTCCCGTCGGTGTTCATTCTGCAATGCTTGTGCTTCTTACTTCAAACGGAATTTTAAAGAGCAGGCTTTGCAGGCTTGACTGCGAGCTTACCGCAAAAATATGCGAGCAGTTTTATAATATTGTTCAGTCATGTATAATCGGAAAACTTGCCAATGATATCAGCGTTGCGGATATGCAGACTGTTGCTGCTTCGGTTGACGGCGATGTTTTTGCAATGCTTCCGCTTATGGCGGCGGTATGTGAGCTTGCAAGAAGCACCGCAAGCTCAAAAATCATGCTCGGCGGCAGTTCAAATCTTTTTTCGCATAAGGCGTACGGTTCCAATGCTCTCGAGCTTTTGGAATTCCTTAATAAAAGAGAGCCGATTTCTGCGGTTATCAATGAAACGGAAGAACCGCTCAATGTTAAAATCGGCAAAGAAAATCTTTACCGTCAGCTTGAAAATTCAAGCGTAATAGTTGCAAAGTATTCGGTAGGCGGCGGTAATTCTGGAAAAATCGGACTCATCGGACCGACACGAATGGATTATGAAAATATAATTCCGAGCATAAAATATTTAACCGACCTTGTCGGCACCCTCATAACGCAGGCGATTGAGGAGTAGAAAGGATTAAGTTAAGCAATGAAAAAAGAAAAAAATAAGCCCGAAAATACTGAAGAGGTAATTGAAGAAGTTGTTGAAGAAACAAAGGAAGAGCAGCTTCAGAAGGCTCTTGACGAAAAGAACGATCAGTTCTTAAGACTCTATGCCGAATATGATAACTTCCGCAAGCGTTCACAGAAAGAAAAGCAGGATATCTATTCATCCTCGAAGGCTGACGTTATCAAGGACCTTCTTCCGATTATGGATAATTTTGACAGAGCAGCCAACAATAAAGACGGCAGCTATGAAGATTATAAAAAGGGAATAGACCTCATTTTCAATCAGTTCGTTGAAATGTTTACCAAAAACGGTGTTGAGGCATACGGAGAAAGAGGCGAGGAATTTGACCCCAATATCCACAATGCGGTAATGACCGTTGAGGATGCAGAGCTTGGTGAAAATCAGATTGCATCCGTTTTCTCAAAAGGCTATAAACTCGGCGACAAAATAATCAGAGAAGCAGTTGTCACCGTAGCAAATTCATAAATCAGTTTACAATTATTCTTTTTTATATTATAGGAGGAAAAAATTATGGCAAAGATTATCGGTATCGACTTAGGTACAACAAACTCATGCGTAGCAGTTATCGAGGGCGGCGAGCCTGTTGTTATTGCTAATGCGGAAGGCGCAAGAACAACTCCCTCTGTTGTTGCATTTGGCAAAACAGGTGAGAGAATGGTAGGTCAGGTTGCTAAAAGACAGGCTATCACAAACCCCGACAGAACAGTTGCTTCAATCAAAAGACAGATGGGTACGGATTATAAGGTAGCTATCGATGATAAGAAGTACACACCGCAGGAAATCTCCGCTATGATTCTTCAGAAGCTCAAGACAGACGCTGAAGCATATCTCGGCGACAAGGTAACAGAAGCTGTTATCACCGTTCCCGCATATTTCACAGACTCACAGCGTCAGGCAACAAAGGACGCAGGCAGAATTGCAGGTCTTGAAGTAAAGAGAATTATCAACGAGCCCACAGCAGCAGCTCTCGCTTACGGTATTGACAAGGAAACAGACCAGAAGGTTATGGTTTATGACCTTGGCGGCGGCACATTTGACGTTTCAATCATCGAAATGGGCGACGGTGTTCAGGAAGTTCTTGCAACAGCAGGTAACAACAAGCTCGGCGGCGACGACTTTGACCAGAGAGTTATCAACTGGCTTGTAGATCAGTTCAAGGCAGAGCAGGGCATTGACCTTCGCGGCGACAAGATGGCTATGCAGCGTCTTAAGGAAGCTGCAGAAAAGGCAAAGATTGAGCTTTCAGGCGTAACAACCTCAAACATTTCTCTTCCCTTCATCACAGCCGATGCAACAGGTCCCAAGCACCTTGAAACAACTCTCACAAGAGCAAAATTCAACGAACTCACAGCAGACCTTGTTGAAGCAACAATGGGTCCCGTTCGTCAGGCAATGAGCGATTCAGGTCTCAAGACAAGCGAAATCAATAAGGTTCTTATGGTTGGCGGTTCTTCAAGAATTCCCGCTGTTCAGGAAGCTATCAAGAGATTCATGGGCACAGAGCCTTTCAAGGGCATCAACCCCGATGAATGTGTTGCAGTAGGCGCAGCTCTTCAGGCGGGCGTTCTCGACGGTGAAGTTCAGGGACTTCTTCTCCTTGATGTTACTCCGCTTTCACTCGGTATCGAAACAATGGGCGGTATCAATACAAAGATTATCGACAGAAACACAACCATCCCCGTAAAGAAGAGCCAGATTTTCTCAACAGCAGCAGATAATCAGCCTTCAGTTGAAGTTCATGTTCTTCAGGGCGAAAGAGAATTCGCAAGAGATAACAAAACTCTCGGCGTATTCCACCTTGACGGCATCATGCCCGCAAGAAGAGGCGTTCCTCAGATTGAAGTTACATTTGATATAGATGCTAACGGCATTGTTCATGTTTCCGCAAAGGATCTCGGCACCCAGAAGGAACAGTCAATTTCAATCACTTCCTCAACCAATATGTCCAAGGAAGATATCGAAAAGGCTGTTGCGGATGCAGAGAGATTTGCACAGGAGGATAAGCAGCGCAGAGAAGAGGTTGATACACGCAACGGTGCAGACCAGATGGTTTACCAGTGCGAGAAGCTTCTGACTGAAGAGGGTGATAAGTTCAGCGATGATGAAAAGGCTGCTCTTAATGAGAAGATTGATGCTCTTAAGGAAGCACTTAAGGGTGAAGATATCAACCTTATCAAATCAAAGCAGGAAGAGCTTACACAGAAATTCTATGAAGTTTCAGAAAAGCTCTATAAGGCTGCACAAGAAGCTGCTCAGGCACAGCAGGGTGGTGCAGCACCCGGCGGCGAAGGCTACACAGAAGCAAACTACACGGATGTTGATGATAATAATCAGTAATCCGTTTTAAAAGGAGTAAATCCCCTTGGCAGATAAACGAGATTATTACGAAGTCCTCGGTGTATCGAAAGGTGCAAGCGATGACGAGATAAAAAAAGCATACAGAAAAAAAGCCAAAGAGTATCATCCGGACCTTCATCCGGGTGATGCCGAGGCTGAAGCCAAATTCAAGGAAGCCAACGAAGCATATGAGGTGCTTTCCGACAGCCAGAAAAAAGCCCGTTATGACCAGTTCGGTCATGCAGGCGTAGACCCAAATTACGGCGCAGGCGGCGGCAATCCCTTCGGCGGCGGTTTCGGAGGCTTCGGCGGCGACGGCATGGAATTTGACCTCGGTGACATCTTCGGTTCGTTCTTCGGCGGTGGTTTCGGAGGCGGAAGACAGTCAAATCCCAACGGACCGCGCAGAGGCGAGGATGTTCAGGCGAGAGTTACAATCTCGTTTGAAGAGGCGGCCAAGGGCTGCAAGAGGTCAATCGATATCAACCGTGTTGATACCTGTAATGAGTGCCACGGCTCGGGCGCAAAAGCGGGCTCATCTCCAAAGACCTGCCCCGATTGCGGCGGCAGAGGTTTTGTGAACGTTCAGCAGAGAACGGCATTCGGTGTTATCTCAACCCAGAAGTCTTGTCCCAAGTGTTCGGGCAAGGGCAGGGTAATCGATGACCCGTGTGTGAAGTGCAGAGGCACGGGCAGAGTTTCAACCAAAACCTCGGTTGAAGTAAACATACCCGCAGGTATTGATGACAGACAGATTTTCAATGTCAGCGGCGCAGGCAACGCAGGTGTTAACGGCGGTCCGAAGGGTGACCTTAAGGTTGCGGTTTTTGTCAGACCTCATTCCCACTTTGAACGTGACGGTTATAACGTATGGCTTGAACAGCGTATCAGCTATACGCAGGCGGCACTCGGTGATAATATCCGCATTCCTACTCTTGACGGAGATGTTAAGTTTGACATTCCCGCAGGAACACAGTCGGGAACGGTGTTCAGCCTTAAGGGTAAGGGCATTCAGATTCTCAACGGCAGAGGCAGAGGCGACCAGCTTGTGCGCATAATCGTTGATGTTCCCAAGTCTTTGAGCCACAGACAGAAGGAAATTCTTATGGAGTTTGAAAAAGAACTCGGCGTTCAGAGAGGCGCTCCCGTCGGAAGCGGTAAGGAAGGTTTCTTTGATAAATTCAAAAATAAAAAATAAGAATAAAACGCCGTGCCAACCGACACGGCGTTTTTGAGGTTGTTATGAAATACGATGCAGTAATATTTGACCTTGACGGTACTTTGACCGATACTCTCGGCGATTTGAAAAACAGTGTCAATCATGCAATGCGTGAATTCGGATTCCCCGAAAGAACGCTTGATGAAGTGCGCTTGTTTGTCGGTAACGGTGTGAAAAGGCTTGTTGATTTAAGTGTTCCCGAAAACACCGATTCCGAAACTGCGGCAAAGTGCCTTGCTGTTTTTAAGGAGTATTATAAAAACAATTCTCTTGTTGAAACGAAGCCGTATAACGGGATAATTTCCATGCTTGAAGCTCTTAAAAGCAACGGTATCAAAACGGCGGTTGTAACCAATAAAATGCATGAAGCAGCTGAAGATATAGTAGGACTTTTATTCGGCGAGATTATAGATATAACCGTCGGTCAGGTGGACGGTGTTGCACAAAAGCCGCAGCCTGACGGAATTAATTTTGTGCTTAAAAAGCTCGGTGTATCAAAAGAAAAGGCAGTCTATGTCGGCGATTCCGAGGTTGACTGCATAACCGCAAAGAATGCGGGTATTCCTTGCATCGGCGTAACATGGGGATTCCGTGATAAATCCGTTTTGCTTGAAAACGGTGCGGATTATATTGCGGATATTCCGGAAGATATAGTTAAATATGTAATGTAAGTGCTGCTTTTGCGGCACTTTTTTATTGCTTTTAGTTTCACATGATATTATAATGTTTTCAGGTGATTTTATGGATGGCTCTTATATAATGAACAGACTTTTTGAAATGCAGGATTTGAAATACCGTGATTTTCATTCAAGGCTTATGCCGACGGTTGATAAATCCGTAATTATCGGTGTACGTACTCCTGATTTGAGAAAATTTGCAAGTGAGATTTCCAAAAAGCCTTTTGCCGATGCTTTTGTTAAAAATCTTCCCCATAAATATTATGAGGAAAATAATCTTCATGCTTTCCTGATTGAAAAAATCACAGATTATGATAAATGTATTGAAGAAATAAACAGATTTCTTCCGTTTGTCGATAACTGGGCAACCTGCGATATGATGCGCCCGAAAATTTTCAAAAAGTATCTGCCCGAATTGCTTGAAGAAATTAAAAAATGGCTTAAATCAGAGCATACATATACCGTGCGTTTTGGTATTGAGTGTCTCATGTGTTATTATCTCGAAGATAATTTCAGCATGGAATATCCGGAAACGGTTGCGCAAATATGCTCCGATGAATATTATATAAAAATGATGCAGGCGTGGTATTTTGCAACTGCTCTTTCTAAAAGATATGATGAAATTTTGCCGTTCATCGAGCAAAACAGACTTGACACCGATACGCATAATAAAACCATTCAGAAAGCAGTTGAAAGCTATCGGATAACCGATGAACAAAAAGCCTGTCTTAAAACTCTGAAAAGGTGAATTTGGTTGCATTATACTTTTTGTTGTGTTAAATTATATCTATAACATAAAGAAAAGGGGAAGATTATGAAAAAAACGTTATCGATTCTTCTTGCATTGTTGACTGCTGTTTTGTCCGCAGCCTATGCATTTGCAGTGGAGGTGTATCCCGAGAAGAGGGAAGACGTCAGAGTCAGAGACCCTTATATTCTTGTTTATGACGGAAAATATTATATGTACGGCACCTGCCTTTCAAACGGCAAAGGCTATGGCTGCTGCGTAAGCGAGGATTTGGAAAACTGGTCAGATAGAATTCAGATTTTCACTCCCGAAGATAATTCAGATATGGAAGCCGATTTTTGGGCACCCGAATGCCATTACTATAACGGCAGTTTTTATCTCTTCGCAACCTACCGTTCAAAAGCAAGCGGTAAAAGAGGTACGGCAATATTCAAATCGGAATCACCGACGGGACCTTTTGAATTATGGAGTGACGGTCACATAACACCCAAAGCAATTGACTGTATTGATGGAACTCTCTATATCGACAAAAACGGTCAGCCGTGGATGGTTTATGTTAATGAATGGACATCAAGCCCCGATGAAGTCGGCGAAATGGCGGCGGCAAAAATGAGCGCCGATTTAAAAGAATTCATCAGCGAACCGATTGTTCTTTTCAGGGCAAGAAAGCATATATGGACAACGGGCAGTGTTACCGACGGCCCTGCATTTTACCGAACAGAAAACGGCAGACTCATCATGTTTTGGTCAAATCTTTCAAAATCGGGCGGTTATGCCGTGGGCATGGCAGTTTCCGATAACGGAGAAATTGACGGCAACTGGATTCATTATCCCGAGGCCTTCTATGAAAGAGGAGATTTTTTTGAATATGACGGCGGACATCCCATGATTTTTTATACCCTTGACGGTCAGCTTACAATGTCAATCCATTCTCCCAACGGAGAAACGAACGGCGTATTTGAAACAGCGAAATTTCTTGAACTTGAAGATACGGGAGATATGCTTAAAATCAAAGAAAAATATACCTTCGGCGATGTGTTTTACAGGGTGTTCTTTGAATTTTACTATAATATAATAAAACTATGGTATCAAATCTTTTAAGGAGTGTTAAATATGTATTACAAAATTGAAAACGAATTTATGACATGTGAAATCGACGATATGGGCGCACAGCTTCATTCGCTCAAATCAAAGGAAAACGGAACGGAATATATTTGGCAGGGCAATCCTGATATATGGTATGGTCAGGCACCTGTTCTTTTTCCCGTTATCGGTCAGCTTATCAATGATAAATATTTTTATAACGGCACGGAATATACCATGCCCAAGCACGGCCTTGCAAGGAAGCTTCTTTTTAAAGTGAAGGAGTGCAAAGGCGCAAAGGCTGTTTTCAGCCTTGAAAGCGATGAAAACACCCTTAAGGCATACCCTTTTGAGTTTGAATATCTTGTTGCGTTTGAACTTAAAGAAAAAGCACTTATCAACACAATGACGGTTATCAACAAATCAAAGGGCGAGATGTATTTTTCGGTAGGCGCTCACCCTGCTTTCAATTGCAAGGTCGGCGATATTATCGAATTTGAACAGCCCGAAATCCTTGCAACAGAGAGAATCGACAAAGAGAATCTTATTATTCCCGAGAAATTCCCGTTCATGGAAAATGAAAAGAGCTTTGTCATCACAAAGGAAATTTTTGAACCCGATGCACTTATTCTTTCCGATATAAAATCCGAAAAGCTCCGCATAAAGGGCGAAAACGAAATTGAATTCACCTTCGGCAAATGTCCTTTCCTCGGAATCTGGGCAAAGCCGGGCGCACCTTATGTCTGCATTGAACCCTGGTACGGTGTAAATGACGGCAGAGAGGTTAAAAAGGATATTTCCGAAAAGAGGGGAATTGAACGTCTCGGCGAGGGTGAAACATTTGAATTTTCATGGACTGCTGAAATCATCTGAAAAGGGTGGACTTTATGATTAAAAAAATAATTTCCGTTTTGCTTGTGTTGAGCATGGTTTTTGCATTTATGCCTGCTGCGTTTGCCGAAGAAGCAACAGCAAAGCTCTATACATTTTTCGGTGACGGCATGTTGTTCAAGCAGAATGAAGAAGCTGTTATTTCGGGAACAGGTAAAGCAGGCAGTAAAATTGTTTCCGAGCTTTATAATGCGGATAATTCTCTTGTTGAAAGTGGCGAAGCAACCGTTTCGGCAGACGGCACGTTTGCTGTTGCTTTTGATGCGCCCGCAGGCGGTTATGATGAATATACCGTTGTTTTAAAATGCAATGATGCAGAGTTTGCAAAGCTTAAAAATGTTGTGTTCGGCGAACTCTGGATTGCCAACGGTCAGAGCAATATGCAGTATCCTCTTGCGCAGGCAAAAAGGGGTCGGGAGATGTTTGCAAATCAGCAGAAACTGAGCAAAAATCTCCGCGTTCTGCTTGTGCCTGCAATTCCCGAATATAAAGGCTCTGTTGAACTTGCTCCCGTTGACCCTCAACCCGATATTCCGGGAGCGCAGTGGGTAACGGGCGAAAATCCTGTGGTTTATTCCATGAGCGCAGTTGCGTATTTTTTTGCGGAAGAATTGCTTGAAGAGCTTGATGTGCCCGTTGGTATTCTTAATGTTTCTCTCGGCGGAACATCAATTGCTTCGTGGATTTCGAGAGAAGCTATTGACGACGATGCACAGGTTAAAAACGATTTTGTTTCAAGCGGTGATTACATCGAGAAATCCGAATGGAATGAAAAGAATTTCAATATATCCATTGATATGACAATTAACTACAACCTCAAAATGGAAGCTCTTAAGAATTTCAGGGTTTCGGGTATGATATGGTATCAGGGTGAATCGGATATAATGATGGGCTGGAGCGGCGAGAGATATGCGAGAGCGTTTGACCTTATGCAGCGTTCGTATACCGAGCTTTACAATTATCAAGACGGACTTATGCCGATAATTTACACACAGCTTGCTCCTTATTATTATTCCGATGGCGGTTATAATCTCACCAATATGAATATTGCATTCACGGATATTCAGAAGCAAAGACCCGAATCAAGAGCGGTTGTTTCCGTTAACGATATTCCCGTAACCTTTATTCCCGAAGCAGGTCTTATTCACCCCGAAAGCAAAGAGGAAATTTCGGACAGAATGGCTTATGCCGCAATGGGCATGGTTTACGGAGAATACGAAACTTATACCGCACCAACTTTAAAAGATGCAGAGATAAAAGACGGAAGCATTTATGTTTCTTTCAACAATATCGGCAACGGAATAAAATCAAAAGGTGACACTGTTTACGGCTTTGCTCTTTGCGGAAAAGACGGCGTATATGTTCAGGCGAATGCCGAGATAATCGGTGAAAATTCCGTTAGAATATGGAGCGAAAATGTCCCCGATCCTTGTTCCGCAAGCTATGCCTACTGCGTAAGCAATCAGCGTGCAAATCTTTATGCAACCGATAAAAACGGTTTTGCAATGCCCGTAAGCCCATTTGTTACCGATAAAAATTATTGCACTCATTTCTATAAGGATAAAATCTGGGCTGATTGTGAGGATGAGTTTATCTGGCATACCGAAACCGATGCTGTTTCAAAATTCTATCCATCATGGACTGCAGAAAACGCCGATATTTCCGCTTCGGCAAATGATGCATACAGCGGCGAAAAGGGCATGAACATAAAGGCGAAAGACAAGAGCTTTTCTGTAACTCCCGTTTTAACTTATGAAGATGACGGAAAGGCAACGGCATTTTTTGATACGGATACCGATTATTCGGATTATTCGGAAATGAGCTTTTATGTTAAGAATAACGGCAAAACCGATGCGGTTTTTGAAGGTGTTAAGTTTACGAAGGATTTGGTTGCTTGGTATTCCGCTTTTTCGGGCGAGGTTATTCCTGCCGATGGCGAATGGCATAAGATAACAGTAAATCTCAACCGTGTTAATCTTTTCGGCAACGAATGCGGTTTCGGTTATACAAATGAGAGACTTGATAATGTTATTAACCTTGAATTCATGTTCTCGTCATCGGAAGAAAATTCGGATATCGGTTTTGACTGCATACGTTTCACTCCTTCAACAGAAAAAGTCTCTGCGGGATTTGATGCAGATATTGCAGATGCAGATACTCCGTTTGAATTTGTTTCTGCACTTTTCGTGAGATTTATAGGCTTGTTTGCAAATTTGTTCAATTAAAGCAAGCAGAGGTTGTTTCGATCTGAAACAACCTCTGTTTTTTATAATATTTCTTCTGCATACCTTACTGCCGACATCGCATCTGTGCCGTAGCTGTCTGCTCCGATCATGGAAGCATATTCCTCTGTCATAACTGCACCGCCGACCATAACCTTGCAGTCGGGTGCTTCTTCACGGAGAAGCTTAATGGTTTCCTCCATTGCAGGTACGGTTGTTGTCATAAGTGCGCTCAAACCGACAAGCTTTGCGCCGCTTGATTTAACCGTTTTAACGATTTTTTCGGGAGCAACATCTTTTCCGAGGTCAATAACCTCATAGCCGTAGTTTTCAAGAAGAACTTTAACGATATTCTTACCGATATCGTGTATATCACCCTTAACCGTTGCAATAACAATTTTGGCCTTTTTGTTTTCTCCTGCGGGAATTGCGGATTTTATTGCATCGAAAGCCTCTTTTGCCGCTTGTGCACTCATAAGAAGCTGGGGAAGATAAACTCTTTTTTCTTCAAAACCTTTGCCTACAGTATTTAGTGCGGGAATAATCATTGTGTTTATAATTTCCATGGGCGGCATTGTTTTGATAAGCTCTGCCGCCGCTGCGCCTGCCTGCTCTTTGAGTCCGCTGATTATGCAGCCGTCAAGACCTGTTGAGGATTTCACCTCCGCTTTTTTCTCTGTAGGCTCAAGTGACTGTGCAAATTCAATATAATCCGTGCAATTTTCGTCTTTACCCGTAAGAGCCATGTAGCAATGCCACGCCTTCATCATTTCTTCCGAAAACGGGTTAATGATTGCGCAGTCAAGTCCGTTTTGCATAGCCATGGTATAGAATACCGCATTGACATCTGCCCTTGAAGGCAGACCGAAAGAAATGTTTGAAACTCCGAGGCTTGTCTTTATTCCCATATCATGCAAGGCTTTAACTGCCTCAAGGGTGATGTTTGCGCTGTCGGAATCGCTTGAAACCGCCATGGCGAGTGGGTCAACAATAATATTGTTTTTGCCTATGCCGTATTCCGAGGCACGGGCGATTATTTTTTCTGCTATTTCAACTCTGCCCTTTGCAGAATCGGGAATACCGTTTTCGTCAAGGGTTACGGCAATAACAACTCCGCCGTATTTTTTGACGAGGGGAAATACGGCTTTCATGCTTTCTTCCTTACCGCTTACGGAATTTATCAGCGCCTTGCCGTTATAGATTCTCATTGCCTTTTCCATTGCCACGGGGTCAACCGTATCAATTTGCAACGGAAGGTCAATAACGCTCTGCAATGCACGGATAACGTTTACCATCATTTCGGGTTCATCAATTTCGGGCAAGCCTACATTGACATCAAGAACGGAAACTCCTTTTTTATTCTGTGCAAGACCTTCGTTGAGGATATAATTTATATCGTTTTCACGAAGTGCCTCTTTGAATCTTTTTTTGCCCGTAGGATTTATTCTTTCGCCGATAATAATGGGTGCGTTTCCTATTTCAACTGCATGAGTATATGAAGAAACAACCGTAAGATTTTTCTTTTCGGGTAGCATAAAAGGCAGTTCTTTTGTTTTCTCAACAGTTTTTCTTATATGCTCGGGAGTAGTGCCGCAGCAGCCTCCGATTATTGTTGCACCCGATTTCACTATTTCGCACATGATATCCGAGAATTCGTCTGCATCAATATCAAAAACAGTTTTTCCGTTTTCGCTTCTCGGTAAGCCTGCATTCGGATTCACGATTATGGGTAAGCTTGCATATTTTGCGAATTCGGGAATAATTTCAAGCATCTGCTTCGGTCCGAGTGAACAGTTCATGCCGATTGCATCTGCGCCGAGCCCTTCAAGCATTGCAATCATTGCAGCAGGATTTGCACCTGTCATAAGCTTTTTTTCTTCATCATATACGCATGTAACGAAGACGGGAAGATTGCAGCTTTCTTTTGCGGCAAGAACAGCCGCCTTCGCTTCAAGGCTGTCGTTCATCGTTTCAATCAGAACAAGGTCTGCACCTGCATCTGCACCGATTTTTATGCTTTCGGAGAAAACTTCAACAGCTTTTTCAAACGGCAAATCGCCGAGCGGCTCAAGCATCTTTCCGAGAGGGCCTATATCAAGCGCAACAAACGCGTCGTAACCCTCACACGCTGTTTTGGCGTTGCTTATTGCCGCAGTTATTATTTCTTCGAGATTATCAAACTTGAAACGGTTTGCACCGAAGGTGCATGAGGTAATAATGTTTGCACCTGCTTCAAGATAAAGACGGTGCATTTCAATTATTTTTTCAGGTTTTGTTATATTCCAGGTTTCGGGATATTCTCCCGCTTCAAGCCCCCATGACTGAAGGAGAGTGCCTGCGCCGCCGTCACAATAGGTTATTCCGCTTTTGATTTTTTTAAGAATGTTCATTTGTATCAGTCCCTATAAGGGCATTTTTCGGCTTTGCATGTCATGCAGCCGTTGCCCCTGCATTTATTCTTTTCTTTTCCTATGCCGATTATCGCCGTCACCGATTTTTTTGGCACCATCATAAGGCTTTCCGTAAGACTCAAACCGATGTTTTTGTTCGCATAAAGAAAATCAACAATTTTTCTTTGACAATCTATACACAAATCACCGTAGCCGGGGCTGAATCTCGGGCGGAGAAAACCGGAATTTTCAAAAGAAAGATTTATTTTATCGCAAAATGCTTCAATTGCCGCAGAGCCTACGCAATCCGTAACAATTCCTTTTATCGGCGAGATTACGGAGTTCTTTTCAATCAGTCTTTGCGAGTTTATTCCCGTTGTTGCCGCAAGAATATATGCTTCATCGCATCCTTCAAGATTTTTTCTCAAGGATTTGCTCTCAGCCTGCATAAATCCGAGGTCAATGATGTTTTCTTTGATTTTTACCGGCACTTTAACACAGCAGGCTTTGAAATCAGAGTGAGTCTTAAATTCTGTTATTGCATCATTTATCGTTTTATCGTCAATTCCGTTTGCGGAATAATAGCCGAGATAAACGGCGACCTCTTTCGGGTCAATTGTTATCTCGGCTGCCGCTGATTTTATAATTTCAATCATCCGATTATGTCCTTGCTTTGCTTTTTTTAAATATCAGCACCTTGCTGAAAACATAGTTTATAATAATAACAATAAATCCGACAACAAGCTTTGAAATAAGTTCATTCCAATTGAGCAGAGTTACCATAACAAACATTCCGAGCATTTCAACAGCAAGCGAAAAAATTCTTGCTCCCATGAAGCCTGTGAATTCCTTGCCTGCAACGGAAGGTCTCCAGCTTTTTGATTCAAAAACAAACAGCTTGTTTGTTACGAATGCAAAAACAACACCTGCAATCCACGCTATGAGGTTTGCGTCAAGATATTCGCTGCCTCCGCTGAAAAGCTCAACGATTTTTGAATTTTCGGGAACAATCGTATTAAAAACGCCGTTCCAGCCGATTGCGGCAAAAAAGCGTTTTGTTACATAAAATACCGCTAAATTCACTATTGTTGTCATTACACCGAAAAAGATATATGACACGATTTCTTTTGTGAAAAATTTATCGATCAGTTTGCCGATAAAGCTTTCCTTTTTAAAAATTCTGAATAAAAGTTCTCTTATTTTCTCAATCATTTTTATCTCCGAAGAATATTTATTACCGCAAATAATAAATATATTTTAAAACAAAAAAATAATAAAGTCAATAAATGCTTGCATTTTTGGCGCGTTATGTTAAAATAATATGAGGTGAATTTATGAAAAGCATCTCAAATGCGAAAAAAAGAATAGAGATTCTTGATGAAATCAGAGGGCTTGCCGTTTTCTGCATGATATTTTACCATGCGTTTTATATCATCGGAACTTCGTTCGGAATTGAAGGCGCATATAAAATATTTGAATTTTTTATGCCCGTTCAGCCG
Organism: Clostridia bacterium; assembly: GCA_017466365.1. Classification (GTDB taxonomy): domain Bacteria; phylum Bacillota; class Clostridia; order Oscillospirales; family Acutalibacteraceae; genus CAG-177. The sequence continues at coordinate 5,230 of JAFTUG010000017.1, read as the reverse complement.
ATGTTTGCGGGAATATTCATTTTTATCTGCGGAATATCCTGCAGTCTCTCGAGAAGTAATTTAAGAAGGGGAGTAATTCTTCTTGCGATTGCACTCGGAATGACGTTTGTCACGGCTTTTGTCATGCCGAAAATCGGATTTGCCGATTGTGAGATTTATTTCGGAATTCTCCATTTTCTTTCGGTTTCAATAATTATTTATTCTTTGTTTTTAAGAAAAATCGGAAATGTATCCGTTTTTGCTGGAATACTTGTTTGTGCAATCCTTTATGCTTTCACGAGCGGTATAAGCGAAGGCAGGCTTGCTTACGGCGGGCTTATTGATTTTGTTTTGCCCGAAAAGCTTTACGAAACAAATTTCCTCATGCCTTTGGGAATTTATAATTCCGATTTTTGTTCGGCAGATTATTTTCCGCTTTTACCGAATATATTTATCTTTTTTGCGGGTGCTTTTGCAGGAAAATATTTTATGTCAAAAGGCTACCCCGAGTGGTGTTTTGAAAACAAACTGCCATTTTTCTCGTTTCTCGGGAGAAATGCACTTGTTATATATATTGCCCATATGCCGCTGATTTTCGGCGTTGCATACGGAATTGATTTGATTATTAATTTATAGGAGAGATAAAACATGAGTGAATGCAGCGGAAATTGCGCAAGCTGTGCAAGTAATTGTGATTCAAGAAAAGAAGCGCAGGATATGAGAATACCCTGCGGACCCTTCAGCAATATCGGAAAGGTTATCGGCGTTGTAAGCGGTAAAGGCGGTGTCGGCAAGTCGCTTGTCACCTCGCTTCTTGCAACTGCTATGCAGAAAAGAGGAAATGCCTGTGCAGTTCTTGACGCAGATATAACAGGACCTTCAATTCCCAAGTCGTTTGGTATCAGTGCAAGAGCAAAGGCTGACGAAAGCGGACTTCTTCCCGAAGAAAGCAAGAACGGAACAAAAATTATGTCCGTAAACCTTCTTCTTGAAAACGAAGAATCTCCCGTAGTGTGGAGAGGACCCGTTATTTCGGGCGTTATTCAGCAGTTCTGGAAGGATGTTGCGTGGGGCGATGTTGACTATATGTTTGTGGACATGCCTCCCGGAACAGGCGATGTATCGCTTACCGTTTTCCAGAATCTTCCCGTAGACGGTATTGTTATTGTTACCACTCCTCAGGATCTTGTAACAATGATTGTAAAAAAAGCCTATAATATGGCTAAGCTTATGAATATTCCCGTTATCGGTCTTGTCGAAAACATGAGCGGATTTGTATGTCCCGACTGCGGCAAGGAATATAAGATTTTCGGCGAAAGCAAGATTGACGAAATCGCAAAGGAACTCGGTGTTCCCGTTCTCGCAAGAATTCCCATCGACCCCAAAACAGCAGCTCTTGTCGATAAGGGTGCAATCGAACTTGCAGATGATAAATGCGTGGAAAATGCAGTTGAAATCATTTCAAAGATGTAATAAATTTTAGGAGTTGAAAATATGCTTGATATCAGATTTCTCAGAGAAAACCCCGATATCGTTAAGGAAAATATTAAAAAGAAATTCCAGGATAATAAACTTGCTCTTGTTGACGAAGTAATCGAGCTCGACGCACAGTCTAGAGCGATCAAGTCCGAGGCAGACAGCCTTCGTGCAAACCGCAACAAGGTTTCGAAGGAAATCGGTGCACTCATGGCACAGGGCAAGAAGGATGAAGCTATGGCTGCAAAGTCAAAGGTAACTGAATTCTCCGAAAGACTTGCAGAGTGTGAAAAGCTTGAAGCCGAATATGCCGAAAAGGTAACAAAAATAATGATGGTTATTCCCAACATCATTGACCCAAGTGTACCCATCGGTAAGGATGACAGCGAAAATGTTGAGGTTACAAAATACGGTGAACCCGTTGTTCCCGAATTTGATATTCCTTATCATACCGAAATCATGGAACGCTTCAACGGTATCGATCTTGACGCCGCAAGAAATGTTGCAGGCAACGGCTTCTATTATCTTCAGGGTGATATCGCAAGACTTCATTCCGCTTGTATTTCCTATGCAAGAGATTTCATGATTGACAGAGGATTTACCTACTGTGTTCCTCCTTTCATGATCAGAAGCAATGTTGTAACAGGTGTTATGAGCTTTGCCGAAATGGACGCAATGATGTATAAAATTGAAGGTGAAGATCTCTATCTCATCGGTACAAGCGAACACTCAATGATCGGTAAATATATTGATACTATTGTAAATGAAGATACTCTTCCCCACACACTTACCAGCTATTCACCCTGCTTCCGCAAGGAAAAGGGCGCACACGGTATCGAGGAAAGAGGCGTTTACAGAATTCATCAGTTTGAAAAGCAGGAAATGATCGTTGTTTGTAAGCCCGAGGACAGCATGATGTGGTTTGAAAAGCTCTGGCAGAATACGGTTGACCTCTTCCGTTCACTCGATATTCCCGTCAGAACACTCGAGTGTTGCTCAGGTGACCTTGCAGACCTTAAGGTTAAGTCCTTTGATGTTGAAGCATGGTCTCCCAGACAGAAGAAGTATTTCGAAGTCGGTTCATGTTCAAATCTCGGAGACGCACAGGCACGCAGACTCAAAATCAGAGTCAACGGCAAAGACGGCAAATATTTCGCACACACCCTCAACAATACCGTCGTCGCACCTCCCAGAATGCTTATTGCATTCCTTGAAAACAACCTCAACGAAGACGGCAGCGTAAACATTCCCGTTGCACTCCGTCCCTACATGGGCGGCAAGGAAAAGCTTGTTCCCGTTAAATAAAAACAAATCCGTATTCCTTCGTGTGAGGGGATACGGATTTTTATTCTTCGTCTATATATTCGATTATATCTTCTACTCTGCATTTAAGTATGCGACAGAGGTCGTTTAGTTTTTGTGTGGTTATACCGTTGTTTTTTCTGATTCTGTCAATCGTAGCACTGCTGATGTTGTAGTTATTAATTAAAGAGTATGTGCTTTCGCCTCGTTCTTTAAGTGTTTTCCAAAACGGATCATATACAATCATTTTTATCACCGTCTTTAATGGTACTTTGTGGGGTTAATATTGACAATAGTCATAATTATGACTATAATATACACAAAACAAGTATTTATGAGGTGAAAATAATGGATGAAATTGTAAAAGAACAAAACGATTCAGTTGAAAACAAAACGGTACTTACGATTGAAGAACAGCAGCAGGCATATGTAGAAGCTATGAGACAAATGAAAAAAGAAGAAAAGCAGGCAAAGAAAAAGAAACGTCTTATAAGATTCGGTGTTTTTATTGCAATAATCGCAGTGATTTTTGTCGGTACGCTTGTTTCTTCGCTGATAACCTCAGCAGATGATATAAGCAAAGCGGCTGTTTCGGAAAAATATCTGCCGGTAGAAGATAATGAAAACATTAAGAATTACAAAGCAAACATTGAGAATGCGATTGACGGATATATCGGAGATAAAAATCCTGATGATGAAAAAGTACAGTCCGTCCTTATTGAACAGGCACAAATTGCAATGGATAACGGATCATATTACGGTGCATATATTATTCTTCAGCATTGTGCAGATAATGAAAATGCAAAAGAACTTATTAACGAATGTAATTATCGTATCGCTGTTGACTGCATAGATAAAAACCATAACGGTACTGCATGGATATACGCAAAAAATCTGGCTGATTATAAAAATTCCGATGATTTGGAAATTTGGCTTCATTATCAGAATCTTTCTTCGGTTCAGTTTGAACTTCTTAAATCGACAGTGCAGAGCAGTTGTAAGGCTCCCTCTTCGTTTAAAGAAGAGTACGGAAGTAAGTTTTATATTGATATTAAAGAGGATAAAGACGCAGAATCGGGAAATTCTCTTTATTTGAAAATTGATCTTGTGTATTCGGCGACTAACTCGTTCGGAGGCAGAATAAGAGATACATACACACATGAGTATGATTTGTTTGATTTTGATATTCACGGAAAAACAATAAACGAAGCTGAAAGAATAGTTAAACTCAACAAGACGCAAATTCTTGCTGAATGCGAATAAGAAAAACGGGCAGTTTCTTACTGCCCGTTTTGTGATTTATATCATTTTATCCTTATCCAATTTAAACATCTTTCCAACCGCAATCAGTCCGACAACCGTCAGCACAAGCTCAATTGCCATATACGATCCATTATAGAAAAACGAATATGTCGCAATCGCCATTCCTTCGGGGCAGTATCCCGTCCAGATGGTAATGCCGCTGATGAAGTGGCAGATAAATCTGATAATGCAAACAACAATTCCCCCGAGAACAAGCTCTATGGATTGTTTCTTTAATTTACCTCTGAACATTCCCCCGAGGCCAAGACATCCGAATGCAACAATATAGTCTGCAAAAGCGACTATAAGATATGCAACAATTCCCGCAACATAAGTGAAATTTCGGTATCCTATAATCATCTCAAAAATCGCAAGTACCGTACTTGCTGTAAGACCGTTCTTGATTCCGTGGCGGTATGAAACAATAATAATCGGCACCTGTCCGAAAAGAGTGAAGCCTCCGCCGTAAACAAAAGGCCAAGGAAGCAAATCTGAAACAGTGAAGAGTGCGATTGATAATGCAACCAATATCGCACTTTCGGTTAATACACGGGTTTTTGCAGTTCTTCCTTTCATTTTGACAAAACTCCTTTCTTTTGAAAGGGGACACGAAAAACGCCCGGCACAAATATGTGTCGGGCGAGAAAATTCCGCATTGAGCTCTTTTCCTACGCCCGCATTATCGGGATCAGGTTTGAGGGTATAATCTCAGCCGCCTTAAGGCAGCACCCCTTTGTCAAGCAGATTATACAATATAATGATGTATTATGTCAACATAAACTTTACCATATATTATAATCAATAAAATTATATGCAAAAATCGCAATATAAAACAAGCTAAATACAAAACACTCGGAACAGTTGATAACAAGGTCGAAAAACTTTGAAAAAAGGTGTTGACAAATGGGGAGGGATTTGGTAATATAGTCGAGCACTCCGCAAGAACGGTGTGCAACGCACCTTGAAAATTAAACAACGATTGATAGAAAAATACCCTTGAAGATTAATTTGAGTATGTACTTCAAGTACAGCAGTAATTCTCGAATAAACGAGAAACAAGATGTCAGATGGACATCACGAGCGATTGAGCTCTAAGAATGATTTGGACACAATTTCGGTTGTGTTTAGATAAAATTTTTAGAGAGTTTGATCCTGGCTCAGGATGAACGCT
>JAFTUG010000016.1 GCA_017466365.1 Clostridia bacterium | reverse complement strand
ATCGGTCACGGTTATGAGGTGCTTTATCTGACTGATGATATTGATGAGTTTGCACTCCAGATGCTCCACACATATTCCGAAAAGGAATTTCTCAATGTATGCAAAGAAAGCCTTGACCTTGCTGACGATGAGGAAAAAGAAAAACTCAAAACAGAAAATGAACAGTCATCTGAAATGTTCAGCTTTATGCAGGCGAGCATAGGTGATGATGTATCGAAGGTTCAATTTACAAACACCTTACAAAACCATCCGGTAAGCCTTTCGAGTGAAGGCAATGTTTCGGTTGGCATGGAAAAGATTCTTAACAAGATGCCCGGTGCAGAAGACCAGCATATCAAAGCAGAAATTGTGCTGGAAATCAACATTAATCATCCTCTGGCTGCCAAATTAAAGGAACTGTTTGAGAATGATAAAGACAGATTGGCAACATACAGCAAGATTCTGTTTGCACAGGCACGCCTTGTCAGCGGAATGTCATTGGATAATCCTGCCGAAATCAGCAGCCTCGTTTGCAATCTTATGCTGTAAAATATGGCTGATTGCTAATAGTAAAACTAAAAGTGGGAAACGGTTTAAAAATGAAAAATACTGAATTTACAGTAAAGGAGATGAACGGCATTTGAAAAAGTCAGAAATAATTGAATATATTGCAAGCAAAGAGACTGTGTGTCAGAAAAATGATGAGATAGACCCAAAGCTTTATGAAGAATACGGAGTGAAAAAAGGACTTCGTGACAAAAACGGTAACGGCGTTCTTGCAGGGCTTACCAATATTTCAAAAATTGTTTCATCAAAAACAGAAAACGGTCAAAAGATTCCCTGTGACGGTGAACTGTGGTATCGTGGATATCGTGTGGAAGAGCTTTTAAGCAGCCTTGGCGAAAACGAACTCGGTTATGAAAAAATTGCCTATCTCCTGCTTATGGGTGAACTGCCCGATGAATCGGAGCTTTGTCAATTCAGGAATTTAATCGGCGAGTGCCGTACACTTCCCTCTAACTTCACAAGAGATGTTATTATGAAGGCTCCGAGCAAAGATATTATGAATTCAATGACCCGAAGCATTCTTACACTGGCATCTTATGATGAGCATATTGCCGACACTTCCGTCAGAAATTCTCTTCGGCAGTGCATTCAGCTTATCGGAGAATTTCCGCTGCTTGCGGTATACGGTTATCACGCATACAACTACTCCGATAATATGGACAGTATGTTCATTCACCGCCCCGACCCTTCTCTTTCCACGGCAGAGAATTTTCTGATGATGCTGCGTCCCGACAATAAATATACCCAAACCGAAGCGAAGGTTCTTGACACTGCATTGATTCTTCATATGGAGCATGGCGGAGGTAACAACTCAACCTTCACCACAAGAGTTATTACATCGTCGGGTTCAGACACCTATTCCACAATGGCGGCGGCAATGTCATCATTGAAAGGTCCGAAGCACGGCGGTGCAAACATCAAGGTTATGGAAATGATGGCGGATATTAAAAAGCATATTTCCGACTGTTCCGACAAGGATGAAGTGGCTGCGTATCTGACAAAGATTATAAATAAAGAAGCTTTTGACAGAAAAGGGCTTGTTTACGGTATGGGACACGCAGTTTACTCCTTGTCTGACCCAAGAGAACGGGTGTTTAAAGGATATGTGGAAAAGCTCGCACTGGAAAAAGGCCGTGAAAAGGATCTGGAATTATATCGCAATATCGAGGAGCTTGCTCCGGAAATTATTGCACAGCACAGACGCATCTACAAGGGCGTCAGCCCCAATGTGGATTTTTACAGCGGATTTGTATATGATATGCTGGGAATTCCGCAGGAATTATATACCGCTATGTTCGCCATTTCCCGTATTGTGGGCTGGAGCGCCCATCGGATTGAAGAACTGATATGCACGGATAAAATTATCCGTCCTGCATATATGAGCGTTATGGAAGAACGAAAAGCGGAACCTACGGAGATTTGATATGGCAAAAGAAATAAAAAACATATTAAGAGATTTCCGTGAAAAGCACAATTACTCTGTAAAAGAATTGGCTTATTATTTCGGAAACAATGAAAATTTGATAGTCGGTTGGGAGTCGGGTGTCACAGAACCAACTGTTTCCGAGTGTTTAATTTTAAGTAAACTATACGGCATCACTCTTGACGAAATGTTTTTCGATTTTGATGTTAAAGCAGTGCTGCCGAGCGAAACGGTTGATAGTTTTGAGCATCAGGTAATGCTGAACCAAATATCGGCTCGTTGGTATAATTGATATTCAAATTCGCCCCAAAGATGATGTTCACGAAAGGAGTTATTCAAATGAAATATGAAATTGCTTATATAAGCGGTTCGGGAAACACCGAAAAGCTTGCTCACGGCATTGCGGACAGTCTTCCTCAAACAGATACATTTGTAACGGATCTTTCCAGTGAAGAAATAACAAAACAAGCGGATGTTTATTTAATCGGATTCGGAATGAAGCGAGAAGCAATACCGCTTAAAATTATGGATATACTTGAGGAGCTCGAAGATAAAACCATACTGTTTTTTGTTACCGCTTCCGTAAAACCGACAGAAGTTCACATTAAAGAGATTGAACGCAGATTAGAACCTTTTATGCCGGGTAACTGTGATTACAGAGGCTTGTATTTATGTCCCGGTCAGGTTTCAAATGAAACACTCGAAAAACTGCAAACCATTCTCAATCAAGAACCGGATAACGAATGGGCAAATGCCGCTATGGAAAACAGCAGGCATACTTTAGAACGTCCGAATCAAAACGACATTGACGAAGCCTGTGAATTCGTGCATAAAAAGCTGAATATAAACTAAATCAAATCGGTTTCAGTTATTCTGCTGCGAATCATATTCATAATAACACCCCAATGATATTATCAAGGTTATTTCTGAGGTGATTAGATGCTTATATTCGAACAAAGCGATAAATATTCTTACCGAGATCCTGCGACGCATATCGAAAATGGAACAATATATCTGTTTTTTACATTGGTTGAAAACGCAGACGACAGGCAGTATTTTTATGTAGCAATGAGCACGAGTGCGGATTTTATAAATTGGAGCAAACCGAAAATCCTCACGAAAAAAGATAATCTTAAGAATTATTCGTCACCCGGAAATATTATTAAATATAACGATGAATATTATCTTTGTGTGCAAACCTATCCGAGAAAAGACGGGCAGATTTACGGCAACGAAAATTCAAGAATCTTCACAATGAAAAGTAAGGATTTGCTGAATTGGGAAGAACCTGTTTTGCTTAAAGTCAAGGGTGATATTCCTGAAAGCGATATGGGCAGAATGATTGACCCGTATATCCTTGATGACGGTGATAGATTTATCTGCTTCTTCAAGCAAAACGGTGTGTCTTTCAGCACGTCGAACGATTTAATTAACTGGAAATTTCAAGGCTTTACCGAATGCGGCGAAAATGTTTGCGTTATTAAGGAAAACAACGAGTATTTAATATTCAATTCCCCTGAAAACGGAATAAACATAATGTCAACCAAGGATTTCAAAAATTTTGAAAATATCACAACACTTTATCTGAATCAACAGAATAAGCCTTGGGCAAAAGACAGAATCACTGCCGGTTTTGTTATTGAAACAAACGGTATTCTTCCTCAAAAATATGCTATGTTTTATCACGGTGATAACGAGGATGATTACCTTTTCGGCGCATCCCTTGCGGTTGCATTCAGCGATGATTTGATTAATTGGAATGAAGAAAGATAAAAAATGCGATGCAGAAAAACCTGCATCGCATTTTTGCTTATTCATCTTTGTTTTTCTTTTTCTTTACTATTGCTATAATAACTCCGATTACGGCAACAGGGCATATTATGGCGAGAGCCTTTTTCATTTTTGTTTCTCCTTTCATAAGAATTGATAAGGTGTTTTCATTTATTTTTTGTTTTTAATTCTGTTCGCAATTTTGTTGAGAAAAACAACAGCGATGTTTTTGAGCATTGATAATAGCATAACCGTCGGTCCTCCAATGCTCTGAGGCAGAGACTCAATAAAACCGGTCAATTCAAGTATTTTATCCGCAATGGGTTCAAGTCGGCATGAAATTGTATTTGATAATTGTTGCTTTTTTAACGAGTTTTTATAAACAGTTGCTGCAAAATGCACTATGATGCAAAGACACAGTAAGGCAAGAACCGCCCAAAGCATCCAATATACTGCTTTTGTGCAGAGAATCGCAGCTATAATCAAAAGGACAATAAAAATCAAGGCAATCAGATGCTTTTTCAGTTTTTCTTTCATCAAAACTACCTCTTCATTTCTGTACCTCAATGTTTATAATTAAATTATATCAGCCATTCTGAAAAAATCATCGGACACAGCCTTTACAGCGCCATAAATTCTGACACATAAAAACTTTGTTACCTTTTTTGACACTTGAACACATTTGTCCCTTGCTATGTACTTATACAAACGATAAACTGAAATAGACCTTACCGTTGAAGAAAGGACGGTGCTTTCCCTGTTTGAACACCAATGACCGCATTTTAGTTGAAACAATGGTTCGCAAAGCGATAAAAGATATAAAAGATTCTCCCGAGAGAGGCACTCGCAACATCATTGATTTTGCTCTGAATTTTGCAAACGGAAGATTTCAACAGCAGTTTCTGAAAACGGCACAAAAAATGTTTGAAAATGAAAACAGTCAGTATTTCCGTATGATCCGTGATATCGTTTTTAATGTTAATACCGAAAAGCTTATAACCTTCGGGATGAATGTCGGATACAACAGCTGCACTTTCGGAGCAAAAAGAATACGGGAAATCGAAAACAACGAAAATTTTGATATTCCATGGACAGTCTCTTTGGAAATAAGAAACAGTAAGAAACATACATCTTTGTATAATTCAGTTTTTGAACAGGGTGAAAAAATCGGGATTCATACCTGGCAGATTTTTGTTTCCGAAATAACGGATGATACTTTAAGTCTTATATCTGCTCATAAAAACAGTGCTTTTGTTCTTTTTTGTGAGCCTGAATGCATTACCGAACCACTTACAGAAAAAGCAACAGATATAAACAATATGATGTTTGCCGTCAGGTATAATGATGACAGTACGGCGGATGCCTGCTCACTTCTTCGCAGAAACGGTTTTCTTTACTCCGTATATCTTCCCTACACGGAAAACGATATTGAATTTATAACAAATGGTGAGTTTTTCAGCAGTTCGGAAATTCTTTATCCTGCATTCAGCATTTTATTGCCCGAGCAGTTCTGCGCCAAACAGACCTGCAATGCAGTTTATGATTATGTTGTTAAAGCAAGGGACGAGCAGTTGTTCCGCACTCTTCCGTGGGAAGCAGTCAGCGACAGCTGTTATATTGACAGAATTATTTCCGAAGATGCGTGTTTTGCACGGTTTGATAAAGACGGCTGTTTTTCTTCTTTCGGTGAAACAAAAGCTGAAGACGATTATAATTTATTCAAAAGAAGGCTTGTCGATATTTTCAGACGGACACTTCCTAAACAGGATCTCTCATAAGGAAACGGGGCTGTGGATTTATTCCTCAGCCCCGTTTTCCGTATTCATATTGCGGCACACATATACGGCACCGCTTTCAACCAAAAATTTCAATCTCGAAATAAATTCATTTGGAGGCATACAATCCCGTTCCGAGAGCCAACGCACGATAGTGCATATAACCGCATCTGTGAAAAAATTGATATAAAACGGATGCACCTCACGGGAGTCCATAACATCCTCAACTCTTTTTCTCAATGCAGGTTGAATAATCTCCCTGAAATGCTCTGAAAAAGAGTTTTGCCCCTCGACCTTCAGCAGCTTTCTGTAAAACCTTTTGTTTTCATAAAAATAATTGCAGAAATCCTCAAAGAAGTCCCAAGTTGTTCCGTAGGAATGCTTCTTTGCAATAGCCATAAATTCCGTATCGAAAATCCAGTTTGCAAGGTCGTATTTATCCTTAAAGTGATAATAAAAGCTTTTTCGGTTCATATCGCATTTTTCGCAGATATTGCTTACACTGATTTTGGCAAAGGGCATTTCGTTCATAAGCTCTTTAAGTGCAGACGCAAGTGCACGCTTGGTTATGTTTGAATCAGCCATTTATATTGTCACTCCCTTCAGAACGCCTAAATCCTCCAGCAAAATCAGGGTTCCCATAGCAGTCAGGACTATTCCGCCCGCAAGCTCTGCTTTGGATTTATATTTTGCACCGAATTTGTTGCCGATTTTAATGCCGATAACGGACAGAATAAACGTTGTTATTCCGATAAGAAGAACGGAGGGAATAATTCTGACCTTGTGAAAAGCGAAAGTTACACCTACCGCCATTGCATCAATGCTATCCGCAAGTGCAAGAAGAGCCATTGATTTAACAGAAAATGATGAATCAAGTTTTTTGGTTTTCTCCCTCGATTCTTTTATCATATTAATGCCGATAATCAGAAGCAGCGCAAAAGAAACCCAATGGTCAATGCTGTCAATGAACGAGTGAAAGGAGCTGCCGAGAAAATATCCGAGCAAGGGCATAAGAGCTTGTGCACCGCCCGACCATAATCCGACGGTTATCATATGCTTTTTCTCAAGCTTTTCTACAGATAAGCCCTTGCATATGGCAATCGCAAAAGCATCCATCGAAACACCGACAGCGATAATAAATAATTCCCAGAATCCCATTTTTTAATTCTCCTTTTATTTTATCGTGACAGCAGAGAAAATAAAAAAAGACTCAACTCATCTGTTGCCACAGATAAGTCTCGTCATTTAAGATGAAGCCAGGAAAGCATCCAGTGTGTTGACATCATCGCACCATGTGCCGACTACTCCCTTATTGAGATCAATTATATCAGAAAATCCGAGTCTTTTCAACACGGTTCAGGCAATTCTTTTTGGACAGTTTCGGCAAGTCGTCCAAAAAGGTAACATAAATTTTCCTGCGAGAAAAAGTTTGACGGTATAAGTTTTTGTCCAATGACAATTGTATGGAGTGTTGTTAGAATTTGTTTAAATAAACACCGCAAATCTTTGATATGAAAGGGTTTTATTATGGGTAATTCGGTGAATAAACTGTCGCATTCAATGCAAAGAAAAGCTGCCGCAGCCTTGATTGACGGAATATTGAACAAAGTAGATAAAAACAGGGAAGATTCATTTTTGAAAATTGCAGATATGGCGGAGCAGTTCTGGGGAAATGAATATTCAAAGGATACATACGAAAAAGTCAGAGAAGAAATCCGAAATCCTGACAGCCGCTGGATGAATATGATAAGCCACATCCTCGATGAGATTAATCCCAATGTTGTCAGAACAACATTTTTGAATCTCGGCTATGAAGCCTTTTTCAGAGGCACAAAAATGATAAGAAAAAACCGTGAAATATATAAGTGCAATATACCTTGGCTTATTCTGTTTGATCCCACTTCGGCTTGCAATATGCATTGTGCCGGCTGCTGGGCGGGAACATACGGCAACAAGCACAACCTGAGTTTTGATGATATGGATAAAATCATAACGCAGGGCAAGGAGCTTGGAGTTTATCTTTATATGCTGACGGGCGGTGAGCCGCTTGTGCGCAAAAAGGATATTCTGAAGCTTGCCGAAAAGCATTACGATGTTCAGTTTGCGATTTACACCAACTCAACTCTGATTGATGAAGAACTATGCATGGAAGTAACACGTTTGGGTAACATCGCATTTTTGCTTTCTATTGAAGGAACCCCCGATACCAATGATGCCCGCCGTGGCAGCGGACATTATGACTCGGTTATGAAAACAATGGATTTACTGAAGAACCACGGTATATTGTTCGGCACATCAATTTGCTACACAAGCCAAAACATTGAAGCAGTAACAAGCGATGAATTCTTGACTATGCTTTCAGACAAAGGTGCAAAATTCGGTTTTTATTTCCACTATATGCCTATAGGAAACAAGGCAGTCACAGAGCTTTTGCCGACACCCGAGCAAAGAAAATATATGATTGAACGCATCAGGTATATCCGTTCCGATAAATGCAACATACCGTTTTATCCAATGGATTTTCAGAATGACGGCGAATATGTCGGCGGCTGTATTGCGGGCGGAAGAAATTATTTCCACATAAACTCGGCGGGCGATGCGGAGCCTTGCGTGTTCATCCACTATTCCGACTCAAATATACACTCCTCCTCAATTCTCGAGATTCTGCAAAGCCCGTTGTTTATGGCATACCATAAAGGACAGCCGTTTAACGAAAATCATCTTATGCCGTGCCCGATGCTCGAAAATCCAGAAGCATTGGAAAGAATGGTTAATGAAACAGGAGCGAAAAGCACCGATTTGGAGTCACCCGAAACTGTTGAGCATCTTTGCGAAAAATGCCTCAGCTATTCCGATTGCTGGAAGCCCGAAGCCGAAAAGATTTGGAAAGGCAGAAACTAACCGAAACACTTCCATAATTTTATTTACAAGAGCAGGTCGGAGAAATAAATAATTTTCCCCAAATATCTCCTCCACGAATTGCTACACACTTTTTCCGACCGCAGAAAGGGCAATACCTGCAAAACAAGGTGTTGCTCTTTTTGTTATCTCAACAATTGTTGAACTTTATTGAAAACTGTTGAAAAATTGCGGCAAAATAATAGAATTATAAATATATGGGGCAGAAAGAGGTGCATACCGTTATGAAAAAACACATTGCAAACATCGTCAGTTTAAGCAGAGTTGCGGGAGCGATAGTCTTATTTTTCTGCAAGGACATTTCCGCTTTGTTTTTGTCAGTTTATATTTTCTGCGGATTTACCGATCTTATTGACGGACCGATAGCACGGAAAACGGGCAGCTCAAGTGCATTGGGTGCAACACTTGATACCGTCGGGGATGTTCTGACATATCTGGCACTGACAAAAATTCTGATTGCCAAAAAGCTTGTTCCGTCATGGATTCTGATATGGATAATAAGTGCAGGCGTGATGTTCGGAATTTGTGCGTTGATTTCAAACCGCAGATTCAAAAAATTCTATCTGCCGCACACATGGCTCGGCAAGCTTTTCGGCGGCTCGGTTTTTGTTCTGCCGATAGCAATGCAGTTTATGCCCGAAGAAATCTGGATGTCGGTAATCTGCAGCATTGCAAGCATTCACGCACTTGAACTTTTCTATATCCAGCTTAGGAGCAAAGATGCTCTTCCGTTTGTCGCAACGATATTTCACGTAGATAAGTAATTTAATTGAGGTGCGTTTATGAAAACCGTAAAAGAAAATTCACTGGGATTTGTTGTGTGCTTGTTTGAAATTGTCGTAGGTGTTCTGCTGCTTGTGAGCCCGATAGGCTTCACTTCGGGAATCATTATTACAGCAGGAATTCTGCTTTGCCTTCTGGGACTTAAATCCGTAATAAAGTATTTCCGAACAGATATTAACGAAGCGATTAAAAGCCAACTGCTTTTTAAAGGTTCGATTTTATTGATTATCGGTTTGTTCTGTATTATCAAATCAAATTGGTTTGTTGCCACTTTTCCGTTGCTTACGGTTCTTTACGGTATAGGCATTCTTCTGGCGGCATTGATTAAACTGCAGAATACGGTTAATCTGATTCGCCTGAAAAAGAAAAACTGGTATGTTTCGGCTATCGGTGCTGCGGCATCTGCCGTTTGTGCCGTGATAATTCTGCTCAATCCCTTCAGCAGCACGGCTGTGCTTTGGATTTTTACGGGCATTACCCTGATTGCCGAAGCCTTCGTTGATATTATCAGCCTGCTTATTAACAGAAAAGAAGGTGAGGCATAATATGAAAAAACTCGAATGGAAAACCTGCTTAAAAATCGGCTCGGTTATATTCGTACTTTTTCTTTTAATTCATTATTGGAGTAACATTTCGGGAATTATCGGAACCGTTATTTCTGCGGCAACTCCGATTTTTATCGGTCTTGTTATGGCTTACATAATCAACATACTGATGAGCTTTTATGAACGGCATTATTTCCCGAAGTCAACCCAAAAGACTGTCCTGAAAAGCCGTCGACCTGTTTGCCTGACAGGTGCAATTCTTTCCATAATCGGAATTGTTGCATTGGTTATTGTTCTAATCGCACCCCAGCTGACAAGCTGCATAAAGCTGCTTGTTGCCGAGTTGCCCGGCGCAATTGAACTTGCCATAAACAAGCTCAAAGAAATGAATATTCTTTCCGATGATTTGTTCAACTCTCTGTCTGCGATTGACTGGAAATCAAAAATCGGTGATATTGTAAAGACCTTAACAACAGGTCTCGGCAGCGTTATGGATGTTGCTGTTTCGGCGGTCACATCCGTATTCTCAGGAGTATCGAATGCGGTTATCGGATTTATCTTTGCCTTGTATCTGCTGCTTGATAAAAACAGACTTTCGGGACAAGTCAAAAGAGTAAGTGACAGATATATTCCTCATCGTTTTGCAGAAAAAATCGCTCATGTTTTATCGGTTGTAAACGATTGTTTTCACCGTTTTATTGTCGGTCAGTGCACCGAAGCGGTTATTCTCGGCACACTCTGTATGGTCGGTATGCTTATTCTCAGACTGCCTTATGCTCCAATGATTGGTGCGCTTATCGCATTTACCGCACTCATTCCTATTGTCGGTGCATTTATCGGAGCAGGTGTCGGTGCATTTCTGATATTTATGGAGTCGCCGATAAAAGCCGTGATATTCCTTGTATTCATCGTTGTTTTGCAGCAGATTGAAGGCAACCTTATTTATCCCAAAGTCGTCGGTTCATCAATCGGTCTGCCGGGAATATGGGTGCTTGCAGCAGTTACGGTCGGCGGCGGAGTGCTCGGCATCGGCGGAATGATGATAGGTGTCCCCGCAGCAGCAGTCGTTTATCGACTAATAAAAGAGAATCTGAATTCGTCGGAGGAAAAAATTAAAAACGTTCAGGCAGTTTGATTGATTTATAATTATTACAACTGATTATCTATAATAGGTGCAGGTAACAAACGGTGTTGCCTGCATTTTTTATTTTACCTATTGACACCAAGATAAAACTAATATAAAATAGCAAAGAACATTTGTTTGTTGTGAAATTAAAATATTTTTTTCGCCATTTTTCAGGAAAATTTTTTTATTTCTCGCTCCATAATAAGTGAGAGCAAAGATTTTTTAACTTTTTTGAAATTTTAGAAAAAATATATTCGCTTTCATTCCATATAAAGTGAGTGGGTATTTTCTGAAGCAATGGTTTATGAACAAGTTGTAAATTATTTGAATTTCAGGAAAAATTCGTTCCGTTTCGCTCCTTTATAAGTGAGAGGATAAAAATTCTTCGTAGTGAGGTGATGCAATTATATCGGACAACCCTAAAAACAATTATGTTGTTAAACTCCCGAATCAGATAATTACGATTCCGCAGGACAGTCATCTTGCGTGGCTTCCGTTGTTTTACGCTCTCCCCAAAGAGCTTGTAATAAAACGGAAGGATTATCTTGATATTCCGAGAAATCTGTATGAAGTTCTCTACACGGATAAATACGATTATCTCATCAATGATGATGTTTTTCTTCAGCTCATCTGGGAATCGTATGCGTGGTCGGTGTGGCAATTTCTTCAAGTTCCCCGCCGTGACGGTTACGGCAATATTCCCGGTAAATGGACAGATTATTCGGGTGATTTTCCTCTGTGGCGGTTGTGCTTTGTAATTCAGAATTACTTCCGAAAGAAATTCGAATATGAAATGGACTTGAGTTTTCAGAAACTTTATATGATGCCGAGGGAAATGCAAATCCCGTGGCTTACATATCAGCAGTTCAGTAATCTCATCGGCAATCTTACGGATATGATTGTTGCAGAACAAAACTGGCAACCGATGATTGATGAGATTTGGAATAACCGTCAGATGGAAGATTACAGCGAACGTAAAAGTACATACAAAAGAGATTTCATTAACAAGTGGTATTGCTCGTGGAACAAAAAGAAAAGTCCGATTTTTCTTGATGAAGCAATCAAATCAGGCGAAGAAATCAGCGAAGAATTACTCGTTCAGTTGCCATCACCCCGTGATGATTTTGAAACAAGAATTCTTTCGAAACACAAAGTCGAAGCATTCTTTGAAACGCTCGACGGAAAAGACAAGCGTATTTTGCAGATGCGAATGGACGGATGCACACTTGAACAGATTGTAAAATTTGCAGGATAAAAAACACCGAGTGCTGTTTACAAACGGATTCAAAAAATCGCAACGGCATACGAAGATTTTGTTTCAAAGAAGTACGGAGAATTTTTGGACATCCACTCAAAGAAAAAGAAGAAAAACAAACAAGCAGACAAAGACAGTCACGATTAAGTTCGTGGCTGTTTTTTGATGCCCGAAAGGAGGATTTCAGAAATGAGACGATAGAAATGTTTCAAACGACCAACGCATCATTTCATGAAAATGCATCGGAAAACACGGTGCTTTTTACGGTTCTTGAACCGAGAAAAAATCACTAAAATCAGCCGATATCCGGCGGAAAGGAGGCAAAATGAAAACAGGATTAACAAAGCGTCAGAAAGATACGGTTATCTGCTTTAACGAAGAAAGTGACATCATTGATGTGCGGACACACAACACAGATTTGAGAAACAGACTTTTAGAATTCAGCGAGCAATATCCAGACTGTTGCAAGTTGACAGACGATGATGAACACGGCGGAATGCTTTTTGAAATTCTCAAAGGCAGATTGAGTTTCAGACTCACCGCACCGTATTCGGAAGAACGAAGAAACAGTTTAAGTAAAAATGCGAAAAAGCACGGAATAAACAAAAGTGAATAAATGGTTTGAGTGAATATTAAGTTGAACTTTAGTGTTTTATAAAGACATCCGCTAATGAAAAAAACACTTGACAAAACTGGATTTATTCTCTATAATACATTTGTAGCGAACATTTGTTTGCTGCATTTTTGATTTATGGAGGTTTTAATGA
Organism: Clostridia bacterium; assembly: GCA_017466365.1. Lineage (GTDB taxonomy): Bacteria > Bacillota > Clostridia > Oscillospirales > Acutalibacteraceae > CAG-177. The sequence goes on along the minus strand of JAFTUG010000016.1, from coordinate 431,505 downwards.
AATCTATTGAATTCAGAACAAATCCGATGTTTCTGAGAAATCAGTTTAAAGGCGACGGAATATTTGATATTCCTTTACTTCAGACTGATGAAATTGACCTTGAAGAGATTGAACTTATAGGTTATGATAAGTTATGTGACAACAAAACAGAAGCCATAGTTCATTTCTTTATGGACGACTACAAATTTGAGGCACTGTGGAAAGATCCCGAGCCTAGGATTGAAAGGTTGAAAGAATACAAAGCGGTGTTAACTCCCGATTTCAGTATGTATACCGAAATGCCGTTATCAATCAAAGTTTACAACACTTTCCGTTCCCGTTGGTGCGGTGCTTATTTGCAAGCAAAAGGAATAAAAGTGATTCCGACAGTTTCTTGGGGAGAACCGAACACCTTTTGGTTTTGCTTTGACGGCATTCCCAAAGGAAGTATTGTAGCTGTTTCTACAATCGGCGTAAGGAAAGAGAAAAACCTGTTTATGCAGGGGTACGAAGAAATGATGCGTAAAATCAAACCAAAGGCAGTTATCTGTTACGGCGAACCTTTTGAAGAAATGAAAGGGAAAATAATTACGGTTGATTACGCACAAACCAACAATTATAAAAAGCATTTTACTCTTCAGACAGAAGAAAGTCTGATTTCTCAAAACATATTTGATGTTTGCAACAAAAGAGCTTTTGGATATGTTGATATTGAAAAAGGAAGAGGTTCTGCAAGCGGCGGGTCAGGTGGTGGTTCTTCAGACAGTTCGATAAAATTTCCTGGTTGGGATCCATCAAAAAAGCCGGGAAAAGATTACGAATGGAGAGGAAAAGGTGATCCGGCAAGCGGAAAAGGTGCATGGGTAAATCCAAAAACTAAAGAAACTATGCACCCAGATTTAAATCATGGTGAGCCGTACGGACCACATTGGGATTATAACTATCCTGGAGGCGGTAATGGGTTCAGAGTTTACCCCGACGGGACTATGACACCTAAAATATATGAAGGAGAAATGTTCTATGCCTGATAAAAACGATTGGAGACTGCTCAATCAGGAAGAATACCTGATGAATGCAAAACTGATAAAATCCGAATATAATAAGCCTTCCGAGAAGTGGGATCATGACCACTGTGCTTTTTGTTGGGATAAATTCAGCGAAAATGATGGTGACCTGCACGAAGGCTACTGCACACCTGACAAAAAGTATTGGATATGCACTGAATGTTTCGAAGACTTCAAGAATAAATTTGATTTTATTCTTGAATGATTTATGCAAACTGCTATCAGATAAATAAAAAGGAAGAATAATAAGTTTTATCAAACCGTTTCACTTTTTGTGAAGCGGTTTTCTTATACCCAAAAGAAAGGAGTCCCAAAATGAAATATGATAAAAACACGGCGTAAACACAAAATTATAACGTCGAGAACAAGCGGATAAACCCGAAGGGCGCACTTCTATACATATCTTTTAGAAATGTATGAGTGCGTAGCTCCGCTAATGAAAAATCAAAGATTTTAAACAAGGGTTTTACCCTTGCGCTGCATTGCAGCTATCCCAATAAACTATCCCGTTGTTTCGTATGAAGCAACGGGATTTTTGTATCCCAAAACAGAAAAGGAGATTTTATGAGTAAATCAAAAGAAGAATTAATTGAAGAAAAAATAAAAAATGAAAAGGAAATTGAAATCCTTGAGCATCAGAAACAGCGACTTGAGAATCGCATCGAATATCTCACCAAAGGCGACAGAGCAAAACGCACTCACCGTCTTTGTGAAAAAGGCGGTGCAATTGAAAGCATCTGCCCCGAAACAAAAGATATGACTTCTGCGGAATTTTATCAACTTGCTGAATTCATTTTCGATCTGCCCGAAGTGAAAAAGTATTTTGAAAGGTCGATGCAGTAATGTCACTTTTTCATTTCCACGTAACACAAATAAAACGGAGTGCGGGGCAAAGTGCAGTTGCGTGTGCCGCTTACCGTGCAGGCGAAAAATTATAGAGTGAATTTTACGGCGAAGTCAGCGATTACACCCGAAAAGGCGGTGTTGTTGAATCGGGAATTATGTTGCCCGAGTATGTTCCGCAAAAACTTTCCGACAGAGAAACTCTGTGGAATGAAGTTGAGAAAATTGAAAAAGGCAAAAAGGCTCAGCTCGCATATAGTTTTGATTTAGCATTGCAGAATGAATTTACAATGGAAGAAAATATTTCACTTGCCAAGAAATTCATAAGGGAACAGTTTGTTGAAAGAGGAATGATTGCAGACTTCGCAATTCATTCTCCCGAAACAAACGGCATTGCAAATCCTCACGTTCATGTGCTGTGTCCGATAAGACCAATTGATAAAAACGGTGAATGGGACAACAAACAAAAACGTGTTTATGAGCTTGACCGAAACGGTGAAAGATTAACCGACCGTAACGGAAATTACATCTTCTCTGCCATACCGACAACCGATTGGGGTAAACCCGAAACGCTTGAACATTGGCGTTCTGAATGGGCAAGAATGTGCAACGAAAAGTTTGAAGAAAAACAAATTGCCGAGAGAATTGATTATCGCAGTTATGAGCGACAAGGTGTTGATAAAATTCCAACCGTTCACGAAGGAGTTGCAGTCCGTCAGATGGAAAGCAAAGGCATAAAAACAGATAAGGGTGATAAGAACAGATTAATAAAATCCACAAACGCTCTGCTTGCCGAAATCAAAGAGAAAATTAGAATTCTCAAAAGCTGGATTGAAGAATTCAAAGCGGAACTTGAGAAATTTAATCAACCCGAAACAACGCTTATCGATATTCTGAACACTTATCTCGATATGCGAAAAGAAGGCAGAAGCGATTGGAACAAATCTGCACAGACAAAAGGCGCTGTCGCAGATTTAAAGAAAATATCGCAGGCAATTATGATACTTCAAAACCGTAACATCTGCACTCTTGATGAACTCAACGAAATTCTGAATCCGATTGACGAAACGAGAAAATCAATCAAGGCAGATGAAAAGAAAATCAAACGGCTGAAACAGCACATTTCAAAGATTGAGGATTATGAAAAATACAAACCGATTTATGATAAATATCAATCAATCTATTTTGAAAAACGCAAAGAAAAGTATTATTCAGAACATGAATCCGAAATCGAAAAATACAAAACGGCAGTCAGATATATGAAAGCAAATCCTGAATGCAAACCGAGTGCAAAAGCAGATATTAAATCAGAAATATCTGCATTAACGGAACATCAGAAATCATCAACTTCCAACCTATCCACCCATCAATCCGAACTCCGTGAGCTTGAAGAAATCAGATACATTGTAACCCAAGCTATGGAACACAAAGAAAACGAAAAGCTGTCTGTTCTCAAACGTCTTGAAGAAGCGAAGAAACTGACGGCACCAAACAACCGTTCCGCTTACAAAAAGCAGGAACAGAATATTGAATAGAAAGGAAAATTTAATGTCAGAATCAACAGTAAACATACCCATTGATAAGCTTCATCAGTTTGAAGGACACCCGTTCAGCGTACCCGATAATGATGAAATGAATATGCTCATTGAAAGCATACAGCAAAACGGAATCATAAATCCGTTAATCGTTAGACCAAAGGAAAACACGGAAGATGAATATGAGGTTATTTCGGGTCACAGAAGACTCCGTGCAGCAAGGAAAGTAGGACTGAAAACGGTACCTGCTTTAATTTATGCCATCGACAGAGATACCGCAACGATTGCGGTTGTTGACTGCAAACTGCAACGTGAGAATATCCCGCCGAGCGAAAAAGCAAAGGCATTCAAAATGAAAATGGATGCCATATCGCATCAGGGCAAATCAACTTCGCGACAACTTGTCGACAAGTTGAAAAGTGCCGAATTTATCTCACAGTCAGAAAGCGGCAGACAGGTTCAAAGATACATCCGACTCACTCATCTTATCCCCGAGCTTTCGGATATGGTTGATAAAGGAAAAATTGCATTTACACCCGCCGTTGAAATCTCATATCTTACCGAAGAAGAACAGAAAAATCTGCTCGAAACAATACAAAGTGAGGACTGCACTCCGTCGTTGTCACAGGCACAGAAAATGAAACAGCTTTCGCAGCTTCACCGTCTTGATATGGATATGATTTTTAAAATTATGACAACCGCAAAGCCGAATCAGAAAGAATTTCTGAAACTGAACTCCGATAAATATGATAAATTCCTCGGCAGATTTTCAACCCCGAAAGAAAAGGAAGAACATATTTTCAAAGCACTTGAATTTTACGATAAACATCAAAGAAAGAAGGATATTACAAAATGAAAAAGCCAAACAACATTGCAATTATCAAGTCCGTATCGTGCGGTGCAAACGAATATACAATCAACGGTGTCAGATATACGGTTGAATCCCGTTTTGTTCCGTATGACATAAAAAGCAAGCAGACAACGTTCCATGATAAAATCAAAAGAATTATCAGAAGTGATTTCATACCTTTGACAGTAAACACAGATGAAGATATACTTGAAACGAACAATGTGTGTTTGACTGCCGGAAAGGAGGACTATGCAGTCGAAGGATAAAAAAGAACAAGGCTTTACCGCACTTTACTGCCGATTATCCCGTGATGACGGTACCGAAGGCGACAGTAATTCGGTGGTTAATCAGAAAAAGCTATTGCAGAAGTACGCTAAGGATAACGGTTTTCAGAATCCGAGAGTTTATGTGGATGACGGATATACGGGAACGAACTTCAACCGTCCCGCATTTCAGCAGATGATTGAGGATATTGAACTTGGATATATCTCAACGATAATCGTAAAAGATATGTCCCGTCTGGGCAGAAACTATCTTGAAGTCGGCTACTATACCGACAACTACTTTCCGCAGAAAAATGTCCGGTTCATTGCAATAAATGACGGAGTTGACAGTGCAGACGGTGACAACGAATTTGCACCGATAAGAAATGTAATCAACGAGCTTTATGCAAGGGACATCAGCAGAAAAGTACGCTCATCATACCGAATAAGAGGTAATTCGGGCGAACCGCTTTCAAAACCGCCTTACGGATATATCGAATCTCCCGATAATCCGAAAAAATGGATAATCGACCCCGAAGCGGCTTCTGTTGTGAAACGGATATTTCAAATGAGTCTTGAGGGCAAAGGCAACGAAACAATTGCAAGGATATTGCACGAAGAAAAAGTTTTAGTGCCTACATCATATATGATAGAAAAAGGCATCCGACAAAGCGGAAGAAAACCTGCTGACCCGTGCAAATGGATGGCAACAACAGTCGGAAGAATCCTTGAAAGTCAGGAATACTGCGGAGACGTTATCAATTTCAAGACATATTCCCGTTCGTTTAAAGACAAGCGGAGATTGGCAAATCCAAAAGAAAATTGGGTGATTTTTAAAGATGTTCACGAGCCGATAGTTGACCGTGAAACTTTTGAGTTGGTTCAGAAATCCATAAAAAACACCAAACGGAGAGCACCCAAACCCGAAAACGGTGAGAAAAGCATATTCAGCGATTTGCTTTACTGTTCGGATTGCGGTCACAAGCTGTGGCATCACGTGAATCCCCGTAACAAAGATATCAAGTTTTTCAGTTGTTCCAACTACAAGAAAGACACAAGAGGCACCTGCGATGCAAGGCATTATGTCCGTGCAGATGCAATAGAGCAGGTTGTGATGCTTGAACTCAAACGGCTTGCGAAGTTTCTTGAATATGACGAAGAAGCGTTTGCTGATATGCTTGCCGAGAAGACAAACGAAGATCTTATTGCAGAAAAGAAACAGGTTCAGAAAGAGCTTGACAGAGCAATCGCAAGAAATGAAGATGTTGCGAGGCTGTATGAAAGGCTTTATGAAGATAATGTTTCGGGCAAGGTGACCGACGAATGGTTTATGCAGTTATCTCACAAATATGAAAGCGAAAGGCTTGAACTCAAAACAAAGATTCAGCAATACCGTGAGCAGCTGAGCAATCTCGGTACAATGCAGAAAGGCAAGGAGCAATTCATATCAGCCGTGAGAAAGTTTATGCAAATGGATACTCTGACTGCACCGCTGCTCAAAGAACTGATAGACAAAATCGTTGTTTATGAAACGCAGGGAACGGGAAAGCACAGAACGCAGAGAATTGTTATTTACTACCGATTTGTAGGCTATCTCGAAATACCGTTGACCGAAAGCGAATGGGAATATTACCAAGCTAACACAAGACAGGGAGTTGCGGTTGAATATATCTCAAAGAATATATCGGCATAAAAACTGTCCGTAGCAAACAAAAAGAGCAGGCATACCGCCTGCTCAAAAATAAAACTGTAATAAAAAAATCGAGTGTTCACAACTTGAATCCGTTATGAACACTCGAGATGGCGCGCTGCAAGGGATTCGAACCCCTGACCTTTTGGTTCGTAGCCAAACACTCTATCCAGCTGAGCTAGCAGCGCATATATTCTTTTTGAATCGGTTCTATCCGACTGCCAAAGTATATTATCACATTCATTCAAAAAAATCAACACTAAAATTGAAATTTTTTTAAAAAATCCGAATTATTTTTATTTTGTAAAGAAAAAACGGCAGAAAACAGGTATTCAACCATATTTTTTGCCGTTTTGAATTTATCTTATGTTTGATTATGCAGCTTTCTTTGCCTTTTTGTTTTTAATTGCGTTTTCGATTTTGGGATAAACAACATCATAAAGCTTGGCAAAGATAACAAAACCGATAAGTGCATAAATAATACCTACTACTGCACCGACAATAACATCTGTGGGATAATGCACGCCGACATAGATTCTTGATACACCCATAAGGAATGCGAAGATGAACGATGCAATTGCAACGCCCTTCTTTTTGAGAACCATAGTGATTGCCATTGCAAAAGTGAATGCCGATGAAGTGTGGCCTGAAGGGAATGAGAGCGATTTTGAACTCATATAGTCAACGATATCGGGCCAGACATAGCCTGCATTCCACTTTTCTGCAAATCCGGGGAATCTGTCGATAGTCCAGTCAATCTTGCCGAAAAGTCCGATCCAGTCATATTCTCTGCCGTACTCCTCGAAAGCCTTCTGTGCAGCTTGCGGAAGAATGGTAAGGTTATAAGGACGGGGGCGTTCCATAATGGGCTTAATAAGTTCATTATTGAGAAGAGTCATAACAAGAAGTGAACCGAGGCATACGAGACCGGCTTTTCTTGTCTTTTTAAAGAACAGCATTACCACACCGAGAATAATGAAGAAAATGCCGTCATCACCGAGAGTTGTGATGATTTTCATTATGGGGGTAAGCCAATCCATTCTTATGAATTTCTCAAAGAACTCAAAAATGGCAAGGTCAAAATTAAGTATAGCTTCCAAAAACATCTTCCTTTCATTATGTTTTTGTTATATTATCGCTTTTATCGTCAAAAAAAGCAAGAGAAAAATCAAATAATTGTAAATTTCTTTTGTGTTTTTCTTTCAAACATTAATTTTTATTATAAAAGCAGTTTAAAATCCATGCTTCGCGTGCTATTGCATTTCATAATAAATTAGAGTATAATATAAAAACAAAACTTCTGATAAGGAGAATAGAATATGATAAATGTTACAGTATGGAACGAAGGAGTTCACGAAAAGCTCAGCAACGAGGTTGCAGGTGTTTACCCCGCAGGCATTCACGGCTGCATAAAGAATTTCCTTGTTTCTCAAGATGATATATCCGTTAAAACCGCCACTCTTTCACAGCGCAAATGCGGACTTTCCGATGAAGTTCTTGAAAACACCGATGTTCTTATCTGGTGGGGACATATGGCGCATGACAAGGTTCCCGATAAGCTTGTTGAAAAGATACACAAACGTGTTCTTGCAGGCATGGGGCTCGTTGTGCTTCATTCGGGTCATCATTCAAAAATTTTCAGAGCACTTATGGGCACAACCTGCAATCTTCGCTGGAGAGACGGCGACAGAGAACGAATCTGGACTGTAAACCCCGCTCACCCCATTGCAAAGGATATTCCTGCTCATTTCAGCCTCGATGTTGAAGAAATGTATGGTGAACGCTTTGATATTCCCGAACCCGATGAACTTGTGTTCCTCGGCTGGTTTGCAGGAGGAGAGGTTTTCCGTTCGGGCTGCTGCTGGAACAGAGGTCTCGGAAAGATTTTCTACTTCCAGCCGGGTCACGAAAGCAACCCCACCTTCCACAACGAATATGTTCAGAGAATTATCATCAATGCCGTTCGCTGGGCAGCTCCCGTAAATCCGATTAAGGAGCCCACTCCCTGCCCTCACAAAAAGATTTCTCCCGAAGAAAGATATAAGGAGAGAAAAGCAAAATAATGGATACTTTTAAGATAAAAAAGCTGCGTGAGAATGCAAAAATTCCTTTCAGGGCAACCCCCGGCAGCGCAGGCATGGATTTATATGCCTGTATAGATGAGCCGATTACTCTTGAAGACGGAGAAAAGGCTGTTATTCCCACGGGAATTGCCATTGAATTACCGAGCGCAGAGCTTGGTGCATTCGTTTTTGCAAGAAGCGGTCTTGCAATAAAGCACGGCATCGGTTTGCTCAACTCCGTAGGCGTTATTGACAGCGACTACAGAGGCGAAATCTGCGTAGGCGTTATAAATCAGCTCAAAGAGGCTTATACAATTAATCCCGATGAACGCATTGCACAGCTTGTTATTATGCCCGTTTCTCTCATTACTCCCGTTGAAGCGGATGAACTCGATGAAACGGAAAGAGGTGCAGGCGGCTTCGGTTCAACAGGCAAGGCATAAGCCATGATATTTGTCTGTGTTTTACTGATTTTTATTCTTGTTGTCTCGGTATGCATTGCAGCTTACGGCAGCAAAGATAATTCATCATATGATGAGCAGGCGGTTATTGTTCTCGGCTACGGAATCAAAGAAAATAAGCTCCCTGAAATGCTGAAAAACCGCCTCGATAAGGCGACTGAATATCACACCAAAAATCCCAATGCTCTTATAATTGTTTCAGGCGGAAGAAGCACGGAAACAAAGCCTTCCGAAGCAGCGGTTATGGAAAAATATCTCATTTCAAACGGTGTTGCTGCCGATAAGATAATCAAGGAGGATAAATCCCGTACAACCGTTGAAAACTTTAAGTTTTCCGCCGAAATTTTGAATAAAAAGTTCGGAAGTAATTATTCGGCTGCGCTGATAACCAATATATTCCATATTTACCGTTCGGAAAGATATGCAATAGCTGCAGGAATAAAGGTTAACAGTATAGGTGCAAAAACGGTTTGGTACGATATACCGAGAATTTACATCAGAGAAGTCGCAATGATTATTCACATGTGTTTCACGATTAAACGAGATTTTTCCGAAAGGACATAATTATGAAAAAAATAATAAGCATCCTTTGTGTTTTTGCAGTTATATTAACATCGCTTTCCGTTTTCGGATTTGCAGTTGACACAAATTATAAGCCCTATGAGGACAGCCGATATTTTGAATACGGAGATTACGATATTCATTACAGGGTTATCCCTGCAAAGGGTGAGCAAAAAGGCAGAATAATGATGCTCCACGGTTTCCTTTGCTCTACATATGCTTGGCGCAACATGGCGGCAAATCTTTCCGAAGCAGGCTATGAATGCGTGCTTGCGGATATCCCGAATTTCGGCTACAGCACAAGAGAAACAGAAGATATTACGGTTGTTGACCGTGAAATTATTATAACCGAGCTTATGAAAAGCATCGCTCCGATGAATGAATGGATTCTTGCAGGTCATTCAATGGGCGGCGGAGTTGCGGTGAATATCGCAATCAATAATCCCGTAAAGAGCCTTCTCCTTTATTGCCCTGCACCGCAAAGCGAATTTCCCGAGGCTATGGAGGGTCTTATAACTTCCGAACCTATGAAGTTCATCATGTCCACTTTCTTCAATCACGGCACAAGAATTGATTTCCTTGTTAAGCTCATTATTTTCTTTGCAACAATGGATTGGGATTTTGCAATGGACTATGATGTTTCGTGCGTTACAAATGCCGTGCAGTATGACAGATTCGGTGCAGGAATGTGCGAAATGATGTATAACGTTAAGCCGACCGACCTTGAAAATGCATCAAAAATCGCCTGCCCCGTGCTTCTCTGCCAGGCAAGCGAGGATATTATTCTTAATGACACGATGAAAGAGCAGATGAACACCGCTTTCCCGAATGCAGTTACATACACTGTTGAAGGCGGCGGACATCAGTGCATAGAAAACAGAGCAGATGAGCTTTGCGAGGTTACGCTTGATTTCCTTGAAAAATAATTCATTTTTCAAGATAATGAATTCCAATTGCTCCCCTTCCGCTGTGCAGGCTTATCATACAGCCCGTAAACGCTGTTATAACCTGCTCAAAGCCTTTGTTTTTCAATAAATCTTCAACCGATTTAAGCTCAGAGGAATCAACTCCCGAATGATAAAGAAAAGCGGTTGACAAATCAATTTTATCGGTATTTTCAAGCTGTTCGTTTGCATATTGCAGGCGGACGGCTTTTGATTTTCCGATATATTTTTTTATTACGTCAATTTTGCCGTTAACCATTGCGGCACACGGTTTTACCGAAAAAAGATTTGCACCGAACGCCTTTGCTGCAGAGCATCTTCCCGAACGGCGAAGAAAGTCAATGCTGTCAAGAAGATAGCTGACCTTCGTATCGGAAACAAGCCGTGAAAGACGGCTGAATATTTCAGGGGCATCCAACCCGTTATCACGCATTTCGCATCCCTTTATTGCAAGCAGACCTATGCCGCCTGCGAGGTTGAGAGTGTCGATAACATAAACATTTTTCAGGCTTTCAGCCGCCATTTTTGCGTTTCGGCAGGTTGAAGATAATTCCGAACAAAAAGAAAGATGAATAACAGCCTTACCCTCTTTGACAAAGCCCTCAAAAAAATCCGTATACTCCGCAGGCGGCACTGCGGAGGTTTTAGGAATCTTCCCCGTATTATCAACATAATCAAAAATTTCGGCGGCATTTATATCAACACCGTCTTTTTTCTCCTCTCCGTCTATAACAACATTCATCGGCATAATTTCAATACCGTATCTTTCGGCAACATTCTTCGGCAAATCCGATGCACTGTCCGCAGTAATAACAACCTTTTTCATAAATTTCCGCCTTTTTGTTTTTAGTATTATTTGCCGCAGTTATTATTTTATTCCGAGTCTATCTCAATGCCCGTGTAATAGTGCTTTAATATTTCACGCCATGTGCAGCCCTGCCTTGCCATATAATCCGCACCGTACTGGCTCATTCCCGCACCGTGACCGTAACCATAGCAGGTAACCGTAAATTTATCATCGGAATAATCAATATCAAAGCAGCAGCTTTTCAGTCCGAATTCTTCCCTGAATTTTGATGCACTAACCTCGGTTGAACCGAGTCTTACGGAAACTACATATCCGCTTTCAGCCTTCGTAAGCTCTCCGACCCATTCTTCCGCATTTCCGTCAAGATTGATATCACAGCTTTTTGCAAGTTTTTTGAACTCATTTTTGCTGAATTCATGGGTTGTAACATAATCCGGAGAAAGCTTATCTCCCGGGCTCTCAACGCTTATAAGATAAGGAATTTCAGTTCCCCAAAGAGTTTTTGCGCTTTGGGTTTTTCCTGCACTGTTTGAATGATAAACCGCAAGAGCGGTATCGCCGTTATAGGTCATAAAATATCCGAAAACCTCATCCACGGCATCTTCCGTTTTCTTTTCATATTCTTCAAATTTTTCGCCCCATTTTTCTTTGCGTCGCTTCTCATCAATATACCCCTGATGCGTGTCCGGGCTGTCGGTTATATCGGCATCTCCGAGATATGATTCCTTGTATTTTTCGTTTTGTTCACCGATTTTTTTGGCATATGTATAGCTTGCAACCGCTTGAGCTTTCAAAGCCTCGGTGTGATAAACCGCAGGCATTTCCGCAGCAACAGAACCGATTACATATTCACGCAGCTTTATTTTTTCGGTTTTTCCTGTTGATGATGACATAACGGATATATATTCCCCTTCCTCCGCTTCTTCGGCTTGCACCGCGATTACATCCTGCATGTTTTTATCGGAAAAATCTCCTGCAAGCGCCGCTGCGGGGCATATAATCAGAGAAACGGCAATAATCATAAAAACGATAAGATTACTGTTCATTTTATTCATCCTTTCTTAACTTGACTTTTAAAAGAATAGGTTATATAATAAATTAATTATAATATGATGGAGATATGTTTATTTACAGAAGGAGGCGCAAAATATGTCCACCATTGAATCTCATGTTGCGGAGCATGATATTAAAAACTTATGCAATGAAATACGCAAATATAACTATATAGACCCTGCCGATTTTGAACGCTTCAACGTAAAAAGAGGTCTGAGAAATTCTGACGGCACAGGTGTTATGGCAGGTATCACAGGTGTTTGTACCGTTGAAGGCTATTTCATAGATGACGGAGAAAAAATCCCCAGAGAAGGCCGTCTGCGTTTCAGAGGCATCGACATGGAGGATATCGTAAATGCCTGCATAGCCGAGGACCGTTTCGGATTTGAAGAGGTTGTTTACCTTCTTCTTTTCGGTTCTCTCCCCACAAAAGAGCAGCTTGATAATTTCTGCGATATTCTTTCGGCATGCCGTGAATTGCCCGAGGACTTCATTGAAGACATGATTATGAAGGCACCCTCGCCCAACATAATGAACAAGCTTTCCCGTGCGGTGCTTGCTCTTTATTCATATGACGAAAATCCCGATGATATTTCGGTTGAAAACGTTCTGCGTCAATGCATTCACCTTATTGCACAGATTCCTGCAATTATGGTTTATGCTTATCAGGTAAAGCGCAGACACTATTACCGCAAGAGCATGTATATCCACCAGATGAAACCCGAGCACAGAACCGCACAGACAATTCTGCGTTCAATCAGAGCGGATAAAACATTTACCGACCGTGAAGCAAAGCTTCTCGATATCTGCCTCATGCTCCATGCCGAGCACGGCGGCGGTAACAACTCAACCTTCACAACAAGAGTTCTTACCTCCAGCGGCACCGATACCTATGCAACAACCGCCGCAAGCATCGGTGCGCTTAAAGGTCCCAAGCACGGCGGTGCAAATATCAAGGTTACGGAAATGATTGAACAGATAAAAGCAGGCGTAAGCGATATTACCAACGAGGGTCAGGTTGCTGATTTCCTTAACAAAATCATGCGTAAGGAAGCAGGTGACGGCTCGGGACTAATCTACGGCATGGGTCACGCAGTTTATACCCTTTCCGACCCCAGAGCAAAAATTCTCAAGCAAAAGGCTGAAGAATTTGCGGTTAACACTGAATTTGAGGATGAATTTATTCTTTTGAGCCTCATTGAGCAGCTTACTCCCGAAATTTTCAACAGCCACAAAACGCAGAAAAAAGCTGCAATGTGTGCAAACGTTGACCTTTATTCGGGTCTTGTTTATAAGATGCTTGATATTCCGCCCGACCTTTTCACCCCTATTTTCACAATTGCAAGAATTGCCGGCTGGTCAGCCCACAGAATAGAAGAGCTTGTTACGGGCGGTAAAATTATCCGTCCCGCATATAAGAGCAATAACATAAGAAATATTTATGTACCTATCAATAACAGATAAGAGGTAATTGAATAATGAAAAATATAACAAAAAGCGGCTTCGGCATAGGAACTCTTATTTTTGTTGCCGCCGCTATTATTGCTCTGCCGATAAGAACACTGCAGTATTTTACGGTTCTCGAGAGCGACTCCGGATTTTTCTCTGAAAACGACTGGAGCGTTTTTACTCTCGGCATAGCTGCAGGTGCATCAATACTCGCCATACTTGTTCTCGGCTTTTTAAAGCGCAAAAAGCTTGACTATTCTCTTGAAGTAACCAAACGTCCCGGTCAGGGAATTCTCTCCTTTACCGCCGCTGCCGGAATACTTATGAGCGCAGTTGACTGTCTTGTTAAAATTATGAATGACGACAGCTTTGCCGCAGAAGAAAAAACAGCAAGTCTGCTTTTGGGAATACAGGCGGTTTTTGCACTTTTCTCCGCTATTTATTTTGTCGCTCTCGGTGCATCTTATCTTACGGGAAAATCCAACGGCTCCGAATACAGACTTATTTCCCTTGCGCCCGTTGTATGGAGTATTTTCAGACTTGTTATAAGATTCACACGCACAATCAGCTATATCCGTGTTTCGGATTTAATGCTTGAAATGATAATGATTGTATTGCTCATTATGTTCTTTATGGCATTTGCCCAGGTTAATTCAAGAGTTGATGCCGATAATAAAGAATGGAAAATCGCAGCCTTCGGTCTGCCCGCAGCGCTTCTTGCACTTATCTGCTTCGTTCCCAGATTTATAGTTACCGTAACAGGCAACGCAGACCTTCTCCATGAGCAGTCACCCGCTGAATACTGCGATTTGGGAGTTGCGCTCTTTATCATTTCAACCGTGCTTACAAGAGTTACCGTTAAGCTTCCTGAAGCTTCATCAACAGAGGAGAAATAATGTTTTTTCAGAATGTTTTAATTGCAAGTGAACAGGTAGCAATTCTTTATATTCTCGTTGCAGTCGGTGCAATAGCCGATAAAATAGGAATATATACGGAGAAGGTTGCAAAAAGCTGCACCGACCTGCTGTTTTATATCATCACTCCCGCCGTAATAATCGAAAGCTTCTATAAGCTTGAGTACAGTCCTGACACGGCAAAGGGTCTTTTTATAGCTCTTGCATGCGGCTTTGTGCTTCACATTGTTTCCGGAGCAATATCATCACTTGTTTTTAACCGCTGCAATAAAGACGAGGCTTGTATTTATAAGTATTCCTGTGCTTACGGCAACTGCGGCTATATGGCGCTTCCCCTTGCAGGCGCAGTGCTTGGAGACGAAGGCGTTTTTTATTGCTCGGCAGTTATTATTTCATTCCAGATTTTCAGCTTTACCCACGGAATATATACAATTACCAAAGGAAAAGACGGAGAAAAGGTGAAATTCAGCGCAAAAAATCTTTTTCTTAATCCGGGTGTTATTTCCGTTATAATCGGACTGCCCATATTCCTGCTTTCCGTCGAGATGCCCGATATTATCGCAAAGCCGATAAACTACATTGCAAGCCTCAATACTCCCGTGGCAATGCTGATTTTCGGAACCTATATTGCAAACACCAACTTTAAAACAATATTTAAAAATTGGCGTATTTTCGCCGTCTCGCTTGTGAAGCTAATTATTCTTCCGCTTGTGCTTCTCGCAGCATTCAGACTTGTCGGAATTTCAGGCACGCTTCTTGTTGCTCTTTCGATTTCCGCAGGTGCACCTACCGCAAACAATACGGTTATGTTTGCAGCAAAATATGACCGCAACACGGGGCTTGCTTCCCAGACGGTTGCAGTGGTCAGCTTTGTTTCAATAATAACCTTACCCGTTATGATAGCACTCGCTCAAGCTGTGGGGTGATAGCTTGCAATTAACAGAAATAATGGACGGCATTTCTCCGCTGTGGGGCATTTGCCCGTTTAACAAAATAAGCAGCAACCTTATTGAATGCAGAGCCAAAAGCAGGCTGCCCGAAAATGCAAAATCGGTTATCGTTGCATGCTTTCCGTATCTGCTTGACAAATCGGAATATAAAAATCTGAACATCTCAAAATACGCCGTTGTAACCGACTACCATAAGGTCGCATTATCAAGGCTTGAAAAAGCGGTTCAATTGCTAAAAGAGATGTTTCCCGAGAATGAATTTTCTGCCTTTGCGGATAATTCACCCATTCCCGAAGTCAGAGCAGCATGTCTTGCAGGCTTGGGAGTCAGAGGCATGAATTCTCTGCTTATTACCGAAAAATACGGCTCGTTTGTTTTTATCGGTGAAATAGTAACGGATATTGAACTTGATTTTGAAGAAACTTCAGAAAAAACCTGCATAAAATGCGGCAGGTGCATTAAAGCCTGCCCCTCATCGGCAATAAAAGAAACAGGATTTGAAAGAAACATTTGTCTTTCGGAAATAACCCAGAAAAAAGGTAAGCTTTCCGAAGAAGAAATCAGTCTTATGACAGACTGCGGCTGCATATGGGGCTGCGATATCTGCCAGGATATCTGCCCGATGAATCAAAACGCCGCTGCAACCGAAATTGAAGAATTCCTTTCCTCCCCCGTTTCCCACGTTTCAGAGGGATGCTCCCTTGAAGAAAGAGCATATGAATGGCGCGGAAGAAAGGTTATAGAACGAAATATAACAATTCAGAAGGAGAGATGACACATGAAGCTTATCGTTGCAATCATTAATAATGACGACTGCCCAAGCGTTCTTAATGAGCTTACTCACAAGGGCTTTGGCGCAACAAGACTTTCAACCTCCGGCGGTTTTTTGAAATCGGGTAACTCAACCCTGCTTATCGGAACGGAGGATGAAAACGTTGATAACGTTATTGAAATTATCAGCGAATTTTCACGCAAGCGCACACAGATGGTTTCTCCCTCACCTTCATTCATGTCCGAGGGCTTCATCTCCCGTGCGGTTGAAGTAACAGTCGGCGGTGCAACTGTTTTTGTTGTAGACGTTGACAAATTCATTAAACTTTAATAAGTAAAGGAATAATCCGATGTTAACCGAAGGCTTCAATTTAAGCAATTCAGTTGAAAAATCAATATCGGCAGCAATGCATTCAAAAAGATTCCCCCACGCCGTTATCATTGAAGGCGGCTCGTCGGAGGAACGCATGAGCCTTGCCCGAAAGGTTGCCTCTGCGCTTGTTTGCTCAGGCGGCGGAATCGTGCCGTGCCTTGACTGCTCCGACTGCAGAAAAGCTGCCGCAAATTCTCATGCCGACATACTTGTTTATTCAGTTGAAGATAAGCCCAAGGCTTTTAAGGTTGATATCGTAAGAGAAATAAGAAACAAGGCATATATTGTTCCAAACGAGGCGGACAGAAAGGTATTCATCCTCGAAAACTCCCATACCATGGGAAACGAAGGTCAAAATGCCATTCTGAAAATACTCGAGGAACCGCCCGCATACATCAATTTCATTCTGCTCTGTTCATCAAAATCGGGATTTTTGCCAACGGTGCTTTCCCGTGCTACGGTTTATAATCTCGGCGAAACAGCATCCGAAGGCTCACGGGATATTCCGTGGGAAGAAATCGCAAATGCGGCAAAGGGCATAGCAACCGCCGCTGCGGCACTCGATGATATTGAAATCATCAAGGCGGCTGCGGTCTTTGAAAAAAATCAAAAGCTTCTAAAATCCGCTCTCCCCGTTATTCAGGAGATTTTCGCACAGACATTGCGAAAAAAATATTCGGCTTGCGAAGAAGAATCCGAATTTTCGGATACGGTTGCCGCAATAGAGCCGAAGCTCAGCAGGCGTGCCCTGCTTGCACTTATAGAAAGCACGGATGCCATTATGAATTCCATCCGTCTTAACGCAAATCATAATCTTACGGTCACTGCACTCTGCACAAAGCTGCGCAAGGCAGTCACCAATTAAAATACATCGGAGGTAATTATGGCTGAAGTTATCGGCGTTCGTTTTAAAGAGGCGGGTAAGGTTTATTACTTTGACCCCGAAGGACAGAAATATGAAAAGGGCTGCATGGTTATTGTTGAAACCGCACGAGGAATCGAATGCGGCGAGGTTGCCCTTGAAAACAGAGAAATAAACGATGAAGAAATCGTGAAGCCTTTGAGAAAGCTTATCCGTGCCGCAACGGAAAAGGATATTGAAAAGGTTCGCTTAAACAGAGAAAGAGAACGTGAGGCAATGGTTATCTGTCAGCAGAAAATTGAGCAGCACGGTCTTGAAATGAAACTGGTTGACGTCAATTTTACATTTGATGATACCAAAGTACTTTTCTATTTCACGGCAGAAAGCAGAGTTGACTTCCGTGAGCTTGTAAAAGACCTTGCAGGCGTTTTCAGAATGAGAATAGAGCTTCGTCAGATAGGTGTGCGTGACGAATCCAAGATGCTCGGCGGTCTCGGCATTTGCGGCAGACCCTTCTGCTGCAGCAGCTTTCTCGGAGAATTTCAGCCCGTTTCAATCAAAATGGCAAAAGAGCAGGGGCTTTCTCTCAACCCCGTTAAAATCAGCGGCGTATGCGGCAGACTTATGTGCTGCCTTAAATATGAGCAGGATGCTTATGAGCATCTTCTTAAAATCACTCCCAAGCCCGGTGCAATAGTTGAAACTCCCGAGGGTGCAGGCACCGTTGTGGATTTCAGTCTGCTTACGGGTAAGCTTAAGGTTCAGCTTCATAACAATCCCGATGCTCCCCCGAAATATTTTTCCAGAAAAGAGACCAAGACTGTCCGTGATGCAAAAATAAAGGTTGCAAAGGAAGAAATCGAGGCTTTCAAGGATATTGAAGGCTGATTTATCCGTCAACATTTATAATTTACATTAAAAACCTCTTGCATTTTTTAAATAATGTGATACAATGGTGTTGAAAAAATGATAAGGAGGATTATCACAATGGCATACATCATTAATGACGATTGCATCTCCTGCGGCGCATGTGCAGCAGAATGCCCCGTTGAAGCTATTTCAGAGGGCGACGGCAAGTACGTTATCGACGCTGATGCTTGCATCGAATGCGGTGCTTGCGCAGATGCTTGCCCTGTTGAAGCTCCCAAGGCTGAATAATTCGCTTAAGGAACTTAATACTTAAAGAAGAAAGATGCTTTGCAGAAAATCTTGCAAAGCATCTTTTAATTTTATAAAATGTATGTTATTATAATAAAAAATTTACAAGATAATAAAAAAATTACAAGCAGGTGATAATTATGAAAGCAAAAATTACTCTTGCAAAAGAATTCAGAATCGGCGATATTGATAAACGAATTTACGGCTCATTCATAGAACATCTCGGAAGAGCTGTTTACGGCGGAATATATGAACCGGGGCATCCCACGGCAGATGAAAACGGCTTAAGGCAGGATGTTATTGAGCTTGTCAAAAAGCTCAATGTACCCGTCGTACGTTATCCCGGCGGCAACTTCGTTTCGGGCTACAATTGGGAGGACGGCGTCGGTCCCGTTGAAAGCAGACCCAAAAGACTCGACCTCGCATGGGGCACAACCGAACCCAACACCTTCGGCACAAACGAATTTATGCAGTGGTGTAAAAAAGCAAACGCCGAATGCATGATGGCTGTAAACCTCGGCACAAGAGGACCGGATGAAGCAAGAAATCTTGTTGAATACTGCAACCATAAGTCAGGCTCATACTGGTCTGATTTAAGAAGAAGCCACGGTGTTGAGGAGCCTCACAACATCAAGCTCTGGTGCCTCGGCAACGAGATGGACGGCGGTTGGCAGATGGGTGCAAAAACCGCTGTTGAATACGGCAGAACAGCCCTTGAAGCATCAAAGCTTATGAAGTGGACTTCACCCGGAATTGAAACGGTTCTTTGCGGCTCATCGAGCAGAAACATGAGCACCTTCGGAAAATGGGAAGCAGAAACTCTTGAAATCGCATATGACAGCATCGACTATGTTTCGCTCCATCAATATTACGGCAACCACGATGATGATGTTATGAGCTTTCTCGCAAGAAGCCTTGAGGTTGATGATTTTATCTATTCAATAATCTGCACCTGCGACTATGTGAAGGCAAGAAAGCGTTCAAAGAAAACAATCAATCTTTCATTTGACGAATGGAATGTATGGTATCACTCAAACAATGCACCGTTTGAAAAATGGAGCATGGCACCCGCACTTCTTGAAGATATTTATAACTTTGAAGATGCACTTCTTGTCGGCTCTCTTCTTATAACTCTTCTTCGCCATTGCGACAGAGTAAAAATCGCCTGTCTTGCACAGCTTGTCAATGTTATCGCTCCGATTTTCACCAAAACAGGCGGCGGAGTTTTTGAACAGACAACATATTTCCCCTTCATGCATCTTTCAAACTACGGCAGAGGCAGCGCTCTTCTTCCTCTTGTTGACTGCCCGAAGTATGATTGCAAGGCATTCACCGATGTTCCTTACATTGAGACAATCGCAACATACGATGAGGAAAATGAGGAAATGGCAATTTTCTGCGTTAACAAGAGCCTTGATGAAAATGTTGTTCTTGATGTTAACCTTATGGATTTTGACGGCTACAAGCCTGTTGAATTTATTTCAATGGACGGCTACGATAAGAAGGACGAAAACACCTTTGACAATATTAAAGTTAAGCCTCACGGCAATCCCCTGCCCTCAATTGACGGCACAAAGCTTGAAGCAGAGCTTAAGCCCTTCAGCTGGAATGTTATAAGACTTAAAAAAGCATAATCTCTGACCCTGCGAAATTTTCGGATTTCGCAGGGTTAAAAATTTTTTTAAAAAAACAAAAAATTTCATAGACCAAATCAAAAATACTTACGTCATATAGTTGAATGACCCGAAAAAAGCAGTTTTTTTGACAATTCAGAAAAAATAATTTATTATTATCTCGGAGGGTTAATACAATGAAAAATGACAGAGAAAGAATAGCCGATCTTGTTCAGCAGTTCAAAGGCGGAAACACCAAGGCTTTTGACGAGCTTTATAATCTCACAAACAAAAATGCATATTTCGTTGCCCTGCAAATTGTTAAGGACGAGCATCTTGCCCAAGATATCCTTCAGGAAAGCTATGTAAAAGCAATTGATAAAATTCAAAACCTTGAAAATCCCGAAAGCTTTGTTCGTTGGTTTCATCAGATAGTAACAAACAGAAGCATGGACTATTTAAGAAAAAGAAGCCCTGTTCTTTTTGAGGATGGCGAGGATGGTGCATTCGAGGTTATTCCCGATGAAAAAAGCGAATTCTCTCCCGAAAAGAATGTTGATCAGGAGGAGCTTCGCTCAACGGTTATGGAGGCTATGGATGAGCTTACCAACGAAAAACGCGCCTGTGTTCTGATGATGTATTTTGAGGATATGAGCGTCAACGAAATTTCGGAAAGCCTTAACGTTCCCGTAAGTACCGTTAAAAACAGACTTTGGACAGCACGAAAAGAGCTTAAAACCAAGTTTGAGCGCATAGGAATCACCACTGCCTACAGTGCAGCTCCCATGGGCGTTGTTGCATGGGCACTCGGCAAAACCGCAGAAGCTGTTTCACAGACATTTTCAGGTAATCCCGAAGCAATCAAAATTATTTCGGGCATATCCGTTGCGGGAACTGCGGCTGCAGCTTCAGGCGCTGCAGCATCATCGGCGGCGGCGGGAACAAGCGTTGCAGCCAAAGCTGCTGCACTCACAACCATACAAAAAATTGCGGCAGGCATTGCAATTGCAGGCGTTGTTACTGGTTCAACTGTAGGTATCACAAGCTTTGTGAAGAAACATAAAACAGAAGAGCCTACCGCCTCTTATTCCGAGCAGCTTATGGAAACAACCACCGCAGCTCACGATATTATTGAAGAGGAAGAACTCATTCCCGTTCAGGTTGTTGATAAAAACGAAGAAAAAGCAGAAAGAGATCCCGTTGTTCTCAAAAACATCAGAAACTCTCCCTCCCTCAAATTAAAATATATGGGCGAAGTGCGTGAGGGAGTCAACATCATTGATGTTACGGAAGATGAAGAAAGTCTTTTCTATTGCTACTTCAGAGCAGAGAAACCGGGATATTATGCTTTCAGCTTCAGAAACGGGGAAAAAATGGAGCATATTGCTACATACGCGATTAATGCAGAACTCATGGAAAAAGGCGAAAACGGCATCTGCGAATATATATCCACCGGCGGATATAACGAAGACTATTGGGATTGTAAATCAATTACGCTTTGTTATCTTGAAGAAGGCGACTGGTATATTCCGATTCACAGCGACGGTTCAACACCTACTGCCGACCTTCTTATTGAATATTGCGGCAAAGAAATTACGGATGTTGAATTTCTTGACAACGCACTCAACAACCGTATTATCGGCTACAACATGAACACACCGACCACTACTACATTCGGCAATTATTACGTAAATCTTTTTGACATTAATGTTGTGTTTGATACCGGCAAAAAACTGAAAATGGAGCAAGCTTGTCTTGATTATGAGCTTGAAGGTGAAGAACCTAAAATTGGTGAAAACAATGCTGTTTTTGAATTCCCGAATAAGGATGTTGAAAAAACGGTTGTTGTTCATCAGCCAACCGATTATGTAAGCAACATCGAAATTGAAGAGCTGGATGAATTCCTGAAATTTGAGATGAACGAAAACGGTTTTGAAATAAACAATCCCGATGAATATAACGTTATCGTTACATATCCCGACGGAAGCAAAGAAACCTTCAAGGGTTCGGAATGGAATAACGAAATCGTTCTTGAAGACGGAACAATTCTTACCGTTGAATTTACACAGCCCAAGCTTACGGACAGAGAAGCTGTTCAGTTTATCGTTGTTATCGGTGAACAGGAGTATATAAGAGAATACTGTCAGCTTACAGGAATTGACCCGTTCGGCTTCGGAAAAAGAATGGCTGTGTTCATCATAAACAAACATAAGTCCAACGGATATTTTATAGACCTGGCAGTCGATAATCTGTTCCATAACACCGAAAGCTTTGAGGACTTCATAAGATTTTCCGGCGAATTCGGATATTTGATAACTATAGGCAAATTAAAATCAATGACGGGAACGCTTGGCTACGGTCTTGACCTTTTCCTTACCATGACCGAAATTCTTGAGCATAATGTTATTGTATAACATAAAAATTCACCGCAGACTCATCACGGGTCTGCGGTTTCTTCATGTTCAGCTTCTTCAAGCTGCATGGGATGCTCCTTGCCTATATTCTCAAGGCAGGTAAAAGCTCCCGAAAATTCTCCGCTTTCGTTAACAGATATTTCCGCATTTTCAACCTCAAGATATCGGAATTCTTCTGCACACATATCCGTAAAGCGCAGAAAGCTGAGCATCTTTCGTCTCTCGGCGGAAAGGGTGATTTCCTTTTCCTCATAAACAGTTTCAACACATCTTATTATTCCTGCAGGCAAGGTTACACCGTTTATTATTATTTCGCTTTTTTCCGAATAAGAGTTTTCGGTTTTTATCTTTCCAAGCGGTATTTCAAAAGAGAGAAAATTAAGTATGAAGCGCTTTTTGCTTGAAATCGGCTTCGCAGCAATGAATTTTTCAGGCTGAATGTATTTCATACTTCTGCTTGTTCTTGCAACAACATAGCCCTTTGCTTTGCAGAAGCTGACGGTCAAATCGCCGTTTTCTTCAATTCCGCTTATCAGCAAATCACCCTTGACAACGGCATTTCCGATTTCCTGCTCTGCCGTGCCGTTAAAGGGTCGGATTATGGTTATTATTCCGTCTCTTGCCGCTACGATATCGGCAGGAACATTATCACCGTCAATTTCAGGCGACTCAACAGCCTCCCTGACTTCAATCACTGCCTTGCTTCCCGAAATATTTATATTCAGCCACGACAGCTCATTAAGCCTTTGCAAAGCGGCAAACTCGGTTGATTTTATATCTATCCTTGAAGCGGAAACACCTTTTTTAACCCCTAACTCCTCAAATGTTCCGAGAATTTTTTCGGGAGGTACGCTTAAGTTTCCTATAACATCTATACTCCAGATTCTTGTTGATAATATTAATATAACAGCAGCGCAAAACAAAGCTCCCGCAACGACGCCTATTCTTCTTTTATGGCGTTCAAGAAAAAAAGGTAAGCCGTGTTTTTTTCTTACACGAACCCTCATACCCGATTTGCGTGCAGCGGAACGTATTTTTTTATAGCTTGCGCAATCCGTACATGCGCTTATAACAGCTTCGCTGTTTTTGAGATCCCATAGAATGATTTTATTAAGACGGCAGAGATTAATAAATCTTTCGGGGAAGCCTCCTCTTGCGGTAAAGCTTACATATCCCAAAAGAAACCTTACAAAATTCAGAAACAGCATATGCCCTCCTAATTGCAAAACTCAATCGAGGTTATCGTTCCTTTGATTATAGCCTGACTGCCCTGCATTGATATTATCGTCATATCGCAGCCGCATAGCCTTACGGTAAGCCTTCCCGTATTCATGGCAATCACACAGTCGCTGTATTCCAAAACGCCCTTGCAGCCTTCAAGAATAACCTCACGGTTGCCTGAAATCTCCATGTGTGCATACCCCGAAACGGTATCCGTCGGCAAATCCAGATTGCGGCTTATTGAATCCATTATTCTGTCTCCCCTGTCGTCACGGCATTTTCTTTTTCGCATAGTTATTCCCCTCGGCTTCATATAAATAAAGTACACTTTTATTGATATGATTATCGGGTGTTAAAAAGAACATCGGGAGTTGAGTTGATTGAAAAACAGAGGACATACCGCTGTTTTTGCAGGGGCCGCATTGTTTGTTTTTCTGCTTGTTTTTTCGGAAGAATTCAAAAGAGGGTTTACCTTCGGACTTGAAAGCTGCGCGGAAATAGTTATTCCGTCATTGTTTCCTTTTCTTATTGCCGCATCTCTTGCAGGCAGCGGCGAATTGCCGAATAAAATCAAACGTTTTATTTCTGTGATAACGGAATTTTTCTTCGGACTGCCTTCGGAATGCTTTTTTGCAATCATTCTCGGTCAGCTTGGCGGATATCTTTCGGGCGCAAAGGCCGCACAGTCACTTTGCTCTGCAGGAAAAATTTCCGAAAACCAATCTGAAAAGCTGATGCTTTTTTGCATAAACCCCGGAATCGGTTTCACGGTAAATGCCCTGGGCAGCATAATGCTTTCGTCGAGAGGGTCGGGAAGAATAATATTCACTTCAGTCTGTATTTCCGCTTTTTTATGCGGACTTATAAGCCGATTTTATTCGTGCAAAACAGAGTCGTATAAAAAAGTCAAAATTATTCCGCCTTCATTTTCCTGTGCCGTTGTAAACAGCGTTTCTTCAGGCACATTATCCCTTTTGAATGCCTGTGCATTCGTCTGCATTTTTTCGGGCATCATATCGGTTATTGAATCTCACATTGCCAACGAAAGCATGCGGCTCGGATTAATCTGTCTGCTTGAAATAACCAACGGCTGTATTTATGCCGCCAAAGAAATGTCTCTGCCGTTTATAAGCGCAATATGTGCCTTCGGCGGTCTCTGCGTTCATATGCAGATTTTTTCCGTTGCCGAAAGCTTCAAAATAAAGCTGCCGTTATTTTATGCATTCAGGCTTCTTCATGCCTTACTTGCCTTTTTGACATGCAGCATTATTCTTTGGATGTTCCCCGCAGAGCAGCAGGTCCTCGTTAATGTTACCCCGAAACCTGCTTTGTGGTCATTTTCCGCACCCGCATCGTTTTCTCTGCTGTTTTTATCAGCTTTATTGATATTAGACCTTGATAATAAATACAAAATATGATAGAATTTATCGGAAAGGATGTTGAATACATGAAAAGCAAACTTCTTGAGAAGAAAAAATATCCTGCCGCATGTGAATACTGTAAGCACGGAAGGCTTTCTCCCGATGAAAGGTCAGTGCTTTGCATAAAAAAGGGCATTGTTGAAACAGACGGCAAATGCAGAAAATATGTATATGACCCTTTAAAACGCAGACCCAAAAAGCCGCTTCTTATTGAAAGAGCGGACCCCTCGGATTTTGAACTTTGGAGGATTGGCGATGACGACAATTAAAGAATTTATATGTAATCCCCTGCCCACTCCCAACTGCCATGCATCAACCGTTCTGCCTCTTCCCGACGGCACGGTTATTTCCGCATGGTTCGGCGGAACAAAGGAGGGTACGGGCGATGTCAACATATGGTATGCCCGCCGTGATGAAAACGGTTGGAGCAAGCCTGCTTCCGTAAGCTATAATAAAAACATTCCCCATTGGAATCCCGTTCTTTTTCTTAAAGAAAACGGCGATATAGTTCTGTTTTTCAAGGTCGGAAGAAAAATCCATTCATGGAGAACATTTTTCAGCATCTCAACCGACGGCGGAAAAACCTTCTCCAAACCTTCGGAGCTTGTAAAAGGTGACAGAAGCGACGGCAGAGGTCCCGTTAAAAACAAATGCATCCGCCTTTCAAACGGCAGAATTCTTGCCCCTGCATCATATGAGAATAACGGCTGGAACTGCTTTGTTGACATTTCAGACGATGACGGTGCAACATGGAGAAAAGCTCCGAAAATTAAAACCGAACAAGCTCTTCCCATGTTTAACAGACAAAACAATTACACCTCAAATCTTATCCCCATGATTCAGCCGACTCTTTGGGAATCTGCACCGGGTAAGGTTCATATGTTTACACGAACACCCGTTGGCAGAGCATACAGAAGCGATTCGGATGATTATGGCGAAACATGGTGTCAGGCTTACCGCACGGATTTATGGAATAACAACAGCGGTCTCGATGTTGTCAAAACTCCGAACGGAGACCTCTATCTTCTTTCAAACCCCGTTGAAGAAAATTGGGGCGAACGTTCTCCTCTTACTTTGCAAAAATCAACCGATAACGGCACAACATGGGAAACGATTCTTGTTCTTGAAGAAGAAAAGATTGACAGCGAATTTTCCTATCCTGCAATTGAATATATGAACGGTTCATTGTATATAACATATACATACGAGCGTCTTAATGTTGCTTTCTGGAAAATCGAGCTTTAAGTTCATATAAAATTAAAACATATAACACACGCAATCAACAAACCTCTGTTACTATCTCGGAGGTTTGGAAAACTAAAAAATCAAACATATAAAAGGAGTAAAAAATGAAAAAAATTATTTGCCTTATCCTCGCTCTTGCGATGGCACTCTCACTTGCCGCATGCGGCGGTAACACCGAACCTGAAGTACCCGCTTTTGAACTCACAGGCACACTTGAAGAAATCGTTGACAAAATCTACACAAACGATACAACCACAGACGAAATCGCTTCTCTTGCTACAAGAGAGCTCGTACTTTCCAATGTTGAAGAAGAAGTTACACCTCATCTCGGTGTTGCATCCGCTGATGCCATCGAAAGAGCCGTTCTTTCCGAGCCTATGATGTCATCAATCGCTTATTCACTTGCCATTGTTAAGGCTAAAGAAGGCGCTGATATCGATGCTCTCAAGAATGAAATTCTTAACGGAGTTAACTACAGAAAATGGTGGTGCGTTGCAGCAGAAAAGATTGCTGTTGCAAGCTGCGGAAACGTTATTATGATGGTTATGGCAAGCGAAGAAATCGTTGACGGCATCGTTGCAGCCTTCACAACAGTTTGCGAAGGCAACGTTTCGGAAGTTCTCACAAGAACAGGCGAAATTCAGGAAGACCTTCCCTTCGGTGAACCCGTTGCTGATGATATGCCCGCAGCAATGCCCGGCGAGGATATGCCTCTCGGCGATCCCATCACACTCGAATAATTTTAAAAATCAAATCAGGCGGGGCTTGTTCCCGCCTTTTTTTATGAAAGGAAAGCATCATGCTCTTTTCAAGCTTAACATTTCTTTTTGTTTTTCTGCCGATTGTAATCGGCGTATATTATATTCTTCCGATGAAAGTGAAGAATATCTGGCTTCTTCTTGCAAGCCTGTTTTTCTATTTCTACGGCGAACCGAAATATCTTATTCTTATGGTTGCGGTCATTACCGTCAGCTATGTTTTCGGACTTCTTACAGACCGTGCAGAGGGAAAGGCACGCCTTGCGGTAACTATTGCATCGGTTGCCGTTAATCTTTCTGCTCTTATCTATTTCAAATACACTGATTTCTTTATCTCAACGATAAATTCCGTTTTCAACTCTGACATCGGGCTTTTGAAGCTTGCGCTTCCGATAGGTATAAGTTTCTACACATTCCAGGCTATCAGCTACAACATTGATGTTTACCGCAAGGATACTCCGGCACAGAAAAATCCTCTGAGCCTTGCGCTTTATGTTTCGCTTTTCCCGCAGCTTGTTGCAGGTCCGATTGTGCGTTACACGGATGTTATGCATGATTTAAAGCACCGCACACATTCTGCCGAAAAATTTTCACACGGCGTAAGACGTTTTGCCATAGGTCTCGGTAAAAAGGTTATAATGGCAAACTCACTCGGAACAATATGCGAAACCTTCCGAGCCGCCGATGATAAATCAACTCTGTTCTTCTGGCTCTATGCCGTATCTTTTGCTCTGCAGATTTATTTCGATTTTTCGGGCTACAGCGATATGGCAATAGGTCTGGGGCATATGCTCGGATTCAGATTTATGGAAAACTTCAATTATCCGTTCATCTCATCATCCGTTACCGAATTCTGGAGAAGATGGCACATCTCTCTCGGAAGCTGGTTCCGTGATTATATCTATATTCCCATGGGCGGCAACAGAGTCAATAAGTTCCGTTTCCTTTTTAATATTCTCACGGTTTGGTTTCTTACGGGCTTCTGGCACGGCGCAGACTGGACATTTATTTTATGGGGACTTTATTTTGCGGCGCTTTTGCTTTGCGAAAAGTTCATTTCAAAGAAAATCAAGAACAGAGTTCCGAAATTTATCAGCCATATCTATCTGATTTTTGTTGTTCTTATAGGCTTTGTTATTTTCAATGCAAACGGTGTTACGGGCGCATTTGATGACCTTAAGGGTATGTTTACAAGCACTTATCCTCTCTCAAACGGCATGACTCTCTATTACCTTCGCAGCTATTCCGTTCTTCTTGTTTCGGCTGCAATTGGTGCAACTCCCGCACTAAAAACAATTTGTAACAAGATAAAAGGAAACGATATCGGTGACAAAATTCTTACCGCTCTTGAACCGATTTTTGTTGTATCGGTTCTAATAATCGTTACCGCTTATCTCATTGACGGAACTTATAATCCGTTCCTTTATTTCAGATTTTAAGGAGGCAATGACATGAAAAAATTCAGAAATATATTAAGCATTGCCTTTTTTGTTATTTTCATATTTGCAATTGCAGCTTCATTCATTATCAGAGAACCGATTTCCGTTCTTGTATCCGAGCGAAGAAAAGCGGCGCAGTTCCCCGAATTCTCCGTTGAAAGTATCATTGATAAATCATATTTTGACGGAATCGAGGATTTTTTGACAGACCAGTTCCCCCTGCGCGATAAATTCAGAGAAATCAAATCCTTCATTCAGCTTAAGCTGTTCAATCAAAAAGATAACAACGGCACATATTTTGTCGAAGGTCATATTTCCGAAATGGAAGAAAAACTAAACGAAAGCTCCGTTAAAAATGCGGCTGAAAAGATTAACGCAATCTATAATAAATATCTTTCAAATGCTAACACCCGTGTTTTCTGCTCAATAATTCCCGATAAAAACTATTTTCTTGCAGAAAAAAACGGTTATCCCGCATATGACTATAAAAAAATGACGGATATTTTCAAAAGCAATATCCGAAACATGGAATATATTGATATTTTCGATTGTCTGACTATTGACAACTATTACAAAACCGATTCTCATTGGAAGCAGGAAGAAATTTTTCCCGTTGTTGAAAAGCTCGGCGAAAAAATGGGCTTTGATGCTCTCGACAAAAATGAATACACGCCCGAAAATCTTGGAGATTTCAGCGGCGTTTACTCTTCAAGGCTTGCTGTAAAAATCGAACCCGACAAAATTATCTGCATGAGAAATGAGGTTACAGATTCCGCTGCTGTTTATAACTTTGAAACACGGAAAGAGCACATCGGCGTTTATGATTTAAACAAATTTAAAGGCAATGACAAATACGATGTCTTTTTCTCGGGTGCAGTACCCATTATTAAGGCTGAAAATACTCTTAACCCGGACGGAAAGCATCTTATCATTTTCCGTGACTCTTTCGGCTCATCACTCGCTCCCCTTCTTCTCGGCAGCTACGGAAAAATAACACTTGTTGATACAAGATATATTTCTTCACAGCTTCTCGGAGAATATGTTGATTTTGAAAACAGCGATGTACTGTTTATCTATAACTCGCAGCTTATCAATCAGAGCAGCGTGTTTAAATAAGAAATAAATGTTGACATCAAATATAAAAAGTTATAGAATATTATGGTAAGATTTCGGAATGGAGTGTTAAATATGGCAGTGAAAAAACTTAAGTATTTTGCAGGCGGCAAGTGGCTTGATTCTTCCTGCGAAAAATACATGGACGTTTATAATCCCAGCACAGGCGAGGTTATCGCACAGACTCCCTGCTGCACAAAAGACGAAGTTAACGAAGCTATCGCTTGTGCAAAGGAAGCGTTCAAGAGCTGGTCAAACGTACCCGTTATGAAGAGAGTTCAGATTGTTTTCAAATTCCGCGAGCTTCTTGAGCAGCATATGGACGAGCTTACCGAAATCTGCGCAAGAGAGCACGGCAAGGTATGGAGCGAAGCAAAGGGCGATATCCTTAAGGTTAAGGAACCCGTTGAGCTTGCATGCTCCGCACCCTCACTTCTCATGGGCGAAAGCATGAGAGACACATCCTCGGGATATGACACAACTCTTTACAGAGAACCTGTCGGCGTTTTCGCAGGCATCGTTCCCTTCAACTTCCCCGGCATGATTCCCATGGGCTGGATGTCACCCCTCTGCATTGTTTGCGGTAACACAATCGTTCTCAAGGCTGCATCCATGACTCCCATGACCTGCATGAGACTTGCAGAGCTTTGGCAGGAAGCAGGTCTTCCCGACGGTGTTATTAACATCGTTACCTGCTCGAGAAACGAAGCTGAAATTTTCATGGACCACCCCGATATTAAGGGCATCACATTTGTTGGCTCAACAAGCGTTGGTCTTCACATTTATTCAAGAGCTGCCGCAAACGGCAAGAGAGTTCAGGCTCTCTGCGAAGCAAAGAACCACGGTCTTGTTCTTGAAGATGCTGCTCTCGAAAGAAGCGCAAGAGGTATCATCAATTCATCATTCGGCTGCGCAGGCGAACGCTGCATGGCTCTCCCCGTAATCGTTGCACAGGAAAGCATTGCAGACGAGCTTGTAGGCTATCTTGTTAAGTTTGCAAAAGAGCTTAAGCTCGGCCCTGCATATGATAAGGAATCAACCCTTGGCCCCGTTGTTACCGAAGCTCACAGGCAGTCCATTCTCAAGTGGATTGAAAAAGGCATTGAAGAAGGTGCAGAGCTTGTTCTCGACGGCAGAAATCCCGTTGTTCCCGGCTATGAAAACGGCTTCTATGTAGGACCCACAATCTTCGACCATGTAACAGAAGATATGACCGTAGGTCAGAGAGAAATCTTCGGACCCGTTCTCTGCGTTAAGAGAGTTAAGGACTTTGAAGAAGGTCTTGCAGTTATGAATGCAAATCCCTTTGCAAACGGCTCGGTTATCTTCACACAGAGCGGTTACTATGCAAGAGAATTCGCAAAGAGAACAGACGGCGGCATGGTTGGCGTTAACGTTGGTATTCCCGTACCCGTTGGCGTATTCCCCTTCACAGGTCACAAGCAGTCATTCTTCGGTGACCTCCACTGCCTGGGCAAGGACGGCTTCCGTTTCTACACAGAAACCAAGGCAGTTACAACCCGTTGGTTTGACGAGGAAGAAATGAAGGCACAGACCGTTGATACCTGGGACGGTTCAGTCGGCGGCGACCTTAAATAATAACATAATAATTCAACCCCGTATTCTCTAAAACGAGAGTACGGGGATTTATTTGTTCAGGATTTCATTTTCAATTTTCTTGACCAATTCATTTGGTTCAACACCAAAGGCATTTGCAAGTTTCCAAAGAGTTTCAAAATTAGCCTGTTTGTCACTGCTTTCAATCATGTAAAGGTGACTCCTCGCAATTCCTGCAAGACCGCTGAACACCTCTTGGGATAAACCTTTTTCTTTTCTCAACTGCCGTATAACCACACCGACAGCCTTGTTGTCAAATTCTATCATCGCAGACACTCCTCTAAGCAAGCACAGACTAATTACAACCGCAGTTTTCTTTTTGGGCTTCCTCTGATGAGGAAGCTGTCCGCAGGACTGAAGGAGAGAAGATTTTGCGAAAAAGCAGAAATAATTTGTTGATTTAGTATCTCTCCCTCCGTCTTTTGCTTCGCAAAATCCACCTCCCTCGTCAGAGGGAGGCAAGCATTACGGACACTTTTAGACTATATTTATATCTTTATAAAAATGAAGGGGCAGTTTTTAGCCCCTTCATTTTTTGTCAGATAAACCTAATATATAATCCGTAGTAGTGTTGTGATAACGTGCCAAAGCAATTAAAACTGCTGTTGGTATGTCTCTTTGTCCCAATTCATAATTTGAATAAACCTGCTGTGAGCAGTTCAAAATTTGAGCCATTTGTTTTTGGGTTAAATCTGCATCTTCACGCAAATCTCTTATCCTTTGGTACATATCATCACCAAAAATATTATACGCTACTGCGTTTTGTTGTATTGACTTATACCGCAAAATGCAGTAAAATATATTTAAATTGATACTGGAGGTATTCAAATGAAAAAAACGATAAAAAAAACAATTTCACTCACATTAATCGCACTTCTACTAATTCCTACATCACTAATAATTGCAAGTGCGGCTCCTACAAACACTTTTTTATGGCCAGTACCTTCATCTTATTCCATGTCAAGAGGCTTTTCTTCTTCCGGACACAAGGCAATTGATGTAAACAAATGCGAAGGAAAAGATATCGTTGCATCATATGATGGTGTTGTATACTCTTATGTTAACAAATGTCAACATTATTCTAAAAGCTGCACAAGCTGTGATTCTACAGGAATGGGCGTTGGTTTGATATTAAAACATACAATAAACGGAACCACATATTACACTTATTATGCACATATGCAATATAATTCTGTACCTTCTGCTTATAGAAGCAAAAACGCAACCGTCAAACAAGGCGATGTAATAGGCAAAGTCGGCTCTTCCGGCAATTCCACAGGACCGCATCTTCATTTCACAATAACTAAAGGAACTGCTTGGAGTAATTATATAAACAATAATCCTACTGACACCAGCAAACACACTATAACAAGTTCAAGCGGAATATCATATAAATATTCCACGTCCTACACCCTTTCATACAATGCAAACGGTGGTTCGGGTGCACCCGGAAGTCAAAACAAGCCAACTTCATCTCCCAACTGGTATGCAATAAGCGATATAAAACCTACAAGAGAAGGATACACCTTTTTGGGTTGGGCTGAAAGCAATTCAGCAACAAGCGCAGAATATGTCAACGGAGAATTTATAACTCTTGAAAAAGACCAAACCCTTTATGCCGTATGGCGAAAAAACACATTAAAAGTATATTTTAATGCAAATGGCGGCTCAATATCATCAGACACATATAATCTTTGTTCAAATATAGTTTGCAATAAATCAGATTCAAGTCAGTACTATCAAAAATGGACATATAATTCTACAAAAACAAACGGATTAATTAATCATTCAACATTTGGAATTTACAGAAACGGATATTCATTTGTAGGTTGGGGAACAAAAGCCAACGGCGGAACAATCTTTGATCAGGGAGATAATTCATTATTACCTACCGATATTAATTCAAACATCAAAAACGGTAATTGCTCGGTAACTCTTTATGCAATATGGGAAAAAAATCCTGTAACATCATACACTCTTTCTTACAATGCTAACGGCGGCTCAAATCCCCCTGCAAATCAAACAGGTGCAACGAGTTACACAATATCATCAGCAAAGCCAACCAAAAGCGGATATACATTTCTTGGTTGGTCAAAGAGCAGTTCTGCAACATCTGCAAGTTATTCTGCTGGTGACACAATAACAATTTCATCGAATACAACTCTTTATGCTGTTTGGTCTAAAAACACCTTTACTCTTTACTACAACGCAAACGGCGGCTCAAATCCCCCTTCATCACAGAGCGGCTCAACAAGTTACACTATTTCTTCAACCCGACCCACCAGAAGCGGTTACACCTTCCTCGGTTGGTCAAAAAGCAGTTCTGCTACCTCGGCAAGCTACACTGCGGGTGATACAATAACAATTTCATCGAATACAACTCTTTATGCTGTTTGGTCTAAAAACACCTTTACCCTTTCTTACAACGCAAACGGTGGCTCAAATCCCCCTTCATCACAGAGCGACTCAACAAGCTATACTATTTCTTCAACCCGACCCACCAGAAGCGGTTACACCTTCCTCGGTTGGTCAAAAAGCAGTTCTGCTACCTCGGCAAGCTACACTGCAGGTGACACAATAACAATTTCATCGAATACAACGCTTTATGCTGTTTGGTCTAAAAACACCTTTACTCTTTCCTACAACGCAAACGGCGGTTCAGGTGCTCCCTCATCACAGAGCGGCTCAACAAGCTATACCATTTCTTCAACAATACCCACAAGAAGCGGTTATACCTTCCTCGGTTGGTCAAAGAGCAGTTCCGCTGTATCTCCAAGCTACTATGCAGGAAACACCATTAGCATTTCATCATACACTGTCCTTTATGCTGTGTGGCAGAAGACTGTGGAGCCGACTGTTAAAATCCATAATAATCCCGGTACTGCAACAATTGATTACGGCGACTCCCTGAAACTTACAGCTGTTGTAACCGATAAACCCGCTGACGCAAAAATATACTGGTATGCAGACGGCGAATTGGCAGGAGAAGGCGAAACCGTGATTGTTGATTCTGCCGCAACTGTTACTGTTAAGCTTGTTAACCGTTACGGCACTGTACTCAAAGATTCAAACGGCAATGAGATTTCCGATTCTCAAACAGTAAAGGTTAATTCAGGATTTTTCCAAATAATTATATCCTTCTTTAAAAATCTTTTCGGTGCAAACAGAACAACAGTTCAGATATTTAAAAATAACCTTTAATACATCCGTTTACGGCACTCTCTTCGGAGGGTGCCTTTTATATAAAAAAACGGTGCATACCATTGCTGATATGCACCATAAAAAATTTGTTCAATTAGAAATCAACCTTAAGGTCATAGTAGCAGCACTTGAAGAGCTTTTCCATCTCTTCCTGGCTGGGCTGACGGGGGTTGGAGCCTGTGCATGCATCGCCGATAGCGTTCTTTGCGATTTCGGGAAGTCTCTCAAGGAATACTTCTTCGGGAACAAAGCCCTGCTCGCAAGGATAGCTGTCTGCGCCGTAGTTCTTGATGCACTGGGGAATGTTGAGCTTATCGTTCATATCACGGAGATATGCGATAAGAAGCTGAACCTTCTCTTCAACGGTTTCGCCGCCGAGGTTCATTCTGTCTGCAATCTTTGCATAACGCTTTGCAGCGGATTCAACCTTTGCGTTGAACTCGATAACCTTGGGAAGATACATTGCGTTAGCTGCACCGTGGATGATGTGAGCGCCGTTGCCGCAATCAGCGAAAGCTGCGCCGGTCTTATGAGCCATTGAATGAACAATACCGAGAAGAGCATTTGAGAATGCCATACCTGCAAGGCACTGTGCGTTGTGCATCTTTTCACGGCAGCCGTTATCGCCGTTATATGAATCAACAAGGTTTTCCTGAATCATTTCGATTGCATGGAGAGCGAGAGGATCTGTATAGTCGCAGTTTGCGGTTGAAACATAAGCCTCAACAGCGTGAGTCATAGCGTCCATACCTGTGTGAGCAACGAGCTTCTTGGGCATTGTTTCTGCAAGCTCTGAATCAACGATAGCGATATCGGGAGTAATTTCAAAGTCTGCAAGAGGATATTTGATACCCTTTTCATAGTCTGTGATAACGGAGAAAGCGGTAACTTCTGTTGCTGTGCCCGATGTTGAGGGGATAGCAATGAAGCGAGCCTTCTGACGAAGCTCGGGAATGCCAAATACTACGCACATCTGCTCAAATGTGATTTCGGGATATTCATACTTAATCCACATAGCCTTTGCTGCATCGATGGGTGAACCGCCGCCTACAGCAACAATCCAATCGGGCTCAAATTCAGCCATAACAGCTGCGCCCTTCATAACGGTATCAACCGAGGGATCGGGTTCGATGCCTTCAAAAAGCTTAACCTCAAGACCTGCTTCTTCAAGATAAGCAACAATCTTATCAAGGAAGCCGAACTTCTTCATTGAGCCGCCGCCTACGCAAACGATAGCCTTTTTGCCTTTAATTGTCTTAAGTACCTCAAGAGAACCCTTACCGTGGTAAAGATCTCTGGGGAGAGTAAATCTTGCCATTGGAATCATCCTCCTTATTTTTATTACAATTAAATTATACCATATATTTCAATAAAGTACAATATAAATATTTTTTATCGATAAAAAAGCAGAGAGCCGTTAAGCTCTCTGCAATAGGGTTAGATTAATGAAAAGATTGTAATTATCATTACAATCGGATAGAGGTCAATTGAATACCAGGGAACTTCAAAAACCTCGTCATCAACTTCATAGGAAATAATCATCATTCTTGTTTTTGCGGTTTCACCCTCAACGGTTAATTCCGTATCAACAAGAATAAGCTCATCGCCAAGGAAATAATACTTATAAATCACTCCGTCAGCATCGGTATATTCTTCGATATAATATGTTTTATCGCCCTCGGTATGCTCATATGCCTTTACGAAGTCAAGAATAAATTCTGTAGGTACGCCCTCTGAAGCTTCAAGCAAAGCTTCTCCGAAGCCCTTGAATTTCACATGAAAAATAGGCATATCGGGATTGAAAAGAATAACATCCTCGCTGTCGGTAATTATTCTTATAAGGCTGCCGTTAAGGTCAATTTCGGTTGCTGCCTTATCTCCCTTTGAATAAAGTCTCTGTGTAACGGATGAATAACCGTCATTAACTGTTATATCGGTTATAAGGCCTGTTACGGCATGAGCTTCGTTATACCATTTCTCCGCTTTGGTTATTTCAGCTTCCGTAGCCGATGCGTTTACGCAGAAAAACATTACGCCGAGAATGAGCGCAAAAAGAACAGAAATAATGTGCTTTTTCATTGTTTATTCCTCCTAATATTGTTATCCCGAATCGGGATATATTAATTATACCATAATGGTATGATTATGTCAAGAAAAAAAGTGAGGTTTAATATGAGACTTAAAGAATTGAGAATAAGCAGAGGTGTTTCCCAGCTTAAGCTCGCACTTGACCTTAACATGAATCAGAACAGCATAAGCCGTTACGAAACAGGTTCAAGGCAAGCAGATTACGAAACCCTCATAGCTTTTGCCGAATATTTTAACGTTTCAATAGACTATCTGCTTGAAAGAACCGATAATCCGACTTTTCTTGCAAAATAATCACGGCAAAATACGGTTCGTTGTTATGTATTCAACGCCGAGAGCATTGAGAATATCGGCGGCAGGCAGTCTGTCAACCGTCCATGCTGCGCAGGTTATCCCCTTATCTTTTACATCGTCAATCTTAAAAAGATTGGCGATTTTTTTATGGTTGAATGCAATTCCCGTGTTATATTCTTTTGCAAAAGCTATGCGTACATCGCTGATTTTTGTAACAAGATACCAAAGCTCCGTATTCGCATCAAGAGTACGGATTGCCGCTAATCTTTCACTGTCAAAATCAATGATAAGCGGCTCAACGGCAAGATTTTTACCGTTTATGATATCGAGCAAATCTGCCATATCCGCAGGCTCGCCGCCCTTTACCTCAACCATGGGGCGCATTGAATATTTCTCGCAAATATCAAGTGCATCTTCAAGTGTAGTGATTTTAAGGTTGGGATAATTTTCAACCCCGTTACCCGAATCAATATTAAGCTCCATAATTTCCGCATAAGTGAAATCGCTGACATTCCCCTCTCCGTCGGTCATTCTGTCAACGGTATCATCATGCATGAGAATCCATACGCCGTCTTTTGTGGGCGCAACATCAAATTCTGCGGCATAATAACCTGCTTTACCTGCTTCTTCAAGTGCAGGTGCAGTATTTTCGGGCGCAACGTTTGAAAGACCTCTGTGAGCGGTAAAATACTGCGTTTTATTCGTCAAAGTCGATATACTCAAGCCGGAGCTGATGGTCGGAAATACATCTTCAACCGCCCAGAACAACCCAATCAAAACAAACAAGATGCCTAAAACCTTTACAATTTTTTTCATTTTCTAATGTCACCTCAAATCAGAGTATATCATCTGTTTTGCTCTGCTGTCAACTATTTCAATCAATTCACGATCGGTCTGCATATCTGCTGAAAAGGCATAGGTTTTTTCTCTTTTTTCAAACTCTTTTCTGATTTTTTGGGCTTTTTCCTTATTTTTCTCATTTAAAACAGCAAGAGCATAGTTTGTTCTCATAACAGACGGATCACTTCTCATGGAATTCATAAAGCTCTTTTGCGGTTTATCAATCAGACTTTTGATAACTTCGGGATTGTTGTCACTGATAAGCTCAAAATAAATTTTGTTGCAGATAAGCTGACGTCGATGAATTTCAACTGTTCCTGCTTCTTCATTAAGCAATTTATCCATAAGAATTTCCGCTGAATCAAAATCATGTTTATCAATCATTCTTAAGCAGGCGAAAACTCCGTCTGCACACATCAAACCGTCCTTCATTTTCTCATCATCGGGAATCCTGAAATAATCATCAGGCATATCCTTAAGACGTATTCCGTGCGAAAGCGCCTCGTAAACCTTAAGCTGCCCGTAAAATGCGTGTATTGCTTCGGAATTATTTTTCATACCGAGAATATTTCCGCCGTCATTTATCATAAATCTGTTTTTCACCGGAAATCCGTTTGTGAATGCAAGTGCAAATCCGGTAGATGAAAAGAACAAAAGCAATGCTGTTGCAAACAATGAATCGGGTTTAAGTGAAAAAAATAACACAAGTGAAATCAAAGACAGGATAATATTGAATATCACACCTCCGAGATTATACATCACATAAGGTATTTTACCTTCAACATATTCAGGAGGAGCCATCAGGCATTGACCTGCCGTACCTTTGACCGAATGCTTTTTGATACAGAATTTTCCGTCAACTTTAGCAAGCATGATATTTGCAATTCTGAAAGACGAAAATCGGTATCCCGTTGCAAGCCCGAAAACAAGATGCCCCGTTTCGTGTATAATTATATGAATAAACATACTTATATAAATAGCAAAAATCATTATCACAAATGTTAAAATAAAATCGGCATAAGTACCATTTGCATTTTCTGAAGCCTCAAAAAATTTCAGCCCCGCAACAGCACTGAACATACCCGAAACTCCGGATAAAAGCCATACGGTACGATTTGATTTTCGGTATTTATTGTTCTTTCCTTTGTTATTTTTCATCATTATTCTCCTTTAAACAAGAATAGTCACCCAAGCTGTTTTCATGTATAAGAAATATGAAAAAGCCTTCAAAAAACACAAGCATTGGAAAATACACGGTATTAGCTCTTTCTGAAATCACACCATAAACATTCAGAAAATTCTGCATTACTATTGTCAGAGTAACAATTGAAGTAATAATCCTTATCAGCTTATTATCAGAAACGGGGCACTCTATTTCATGCAGTTTTTTCTTCTTTATGAGAAGAGATATAAAAACATTTCTAAAATAAAGTCCGAACAAAGCAAAAATTGCACCCGATGCCGCACCTATGCTGAAAAACACATCTGTTCCTACTGTTCGGAGAGGCATGCCGTTAAC
Source organism: Clostridia bacterium (assembly GCA_017466365.1). GTDB lineage: Bacteria > Bacillota > Clostridia > Oscillospirales > Acutalibacteraceae > CAG-177. The sequence goes on along the minus strand of JAFTUG010000016.1, from coordinate 392,131 downwards.
CATAACCGATGATATGAAAGGTGCAAAAAACGTAAAACCTGCAGTAAACATCAAATTATCCATTCCGACCGAAAACTCCTTGACTGCATGGCTGATTTTGATATCCTCAGTATCGTATTTCAATGGAAGCAAAGAACAGAACGCAATAAAAAACATCAAAACACCGGCAATTTCAATAAGATTTGCCGCCGCAAATCCGATTATAAGGTGATTTGCAAAGAACCTATTGGTAAAAAGTGAAACTGCAATACCGACAAACGAAAGAACATTTGAAACAAATTTTATCATTTTGAATTTTTTCGGAATCACTAACATTATATAACCTCCTTCCGAGTTTTTGCCCTTTCAACTATAAGACGAACATCACCCGGAAAAAGTCTATTATTATTCAAAAAAATTGCCCGCCAAAATGACGGGCATTGGATTTTTATTTGTTAAAATACTGGGGAAGGAACTCCTTGTGTGCTTCCTTAAGCTCGTTGAAGCACTTAACGGTCTTTTCGTAGTCACCAACAAGAGGATGAACAAGCAGACCCTTGATTGCGTAATCATCATCGCCCGTGATTGCAGCCTTAACCGCATACTTTTCGTATGTCTTGACAACTCTCATAAGACCAACGATATGGTCATTGATTTTTTCTGTTACGGGAACGGGTGTTGCGCCGTCTGCACCAATAACTGCTGCAATTTCAACGATATCGTCATCAGCCATGAAGGGAAGAGTGCCGTTATTCTTGATGTTAACAACATGAACATCCTTCTTATCGTTTGCAATTGAGTCGATAAGTGAAACAGCAGCGAGTGAATACTTGTGGCCGCCTCTCTTATCAAGAAGTGCAGGCTTTGTAACGATTTCCTGATTCTGATACATTTCAAGAAGCTGCTCTTCAATTTCCATGCAAACCTGAGCTCTTGTCTTTTCGTCCTCTCTCTGATGAGCAAGCTTTGCTTCGCGGCAGTAATAATACTGGAGATATGATGAGGGAAGACCCTGAACTGTCTTAAGGCAGTCGATTGAGAAGCCGTCATCCTTTATGTTTGCCATAACCTTGGGTGAAAAACCGCTTTCGATAAGACCGGGAAGAAGCTCTTCTCCATTCTTTTTAACAGAGGTAATCCAGCTCAAATGGTTAAGACCTACATATGTAATCTCGCTGTCCTCACCCGTAATCTCCTTAACATCGTCAAGCATATCAATGGGAACATTGCAAAGACCGATGTTCTTAACATTGGTGTGATTGAGAATAAACTCGGTGATGATACCCGAGGGATTTGTGAAGTTGATAAGCCATGCATCGGGGCAGATAGCTTCAATTCTGTCACAGATATTTTTGATAACAGGAATTGTTCTCTGTGCCTTGAAGAAACCGCCGATACCTGTTGTTTCCTGACCGATAAGGTTATATTTCTTGGGAATGCTTTCATCGAGGTGACGGCATGGAAGCTTGCCTACACGAATCTGTGTAACAACGAAATCTGCACCCTGAAGAGCGGTATCGAGATCGTCTGTGAACACTACTTCGCAGTCATCGCCCACATTTTTGAGCATTCTTACACAAAGGTCGCCAACGATGGTTCTTTTTCTTTCATCGATATCCATGAAGGATATTTTCTTAAGCTTAAGGCTGTCCTTTGCCTTAAGAAAACCGTCAACAAGCTCGGGGCAATATGTGCTGCCCGAACCGATTACTGCTACATTAATTTCTCTCATTGTAATCTATCTCCTTCTGATTAATCTTTAAATTCAGTTGGCATATTCCTGCATAATCCAGTTGATGCAGCCTGTTACGGGAAGAGCATCGAGCTTTATGAACTTAAGCTTTTTGCCGCTCATTGCCTCTGCCTTGGAAAGAAGCATATCAAGATAAAGCTTATTGTCAAGCTTAACGTTGATTGAACCCGAAAGAACAACCTCAACCTCGCCGTCACCGAAATTAAGCTCGTTTGCAAGGGCTGAAATAAGCTGTGCGCCTCTTGTTGCCATTCTTTCGCAATAGTCGCATGCAGGCTTATCACCCTGCTTTGCGGCTTCAAAGAAGAAACCAACCATATCCTTGATATAATCGCCGCCGTTTTCGCCTTCGATTTTTTCGATAAGATCGAGAACCTCGCCTCTGTCCTTAAAACCGTATTTATTCATAACCATTCCGGTTATGAGAGTCTTTTCAAGGCCGAGGAAAAGCTCGTTATATACAAGACGGAAGGCTTCGATAACTATGTTGCCGCCGCCCGAGATATCGCCCGAGAAATCACCGAGACCTGCAAGCTGAAGCATTTTACCGTCAAGGTCGATACCGTTGCAGCAAACGCCCGTACCGCAGTTATAGCCGATTGCGCTCTTGCCTGTTGCACCTGCTTTAACAACGATGAAGCCGTCATTGAAAACTTCAAAGTTTGAAAGACCCTTATCACGGAGCATTCCGCACATAATATCATACTGATAAGGGTGGTCAATACCTGCAAGACCCATGAGAGTGAAGCTTACATTTGAAAGCTCAACGCCTGCCTTCTCGCAAAGTGACTTGAGACCTTCCATGATAATATCGCTTGCGCCGTCAAATGAAGTATCAAGATTTTCGTGGTTACTGCCCGGTCCTGTTACGGATGCGAGCATTTTTTTATTTTCATCAAAAAGGGCAAAAGCGGTTTTTGTGCCGCCGCCGTCAACGCCAATATAATATTTCATATTATTCTCCTTTTTGTAACCAAGATTTATTCGGCGGTTACCTCTTCAAAGTACTCTTCGCAAACTTCATCAAGGCAGAACTTGCCTCTTCTGGGTTCTTCTCTGTCTATCCACATACCGTTTGTAAAATCGGGGAATGCAACGGGTGCGCTGCCAAGTGCAATTGACTGCTCGGAAAGGCAGGTAACAGCCATCATTACAGCCGTATCATAAACATCAATGGGCGGCTTCGCATCGAGTCTTACACTCTCTGCAAATGCTGAAAGAACAAGATAGTCCATACCGCCATGACCTGCGTGAACGCCGTCCTGCTGATATTTTTTCCAAAGGGGATGCTCATATTCTTCACGGTAGCCCTCAAAATCCTCGGGATGATGCATCCAGTCGCCTTCTTCGTGCTTTGTCTGACCCTCGATATAAATCGATTCGCCGTCTTCCATGTAGATACCCTTTGTCCCCTGAACACGGTAAGCTCTCGAATAATGTCTGGGGAGTGAGCAGTCGTGAGTGAGAACAACGGTTTCGCCGTTGGCACACTTGAGCATTGTTGTTACAATATCGCCCTCGTTGAAATTATAGTTTGCAAGGTCATAATCCTCGCCCTTGTTATTCTTAATCCATTCGTTGAGACCTCTGGATTTGCTTGCCATTGAAACAAGTGAAACAAATCTGTTTCCTCTGTTGATACCGAGAACCTTTGTGATGGGGCCGAGCTGATGAGTGGGATAAAGCTCGCCGTTTCTCATCTGGAAATTGAAAAGTCTGCCGTGTCTGTTTTCTCTGCCGAGGCTTATTTCGTCACGAAGGTCGTGTTGATATCCGCCCGCCATATGTATTATTTCACCGAAAACGCCCTTCTTCACCATATTGAAAATAGCCATTTCGTTTCTGTCGTAGCAGCAGTTTTCAAGAAGCATGCAGAATTTGCCTGTTTCCTCGCTTGTACGTACAAGCTGCCAGCATTCTTCAATGCTTGCGGCACCGCCGACTTCCATGGCAACATGAATGCCTGCTTTCATCGCATCAACTGCAATTCTTGAATGGGTAATCCATGTTGTTGCAACATAAACGCCGTCAAGGTTTTCCTTTTCAAACATTTCTTTATAGTCAAGATAAACATTGGCATCGGTGCCAACCTCTTCCTTGACTATTTCAGCGCCGCGATTGGCTCTGTCTTCATATTTATCACAAACCGCAGGAACTCTTACTCCGTCACATTTAAGAAGTTCACGGAGCATTCCCGAGCCTCTGCCGCTTACACCTACAATACCGATATTAACAAATTCTTTCATAGCAATACCTCTGCAAAAAATAAAAGTAACCGCCGGACATTCTCCGACAGTTACCATTATAAAACATCTTTTTAAAAAAGGCAATATTATTTAAAATATCTTTTAAAATGTTTTTGCCATTTCATAAGATAAAGCGTTATCATTTTTGTAAGCGCAATATCATACATGATAAATGCAACAGTACCCATACCCAAAAGCAGCGGATATGCCATCATTCCGAACTCTTCGGTTTCGTCAATGGTAACGCCCATAAGCTTTATCATAAGATAATACGAAACCGCCATGGTTGAGGCAAAGGTAATCACTTTTATTATCCAGCCGACGACGGCGGGAGTTTTCGCTTCTATAACCGATTTGAGTATCGGGTAATAGCCGAAAAAGGCGAGATACATAACCGCAACCTCTTTATCGGGAACAAGAAGCATTCCGAGAATCGCAACGGTGCAGTAAACTCCGAAAGCCCATTTTTTATCGATTTCTATAACAATAAAAACTATAAACAGACCTGCAACGGCAGGAAGAGCATATGTTAAAAAAGGAATTATCGCAACCGAAATCATCAGAACGAGCGATACCGCCGCAACAATTCCTCCTATGGCGCATTTTGAACTTTGTTTCATATTTTACCTCAACAGCAAGGAATCAAATCACCGCCGAAGCATTCGCAGCAGCAGTCCGCACAGATAAGACCCGTACACATATCGCAGCCCGAACAGCCGCCTCTTTCTTTCTCTCTGCGTTCTGTTCTGTAGCCGCCCGTGCGTGCGTTATTGACCTTGTTATATGCCATTTTATAGGTGTTGTTCGAGGGGTCAAGGTTGCTTGCGGTTGCAAAGTTCTTTGCCGCTTCTTCAAGCCAGCCCCTTTTTTGCTGAATTGTTCCCTTAAGATAATACCACTGGGCATCTCTGCCGTATTCGGGCATGCCGTCAAGAAGAGTCTGTGCGTCGTCAAGCCTTCCCGAATTAATCTTTGCTCTTATATCAGAATAATCGGTGCTGTTTGAATATGACGAGCTGCCCGAGGAATAGCCTCCCGAAGAACCGCCCATAACAATCGCATCATATGCCGTATTGATTTCATCAACCATACTCTGATTGCTGCCGTCACTGTACCTTCTCAATAATTCACGGTAAGCGGCATTGACCTGCTCCATTCCCGCACCTTGCGGTACACCGAGAACTTCATAAGGATTTCTCATTTTCTCCTCACTCCACAGTATAATTATTTTTATCTTTCGTATCGGACAGATATTTTTTCAGCACTTTTTCGGCGCTGAAGGTAAGCCCTTCCAAAACAATATTTTCAAGGATATCCTCAAATCGCTTTTTTTCAAACGAATCAAGAGCATCGAGTGCATTGCTCTGGGTAAGATTGAGCATACCCGTAACTCTCTGATTAAATGCTTTTCTCATGTTTTCATTTTTTATTTCGTTATATTCCGCTTTAAACGGATTAAAGCTGCCGTTTTTCAAATCATCCTCAAGGTCATCAGCGGCATCAAGTATATAGACATATCGACCGACCATATATCCGAGTGTATAAAGTGAATTTTTTCTCTCTCCGTCAAAACCGAGCGAAAATATTTTCCCCAGAGCATCAGCACTCGGATGTGCCGCCTCATCAATACAAACATCTTTCTTTTTTTCGGTGTCCGACTGAATTTTCATTGACTCACCGATAATCGTATCAATTTCAGGTGCGAAACGAGCGGCTTTTTTATGCATAAGCCAAATAACGGGATAAAGCAGATATGCAATAAGCTTTGACTTAACTCCCCTGTCATGCATATTATCAAGGATTTTATAATAAACGGTTATTATTATTGCATGCGAACAAAAATCAAGGGTTTCACGGCTTTGGCATATCATGCACTTTTTCGCGGGATTATACGGGCAGCTTTTTTTTACAAACGAACAGCCGTTTTCAACCGCTGCAAGACGAAGCACAGCCGCAAAAGCAAAATCGTAGCTCAAAAAAAGCTGGGCTATAGGAGAATAATTTCTGCCGAGTGCTCTGCAAAGTGAACAGTAAATTCCTCTGTAGAGTTCATAATCTTTTACTTTCATTTCGGGTTTGAAAGCTTTAACATATCCGAGCAAATTCAACCCTCCAATATCTATTCCATTATATTTTATATTATTTCACACTGCAATCGGTTAACATATTGTAAATTTTTAGATAAACATTATTTTAAATTTATTTTCAACTTTACTCTAACCTTTTGGCTCTTTCGTTCGTCTATATATATGAAAGGCAAAGCATGGAAGATTTTTTGTGCCAATTGCTCCGCAAAATGCTCTCAACCGGCAGTTGATTTTCTCAAAACAACCATAGGTTTAGCAATTTCAACTTTTTGTTTATTGATTTTGCGGCAAAAATCCGTCACAATGAAATCAGCGAAGGCGGCCAAGCTGAAAATTTGAAAAGGAGAATGAGATATGAATTTAGGTAAAAACATTTCAGAAAGAAGAAAAGCAATGGGTATAACACAAGAGGAGCTTGCGGCAAATCTCGGAGTTTCTCCCCAGGCTGTTTCAAAATGGGAAAACAATTTATCATGCCCCGATATATCACTTCTTCCCGATATTTCAAAGCTTTTCGGAATAAGCGTTGATGAGCTTCTCGGCGTAATGCCGTTATCGGAGAAAACGGAGCAAACAAAAGAAGAATCGGCTTATACCGCTCCCGAAGCAGCAAATGAAGAGCCTGTTTATTCGGGCAAAAAAGCAACAAAGCTTCTTATCGTAACAGAACGGAACGGAAAAACCACAAATATAAAATTCCCCATCGGAATAGTGCGCTTCGGTCTTAATATAGGCGGAATATTCGGAGGTCTTACGGGAGAACAGGCAAATTCAATTGAAAATGCCATAAGAACAGGTCTTGTTGGCGAAATACTTTCCGTTGACGGCGAAAACGGTGAAAAGGTAACAATCAGCCTTGAATAAAACATATATGCCAAAAACGCACAGCTCGCTTCACCTTGACAAAAAAGCCTAACCTTGGTATTATTTTCAGGGTGATAAAATATGAATAAAATAAGGATAACCGCAATTATTCTTTCTCTTGTTATGATTTTTTCATTAACATCTTGCCGTGGCGATAACAATATTGAACCCTCCGCCGAAAATCCGACAACGGACAAAACAGCGAAAGAATATACCGCTGTTTCGGATGAAACATCCTCCAAAGCGGCAACATCAGCTGTTTCATTTTCGGCTGATTCTTCGGTTGTTGCAGCAGAAGAAACAACTTCGCCTGAAGCCGTAACGGTAAGCAGCTTCGGCAACCCTGACGAATGGTCAAAGGAACAGATAATTGAGGTTTATAAGAACGCTGCCAAGAAAACAAACACAGCCGTAAAATCAGTACAAAGCATTGAGCTTAAAAGCATTTCCATAAATAACGGCGAGCATGAAGGCGTTATGGATTTCATAACATCAATAATGTCAAAATTCCTTGCCAATAATTCAACCGAAAAAGACGGCATCACCGGCGGATACGGCAATCTTTCCGCATCGGATGCAGCATCAGCCAAAGCATATAAAATCGGCAACTGCATTGCGATTGAAATGGTTATGCACGAGCAGGTTTCGGGCGCGCGTGACGATGCGCTTTCAGGGTCTGTCGGTCATGCAATTACAGCAGTCGGCGATATAAGCGTTGTTACCGATCAATTAAAAGATATGGGCCTTCCGCTTGAAATTTCCGAGAAAAACACAACAATTCATTATACAAACCCGAGAGTCAGAGTTCTCATAAACGACAAAGGCGAAATAGTTAACGGAACATGGAGCTATACCGTTGAAATAAGGCTTAATAATTATAAAGCTTTCGGAAAAGATGTTGACACCACATCGGTTATTATGGATAACGTTATAACCGTAAACGGCGGATTTAAAAAGTAATACTTTAATGAACAGTAAGCCATAAGGTTTTGAAAGGTATCTTTCCGCCACGGCTTCGTTAAAAATCCTCGAAATAGCATCGTATTTCCGCAGATTTTTGCCTTGCCGAGTCAAAAATCTACTCTTTCAAAACTGCTTCGCATCTGAAATGCAACAGATTGCGTACAGTCGGGCATTTCTTCGATGCCGGCATACGGGCGTATGTCAAAGAGAAAAATGTCCGACTGTGCGTGATATTTTTGCATTTCAGACTTATGTGTTACTGTTTATTAAAGTATAAGCTGACCGATTTTATGCGGTCAGCTATTTTTGTAATTATTTTTTTGAGGATTTTTCGGCATCCGTTTTTTTGAGTATCTGCTCATAGGGCATCAGCATGCCTTCATTCATTTTGTTGCCCATTTTTGAAAGAATTTTTTCGCTTGAAAGAAGTGCCCCGACGGCATACATAAGAAGCGACTTACCTTTATTCTTCTGCGGGAAATCATATATCCCCTGCTTTTTGTAAAACTTATGATCAGCCTTCATCATGCCGCGCATCTGATAAATGAGGTCACGGAATATTTTCATGCCGCCTACACCCCAGAAATTCTGCGGCGCGGTATGCTTTGTTTCAACTGCATATTTAAGAATCTTTGCAAGAGTATCAATCTGCTCATCAGTGTTATATTCGTCTGTTGCAACTCCTGCAAGGAAGTTTCCGCCGGTTTCGGAGCGAGCCTCAATTACCGTGCGAAGATTGTTTTCTTCGGAATATCCCCCCGAAACGAGATAACCTACAGGCATACCTACGGTTACAGTTCTGTGTCCGTTGCAGAAGTTTCTGTCATCATACATCTTAAAGCGAGAACCCATCGAGTGGTCAGAAACAGTAAATGCATAGACAATCGCATCGGCTTTCTGGATATTCTCTCGAAGGAAGGTATCAAAGCCGTCTTTATACACACATTTTTCGCTTACGGCGCAGCGGAAGCAACCGAGACATCCCCCTGCAAGCGGAAATTCGGAGATATTGACAATACGCGTTTTATAACCGAACACATTTCGGAAACGGTTAATCATAGCGCTCAAATTTGAATCGGGATTTGTTTCATCGGTGAGAATAATAATATCCTTATCGGTTTTCTGACCTTCAGCTGCCGAAACAACGGTTGCGGGAATTATGTTGCCGTTGGTTTTTTCGGCAGATGCCGACGTATAAATCTCTTCATTGACTGACCAGAGAAAACGGTCAAAGAACTTTTCGGCATCCTCTCTGCCTTTTTCTTCAAGCAAATCCTCCATATCCGCAGAAAGTCCGCGAATATAGCGCATACCCAAATCGAGAGAATTTTCTTCTATGTATTTATGCGCAGTTATATCATAAAAGTGCTTTGAAGTAGAAATCTGCGTTGCGTATTTATCCTTTAAGTTAACACCGTTTGACTTTGCAAGCTCAATGAATCGGTGAAGCTGTGCGGGAGCAAGGAATGTATAGACAGGATAAGAAAAGAGAACCGCATCGGAAGACTCAAGCAATTCTTTTGCCTTTGAAAAATTCTTTTCAAGTGCTTTTATCTGCTGACCTGCATGAAGAACGCAGAACTCATGTTCAGAATACTTTTTTTCAAGATAAAGAACGGTCTGGAGAGTAATGCTGTATTTTCCTTTGGGGCTGCCGTTAATAACTGCTATTTTCATAACTGACTTCCTTTTTTATGGCTTTTAAAATATTATAACATAATCGGTCGGATATTTCAATCGTATATGTTAATGCGGTTAAAACAAAAGACAAAATGGTTGAATTGTAAGGATTATCAATCCATCACGGAGGTTTACAAAATGTATGGTTTTATTGAAGATTTTTACTATGGAAACATTTAACCGCAGGATGCTGTTCAGAGCTAAAAAATAAATTAAGAATTCTCACCGAAAAGGAAGCAAACCGCTCGGAGTATGGGAACATAGATACCTCCATTATCTTCAAAATTACAAGCGAGTTCAGTTCAATATTATGCTTATGAACGTTACATTGTGTACTCATCTTGTTGAGGTTGATGAACAAGCAACGGATATGTTTTCTCGGCCGGTAGAACAGATGGAAGTTAATGAGAGTATAAACGGAACAACTGAAAGCAGATAACCAAATGAAATGGGTTGCTCGTATGAATAATATTGAAACAAGAAAAACTGTAAATACAGAACTGATTTATAACTGATAAAAGCGGTGACAAGGAATTCCTTGCCACCGCTCTTTAATTATTGCCTATCTGCGGTTTGTCCTACCTGATAAATCACCGTAAAGCGGTGTTGCAAGGCCGAAACCGCCCGACACCGTTAAAATCTGCCCCGTGGTATAAGCCGATTCATCACTTGCAAAATAAACTGCCGCCGCTGCGATTTCTTCGGGTTTTCCCATTCTGTTAAAAGGTATATGACGAAGAAACAGTTCTTTGAATTCTTCAGAAAGTTTTTCTTGAACCGCATCGGTTGCGGTCATTCCCGGAAGAACTGCATTGCAGCGAATGTTATTTTTCGCTTCGTGGACTGCTATAAGCTTTGTCAGATAATTGATTGCCGCTTTGCTTGTTCCGTATGCAACCTGCGAAATATCGGGCACAAGACCTCCCACGGAAGAAATATTCACAATACTTCCGCCGCCTTGCTTTGCCATATATTTAACGGCTTCTTTGCTCGCCATAAATACGCTTCGCAAGTTAATATTTACGGTATCAAGGAAAACATCGATATCGGTGTTTGAAAAGTCAAGGTCTTTGCCCGGATTTGAAGTGCCGAAGTTATTTATAAGAACATCAATTCTCCCTGCATCCTTTATAACATCTTCCATCATAGCGATATAAGATTCGGGTTTGCTTGCATCGTTATAAACATATTTAACTTTATATCCTCGAGAGATAAGCTTATCCGCTTCTTTTTTGGCAAGCTCAAGGTTTCTTGCTGCCATATATACTGTTGCACCCTCTTTGGCACAGGCTTTTACACAAGCCAGACCAATACCTCTGGTAGATGCGGTGATTAAAACAATTTTGTCTTTTAATTTCATGTTTTTGCTCCTTTTTTATTGTTATAAATCTGAGGCAGAAAAAGTACTGTAATTATTCCGACAGCAACACACACAATTTCAACCGTGGCAAGCAATCTTACCGAATCTATGGCAGCAGCAATTTCGGTTGTCCCTGTATTTATGAGAGCTGCTGCTCTGTTGGTATATAAGGGTACAAACACGGCAACTCCGAACGGGGCAGCAAGGTCACGGAAAAGCCCGTATGTTCCCGTACCCGCACCCGAATCCTCTGCAGAGACACCCGACAGAACAACTTTCATAAATATTGTGCCGTTTCCGCCAAGCCCGAATCCGAGTATGCCCAATGAAGCGGCAAGCAAAGCAAGTGAAGTATTTGCAGAAAACAAAAGCATAACGGCACAACCGATTCCCGTAAGAGCTAATGAACCGACAAGCACTTTTTTAGGCTCATAACGGTCAGCCAAAGGTCCGAGAATTACTGCACCCAAAGACATTCCAACATACATAACGGAAATTGCATATCCCGATATAACGGAATTCTGCGGCTGTGTGTAGTTAACAAAAACTATGGTATTTGTCATATTCGCCTGCATAAGTCCTTGGGTGAGAAACAGAGCAAGCACGGAAAGAATGAATGCTTTTCTCTTTATAAAATTCCATTGCAAAATCGGATTTAAAGCCTTTTTCTCTGATATATACAGTCCGATTCCTGAAATAACAGCAGCAATAAGAACCGCAAAAAACAGTTTGGATTGCCAACCGAAATTCTGACCGAAAGACGGTACACAAAGCAGCAGACTGAAGAAAATCAGCACAAATACAGCACCGACGCCGTCAAAATTCTTTATCTTTTTTCTCACAGATGCTTTTTTATCCTTTATTAAAGCACAAAGCAGAAAAACAACTGCCGAGATTGCGACACATACCCACATCATGGTACGCCAGCCGTAGTATTCGATAAGTAAGCCGCCGAGAGTCGGTCCGAAGATCACCGAAACGCTGGAAATGAACATATAAAGAGCAAAACCTTTTGCAATTTTGTCGGGAGGAAATTCCGTAACAATATATGAGATTACAACAGGTGCAATGGCTGCTGTTCCGATACCGACAATAAAACGGGCAATAAGCATAAATAATAACGAAGGAGCTATTGCCGTCAGAATATTGCCGAGCATAAAAACGGCTATGCCGATTAACAGGGATACTCTTCGACCTATCATATCCCCTAATTTACCTAGAACAGGAGCAAAAGCGGCAGTTGACATTGCCATAGCAAGCGCAGTCCATGTCGTATTGTTGTAAGGAAGGTTTAAATCCTTGACAAAAGCCGGACCAAGTACAGCTGTAAAACCTCCAACTATGCCAACAAGAGAAGCTGCGAGTGCATACGGAACGAAGCCTTTTATATGAGGCTTGCGAAAAATGTTTTCCATGTTGTTCACTTCCAATCCGCTAATAGTATAACCGCATTATTTTGAATTTATTTAATTGTTTTCGGGCATACTTTATATTCAGAAAGGAGGAACAGTTTTGAAAATTCGGTTTTTTATTTGTAATCATTGCGGAAATATAATTGCAATGGTAAAAGACAGCGGCATTCCCGTACAGTGCTGCGGTGAAAAAATGGAAGAAATTATTCCCGGCACAAGTGACGGAGCACAGGAAAAGCACTTGCCTGTCTATAGCGTGAACGGAGAAACCGTTACGGTTTCCGTCGGAGCGGCAGAACACCCGATGACTCCCGAGCACTATATTGAGTGGGTGTGCGTTGAAAGTGACGAAGGTCTGCAGTTCAAAAAATTAAATCCGAACGCATCGCCCCGTGTTTCTTTCTCTTTAACAAAAGATGACAATGTTAAGGCGGTCTATGCCTTTTGTAACCTGCACAGTCTTTGGAAATCCTGACAAATCAAAAAGGAGTATTACTATGTCAATTATTAATAAAGAAGTTTCCGAATTTAAAACCTATGCATTTCACGAAAACGAGTTTAAAACAGTTTCAAAGGATGATATAATCGGCAAATGGAGCGTTTTCTTTTTCTACCCTGCCGATTTCACCTTTATTTGTCCCACTGAACTTGAAGATTTAGCGAATAAATACGAGGATTTCAGAGGTGTCGGCTGCGAGATTTACTCTGTTTCCACCGATACTCATTTTGTTCACAAAGCATGGCACGATGCATCCGAGCGAATCAAAAAAATCAACTACCCCATGCTTGCAGACCCTACACATGCGATTTCAAAAGACTTTGAAGTTCTTATTGAATCCGACGGATTGGCAGAACGAGGCACATTCATCATCAATCCCGAAGGTAAAATTGTAGGCTACGAAGTAACCGCAGGCAATGTGGGTAGAAACGCAGAAGAGCTTTTCCGTAAGGTTCAGGCTTGTCAGTTTGTTCACGCTCACGGCGATCAGGTTTGCCCTGCCAACTGGCAGCCGGGTGCCGAAACTCTTAAACCCAGTCTTGATCTTGTAGGTCAGTTGTAATGGACAAGCAAAGAATCAATCCCGATAATTTATACGATGTAGTTGTAATCGGCGGCGGTCCTGCAGGACTTACCGCCGCACTTTATCTGGCACGTGCAAAATACAGAGTATTGGTGCTTGAGAAAGAACAATTCGGCGGACAGATTACCATTACAAATGAGGTTGTAAATTATCCGGGCATAGGAAAGACAAGCGGTAAAGCACTCACGGATACAATGCGCCGTCAGGCAGAAGCTTTCGGCGCAGAATGTCTGCTCGCCGAGGCTAAAGTCTTGGATGTTAATCAAGATGTCAAAACAGTTCATACCACCCGAGGAGATTTTAACTGTCTCGGCATCTTGATTGCAACCGGCGCACATCCAAGAACAGTCGGATTCAAAGGAGAAGAAGAACACAAAGGTCAGGGTGTTGCATACTGTGCCACTTGCGACGGCGAATTTTTTACGGATAAAGAGATTTTCGTTGTTGGCGGAGGATTTGCTGCCGCTGAAGAAAGTGTATTTCTAACCAAGTTTGCCAAACATGTAACAATCCTTATCCGTAAAGACGATTTCAGCTGTGCGGCTTCTGTTGCCGACAAAGCAAAAAATCACGATAAAATAACCGTTATCACCAATACTGTCGTTGAAGAAGTATCAGGTGAAAACGGTCTGAACCATATCCGATATAAAAACAACAAAAGCGGTGAGATCACCGAATACCGTGCGAAAAACGGAGACTTTTTCGGAGTATTTGTATTTGCAGGATATTCTCCCGATACTGAATTGGTAAAGGATATACTCGAATTAAATGAGCACGGATATATCATTACCGATTCGGAACAAAAAACAAGCGTTGACGGAATTTATGCCGCAGGAGATGTGTGCATAAAACCTCTCCGTCAGATTGTTACCGCTACGGGCGACGGTGCTCTTGCGGCAACAGAGCTTGAAAAGTATGTTGCAACCGTACAGCAAAAAACGGGACTCTGTGCAAAACAGCCGACGGCAAAAACTGTTGAAGAATCTCCCGTAACGGAAGAAAATACTGCGCATGATTCCGACGAAATCTTTTCCGCCTACATGAAACAACAATTAAACGGCGTATTCAGCAAAATGCAGCGTAATCTGATATTAAAACTGTTTTTGGACAACCGTCCTGTTTCAACAGAGCTTGAGAGTTTTATTACAAATCTTGCGGCACTTACGGACAAACTCACGGTATCGGTTGCCGACAGAAACGATGCTGAAAATCAAGCGCCTTGTGTCCGTGTTTTTCTTGATAACGGAATTGATACCGGAATTGCATTCCACGGTGTACCATCAGGTCACGAGTTCACCTCGTTTATGCTCGGACTTTATAACGCTGCAGGACCGGGTCAAAAAACAGACGAACAAACATTTCAGGAGATTAAAGAAACAAAAAAATCTGTAAATTTGAAGATATTGGTGTCTTTATCATGCACGATGTGCCCCGATCTGGTCATCGCCTGCCAGCGTATAGCAACATTAAAACCAAACATCCGTGCCGAAGTTTACGATATTCAGCATTTTGATGAACTGAAGAAAAAATACAATGTTATGAGTGTTCCGTGTTTGGTTATCAATGACGATAAGGTGTCATTCGGCAAGAAAAATATAAATCAGGTTTTAGATTTGATAAAACATGGATAATATTGAACTCGGCTATCATAAAAATAGGTGCACGTGATTCACTCAAGCTGCATCTGATTTTATTTTTATACAAACTTTTTTCTGTGGGGTGTTAGGGGTGAAAACCCCTTAATTGCGGATTTGTACGTTCAAATTTGTTGCCCGCTAAGACAAATGCCACATTACACTAAAGCAAACGCACCGAGTATAATTGCTCGGTGCGTTTGTCAAGATTGGGGTAGATATATGAATAACTTATTTTAAAATTGAAACGGCATCGGAGATTGTTTTTTCCATTGCTTCTCTGCCGTATTTATCAACTTCGGACTTGTTTTTTTCGCCGTGGGTAAGACAGCCTGCGCCGCCGATGCATCCGCCGATACAAGCCATACCTTCAATGAAGTTTGCATCAAGAACATTCTTGCTCTTTTTGAGAAGTGCCATTCTGCAGGCTTCAATTCCGTCGCAAACGGCAGGCTTGAGGTCAAATTCAATACCCTGCTCCTTCATCGCCTGCGCAACTGCATCCGAAAGACCTCCGCTGCGTGCAAATATTCTGCCGTAATATGACGCATTATCAAGCACATCTTCATCAAGAGTTGTGATGTCGATATCCTTGCTGTCAAATAGTGCCTGAAGTTCTTCAAAGGTCAGTACGCTGTCCACATAAGGCTTGACTGATTCAAGCTGTGCCTCTGCTTTTTTTGCAGTGCAAGGTCCGATGAAAACAACTTTTGCACCTTCGCTTGTTTCTTTGATATATTTTGCAAGCGCCGCCATAGGTGAAAGATTATGCGAAATATGCTCTGCAAGTTGAGGGAATGCAGACTTCACATAAGACACAAAAGCGGGACAGCAGGAGCTTGTAAGGAAGCCTTTTTCCGCAAGTTCTTTTGATTCTGCCATTGCAACCATATCCGCACCGAGTGCCGCTTCAACAACAGTAAAGAATCCGAGTTCTTTAAGTCCGCTGATAACCTGACCGAGTTTTGCATAGGTGAACTGGCTTGAAATTGACGGAGCAACAACTGCGTAAACCTTATATTTTTTGTTCTCTTCGCTCTTTTTGATGATGTCGATAACGTTAACCATATAGGATTTATCCATTATCGCACCGAAGGGACACTGATAAACACAGGCGCCGCAAGCAGTGCATTTATCGTTGTTGATAGTTGCCGCTTTCTGCTCATTCATTGAAATCGCTTTTATTTTGCAAGCACTCTGACAAGGTCTTTTTCGGCTGACAATTGCGGTATAGGGACAAACCTTTGCACACGCACCGCATTCAACACACTTTGATTTGTCAATGTGTGCAACGTGGTTATTATCAAATGTGATTGCGCCTTTTTTACATACATCCTCGCATCTGTGGGCAAGACAGCCGCGGCAGGCATTTGTTACTTCGTAACCGCCGACAGGGCATTCGTCGCAAGCGATATCGATAACCTCGATAACATTATGGTTATTCTTATCGCCGCCCATTGCAATTTTTACTCTTTCGGCAAGAATTGCACGCTCTTTATAAACACAGCAACGCATTGTGGGTTCATTACCCGGAACAAGATTTTTGGGGATATCGAGAATGTTGTCATACAAGGTATCGTTCCACGAAAGCCTTGCGACCTCACGCAGAACTTTGTATTTAAGATATTGAACTTTTGTGTCAAACTTTCTCATAATAATTCTCCTTAAAAGTAGCTGACCTTAATGCGTTTACCCATCTTTTTGAGGCATGCTGAAAGCTCCTCAACAAGATTCATTTTTATGCTGAAATTAATAGGCAGATCGGGATTCTGATGAGCGGGGTTAATTGCTCGGCCTACATAGAAATTTATATCAGTTGCTTCCTCAAAAAGCAAGCGTGAAATTAAGGAAGCGCCGTCACGCTTTAAGCTCCAATGCTCATAATGCTCGTTTTCGCCGAGATAATCCTTTGCATATTCAAGAACCTTGTTAACCGTGATAACACCTTCTGTTACAAGGTCAACGCCTTCGATTTCCGCTATCGGAGGCACATCGGCTTTTTCGAAATTAAGGCTTGCCTTAATAGGTTTATTAAGATATTTTGCGGCAATGGAAGAGGTTGTACCGCCGCAGATAATATGCTTACCCTCTTTTGAGAAGAAAAGGGACATCATTCTGTTTGCATCGTCTCTGTTTGACGGAGGTCCGAAAAGAATATTCATCGGCTCACGCTTTCTGATACGGACAACACAAGCCGTTGCATCGTCACCCGGTTTTCCGCCGTAGAGCTTATAGCATTCGTCAACAAGGATTGTTGAAAGGGTTTTAGCGGTATATCCGACGGGAGCAAGAGTTTCCATGAAAGAGATTATATCCTCTCTTTTCCATCCGAAATTATATGACATGCCGATTCCCGCATGAGGACAGCCGTCACTCATTGCAACAAAAATATCATTTTCACGAAGCTTTATTACACTCTTGAAAATCTTTTTGCCGCCGATATTCATTTCCGTTTTCGGATAATCGTAGTTTTCTTCATCACGGATAATGATTACCTGCGGATTATCATACTGAATAACCTCTGCAATTTCGTTGTTCTTGAGGTGAATGATAGTAAAAGTTGAGTATGCTACACCTCTGACGGAACAAACGGGAAGGGTTGCTGCAATGGTTGAAACGCATTCCTCAAGAGGAAGTCCCTCTGCCATCATAGTAGAAATAATCTTTGATGTCAAAGTTGAAAGAATGCTTGCTTTAACTCCGCTTCCGAGGCCGTCAGCAAGAACGATAACCGTTGAGTTTTCGTCCTGTTCAACAACATCAACGTGGTCACCGCAAAGCTCTTCGCCGTAGTGATTTACACTTTTATAGCCGATATCTGCACACAAATCATTCATCGGTAATCGACTCCTTCAGCTTCGCAAGAGCGATTTTTGTTTCTGCAGCTGTTTCACCGAGAAGCGATGCAATTTCCTGAACAATGCGCATCTGCTTTTCAACAACTCTGTCAGCAACCTCAACGGTCTGACGGCTGATATTCTCCTTCTTTTCACGTTCTGCTTCTTCATCGGTAACATCACGCATAATTCCGATAAGAAGGTGCGAGTCACGGTCATAAACAACAGTCTGCTCAACGTATCTCTTATATTCTGCAAGATATACACGCTGGTCACGGACATCTCTGCCCGTTGAAAGAACGGTCATAAATACGCTGGGGTCAAGAATTCTGATTACCTGGTCGCCGAGAACATCGGATGCAGAGCGGATATTCATAATCTTTCTTGCAGCGGTGTTAATCTGCTGAACCTCAAGCTGTTCGTTGAGAACGATAAGTCCGTTGGGAGTGTTTTTGACTATTGTGTCTGAAAAGCTTTCTGCTTTATCCTTAAGATAAGGCAGACACATTGAAAATTCAGCCTTGCCCTGTGAAATTGCAATTGCTTTTTCACGGCAGGTATTATAGCCACACGAACCGCAGTTGAGCTCATCGGAAGGCTTGAATTTACCCATCTGACGGAGAATATTGTTTATTTCTGCTTCCGAGGGAAGAGGAAGCTTTCTTTCAATGAAGCTGAAATTCTTTTTGAGTTCAATTGCCTTGGGCTGGTCAACCTCAAAATCCTTACTGCCTGCATAGTTGGCAACTTCAATATAGTCTTTTATGTTTGACGTGTGGTGATATTTTTCGATAACGGGACCGCCTACACAGCTGCCGACACAAGCAGACATTTCAATGAAGCATTTGTGAATCTTGCCCTTTTCAATATCCTTGAGAACTGCAATGCAGTTTTCAACGCCGTCAATGGCAACGTATGTATAGTCGCTCATTTCGGACATTGTTTTGAGCACACCGCCCGTTGTGGGGAAGAATCTTGCACGGCTGAATTCGTCTTTATCCGAAACTGCTTCAAGCTCAATATTTTCCTCTTTGAGCCATTCCGTAAGCTCTTCAAAGGTTAGAACGGCATCTGCAATGCCTTCGTAATAATCAGCCTCATCCTTCTTTGCAACGCAAGGGCCGACAAAAACGGTTTTTGCGTTTGGAATACGCTTTTTAATATCCTGACAGTGTGCCTGCATTGGTGACATAACATCGGCAAGATATTCGAGTGCTGCGGGATAATGCTTCTGAATCAGAAGATTTATTGAATGACAGCAGGAAGAAATGATAACATCTCTCTCCTCTTCCGCAAGTATTCTTTCATATTCATTCTTAACAATAGTTGCACCGATTGCGGTTTCTTCAACATCAAAAAAGCCGAGCTTCTGAAGTGCCGAACGCATGGAATTTATACCCGCACCGTCATAGTTTGCGATAAATGAGGGAGCAAGGCTGACTACAACCGGGTCACCGCTCTGAATGAGCACTTTTGCCTTTTCAACCTCATTAACGATTTCCTTTGCATTCTGCGGACACACAACAAAGCACTGACCGCAGAGAATGCATTCGTTACCTATAATATGCGCCTGATTGCCCGAAAAGCGGATGGCTTTGACCGGGCAATGGCGGATACATTTATAGCAGTTTTTGCAGTTTGATTTTTTAAGAGTAAGGCAATTCATAAATTATTACTTCCCTTCAACTGCTGACAGAATATTGTCATTAAAAAATTCTTTAAAATTCTCTTTTGTTATGCCGGCGTGAACATCATCATTGACCTGAATTGTTACACCAACGCGATTACACTTGCCGATGCAAAAGCTTCCGGCAAGTGTAACCTCGTCTTCAAGATGATGTTCTTCAACGGCTTTCTGAAGGAGCTCAACAATTTCGGGTGAACCCTTCAGGTGGCATGAACTGCCAACGCAAACCTGAACAATCACCATAGCTTACACCTTCGCAATAACTTCTTTTGAGAAGAATTCGTTTACCGTTTCGGGAGTTACCGAGAAGAAATTATCGTCAACGGTAACACATACGCCCTGCTGGCATTTTCCCATGCAGAAAGTTCCGCCGAGCTCAACCTTATCGCCGAGCTTATTTTCGCTGATGAGATACTGAAGCTGTTCAACAACCTGTCTTGAACCCTTGATATGGCATGATGAGCCGATACATACTGTAATTTTCATAACATTTTTCTCCCCGTTCTTTATTATTCGTAGTCAACAACGTTTGCCCATGAAAGAAGGAATTCTCTTTCTTTTTCGTTGCCCTTAACCGACTGTGAAGCGGCAACAATGGGCATCCACTTCTGAACATACTGCATAGCTGTGTTGCTTTTTTTGCAGAAGAGTTCAAGATATTCCTTTGCGCCTGCGATATCACCGTTGAGCCAGAAAAGAAGATAAGTTCTTGCAGCATCTGCTGATGCGTTGCCCTGTGTTGCATGTGACCAGTCAAGGATATAAGGAGTGCCGTCTTCTGCGATTATGATGTTTGAGGGGTTGAAGTCACCGTGGCAGACTTTATTGTGCTTGGGCATGCCTTCAAGACGTGTATGAAGGTCATACTTTGTTGTTGCTTCAAGCTCTGACTGGCTGATTTTTCTGTTCATCTTATCCTTGAGCTTGTTGAGAAGAGGGCAGGTCTTTGACTGCACTTCAAGCTGAAGGTCAACAAGAAGCTCGAGATATTTGCTCTTCTTATCTTCATCTTCTGCCATAAGCTGTGCAAGTGTTTTGCCCTTGATATATTCGGAAACGATTGCCCATTTTCCGTCAATCATTGTAACTTCAAGAACCTTGGGAATATTGAGACCTGTTTCTTCAATTCTTGCCTGATTAAGTGCCTCATTGAGAACATCAGCCTTTGAATAATCATCGTTAAAAACCTTAACGCAAACGTCGCCGTCACGGTAGATTGTCTTATTGTTTCTTACTGCTATAACTCTGTCAAGTTTCATTGTTGTATATCCTCCTTCTCAATTATGCCTTCTTGCTTTTTCTGTATGCTGACTTAACCTTGTCGGACTCAAAAACCTTGATGTCATCTGCTGTGGGCATAGCCTTTTCAACAAAGTGCTTACCGTAATATGCGTTGAGATACATCTGCTTGAGTTCGCTCATAAGGGGATATCTGGGGTTTGCGCCTGTGCACTGGTCATCAAATGCCTGTTCAACCATATCATCAAGACGGTCAAGGAAATCCTTTTCGTCGATGCCGTAATCCTTGATTGTATCCTTGATACCAACGGTCTTCTTGAGGTCGTTGATAGCCTTGATAAGATTTTCAAGTTTTTCGTTATTATTCTTGCCGCCGAGACCGAGATAATCAGCGATTTCTGCATAGCGAGCAAGAGTGTGGGGATGGTCATACTGTGAGAATGTGCCCATCTTTGCGGGTGCTTCGGAAGCATTGAAGCGGAGAACTTCTTCAATCATAAGTGCGTTTGCAACGCCGTGGGGAAGATGATGGAATGCACCGAGCTTATGAGCCATTGAGTGGCAGATGCCGAGGAATGCGTTTGCGAATGCCATACCTGCCATTGTTGCGGCGTTAGCCATCTTCTCTCTTGCTTCAATGTCTGTCTGACCGTTTTCGTATGCTCTGGGAAGATATGTGAAGATATTCTTGAGCGCCTGAAGTGCAAGACCGTCTGTGTAGTCGGTTGCAAGCATTGCAGCGTAAGCTTCAACAGCGTGTGTTACTGCGTCGATACCCGATGCTGCCGTAAGACCCTTGGGAGCTGACATATGGAAATCTGTATCGATAATTGCCATGTTGGGAAGAAGCTGATAGTCAGCAAGAGGATATTTAACGCCTGTTGATTCATCTGTGATAACTGCGAAGGGAGTAACTTCGGAGCCTGTACCCGCAGATGTGGGAACTGCGATGAAATATGCCTTTTCGCCCATCTTGGGGAATGTGTAAACTCTCTTGCGGATATCGATGAATCTCATTGCCATATCCATAAAATCTGCTTCGGGATGCTCATAAAGAACCCACATAATCTTTGCTGCGTCCATTGCAGAGCCGCCACCGAGAGCGATGATTGTGTCGGGCTTGAATGCAGCCATCTGAGCAGCGCCGTTTTTTGCGTTGAGGAGTGTGGGGTCAGGCTGAACATCAAAGAATGTTGTATGAGCAATGCCCATTTCGTCGAGCTTATCTGTGATGGGCTTTGTATAGCCGTTTTCATAGAGGAATGTGTCTGTTACAATGAAAGCTCTCTTCTTGCCCATAACGTTCTTGAGCTCATCGAGTGCAACGGGAAGACAGCCTTTCTTGATATATACCTTTTCGGGTGCACGGAACCAAAGCATATTTTCCCTTCTTTCTGCAACAGTTTTGATATTGATAAGGTGTTTAACACCAACGTTTTCGCTTACGGAATTACCGCCCCATGAACCACAGCCGAGTGTGAGTGAGGGAGCAAGCTTAAAGTTATAGAGGTCACCGATACCGCCGTGTGACGAGGGAGTATTAACAAGAATACGGCAAGTCTTCATTCTTGCGGCAAACTCGTTAATCTTTTCTGTTTCGGTTACTTCATTGAGATAAATTGATGAGGTATGACCGTAGCCGCCGTCTGCAACAAGGTGTTCTGCCTTTGCGAGTGCATCCTCAAAGCTTGTTGCCTTATACATTGCAAGAACGGGCGAAAGCTTTTCGTGAGCAAATTCTTCGCTGATATCAACGCTTTCAACTTCACCGATAAGAATCTTTGTTCCTTCGGGAACGGTTACGCCTGAAAGCTCTGCAATCTTTGCGGCAGGCTGACCAACGATTTTTGCGTTGAGTGCGCCGTTGATGATGATAGTCTTTCTTACCTTTTCTGTTTCTGCGGGATTGAGGAAATAGCAGCCTCTTGCAGCGAATTCTTCCTTAACGGTATCATAAATACTTTCCATAACGATAACCGACTGCTCTGAAGCACAAATCATACCGTTATCGAATGTCTTTGAGTGGATGATTGAGTTAACAGCGAGAAGAATGTCAGCGCTGTCATCGATAATTGCGGGAGTGTTACCTGCGCCAACACCGAGAGCAGGCTTGCCGCTTGAATAAGCAGCCTTAACCATGCCTGGGCCGCCTGTTGCGAGGATGATATCTGCTTCCTTCATAACTGTGTTTGTCATTTCGAGTGAGGGAACGTCAATCCAGTCAATGATTCCTTCGGGAGCACCTGCTGCAACAGCAGCTTCAAGAACAAGCTTTGCAGCTGCAATTGTACAACCCTTTGCTCTGGGGTGCGGAGAGATAATAATAGCATTTCTTGTTTTGAGAGCAAGAAGGCACTTAAAAATAGCGGTTGAGGTGGGGTTTGTTGTTGGAATAACCGCCGCAATAACACCGATAGGGTCTGCAACTTTCTTAATTCCGAAAGCCTTATCTTCTTCGATTACACCGCAGGTCTTTGTGTCTTTATAAGCATTGTAAATATATTCCGAAGCGTAGTTATTCTTGATAACCTTATCTTCAACAATACCCATGCCTGTTTCTTCAACAGCCATCTTTGCGAGGGGGATTCTTGCCTTATTTGCTGCGGATGCAGCTGCAAGAAAAATCTTGTCAACCTGCTCCTGGGTATAGGTTGCGAAAACCTGCTGAGCTTTTCTTACACGCTGAATTGCTTCGTTGAGCTTTTCAACGCCGTCGATGATTTCATAAGTCTTTGTAGCCATTTTATATCCTCCTGAAAATAATTTACATATTTGATAACTGATTGTTAAGATGTGCAAGAGAAAGAGCAAGCCTTTCCTGCTTCAATAATATGCCGTCGGGCACTTCGAGGTTGCACGGAGCAAAGTTCCAGATTGCAGAAATTCCACTTTCAATCATTTGCTCACAAACTGCTTGAGCTGAACCCGAACCTACGGTTATTATCCCGATTTGCACATCATTCTGTTTGCAGAAGAAGTGAAATTCCTTCATCGGAAGAATTTCAACTGAACGGTTATAACGGATTGCCGTTTCGTTGCAGTCGAATGCGGCAATGATTTTCACGCCGTAGTCCTCAAAATCATCGAATTCGAGAAGCGCCTTTCCCAGCTTGCCTGCTCCGACAAGAACAGCATTGGTCATGTTGCTCTGACCGAGATGGCTCTCGATGCACTTTATCAGGTCAGCCGTCTTATAACCGACCTTCGGCTTACCAGCTCCGCTTACGGCATTCAGGTCTTTTCTTACCTGAACCTCTCCGAGAGAAAGCTTTTTGGCAATCACGGTTGCGGAAATATACGGAACATCATCAACCGAAAGTTCTCGCAAAAGCTGAAGATAATGCGGAAGTCTGCCTAAAGTTGCTTTGGTTATGCCCGATTTTTCCACCGTAATGCCTCCTCTCTTTTGACCATAGCTATCTTAACAAAACTTAAAGGAGTTGGGAATTATTAAAATGTTCAATCGGTATTATCAATATCGATAACCCTTATATCGATACAAAAAAATCAAGACCCGTCCTTTACAGACGAGTCTTGGAAATTTCATTATTCAGATGCTTTCGTTTTGATTCACAAAGAGCCGTTATAAACTTTTTGTCGAGATCTGTAAGCTTATATCCGTTACGGTATATCAAAACATCTTTATATACCTTTTTATTATCAACACACTTTTTCTGAACAAGGTTATAACGTTCAAGCACACTCGGCGGTGCGGGAGAAACCCACATGAATGTTTCGGGGTTTTGTGAAAGCAAATCAAACTGGCTTGCTCTTTCAAAAATAAAAATTCTGCGGTCAATATTATCGGGCAATTCTGATTTGACAACCTTCGCAAGAGGAAGCGACGGTACATAAGGGTCAGCATGTGCAATTTCAATATAATCCGTCAAATCATCAAAAGTAATTTCTTTTTTATTCGCAAGCGGATTATCCTTGCTCATAATAAGGCAATATGAAAACTCCGTTACCATTTCATAGCTCAAAGATTTTTCTTCAAGCATTGATTTGAAATACTTATCAAAATTCTCCGCATAACGGATAATGCCAAGCTTATAGTCGTGATTCAGAATGTTGTTGATTGTTCTCTGCGAATTGGTTTCCTTATAGAAAATTTCACAGGCATCCTTTGAAAGAGTTTTTGAAAACTCCGCAAAGGCATCGGAAATATAGCATGCCCTCGGCACGGAAATAGAAAACTTCTGCTTTCTGATATGACCGCTTTTATACATATTCTCAACCTGGTCAATCTGCTTGAGGATATCCTTGGCGTAGCTGATAAACTCTTCGCCTTCGGGAGTGAGCACCATTCCCTTTGCTGTGCGGTCAAAAACGGTTATTCCCAAATCTGCTTCAAGCTCTTTGATTGAACGACTGATATTGGGCAATGCAACATAAAGAGTTTCAGCCGCTTTATTCAGCGAACCCACCTTTGCAACCTCAACGGCATACTTCATATGCAGTATATTCATTTATCTCACCTCTGTATGAGTGAATTTATAAATATACAATTATTATACAACTTGTTTCTGATTTGTTCAAGTGGTAACATTATAATTGCAGCAAACAAGTTAGTCAAAAAAGTTATGAAGCAGTCTTCACGAACAAGTTTTTCGTGTGGTATAGTAAGCTAAAATTAAAATTGAATAACGATGTAATTGATCGCGGATAAGAGTCCGCCCAAGGTCGGCGATATGCTAAGAGAAAATTACCGCACGCCTTACCTTTGTTGATACTGTACGTGGCGAATGTTTCAGGTGATGCAAGATTAGAAAACAGTATGCACTTGAGAATTTTTGAATTTCAAAGCCGTTACATAAGACATCATTTGTAAAAGCGAGAGCAATGCTCCCGCCGATTGATACTGTCTGACGTTTTGTTTTTTTGCATAAAAATCGAGGCTGCATCACTTCTTTAGTGAGACAGCCCCTTCAAATTACAGTTATTCAGTTTTACTGCAAGAACCTCCCCGGGGCAACTTCCTTATGGAAGGTACCCCGAAGGATGTCTTTTTCTGGCTGGGACGGCTGGATTTGAACCAGCGAATGACAGAGTCAAAGTCTGTTGTCTTACCGCTTGACGACGCCCCAATATATTATGCTTGTTACCGTTATACTAAAATACGCAAAGCTGATGCTTTGCGTAACTACAAACTAAATGGGGTGGCTGATGGGATTCGAACCCACGACCTCCAGGGCCACAACCTGGCACTCTAACCAACTGAGCTACAGCCACCATTTGGAAACTGCGGCTGAAAGCCGCAGTTATGGCGCGCTTGAAGGGACTCGAACCCCTGACCCACTGCTTAGAAGGCAGTTGCTCTATCCAGCTGAGCTACAAGCGCATATTGGAGCGGGTGATGGGAATCGAACCCACACGACCAGCTTGGAAGGCTGGGATTCTACCATTGAACTACACCCGCACATTCGGAACGTCAGCTATTTTAACATATGCTTTCAAAAAAGTCAATATAAAAAGCGAAAAAAATCCATAAATTTTAACGGGCTGTCTTGTTTTAATAAGACAGCCCGCCGATTCTATCCGAGAATATCAATTATCTTAACAAATTCCTTGCTCGCTTTGAATTCATCCGAAAGATTATAGCTGTTTTCAAAGCGGTCCTTCATTCTTTCGCTCATCGTTTTGCCGTATTTTGTCTTTTTATAAACATGACCTTCCATAATGAGCGAACCAAGCTTTGTTTCTTCGGGCATTCCGTCATGCTTTACAGCTTGAGTTGCACATTTTTCAAGATATTTAAGTGCATTGGCTTCATCACCGATTTCAAAATAAAGCCTTCCGAGGTCACCCAATGCATAAATCATCGAACGGTAACATTTACCGTAGTTTCCGTCATCATAGAACATCTCAACCATTTTTACAAGTTTTTCTTTTGCTTCAATTTCATATTCCGTTGAAAACTTCTTTTTATAGTGAATTTTATTATTGACCGTGCCCATAAGAAGAAGTATTTCGTTTTCAAGCGCCTCATCGCAGGCAGCATAATGCTCATCATCAGGGAGATTTATTATTGTCATTATATAATCTCCGCTATCGGTCATCTTCGGCATTTCCTTTGCCATTTCACGGGTCTTTTCCGTATATTTTTCCTTTTTTGTTTTATAGCAAAGAGTATTGTAATACATACAAACAAGCCTTTTTGCCCACATTCTTATTGTGTCGTTTGTGCAGTAGCGGATAATATTACCGTAGATTTTTTCAACTTCTTCAAGAATAAGCTCGCTGTCGCTGTTAGTGTTTGATTTTGTTGCTATAAGCATTTCAAGATAACGCACAAGCAAACGGAACTCACCGGGGAATTCTTTAACCGCCCTGCTCATCATTTCATAAACATACGGAGAATCCTTCAGACGCATATTATTATATTCATCAATATACTCCTGAACCTTCTTTTCTTTAAACGTTTCATCAAATCCGAGAAGTTCATCATAGCTCACATCAAAAAACGAGGCAATTGAAGGCAGAAAAGTTATATCGGGATAGCTTTCTCCCCTCTCCCATTTGCTGACACTCTGGAACGTTACGCCCAAAAAGTCGGCAAGTGTTTCCTGCGTTAACTCTCTTTCACGTCTTAATCTTTTAATGTTTTCACCAATATAAATCATGTTTCTGCCACCTTTTAATTTATTTGGCTGATCAGCTTGACTTAATAATAACCTGAATTACGCTCAAAAACAATAACGGCGTTCTTGAAAATAACTCAACCGCAAGGCGAGATATTCAACTTAAAGTTTTTTATTATTATTTTGATTTTTATCATTGTAATTTTATATTATAGAGGGTATAATTGTCGATATCGGTAAACCGAAAGGAATGATATCATGCTTGCAGAAAAACAGACCGAACGCATGCTTTCAAAGCTCAAAAGATTTGAAAAAACACTTAACCCCATGCTGTTCAAACAGGTGATTAAAATAGATAAGGTTCTTGCATTTGAAACGCAGGAAAGATTTTATGAAATTCCCGATGAATCTCTCTTTTCTCCCGTTGAAAGCGGATGGATTTGGGGAAGCGAGGAGTCCTTTTGCTGGTTCAAGGCGGAATTTACCGTCCCCGAGGAGCTTGAAGGGGAAAATCTCTTTGTTATGCCCCATACAGAGGGCTATGAATCCCTTCTCTGGGTAAACGGCAAACCCTTCGGCACATTTGCAACAAAGATTGTTTTCACGGGTCACGGCAATCATTACTGCGACCTTGTTAAGATGAATGTTAAAGCAGGCGAAAAAATTGAAATTGCGATTGAAGCATATGCAGGCCATTCGCACTACGGAACTCAACCTTTTCAAACCGACAGACTTATCAAGGAATATAAATATCATTTTGACGGGCTTGACATATGCGTAAAAGACCCTCTTATCAATGATTTCTATTTTGATTTGAAGGTTATAAACGAGCTTATTGAAACCCTGCCCGATACCTCATTCAGAAAAGGCGACCTTATAAATGCGCTTTATGAGGTGCATAAGAGAATTTATTATGCCTTTGATGACATTGACGAAGAAACCTTCAGGGATGCCTTGAAATCGGCTTCACCTTTCCTTAAAGAAGCTCTTGCAGTCAAAAACGGTCCCGAAGCGGCAAAGGTCGGAATCATAGGACATTCACACCTTGATACCGCATGGCTCTGGAAAGCAACGGAAACAATCAAAAAATGCGCGAGAACATATTCAAATCAGCTTGCACTCATGGAGCAATATCCCGAGCATTTATTTATTCAAAGCTCTGCATGCCATTCAAACATGCTCCTTGAACATTATCCCGAGCTTTTTGAAAAAATCAAAGAAAAAGCTATTGAAGGCAGATATGAGCCCAACGGCGGCGTATGGGTTGAATGCGACTGCAACATAACCTCGGGTGAATCGATGATAAGACAATTTCTCTGGGGTCAGAGATTCACGAGAAAGCATTTCAATTTTACCTCGAACTGCTTCTGGCTGCCCGATACCTTCGGCTACAGCGCCGCAATTCCGCAGATTATGAAGGGATGCTGCGTTGATTATTTCCTCACCACAAAAATCGACTGGAATGACGTTAACCATTTTCCGTATGACACCTTCTATTGGCAGGGAATTGACGGCACAAAGGTGTTTACTCATTTCAATACAACTGCCGCATGGCCCGCACCGAAGGATTTCTGTTATGCGGTTACAGGAGATGTAAAACACAATCATTCACTCAATGAGCGCAATGTTACAAGAATGCGCCTTGAAGCCTTCGGTCACGGCGACGGCGGAGGCGGTCCGCAGTTTGAAATGATTGAGACCGCACGCAGAATTAAAGACCTGAACGGCTGTGCAAAGGCCGAATACACAAAAGTCGGCGATTTCATGCAGGAGTTGGAATCAGAGGTCAAGCATCCCAACACATACACGGGAGAGCTTTACCTTGAGCTTCACAGAGGCACGCTCACAAATCAACACAACATAAAGCACAATAACAGAAAAGCCGAAATTGCACTTCGTGACCTTGAATTTCTGACCGTAAGCAAGGCTGTTAAAAACGGTGAGGCTGCAACAGATGAGAAAACCCATCCTCTTTACGAAGATTTGCTTCTCAATCAGTTCCACGATATTCTTCCCGGCACCTGCATTAATTCCGCTCACAAGCTTTCTCTTGAGCAGACAAACAGACTCCTTGAAACAGCAGGAAAGCTCATTTCCGATGCAGTTACGGGCGAGGGTGAATTTGTTACGGTTACAAACACTCTTTCATTTGACAGATGCGATCCTGTTTTCCTTGAATGCGAAGAGGGATATATTGCAGACTGCAACTGCAAACAGCAAACATACAAAAATCTTGACGGCAAGAATATTCTTATTATCAGCGGTTTAACCGTACCTGCATTTTCAACCTTAAAAATCAAGCTTATCAAGGGAACAGCTGATATAAAGAGCGAAATCATAGTTTCCGAAAACGGCATTTCAACTCCTTTTGCGGATATCAAGTTTGACAGCAAAGGCTACATCGAGTCACTTGTTGATAAGCGTGCAAACAGAGAGGTAAGAGGCAGCGGCTATCCCCTCAATTCATTCATCACCGCAGAGGATTTGCCTGCGGCATGGGATAACTGGGATATAGATGCCGACCTCGACTGCAAATTTGCGGATAATTCCGTGCTTTTAAGCCGAGAAATCATTTCTCACGGTGCGGCAGCTGTTATCATAAGAAGCAAATATCAAATTACGAAAAAGTCTACTGTTACTCAGGATGCTTTCTATTTTGCAGACAGCGCAGAAATCAGATTTGATACCGTTATGGACTGGCAGGATAACCACCGTTTCCTCAAAGCCGCATTTGATACAAATATTTATAACAACTTTGCACGCTTTGAAATTCAGTACGGTAATGTTATGAGACCCACAACCAGAAATGATTCCGTTGAAAAAGCAAAATTTGAAGTTGTTAACCATAAATACACCGACCTTTCCGAAACCCGTTTCGGCGCTGCCATCCTCAACGACAGCAAATACGGAATAAGCGTTGAAGGCGGCAACATGCGTCTTTCCCTCCATAAGGGCGGCACAAGACCCGATATTGAAGGCGACAAAGGAATTCACAAAACCGTTTATTCCTTCCTTCCCCACGACTGCGGATTCGGCGCTGAAGCTGTAGTAAAGCCTGCATATGAGCTGAATATTCCGGTTATCGCAGGCAAAGGTGATTTTGAAGCGATACCGCTTGTTGTTCCCGAAGCAGAAAACATTATTGTTGAAGCAATAAAGCCCTGCGAAGATAACGAAAAGGCTTTCATTGCAAGACTTTATGAAGCAGAAGGTACACATACAAACTGCCCCGTTAAATTCTTTGACGGCGCAAAGAAAATCGAAATCACCAATATGCTTGAAGAGGTTCAGGGCGAATTATCTCAAAACGAGATTTCTTTCAGACCCTTTGAAATCAAAACACTTAAAATCAGCTACTGATATGCTTAAGGAGATTTTATGTATAACACCGTGCTTTTTGACCTTGACGGGACACTCACAGACCCCGGTCAGGGAATAACCAACTCCGTTGCTCATGCTCTGAAGAAATTCGGCATTGAGGTTGAAGATAAGAAAGAGCTTTATAAATTCATCGGTCCTCCCCTGCACGATTCATTTATGAAATACTACGGCTTTTCCGACGAAGAAGCAGAAAAGGCAATAGTTTATTACCGTGAATATTTCCGTGATATCGGAATATTTGAAAATGCGGTCTATGACGGAATTGAAAATCTGCTGAAAGGAATCAAGGCATCGGGAAGAAAAATCATTCTTGCCACATCAAAGCCCGAAGAATTCGCAGTAAGAATTCTTGTTCATTTCGGTCTTGATAAATATTTCGACTGCATGGCAGGCGCAACCATGGATACCTCACGAAGCAAAAAAGGTGATGTTATAGCTTATGCACTAAAAGAAAGCGGCTGCAAAGCCGAAGATGCGGTTATGATTGGTGACAGATTGCACGATATTCTCGGTGCAAAGGAAAACGGGCTTGATTCAATCGGTGTTCTTTTCGGCTACGGTGACAGAGAAGAACTTGAAAACGCAGGTGCAGATTACATCGCCGAAACAGTTGAAGATATTATAAAATTCATTTAAGAGAGGGATAAAAATATGAATCTGAAAGAAATATTATTTTCCAATATTCCCGCAGGAATTGCGGTGATAGGCCTTGTGCTTTACTTTTTCGGAATGGCAATTGTTTTTATCACAAATCCGATAAAAAATGCCGAAAGCTTTGCCGTTAAACCCGTTGACAATGCGGGCAAAACCGAAATCCGAGTTTATTACGGCGGAATTTCCTTTGCTCTCGGTGCATTTCTGCTTTATCTTACCGTTGCACTTGAAACTCCTGTTTACTCACTTGTCGGCGGTCTTTTCTTTGCAACAACCGTGCTTGTTACAAGAACGATTTTCCTCTGCATTGACAAAGGCTGGAAATGCCCGTATACCAAGCTTGCAATCCCTGCTGAATCAGCTTTTGTTATTGCTCTTTGGGTTTGCTTTTATCTTTCAAAAACTCTCTATTAAAAGTTTAAGGCGCGGTACAAAACCACGCCTTATTTTTATAATTCTTTTTTCATCCATATATGAGGGCAACCTTCATCATATCCGATGTCTCCGAATGCGGTAAAACCGAGTCTTTCATAAAAACCTGCTGCACGGCATTGAGAATGAAGCATAAGCTGTTTGCCGCCTGCGCTTTTAACATAATCAAGCGCCTCTTTTACCACAGCCGCACCCAGACCCCTGCCTCTGTATTCCTTCAGAACGGCAAGCCTGCCAAGCACATGAGAATTCATATCATTATCCCAAAATATTCTGCAGGTTGCAGCAGGCAAATTGCTGTCATATAACAAAATATGCGCCGCTTGGGCATCAATGCTGTCAAACTCTTTTTCAAAGCCCTGCTCCTCAATAAAGACAGTGTTCCTGATAACATGTGCCTCTTCGGGAAGAGTGTTATATATTTCTGCTTTCATATCAAACACCCGATTAATCAAATTTTATTCCCGAAATTTTGCGGATTTCTTTCATTACCCTGCTGACCTGTAAAGCTCTTTCACTTGTCACAGCATAATATTCATCGTCAGGATTTGAAATAAAGCTTTCAAAAGCTTTTGCCTCATAGCCCATAAGCTTTTCCTTTGGCACGTCTCCGATTATTTCGGTTTTGTTGCCGTTATTATCAATTATGTTCATATTAATAAGCTTTGAAATCGACTCAACGGTTATTGTTCCTTTGTCTCCGAAAATCTGCGAGCCGAGTCTGTCCTGACCGAGCTTTGAATAGATTAAATTTACGAGCTTATCGGGATATAAAAGAGCTGAATTACCGCTTCCGTCCGCACCGCTTTCCATGAAAGAGGCGCAGGCGGTTATTTTTTCGGGCATACCGAAAAGGTCAAGAGCAGGATATACGCAGTAAATTCCCAAATCCATGAGGCAGCCCGTTGCAAGAGCGGGATTGAAAATATTCGGAAGCTTGCCTTCAAGGTAAGCGGGATATTTGGATGAAAGCTGTGAAAAATCGAAGTGAACACTCGTTATTCTGCCGATTTTTCCGATTGCCTCTTTCAGCAATTCTCTTGCAGGGTTAAACATATACATTATAGCTTCAATATAGATAAGACCGTTTTTCTTTGCAAGAGTCTGTAATTCTTCAAGCTCTTCAGGTTCAACGGTTATCGGCTTTTCGCAGATAACGTGCTTTCCGTTTTTAAGCATGAGCTTTGACTGCTCATAGTGAAGCCTGTTAGGGCTTGCGATATAAACAGCATCAAAATTTCCCTTTGCAAACTCGTTTATATCGGTATAAACCGTCGGTATGCTGTTGTCTTTTGCAAATCTGCCGCCGCTTTCTTCCGTTCTGGAATAAACAGCCGCAAAATCAGAATTGCAGAGCATTCTTGCGCCGTCAATAAACGATTTAGCTATCCAACCCGTACCGATTACTCCGTAACGCATAAATCAAAGCTCCTTCGCCATAACCGTGCCGCCCTTGAGAACGCGAACGGTCTTGAATCCGTTTTTGTTATAGAAATTTATTCCCCTCTTATTGCTTGTTCCGACAATGAGCATAATTGACTTCACGCCCTTGTTTTTCTTCATATGCTCGGTAAGCGTTGATATCATTCGGCTTCCGTTGCCGTTGCCTCTGAAAGGCTCATTGATATCAATATGAAGGTGAGCGGGATATTTAAAAGAATAAATCGCATGACCGAGAATTTCACCTATGGCATCTCGGTAGTTTTCCTTGCCCGTTTTCTTGACCTTTTTGAGATAGGGTTTCATATTCTTTATATATGTTTTGAAATCCCTTGCGCCGAAAACATAGCCCTGCGCAGTATCTGTTTCTTCATCAACAAGAATAAAAACATTTTCGGGCTCTTGCTCAAGATAATAGTCACAGAAGGTAAAAAGGATAAAATCACGCATATTAGGGTTGGTTGATGCTTCCTTCGGACCCGTATTTATGCACACCTGACGGACATCCTCAAAATATTTAGGCTCATATTTTTTGATTACAACCATTTTTATTCTCCCTTAAATTTCAACTTCAAACACAGCTTCTCCGCTGAATACGGTTGACTTTCCGCCGTAAGCAAAAACAGCATTTATATTCGGGTCGGCATATACCTTAACGGTTGCCTTATTTCCGTTCTTTACATATTCAACCGAAACAACGCCGCTGACAGTTGTGATATGACCCTTTGCTTTGTTCATACCATCAACGAAGCAAGGCGTAATAACAATGTCTTTATATGCAGCACCGTTTTCAGGCTGACGAATACCGAGAAGATAAGTAAACAGATATTTTGTAACAGCACCGAACATGGGATGATTGCGTGAATCGGCACCATTCCAGTTTTCCCAAATGGTTGTTGCGCCGTTATTCTTCATATATGCAAACGAAACTTCTTTATCGCTCGAAAGGAGGTCGAAAGCAAGCTGTGCCTGACCGTTTTCAAAAAGATATCTCGGAAGAGCTTCCGTTGCGATAATACCCGTATCAAACATACCAAGCTTTTTATATTTATCATACATTACATTTGCTACGTTATCGTTGCCGAGACCTATCTGCAGCGCAAGGCACGATGCGCCCTGAA
Source organism: Clostridia bacterium (assembly GCA_017466365.1). Lineage (GTDB taxonomy): Bacteria > Bacillota > Clostridia > Oscillospirales > Acutalibacteraceae > CAG-177. Next base: position 357,699 of record JAFTUG010000016.1, on the reverse strand, counting down.
TATCGCCGCAATATGTTCCCTGCTGCGGGCTGTAATAAGCAACATAAAGCGCCCTTTTAACTTTTTCTATTCTTTCGTTAAGGTGTGCCGCTTCATCCTGTCTGCCGAGAATTTCAGCTGCTTCAAGTGCCTGCTGCATAAATTTCACATAAAGGCAGGTGTTAACATATGTTTCGGGAATTCTGATTTTATCAGGTGTACACCAGTCACCAAGGCACCATCCGTTTTCTTCCTCACGGTAAACAAGTCCGTTTTCACTTCTGCTTTCAAGATAATCAAAGAAACGAAGCATTCTGGGGAAGAATTCATCAAGAATATCCTTATCACCAAAGATTTTATAAAATCTGTAAGGAACTTCAACTATTGCACCGCCCCAGCCTGCCGGACCGCCTCCGCCGCCCATTGCGGGAGCAGTATGAAGAACATGACCTGTTTTGTTGCACTGGCAGTCAGCAATATCATAGAGCCATTTTCTGTAGAATTCACGGCTGTCAAGAAGCATCATGCCTGCCTCGCAGCAAAGCTGACCGTCGCCCGTATAGCCGAGTCTTTCTCTGTGGGGACAATCAGAGGGAACACCGCAATGCATATTGCAAAGCTGTGTTCTTATATATGCCTCATAAAGCCAGTTGAGGTTTTCGTTATCACTTTCAAACGAAGAGGTAACGGGGCAATCAGAGTGAACAACATCAACTCTTATCGGTTCAACATCGCCCTCAACCCTGAAATAACGGAAGCCGTGCCATGAGAATTCGGGAATATATTCACGGTCTGTTCCGTCGGTAATGAATGTATCTGTCTGATAGTTTTCAACAAATTTTATTCCGTAATAGGGTCTTTCATCATATATTTCTTCGGCATAGCTGACAACGATTTTTTTGCCCTTTTCGGCACATTTAAAAACAGCATAGCCTACTGTATTTTCACTTACCTCATAAAGCTTGGTTTTACCCTCGTCTTTTATAAGCTTCGGCTCAAGTGAACGTATAACCTTATCGGAGGGTGAAAACTGAATATGGAAATCACTGTTCGGTGCAGGAATAACCGTGCTTTCGGAAAAATCTTTGCCGCCGTAGCCGTTGCAGTCATATCCCTCGGGATACTGCGTATAGTCATGGAATTCACCGTTATAAAGGTTGTTATCGAGAATATAACCCTTGCGTGAAAGAGTTGTTTCATCGGAAATAACGTTTCCGCTTTCTTTTTCTATGACATAGCAGAGCTTTGGCATGCCGTAATCAACCTTACCCTCGGCATCACGCTTATTTTGATTATAATATCCGTTACCGAGCATAACGGCAAGAGTATTTTCGCTGTCAAGAATATATTCGGAAATATCATATTTTACTGCATATATTCTGTAGGAAAGATCATCCTTAAGAGGATATTCAAACCAATCGAGGTCTCTGTAGCTGTAGTTTGAGGCATTGGGAGTTAGCAAATCCTCGCTGACCTTTCTGCCGTTGATATAAAGATGGAAAAAGCCGAGTCCGCAGATAATTATTTCTGCTTTTTCGCCTTTAACGGCATTGAAATTCTTTCTGAAAAGAGGAGCATCGCTGCCTGTGCATTCAATCCATTTTGCACCTTTAAAGAGCTCATTGCTTGTCATATTATTATACCTCCATTTCCGAAAGCTCATTTAATCTGGAATTGCAGGTTTCCCATTCATCCATAAGAACAAGCTGGTTTTCGGTTGCTTCATCAAGTTTATTTGTATATTCAATTATCTTTTCATAATTTGCCGCAGTTTCCGGTGAAGAAAGAATTTCATTGAATTCGGAAATTTCTACGTCAAGGCGGTCTATCTGAGCTTCAAGACGCTTGATTTTTCCTTTGAGCTTATTCATCTCGCTGTCTCTTTCTTTGCGAAGCTTATACAGGTTAACCTTGGTCTCTGTTTTTTTCGGCTTTTCCTTCGCCTGCGAAAGCACAGCCTCGGCATAATCGTTATAATCGCCGTCAAACTTATCAAAACCGTTTTCGGTCATTCGGTAAATCTTTGTGGAAAGCTTGTTGATAAAATATCTGTCATGCGAAATACAGATAATTGTTCCGTCAAAATCAGCAAGTGCTGCTTCAAGGACTTCTCTTGACGGGATATCGAGGTGGTTGGTAGGTTCGTCGAGAAGCAAAACGTTTGAACCCGAAAGCATAAGCTTCAAAAGGCAAAGCTTTGCTTTTTCGCCGCCGCTCAATGTACCGACATTTTTGAAAACATCGTCACCCCTGAAAAGAAACAGAGCAAGATAGCTGCGAACCGTTGTTTCATTAAAAGAACGGTGTTCATCCCATATTTCATCAATAACGGTTTTTTCATCATGCAAAGTCTCGAGACTCTGGTCAAAATAGCCCGTTTTAACATTTGCACCGAAAGCAAAGCTGCCTGCATCTGCAGATTGCTGACGGGTAAGTATCCTTAAAAGAGTTGTTTTGCCGCAGCCGTTTGTGCCGAGCATGAAAACACGCTCATTTTTGAACACCTGCATAGCCGCATCCGAAAAAAGACGCTTTGAGCCAAAGGATTTTGAAAGCCCGCTGACGGTCAGAACGTCATTTCCCGTTTCACATGCAGGAGTAAACTTCATTCTCATTTTTGAAAGCGGCGGTTCGGGAACAACAAGCTCCGCTTTCTTTTTTTCGAGCATTTTTCTTTTACTTTCCGCCGTTATAAAATTTCGCTCTCTCGCAAATGAGCGCTGCTGCTCAATTATTCCTTCAATGCGTTTTATTTCTTCAATCTGATTTTCATATTGGCGTCTTTCGCTTTCAAGACGTTCTTCCTTGAGCTTAAGATATACGGAATAGTTTCCTTTTGAAGAATGGCATCTGCCGTGAGACAGTTCAACGGTTTTGTTGGTAACTCTGTCAAGGAAATAACGGTCATGGGAAATAACAATAACCGTGCCTCTGAATGTTGAAAGAAAATCTTCAAGCCATTCTGTGCCTGCAATATCAAGATGGTTGGTAGGTTCATCAAGCAAAAGAACATCGGAACCGCTTAAAAGCAGCTTGCACATGCTTAATTTTGAACGTTGACCTCCGCTTAACTTATCGCATGTAAGGGTAAAATCATTCTCGGAAAAACCGAGGCCGATAAGTGCAGCTCTGGTTCTGCTTTTATAAGTCAAACCCTCCTGCTCCTGAAACTGCTCGTGAAGTCTGTTCTGCCTTTCAATCAGATCATCGGTATTTCCGATATGAGCATCAATGGAAACGGCAATTTCTTCAAGCTCACGCTCAATTTTCATAAGAGGCTCAAAAATACTCAAAGCTTCATCATAAACCGTTCTTACAGAGCCCTGGCATGCATGCTGTTCAAGATAACCTATTTTAGTTGTTTTAGAAATAAAGGCTCCGCCTTCGGTCGGCTCAATTTCTCCTCGGATAACCTTGAAAAGGGTTGTTTTTCCCGTTCCGTTTGCACCGATAAGTCCAACAAAATCGCCTTGATTTACGTCAAACGAAACATTTTCAAACAGCACCTTGCCGCCAAAATCAACTTTTAAATTCTGTATGCTTACAATAGCCATTTTAAATCCTTAAATTCTTGTTTCAATTATTTCAAGCTTGCCACTAATTCTATATTCACCTGCATTGGCGGGGATAAAAATACTGTCACCCTTTGTAAGAGAAAGAGCTTCTCCGCAAACTTCAAGTGTACCGTTTCCGTCCATAATAAGAAGAGAAACAAACGATTTTTCATCAGAAATACCGCTTATACCGCTGTTTACATCAAGCTTCCATACCTTGAAAAGCGGGCAATCTGCAAGAAGCTTGCGCTCGGGTGTGTCAAGGCTATTACCTTTACAAAAGTCAGGCTGCGAGTATTTTTCAAGCTTTGTAACCGCCGCACCGTCTTCAACATGGAGTTCCCTTGGTTTTCCGTCGTTTCCGACTCTGTTATAGTCATAAATACGGTAGGTGGTATTGGAGCTTTCCTGTACTTCGGCAAGTAATATACCTTTACAGATAGCGTGAAGAGTTCCTGATTCAATAAAGAAGAAATCTCCCTTCTTTACGGGTACTTTGCTTACATAATCAGTGAGGGTATTATTCTCAATTGCAGCTTTGAATTCTTCGGGAGTAATTTTATTCTTAAAACCAAGAATAAGGTAAGCATCTTTCTCGGCATCAATAATATACCAGCATTCTGTTTTGCTCTGTCCCCTGCCGGTTTTTTCGCAATATTCCTTTGTGGGGTGAACCTGCACGGAAAGATTATCCATGGCATCGATAAATTTTATTAGAATAGGAAAATCCTCAAAATTCTTTGCGTTACTACCGCAGAGCTCGGGATTTTCCTTTACAACCTCTGTAAATGACATGCCTGCATATTCTCCGTTTGCAACCGTGCTTGAGCCTGCTTCATGGCAGGAAAGCATCCAGCCCTCGGCTGCATTATTCTTCTCGGTTTTAACATTATATTCTTCAATAAGCTTTTTACCACCCCATATGGTTTCTGAAACATAAGGGTTAAGTTTTATGGGATATAAGTTCATTTTTAAGCCTCCGAATTAATTTAATTATATTATCTGTATTATTCTATCATATTTGTCCAACAATTTCCATAGGATATTTACAGGAGGACTGAAAATATGGAAAAATATTTAAAAAATGCAAAGATTTTTTACTATGAAGTCATCAGAAAGCCTATTCCCCCTGCGCCTGACAGCCTTGTTATGCAAATCAGAGAGACCTCACAAAAATTAGAGAGTGCTTACAGCCGCTTTGAAAATGAACTCAATGAGGATTTGCTTGATTCCATTATATATGAAATTCAGTCTCTAAAAGCACTTTACAGATATCTTTTAAAAAGAGCAAAAGAGAGCGGGCTTGAATGCGCTGAAATATCTGTTTTCGGCAGGGAGGTTATCTGATGAACTTCGCTTTTATTTCCGCGGCGATAATTTGCACAGTATGTGTTCTGTGGTGGATGATAAAAAGCGAAAAAGGCGGAGTGAGCTTTATTAAATCCGCTTTTCAAGGACTTGCCGGAATGTTTGCGGTTAATCTTTTGGGAATGGTGACAGGCGTTACCATAGCCGTTAATTGGTACAGCATTGCCGCGTTTATAATTCTCGGTTTGCCGGGAGTAATTGGTGCATTGATATTGAATTTAATATTTAATGTATAAAACAAACCGGATGCAAAACATCCGGTTTTAAATTTTTTAATTATTAATAAACATATGCTTACGCTTTTTAAAATATATAACATTAAAATATACAAACAAGGATTCTCCAACAACTGTTCCGATTAATTCACCTATAACCGATGAAATATCTGCATTTTCAAGGATAATCATAATCAAAAGATTGTATATAAAATAAATTACTGATGAGATTATATCATAGAAAATATATATTCTTGGTGCATCCTTTTTGAACTTTGCAAGCTTGTTTCTTACATAAAGTATTACACCTGACATAACTATGCAGACTATTCCGTAAACAATGTCAATTGCTCTGTATTTCCCCGTAAACATACAGCCTTCAAATAACACTTCAGACACAACACCGCCATCAAAACCAATCAGGCAAAAAATTCCGTCTGCAAGTTTTAAAATGGCATTTGCAAACATCAAGAAATATATCAGGAATTTATACCATTTCATAGGCAAATTAACATTCTGAATTGAATCATTTGGAGCTGAATTTGATTGAACCGTATCATTTAAAGCTGCTCCGCATTGGTTACACACGGTAACAGAATCCTGAACTTCACTTGAACAATAAGAACATTTCATAATCTCTACCTCCCCTTTCAATTCTATTATACAGCAGGATAGTTTATAATTCAAGTTTTACTCGTAAAAAAAGAAAAAAGGAGCAACCCGAAGGCTGCTCCCAAAAATAAGTTTTTTAATTATTCGTTGATTTCGATAACAACGCCTGAACCAACAGTTCTGCCGCCTTCACGGATAGCGAAGCGGAGACCCTTTTCGATAGCGATGGGAGTGATAAGTTCAACATCCATGTCAACGTTATCGCCGGGCATGCACATTTCTGTGCCTTCGGGAAGGCTGATTACGCCTGTAACGTCAGTTGTTCTGAAATAGAACTGAGGACGATAGTTGTTGAAGAAGGGAGTATGACGGCCGCCTTCTTCCTTAGTAAGAACGTAAACCTGACCCTTGAACTTTGTGTGGGGGTTGATTGAACCGGGCTTGCAAAGAACCTGACCGCGTTCGATTTCAGTTCTCTGAACACCACGGAGAAGAGCACCGATGTTGTCGCCTGCCTCTGCATAGTCGAGGATCTTGCGGAACATTTCGATACCTGTAACAACAGTCTTTCTCTTTTCGTCAGTAAGACCAACGATTTCAACTTCTTCTGAAGTCTTGAGCTGACCTCTTTCAACTCTACCTGTAGCAACTGTACCACGGCCTGTGATGGTGAATACGTCTTCTACGGGCATAAGGAAGGGAAGGTCTGCCTTTCTGTCGGGTGTGGGAATGTAGCTGTCAACAGCGTCCATGAGTTCCCAGATGGGTGCAATTGAAGCGTCTGATGTGTCGCCGCCTGCATATTCGAGAGCCTTGAGAGCTGAACCCTTGATGATGGGAGCTTCTTCGTCGAAGCCGTACTCAGCAAGTGTTTCACGGATTTCCATTTCAACGAGCTCGAGGAGTTCGGGATCGTCAACCTGGTCAACCTTGTTCATGAAAACGATAATCTTGGGAACGCCAACCTGACGAGCAAGAAGAAGGTGTTCCTTAGTCTGAGCCATGGGGCCGTCTGTTGAAGCGATAACAAGGATAGCACCGTCCATCTGTGCAGCACCTGTGATCATGTTCTTAATATAGTCAGCGTGGCCCGGGCAGTCAACGTGAGCATAGTGACGAGTTTCTGTCTCGTACTCAACGTGAGCTGTGTTGATTGTGATACCACGTTCTCTTTCTTCGGGAGCCTTATCGATATTAGCGTAGTCAACGAAGTCTGCGCCGCCCTTCATAGCGAGGGTCTTTGTGATAGCTGCAGTAAGAGTTGTCTTACCATGGTCAACGTGACCGATGGTACCGATATTTACGTGGGGCTTATTACGTTCGAATTTTGCCTTTGCCATTGGTATTTTCCTCCCTTTTAAATAAGCAAATATTTTTCCATGCGCGTGCATGGTTACATTGTAACAAGTAAACGCTTAAATTTCAAGCTTTTTTTGAAATTTAACAAAATAAATTATTTCTCGCTGATAACTTTTTCGGCAATTGACTTGGGAACTTCAGCATAATGGCTGGGTTCCATAGCATACTGACCTCTACCCTGTGTTCTGGAACGAAGAGCAGTTGCATAACCGAACATATTTGAAAGCGGAATGTTAGCATTGATCTGAACAGCGCCTGTTCTTGTCTCAGTGCCCTGAATCATACCGCGGCGAGAGTTGATATCACCGATAACATCGCCCATATATTCATCGGGAATGATAACGGCAACCTTCATAATGGGCTCCATAAGAATGGGAGCAGCCTTCTTCATTGCATCCTTGAATGCCATTGAAGCAGCAATCTTGAATGCCATTTCAGAAGAGTCAACCTCGTGATATGAACCGTCGTAAAGAGTTACCTTAACATCAACAACGTTGTAACCTGCAAGAGTACCGGAGAGCATTGCGCCCTTAACACCTGCTTCGATGGCGTTGAAGTATTCCTTGGGAATAGCACCGCCAACGATGTTGTTGACAAACTCGTATCCCTTTTCGGGGTTGGGTTCAATCTTCATCTTAACATGACCGTACTGACCCTTACCGCCTGACTGACGTGAATACTTGGTATCTGTGTCAGCGGGCATTGTGATGGTTTCACGGTAAGCAACCTGAGGCTTACCAACGTTAGCTTCAACCTTGAATTCACGAAGAAGTCTGTCAACGATGATTTCGAGGTGGAGCTCACCCATACCTGCGATGATGGTCTGGCCTGTTTCTTCATCTGTAAAGCACTTGAATGTGGGGTCTTCTTCAGCGAGCTTTGCAAGAGCAATACCCATCTTTTCCTGACCTGCTTTGGTCTTGGGCTCGATAGCAACTCTGATAACGGGCTCGGGGAATTCCATTGATTCAAGGATTATGGGATGCTTGGGATCACAGAGAGTATCGCCTGTTGTTGTCTGCTTAACGCCTACGCAGGCTGCGATATCACCTGCATAGCAGGTATCGATATCCTGTCTGTGATTTGAGTGCATCTGAAGGATACGGCCCATACGTTCGTTTGTATCCTTGGTTGAGTTGTATACAGAAGCGCCTGTATCAACTGTACCTGAATAAACTCTGAAGAAGCAAAGCTTACCAACGAAGGGGTCGGTAGCAATCTTGAATGCAAGAGCTGAGAAAGGCTCAGAATCTGATGCATGTCTTTCTTCTTCTTCGTCTGTTTTGGGGTTAATACCCTTGATAGCTTCAATATCTGTGGGTGCAGGCATATAATCAATAACTGCATCGAGAAGAAGCTGAACACCCTTGTTACGGTATGAAGTACCGCAAACAACGGGAACCATTGTGTTTGCAATTGTTGCCTTTCTGATGCAGCCCTTGATTTCTTCAACGGTAAGTTCTTCACCTTCAAAGAACTTTTCAAGGAGTGCGTCATCCTGTTCGGCAACATGCTCGATAAGTGCATTGCGATATTCTTCAGAGAGATCTTTCATATCTTCGGGAATATCTGTAACAGTAATGTCAATACCCTTATCGTCATTGTAATAGTAAGCCTTCATAATAACAAGGTCGATAATGCCCTTGAAATCTGACTCAACGCCGATGGGGAGCTGAATGGGAACAGCATTACACTTAAGGCGTTCCTTCATCATATCAATAACGCGATAGAAGTTCGCGCCTGTAATATCCATCTTATTAACATAGACCATTCTGGGAACACGGTACTTGTCCGCCTGACGCCAAACGGTTTCAGACTGGGGCTCAACGCCGCCTTTTGCACAAAGAACCGTAACCGAACCATCGAGAACTCGGAGTGAACGTTCAACTTCAACTGTGAAGTCAACGTGACCCGGAGTATCGATGATGTTTACACGGTGGTCCTTCCAAAAACAGGTTGTAGCAGCAGAAGTAATGGTAATACCACGTTCCTGCTCCTGCTCCATCCAGTCCATTGTTGCGGCACCATCGTGTGTTTCGCCTATCTTATGTGTTTTACCGGTGTAAAACAAGATACGCTCGGATGTAGTTGTTTTGCCGGCGTCAATATGAGCCATGATACCAATGTTTCTGGTCATCTCAAGAGATACCTGTCTTGGCATAAAAACCTCCGAATAAAACTAAAAAAATCTTTAAATTTGCGCAGATTACCATCTGAAATGTGCAAATGCCTTGTTGGCTTCTGCCATCTTGTGAGTATCTTCACGCTTCTTGAATGCTGAACCTGTTGAATTGGTAGCATCGATGATTTCGTTGGCAAGTCTTTCCTTCATTGTTCTTTCTGAACGCTGACGGCTGTAAAGAGTAATCCAACGAAGACCGAGAGTCTGTCTTCTCTCGGGGCGAACCTCCATGGGTACCTGATAGGTAGCACCGCCTACACGGCGAGCCTTAACCTCAAGCAAAGGCATAACGTTTTCCATTGCTGCCTCAAAAACCTCAAGGGGTTCCTTGCCTGTTTTTTCCTTAATGATCTCAAAAGCATCATAAACGATCTTCTGAGCAACACCCTTCTTACCGTCATACATAACGTTGTTGATAAGACGGGTTACGAGTTTTGAATTGTAAAGCGGATCAGGCAAAACTTCACGTTTTGCTATATTGCCTCTTCTTGGCACTTCGCTTCCCTCCTTCATAGTAATGATATCATAGGTACTCGAGTGACAAATTCCCGTGGCGCCAACGCTGAGGCATACTATTTATATATAATATACCCTTGCATTGGTCAAAAAGCATTTTTGCTTTTTCAGCCTGCAAGAAGATTTGTCTCAAAAATTGGTTGCGGATTATTTCTTGGCTGCCTTGGGACGCTTTGCACCGTACTTTGAACGGGCCTGCATTCTGCCGTTAACGCCCTGGGTATCAAGTGTACCGCGGATGATGTGGTAACGTACACCGGGAAGGTCCTTAACACGACCGCCTCTGATAAGAACAACGGAGTGTTCCTGAAGGTTATGGCCAACACCAGGAATATAAGCTGAAACCTCGATGCCGTTTGTGAGACGAACTCTTGCGATTTTACGAAGAGCCGAGTTGGGCTTTTTGGGGGTTGCAGTCTTAACAGCGGTGCATACACCACGCTTCTGGGGAGAATCCTGATCTGTAAGAACATTCTTCTTTGAGTTGAGACCCTTCAAAAGTGCGGGAGCCTTGGGCTTCTTTTCAAGTGTTTCCCTGCCGTTACGAACGAGCTGATTAAAGGTAGGCAAAAACAATCTCTCCTTTCTTTGAAATTATATATCGTGCAGAAGCTCCGCTCTGCAAAGAGCAGAGCTTCAGAACACCACGATTTAGTATTTTATCACATGTTGGCACGGTTTGTCAACAGTTTCTACAAAAATCAATCAACATTTTCAGTAGTATTGCTGAATTTTCCTGTTGAGAAAACATTTACGTTGCTGTAGCACTTCATACCTGTGCCCGAGGGAAGGAGTTTACCGATAATTACGTTCTCCTTAAGACCGATAAGCGGGTCTGTTTTGCCCTTGATAGCGGCATCGGTAAGAACTCTTGTTGTTTCCTGGAAGGATGCAGCAGAGAGGAATGAATCTGTTGCAAGTGAAGACTTGGTGATACCCATAAGAGTGGGTACTGCCTGTGCAAGCTTGGGTTCTTCGCCCTTTTCTGCAGCTTCTCTTGTAATTCTTTCGTTTTCTTCTCTGAATTCTGCCTTTTCAACAACAATGCCGGGAAGGAACTTGGAATCACCGGGTTCGGAAATTCTGACCTTTCTCATCATCTGGCGAACAATAACTTCGATATGCTTATCGTTGATATCAACACCCTGACCGCGGTAAGTTCTCTGTACTTCTCTGATGAGGTAATCATGGACAGCCTCAACACCGAGAATTGCAAGAATATCGTGGGGGCTCTGTGCACCTTCGGTAAGCTGTGCACCCTTTGCAACCTTCTGTCCTTCGGTAACCTTAAGACGGAAGCCGTAGGGAATGAGATAAGTTCTCTCTTCGCCGTCATCAGCAGTAACAACAACATGCTGGCTCTTCTTGATTTCTCTGAAGGAAACAACACCGTCGATTTCACTCATAATGGCAAGCATCTTGGGTTTACGTGCTTCAAAGAGCTCTTCAATTCTGGGAAGACCGGTGGTAATATCGGACTGGTCGGCAGCACCGCCGGTGTGGAAGGTTCTCATCGTAAGCTGAGTACCGGGTTCACCGATGGACTGTGCGGCAATAATACCTACTGCTTCACCGACTGTTACGGGATCACCTGTTGCAAGGTTTGCACCGTAGCACTTAATGCAGACGCCTCTGTCAGAGCAGCAGGAAAGGAGTGAACGAATCTTGATCTGCGCTCTTGAGCCTTCGGGAAGCTCGCCTGCAGCAATCTTCTTATCGGTTTCTCTCTGAACGCTTGCTGCAACCTTTTCGGCAGTTGCATCATTGACCATAACATCCTTGGAAGCAAGAAGCTCGCCGGTTGCGGGGTCAACATAATCTTCAAGAAGGAATCTGCCGGTAAGTCTTTCTGCGAGACCTACAATCTTTCTGCCGCCGGACTTGGGATCGCCGTCATAAATATCATATACATTGATACCGTCGGTGCAATGGCAGTCTTCCTGATGGATAATAACTTCCTGTGAAACGTCAACAAGGCGGCGGGTAAGGTAACCCGAGTCAGCTGTACGAAGAGCCGTATCGGCAAGACCTTTACGGGCACCACGGGAAGAAATGAAATATTCTGAAATATTAAGGCCTTCACGGTAGTTAGCCTTAATGGGAACCTCGATGGTTTTACCTGCGGTGTTTGCGATAAGACCACGCATACCTGCAAGCTGACGAAGCTGTGAATCGTTACCACGGGCACCGGAGTCAAGCATCATGTTGATGGGATTGAACTTTTTGAAGTTCTTCTTAAGCTCTGCGGCAACATCCTTGGTACAATCTTCCCAAGCCTTGATAACTTCTTCAGAGCGCTCATCGTTGGTGATGAGACCTCTTTCGTAGTTTCTGGTAATCTTGGAAACCTTCTTCTCCGCAACTTCGAGAAGAGCTTTCTTCTGGGGAGGAATTGTTGCGTCAACAACGGCAACGGTGATGCCGCTTCGTGTTGAATAGTTATAGCCCTGTGCCTTGATTTTATCAAGAACATCAGCGGAAACAGCAGTTCCGTGAACCTTAATGCAGCGGTCAATAATCTTGCCGAGCATCTTCTTATTAACAAGTACGTCAACCTCGGGAGTAAAGAGGTTGTCGGGGTTGCTTCTGTCGATAAATCCGAGATCCTGGGGAACGGGACCGTTAAAGATAACCTTACCGAGAGTTGTCTTAACAAGGCGGGTAATCTTTTCGCCGTTAACTTCCTTGGTCATGCGGATTTTGATGTTGACATGAAGACCGATATCACCTTCATCATATGCCATCATGGCTTCGTCAACACTGCCGAATGTTTTATAAACAAGAATTCTTTCGCCGTTTTCATCGAGGATAAGATTTCCGTTTTCATCCTTTGCTTCCCATGCAGCACCGGGTTCGCAGGGGTTATCGGGATTATAGTCTGAATTTTCGGGATTATTATCATTTACCATTGTAAGGTAATATGAACCCAGAATCATATCCTGTGTGGGAACGGCAACAGGGCGTCCGTCCGAAGGCTTGAGGAGGTTATTGGCAGCGAGCATGAGGAAACGTGCTTCTGCCTGTGCCTCTGCCGAAAGAGGAACGTGAACAGCCATCTGGTCACCGTCGAAGTCAGCGTTGAAAGCGGTACATACGAGGGGATGAAGCTTAATGGCTCTGCCTTCTACGAGAACGGGTTCAAAAGCCTGAATACCGAGTCTGTGAAGAGTGGGAGCACGGTTAAGCATAACGGGATGATCCTTGATTACAACTTCAAGTGCATCCCAAACTGCAGGATTTGAACGTTCAACCATCTTACGGGCTGACTTAACGTTACCTGCAACCTCGGTTTCAACAAGACGCTTCATTACGAAGGGCTTGAAGAGCTCGAGAGCCATTTCCTTGGGGAGACCGCACTGATAAAGCTTGAGTTCGGGACCAACAACGATAACCGAACGGCCCGAATAGTCAACACGCTTACCGAGAAGGTTCTGTCTGAAACGTCCCTGCTTACCCTTAAGCATATCGGAAAGAGATTTGAGTGCTCTGTTGTTGGGACCTGTAACGGGTCTGCCTCTTCTGCCGTTATCAATAAGAGCATCAACAGCTTCCTGAAGCATTCTCTTTTCGTTTCTGATAATGATTTCGGGGGAACCGAGTTCTATAAGCTTTGCAAGACGGTTATTTCTGTTGATAACGCGTCTGTAAAGGTCATTAAGGTCGGAGGTGGCAAATCTGCCGCCTTCAAGCTGAACCATGGGTCTGATTTCGGGAGGAATTACGGGAATAACATCGAGAATCATCCACTCGGGTCTGTTGCCCGACTGTCTGAATGCCTCAACAACTTCGAGGCGCTTGAGAGCTTTTGCTCTCTTCTGACCCGATGCCGATTCCATTTCATCCTTAAGCTTTGCAGAAAGCTCTTCAAGGTTGATTTCCGCAAGAAGCTCCTTTATTGCCTCTGCGCCCATGCCTGCCTTGAAATCATCCTCGTAGCGGAGTCTGTACTCTTCGTAATCCTTCTCGTCAAGAGTCTGATACTTTTCAAGGGGTGTGTCGCCGGGATCAATAACAATATGCTTTGCAAAATAGAGAACCTTTTCGAGGTCTCTGGGTGATATATCAAGGATAAGACCCATTCTTGAGGGGATACCCTTGAAATACCAGATATGTGAAACAGGTGTAGCCAGCTCAATGTGGCCCATTCTTTCACGGCGAACCTTTGCTCTTGTGATTTCAACACCGCAGCGTTCGCAGATTTTGCCCTTATAGCGGATTCTCTTATACTTTCCGCAGTGGCACTCCCAGTCCTTCTGGGGTCCGAAAATCTTTTCGCAGAAAAGACCGTCCTTTTCGGGCTTGAGAGTTCTGTAGTTTATGGTTTCGGGCTTCTTGACTTCACCGTATGACCACTCTCTTATCTGGTCGGGCGAAGCAAGGCCGATTTTTATGGATTCAAATGTAAGGTTGCTGTTGGATTCAATATTTTCCATTAAACGATGCCCCTTCCGTTAGATTTTTGGAAATGGCGATTATTCATAATCGTCCTCCGAAGCTTCAAAGTCAAAACCGTAGTCTTCAACTTCCATTTCTTCCTGCAAGTCGTCATACATTTCATCATCGCCGTCTGTGTCTCTGATGAAGATATCGTTATCTTCACTGTCCTCGTCAATCATAAAATCCTCGCTCTGCTCGGCATCGTTAACATTCTGGAATGCCTTATCATCCGAAACAAAGCCTGCATCTTCGTTGTCAAATGACTGACGGAGATCGATTTCTTCATTGTTTTCGTCGAGAACCTTGATATCAAGCGCAAGCGCCTGAAGCTCCTTGATGAGAACCTTAAAGGACTCGGGAATACCGGGTGTGGGAACGTTTTTGCCCTTGACAATTGCTTCGTAGGTCTTAACACGACCGACAACGTCATCGGACTTAACGGTAAGAATTTCCTGAAGTGTGTAAGCTGCGCCGTAAGCTTCAAGTGCCCAAACTTCCATTTCACCGAAACGCTGACCGCCGAACTGTGCTTTACCGCCCAGAGGCTGCTGTGTAACGAGTGAGTAAGGACCTGTTGAACGGGCATGAATCTTATCGTCAACAAGGTGATGCAACTTAAGATAATACATGACACCGACTGTTACGGGGTTATCGAACTTTCTGCCCGTTCTGCCGTCGGTAAGAATTGACTTGCAGTCAAGACGAAGCTGGGGAACGGTTGAGGGATCAAATTCAACACCCTTTGCGGCTGCTTCCTTTTCTGCCTCTTCCATTGCAACTCTGTTTGCCTCTTTGAATGCCTCGGTGATATCATCTTCGTGAGCGCCGTCGAACACGGGAGTCATCATCTTATATCCGAGAGCTCTTGCGGCAAAGCCGAGGTGAACCTCGAGAACCTGACCGATATTCATTCGGGAAGGAACGCCGAGGGGGTTAAGAACGATATCAAGGGGTGTACCGTCGGGAAGGAAGGGCATATCTTCCTGGGGAAGAATTCTTGAAACAACGCCCTTGTTACCGTGGCGGCCTGCCATCTTATCGCCTACCGAAAGCTTACGCTTCTGGGCAATGTAGCAGCGAACTACCTTGTTTACGCCGGGTGAAAGCTCATCGCTGTTTTCTCTTGTGAAAACTTCAACATTAACAACAATACCGTATTCACCGTGAGGAACTTTAAGAGAGGTGTCTCTGACTTCCTTTGCCTTTTCGCCGAAGATTGCGCGGAGAAGTCTTTCTTCAGCGGTAAGCTCGGTTTCACCCTTGGGAGTAACCTTACCTACAAGGATATCGCCTGACTGAACCTCTGCACCTATTCTGATAATTCCGCGTTCGTCAAGGTTGCCGAGTGCATCCTCACCGACGTTGGGAATATCTCTTGTAATTTCTTCGGGGCCGAGCTTTGTATCTCTTGCCTCGGTTTCATATTCTTCAATGTGAATTGATGTGTAAACATCGTCACGAACAATTTTTTCGTTAACGAGAACGGCGTCCTCGTAGTTATAGCCTTCCCATGTCATAAAGCCGACGAGAGCATTTTTACCAAGGCTGATTTCACCGTGGTCGGTTGCGGGACCGTCCGCGATAACCTCGTTCTTTTCAACTCTCTGACCAACTTCAACGATGGGACGCTGGTTGATACATGTGCCCTGGTTAGAGCGCATGAACTTGATAAGCTCATAATATTTGCTTGTACCGCTGTCGCCCATAACGGTAATACCGTCAGCGCAAACCTTGGTAACTGTGCCGCCTTCTGCGGCAAGGATGGTAACACCCGAGTCAACAGCTGCCTTGTATTCCATACCGGTACCAACAATGGGAGCATCTGTTTTAAGAAGAGGAACAGCCTGCTTCTGCATGTTTGAACCCATGAGAGCACGGTTTGCGTCGTCGTTCTCAAGGAAGGGAATCATTGCGGTTGCAACGGAAACAACCATCTTGGGTGAAACGTCCATGAAGTCAACGGTAGTGCTGTCAACCTCCATGAATTCGTCTCTGTATCTTGCGGTAATCTTATCTTTTGCAAAACGGTTTTCGCTGTCAAGCGGTGCGTTCGCCTGTGCAACTACAAACTCGTCTTCTTCGTCGGCTGTCATGTAAACAACCTCGTCAAGAACCTTGCCTGTTTCTTTGTCAATCTTTCTGAAGGGAGCTTCAATAAAGCCGTATTCATTGATTTTTGCAAAGGTTGCAAGGTAAGAAATCAAACCGATGTTGGGACCTTCGGGAGTCTCGATGGGGCACATTCTGCCGTAATGAGTATAGTGAACGTCACGAACCTCGAAACCTGCTCTATCTCGTGAAAGACCGCCGGGGCCGAGAGCCGAAAGACGGCGCTTATGAGTAAGCTCTGCAAGGGGGTTGGACTGGTCCATGAACTGTGAAAGCGGTGAAGAACCGAAAAACTCCTTGATTGCTACCATTACGGGGCGGATATTGATAAGAGTCTGCGGAGTGATCTTATCTTCATCCTCCTGTGCCTGAATTGCCATTCTTTCGCGGACAACTCTTTCCATTCTTGCAAGACCGATTCTGAACTGATTCTGAAGAAGCTCACCTACGGAACGGATGCGTCTGTTGCCCAAATGGTCTATATCGTCAACATTGCCGACACGCTTGGTCAGGCAGTTAACATAGTTGACAGATGCAAAGATATCGTCAACAATGATGTGTTTGGGAATAAGGTCATCGCAGCGTTCTGCCATTTCTGCAAGGAGAGCTGCCTTATCTTCACCGCACTTTTCAACGATTTCGTGAAGAACGGAGAAGCGTACCTTTTCGTTGATGCCGATTGCATCAAGCTCATCTTTTGTGATTTCTGCGGGAAGAAGTGCTGCAGGGTCGGTCATGCCGTTGGAGATAACGAACAGCTCGCTGCCGTCCTCACAAGCAACAACAACCTTCATAACACCTGCCTGCTCTATTTCAAGTGCCTTCTGCTTCGTAAGGATCTCACCGGGTTCGGCAAGAAGCTCGCCTGTATATTCGGAGATAACGGGCTGTGCAACCTTGCAGCCGGGAAGACGGTTGAGCAGAGAAAGCTTTTTGTTATATTTATAGCGGCCCACTCTGGAAATGTCATATCTGTGCGGATCGAAGAAAAGATTATCGATGTGCTGCTGTGCGGATTCAAGAGTTACGGGTTCACCGGGACGAAGCTTCTTGAACACTTCCATAAGTGCTTCTTCGGTGTTTCTCGTTTCATCCTTTTCCATGGTAGCTTCAAGCTTTGCATCCTCACCGAAGAAACGGCGGATATCATCGTTTGAGCTCAGACCCAGAGCACGGATAAACGCAGTGATGTAAATTTTTCTGTTTTTGTCGATACGGACATAGAAAATATCGTTGATATCGGTTTCATACTCAAGCCATGCACCTCTGTTGGGGTTGATGGTACTTGTGTAAAGCTCGATACCTGTCTTATCGTGAGTCATTCCGTAATAAACACCGGGAGAACGAACGAGCTGGGAAACAATAACACGTTCCGCACCGTTGATAACAAATGTACCGCTCTCGGTCATAATGGGGAAATCACCCATGAAGACTTCGGACTCTTTGATAATTCCTGTTTCTTTGTTTTGCAAACGCACGGTTACTCTCATGGGAGCCGCGTATGTGGCATCGCGCTCTTTGCATTCGCGAACCGTATACTTGGGCTTATCATCCATGCGGTAATCAATGAAGCTGAGAACCCAGTTTCCTGTGTAGTCCGTGATATCCGCCATATCACGGAAAACCTCCTTGAG
Organism: Clostridia bacterium; assembly: GCA_017466365.1. Lineage (GTDB taxonomy): Bacteria > Bacillota > Clostridia > Oscillospirales > Acutalibacteraceae > CAG-177. The sequence continues at coordinate 339,734 of JAFTUG010000016.1, read as the reverse complement.
TCCGGTTTCGATGAACCACTGATAGGAGGACTTCTGGATTTCAATCAGGTTGGGCATATCCATAACCTCATTGATTTTGCCGAAGCTCATGCGTGTGCAGCTTCCTCGTTTAACGGGATTAACTTTCAGCATTAGGCTAAACTCACTCCGTTTCTTTGAAATTTCCATTTGGTGGAAAGCCGAAAATTTGCTTGGGAATTTCCCTATATAAATAATTATTTAAACGCAAAATAATCGTAAAATATAGGGTATTAAATTCCAGTATAATATGCAGTTTAGCATTATATGTCAAACAATTCAATAAGTCAAGCTTTTTATATTAAAAATATTTTTTAAATTTAATGTTTGTGCATTCATACGAAATTTTGAATATTTTAAAAAATATTTTTGTGCAACTTTTTATCCGTTTTGTTAATAATGACAAATAAGAAAACCAAGCGGCAATGGTTCTTTGCCGTTTGGTCTTTATCGCATTATATTATATAGATATTTTTAAATTTTAATCAAATATTATCGGTCTTATGCTTTTTTCTGTTCCGCAAACGGAAGGCTTTTCATTGCAAAGAGAATAGATATCTCCTGCCGTACATTCAAGAAAAAACACTCTTTGCGCTCTTTCGTCAAGGTGTAAAAAGTCGGCAGACTTGGAAATCAACGGAAGAACAGCGGTATTTTTTGCATGCCTGATAAGCTCCGCTCCCTTATTATTGAAGCCTGTTATTCTTATATAAGGAACAGGCATTTTAAGATCATCAGCCGTAACTCCGAGAATGCAGTTCCAGATAATTCTCCTTATTCTTGCATGTGAATATCTCTTTGTTTTTGCAATAGAATAAAGCTCATCCAGGCTTCTTGCCTGCTTGGCTGCGGAAAGAATTCTGTTTTCTATTCCCTCGCTTATATCGGGAGACTTCGCAAGCTCCTGCGCCGAAACAGTGCGGAGTTTATAAAGAACTGCGCTTTCCATTCTGCTCATATCTGCAATATCGGAGCTATTATAAAGCTCTGTAGCATTGTCGGGGACAAGCTTTTTCCATTCTTCACCGTTTCTTATAAACTCTCTTATCAGTGATGCACCTGCGATATTCCCCTCTGTTTCATCGGAATCGTGTGCCGCACCTATTCTTTCAAATGTGACGGGATTTATTTTACTTCCGAGTTTTTTCAAGGCAGCAATATATTCAACGCCGAGAATATTGTTAGGGCTTTGAATCACATCGGCATATTCCGAATTGATTTTTCTTAATGCGTTTTCTCTCGCAGAAGCGAAAGAAATTCCCTTCTCCAATTCAGAAGAAAGCAAAAGCTTTATGTCTTCGCCGTAAACCGTTTCGGCTGTTTTTGAAAGCAAATCCGCATTTCCGCATTCGCTTCCGAACACAAGAGAATCGACACATCCCATTCCGTTCATAATTTCCGCACCTGCCCTTGCAAAGCTTTGTGCACCCGACATTGCGTACACGCACGGAAGCTGTAAAACAAGGTCAACGCCGTTTTCAAGAGCTGCCCTTGCTCTTACGGAATGATGAAAAACAGCAGGCTCCCCCCTCTGCACAAAATTGCCGCTCATAACAGCAACAACATGGGTATACCCCGCCTCCCGTGCTTTTTGCACAAGAAGCTTGTGTCCGTTATGGAAAGGATTAAATTCCGCTATTATACCAGCAACCTTCATTTTCGGCACCTTTCGTTATAAATTCCGCTATATTTAATGTAATAAACACTTGAAAAAAAGGAAATATAAGTATATAATATAACAGTTATAAGCTTAAATCAAGCAAATATTCACTATTAGGAGTGTTAAAATTGAAAATTCTTGTAATTAACTGCGGCAGCTCATCCCTTAAATATCAGCTTTTTGATATGGAAAACGAATCCGTTCTTGCAAAGGGCAACTGCGAAAAAATCGGTCAGGAAACAAGCTTCATCGGCGGCTCTGCAAACGGCGAAAAGTTTGAAACTCCCGTATTTATGGCAAACCATACAGAAGCATTTCTTCAGGTTAAGAAGGCTCTTACCGAAGGTGCATCAAAGGTTATTGATGACTTGAGCGAGATTTCCGCTGTAGGTCACAGAATAGTTCAGGGCGGCGCTCTCTTCAACGAAAGCGTTCTTGTAACAGACGAAGTTATCAAGGGCATCGAAAGCCTTTGCGACCTTGCTCCCCTTCACAACCCTGCTCACATTCAGGGCATCAATGCATGCATCGATGTTTTCGGCAAGGATGTTCCCCAGGTTACCGTTTTTGATAACGCATTCCATTCAACAATGCCCCCCGAGGCATATATTTTCCCTGTACCTTATGAATACTATGAGAAGTATCAGGTTCGCCGCTACGGCTTCCACGGTACATCTCACCGTTTCGTAAGCGCAAGATGCGCAGAGGTTATGGGCAAGAACATCGAAGATCTCAAGATTGTTACCTGCCACCTCGGCAACGGCTCGTCAATCACCGCTGTTAAGGGCGGCAAGTGCATCGACACAAGCATGGGTCTTACTCCTCTTGACGGCTTTATCATGGGCACACGCTGCGGCGCTGTTGACCCCTCCGTTATCACCTACCTTCAGCAGAAGGAAGGCTGGACTCCTGCAGAAACAGATACAATTCTCAACAAGAAGTCAGGCGTTCTCGGCATTTCAGGCGTAGGCAGCGATGACAGAGACGTTTCAGCAGCTGAAGCAAACGGCAACGAAAGAGCTCACCTTGCAAGAAGCATTCAGAAATATCAGGTTCGCAAGCTTATCGGCAGCTATGTTGCAGCAATGGACGGCGTTGATGCTATCGTATTCACAGGCGGCATCGGCGAAAATACAATCGACCTTCGTGCAGACGTTTGCAACAATTTGAGCTACCTCGGCGTTGAGCTTGATACAGAAGCAAACGAAATCATGCGCAGAGGCAAGGAAGGTGAAATCTCAACCGCAAACTCAAAGGTTAAGGTTTATGTTCTTCCTACAAACGAAGAGCTTGTTATCGCAAGAGATACAAAGGCTATCGTTGAAGCTATGTAATTGCAAAATTTTAACGGGTACGGTTTTATTACCGTACCCGTTATTTATTTTACCTCACAATTTTCAAGTGCAAAATCAAGCAAGATATTTATAAGCTCGTTTCTTGAACGGTTTGACTCTTTTGAGAGTTCATCAAGCTTTTCAACAGTCTCCTCTTTTATCCTGATTGAGAATGTTTTATATCCGTCCTCACCTTTAAATCCCTTTTTATTTATAACAAGCTTTTCTTTCATAACATTCACCTCACAAATATTATGACTTGACAACTGTTATAAATATATGTTATATTTTATAACATAAAAATGTTAAGAAAGGGTGTTAAATATGTCAGAAAGCTATTACGGAAAATGCGGGATGTGCGTTTACTGTAATCTTTACAACAAAGACGGTTCGCATTTTAAATGCACCGCTGTAAGCGGAAGGTGGGTTTTGGCAACAGAAAAAGCATGCAGTAAATATGAGACAGATAACAAAAGAGAAAACAAGGATGTTGATTATGCACGTGAACATTCAAAAGGATTAGGTTAAGGAGGATACAGATATGGGATTTTTCAGTGAACTTTTTGGAATCGACAATACCCCAAAAGAATCATCTGAAGAAATTAAAAATCGAATTGAAAACGCTGAAGCAAGTAAGGTTTTTTTATCTTACTTGGTTGAGCATTTTTCCCAAGGTAATGAATATTATCAATATCTAATCTCAAACACTCGTGACAGATGTATTTTTTTGAAATTTTATAAAGACGGTATGGTAATTGAATTCAAAAATATGTCTTACTCGTATCACAAAAACAACGGAACTTATGATGTTGATGCGACCGGTCTTATTTTCGGTTCAGCCGGTTATGCAGATTTACCTAACTCTTCCTATGTAACTGCCTTTGAAAATTTCATTGTTAATGGTTTAAAAGAAACTTGTCCTCATCTTGAAATAAACAGTTCCAATGTTGTTAGAATTAAAGAATCAACAAAAATAGGCTGGTAAATAATTACAAAATAGCTCCCGATTTTCGGGGGCTTTTTTATTGACTAATCCGAAACACTATAGTATAATGTTTTAATAATATAAATAAAATACGGAGGGAATTTGAGTGATTGCTCCGATTTTTAAATGTGCAGAAAATATAAAGGATTTTCCTGTTGGCGAAATATCTAATTTCCCGTGGGAAAAAGACGGTGCTTCTCATCCCGAAAGCTATGCGGCAATATTCGCTGTTGAGGGCGACGGCATACATGCCGTTTTATGGTCGTTTGAAGAAGACGTGCTTTGCAGCTGCACCAAACGTGATGACCCTGTCTATACCGACAGCTGCCTTGAGCTTTTTCTCATGCCGATTGAGGGTGATAACCGCTATATCAACTTTGAGGTCAATAAAAACGGCGTTTATCTCTCGCAAATCGGCACCTGCCGTGGGGACAGAGTGTTCATAAAAAGCCTTACATGCCTTGAGCCGATTATAAAAACCATGGAAATAACCGAAAACGGCAAAACGGCATGGGGCTGCGAAATAACCCTTCCCGAAAGACTTATATCCGAGCTTTACGGCACAGATTTTAATATAGGCGAATCAACCGTAAAAGGCAATTTCTATAAATGCGCCGAGTTATCAAAAAATCCTCATTTCGGCACATTTTTCCCCGTAAACACTCAAAAGCCCGATTTTCACCGACCCGAGTTTTTCGGTGAGATAAAATTCAGAAAGGCGTGACTTCTTTGGATAATTCAATTGTTACCGAGCTTCTTAATGCATTTCAGTTTGAAGGTGAGTTTGAAAAAAGCTCCCAGCTTCACGACGGTCATATAAATAACACATATGTTTTCGATTTTCGTAAAGAAAGCGGCAAGCTCAATAAATATCTTGTTCAGGAACTCAATACATACGTTTTCAGACAGCCAGAGGCACTTATGGAAAATGTTATGGGTGTTACAAGCTACATGCGTGAATACGTTAAGAAAAACGGCGGAGATATTGAAAGAGAATGCCTTTATGTTATCCCCGCAAAAAGCGGTAAACCCTATTATATCGACGGCGAAAACCGTTTCTGGCGCTGCTACAACTTCATCAGCGGTGCACATTCCTGCCAGAGCGTTGAAAATTCAGAGGTATTCTTCAATGCTGCAAAGGCATTCGGTAAATTCCAATGCATTCTTGCTGATTATCCCATTGACAGCTTGAGCGAAACAATCCCCAATTTCCACAACACCGTTTCAAGATTTGCCGATTTCAAAAAGGCTGTTGCAGATAACCTTTCAGGCAGAGCAGCACAGGCAAAGGAAGAAATAGAATTTGTTCTTAAGCGCGAGAGCGACTGCTCCGTGCTTATTGATATGCTTAATGCAGGCGAACTTCCTTTAAGAGTTACACATAACGATACAAAGCTCAACAATGTTATGTTTGATAATGAAACAAATGAAGGAATCTGCGTTGTTGACCTTGATACAGTTATGCCCGGTCTTTCTCTTTATGATTTCGGTGACAGCATACGTTTCGGCGCAAACACTGCCGCAGAGGATGAAAAGGACGTTTCAAAGGTTTCGTTAAGCCTCGAAAACTTCAAGGCTTACACCCTCGGTTATCTCACAACCGCAGGCGAAAGCCTTACCAAAAACGAAATTGAGCAGCTCGCATTCTCTTCAAAGCTTATGACACTTGAATGCGGAATGCGTTTCCTCGGCGACTTTATCAACGGCGATACATATTTCAAGACCGAATATCCCGAGCATAACCTTGTAAGATGCCGCACACAGTTTGCTCTTGTTGCGGATATTGAAAAGAAGATTTCCGAAATGCAGGCAATAGTTTGTGACTGCTGCAAAGAACTCGGTATTTCAAAATGAAGGACCCGAAGCTTTTAAGTGAATGGGAATTCAAGCTTAAAGTTGTTGACTGGCTTTTGAAATACGACATTGCATTTTTCCGTTTTCCCGGTTTCACCCGTGATGACTATGCGGATATGTACCGACTGCCCGACTTTGATTATGTTCACACAATTTCAATGATTGACAGCGACGGCGACCTTATGACAATGCTGAAAGGTGAAATGCATCTCAAATCAAGTCAGTCACGCAGCTTCAATGAAGAAAAGCTTGTTTTCTTTCATGTGCTGAAAACATTTATTGATTCTCCCGAAGTTGAGCCTTTTCCCATGGGATATATTATATTGGATTGAAAAGCCCCGTTTGGTTAATTCCAAACGGGGTTGTGTTATTTACGGTAATATTTTCCCGAGCGTTTCAGATAGTCAACAAGCATCATCGTCCAGTCGGTCTGTATCATGTCAATGCCCTTGTCGGCAAGCCAGCCCCAGCCGTAGTCTTCGCTGACGGTGAGCGCCGTATCATCGCTGTGACCGCCTGAAAGCTGTACTTTATAATCATAGATAATCGAATTCATCCAGACAAGAACGTTATCACGGTGCATTTTCTCAATAAATTCTTTGCTTGCTACATATGAGTTTTCTTTTTCAAAAAGCACCTCAACGCCGACATAATTGATATTACTCTTTTTAAGCATTTCATGCAGAGGATGCTCGTCTCTTACAATCGGCATAAAGGGTATTTCGGGCGCAACTTCTTCGAGAATTTTGAAAACCTTATCCGACGGCTTGCTTTTGACAAGCATCTGGTCGGTCATTCCGTGGCGTTTTACCGCCTCATAAATCTTTTGTGGATTGCTCCAGAATTTATCGATATTTATAAAGCATCTGCCCTTGAAATTTTCGAGCAGGTCATCAAAATCCGCAAGAGGGAATTGAGTGGGTGTTCTGTCAAAGTTTACATAACGGAATTTATTGATTTTTTCATAGTTATGCTTTTTCAAATTCGTTCTTTTTCCGAGATGCTCTTTTTCCATGCCGGGATGAAAAAGAAAAAGTTTTCCGTCTTTGCTGCAGCTGACATCAACCTCTATCATATCCGCACCCTGCTTAAGTGCGATTTCATAAGCCGCCATGGTGTTGCACGGAATATTTCCGCCGCTTGCGCCTCTGTGGGCAACAACAATTATATTTTCTTTTGCCTTTTCGTGAAGATTAAAATTCATTTTATCATCCCCTTCTTGATTAGTATAAATAAATAGATTATAATAGTCAATATCAACGGAGGTGATACCGTGATTTTTTATTTTTCCGCAACAGGCAACAGCCGCCATATTGCAATGCTTATTGCCGATAAAACGGGCGACAGATATGCCGACATAACCGAATGCCAGAAAAAGGATTTATATAATTTTATTGCCGATAAAAATGAAAACATCGGCTTTGTTTTCCCCGTTTATAACTTCGGTCTGCCGGTTACCCTTTGCCGTTTCATCAATAAAATGAACATAAAAATAAACGGCAATTATATTTTCACCGTTGCAACCTACGGAGGATTTTCGGGCGGCGCAAGCAAGATTATAAGGATAATGCTTGCAAAAAAGAAAATTAATGTCAATGCTCAATACTCTGTCAGAATGCCTGACACATGGACACCGATTTATGATTTATCCGATAAAGGCAAAAATGCAAAAACCAATATCAAAGCCGATAAAACGGCTGATAAAATAATAAAGAAGATTATCAAAAAGAGAAACGGTAACTTTGATTGCCGCTGTATACCGTTTTCCGATTATTTTTATAAAGACTATGATAATCTGCGCCGTACAAGCAGCCTTTCGGTTGAGAATACCTGCATCGGCTGCGGATTGTGTGCTGAAAAATGCCCCGAAAATGCGATAGAAATAAGAAACGGCAACCCCGTATGGGTCAAAGACAAGTGTGCAATGTGCCTCGGCTGCTTGCACCGCTGTCCGCAATTTGCAATTCAACGAGGCGAAAACACAAAGAAACACGGGCAGTATATTCATCCGTAAAAAAACCGTATCACAAAAAGTGATACGGTTTTTTTTATGCAAAATTGCAGATTATCTTGTCGCCCTCGGTTGTAAGGTTGACTGATTTGATTTCGGATGTTGCATTGACGATTCTTTCGGTAATTACGTCCTCAACGTTCTTACGGATAACGTTGCGCAAATCTCTTGCGCCTCTTGGTCCGTCAACGGACTTTTCAGCAATAAGAGATGTTGCTTCGTCGGTCCATGTAAAGGTTACGCCCTTGTCAGCAAGAGGATCAACAAGCTCATTGAGCATGAGAACGGCAATTCGCTTATAATCATCAAGTGAAAGATCATTGAACACAACAACCTCATCAACTCTGCCGATAAATTCGGGGCGGAGGAATTCATTGAGTGCTTTGAGAGCTCTTTCTTTTGATGCCTCATTCTTTGTTTTTGCAAAACCGAGCGCACCCGAGCCTCTGTTACTGCCTGCATTGGAGGTCATAACGATAACGGTATTTTCAAAATTTACCGTTCTGCCTTGAGCATCTGTTATTCTGCCTTCGTCAAGAATCTGAAGAAGAATATTCATAACATCGGGATGTGCCTTTTCAATTTCGTCAAAAAGAACAACCGAATAGGGCTTGCGGCGTACCTTTTCGGTGAGCTGACCTGCTTCGTCATAGCCGACGTATCCGGGAGGAGAACCGATGATTCTCGAAACGGAATGTTTCTCCATGAATTCGCTCATGTCAAGACGGATAAGGGTTTCGGGAGTATCAAAAAGCTCTTTTGCCAGGAGCTTTACAAGCTCTGTTTTGCCTACGCCCGTGGGGCCTACAAAGATGAACGATGCAGGTCTGCGGCGGGGACTGATTCTTACTCTGCCGCGTCTTACAGCAGCGGCAACAAGAGAAACAGCCTCATCCTGACCGATAATACCTGCTTTGAGGTTATCCTCAAGAGAAGAAAGACGGCGAAGGTCGCTTTCTATAACCTTGCTTGCAGGAATGCCTGTCCAAAGCTGAATAACTCTTGCAAGGTCATCCTCGGTAACATGATTATCCGATGCAAGCTCCTCGAGCTTTGCAACCTCTTCTTTTTTCTGAATAATCTCTGCCTTTATCTTTGCGATTTCTTCGTAATTTTTCTCTTCGGTTGAGTCCATAAGCTCGGTTTCGTGAGCTTCAAGCTCTTCAAGCTCTGCCGACGCAACCTCAAAATCGCTTATATGCTTATTGCGAAGGTTTGCACAAGTGCATGCTTCGTCAAGAAGGTCAATCGCCTTATCAGGCAAAAATCTGTCGTTGATATATCTCTCGGAAAGGGTAACCGCCTTTTCGATAAGAGTATCAGTAACTCTTACACGGTGGAAATCCTCGTAATAATCCTTAACACCGATGAGCATTTCGGTTGTCTGCTCAATAGAAGGCTCTTCAACCTTGATTGGCTGAAGTCTGCGTTCAAGAGCGGCATCCTTTTCGATGTATTTTCTGTATTCGGTGAAGGTTGTTGCACCGATAATCTGAATTTCGCCTCTTGAAAGAGAGGGCTTAAGAATGTTTGCGGCGTTCATTGAGCCTTCTGCATCACCCGTGCCGACAAGTGAATGAACCTCGTCAATAAAGAGGATAATGTTGCCCTCGGAACGAACTTCTTCAACAAGACCCTTTATTCTGCTTTCAAACTGACCTCTGAACTGTGTACCCGCAACAAGTGCGGCAAGGTCAAGCATATGAATTTCTTTGTCACGGAGCTTTGCGGGAACGTCACCTGCCGATATTTTAAGAGCAAGTCCCTCTGCAATTGCGGTTTTACCGACACCGGGTTCACCGATGAAGCAGGGGTTATTCTTTGTTCTTCTGCAAAGAATCTGAATTGCTCTGTAAATTTCATTTTCTCTGCCGATAATTCGGTCAATATTGCCCGACTTTGCCTTTGCAGTAAGGTCGGTGCAGAACTGTGAAAGATACTTGCGCTTCTTTTCGTCCTGCTTTGCATTTTTATTCTTTCCCCATCTTTTTTTCTTTTCTTCGCCGCTGTTTGTTTCTGAAGCGGTTTTTTCTTCTCCGCCTTGAGGATTTGCCATTGCGCCGAAGTTCTGTAAAAAGGGCATTGTTCCTGCGCCGCCCGGTTCAAAGCCGCCGTCCTCACCGAACATTGCTTCAAACTGCTCGCTTACATCGTCAAGCTCATCCTCGGAAATACCCATGCTCTGCATTATCTGCTTAACGGGGCCGATGTTCATTTCCATGGCACACTTGATGCACAGACCCTCCTGTGTTGTTTTTTCGCCCTCAACCTTTGTAACAAAGAACATTGCGGGGCGTTTTTTACATCTTGCACATAAAACCTGTTTCATTGATTAATTTCCTTTTTGAATTATTTTGCGTTTTTCTTTTCTTTAATCTGTTGAATTACTCCCGGAACATAGCTCAAAAATGCGATTATTGTTAAAACAAGGCTGATGCCCACAAGAATCAGCATAACCGATGCGGGAAGAGTGAACACATTGCCGAGAATTCCGATATCGGGTCCGAATGCCATGATAACGCACATGATAAGATAGAATGCAAAGGTTGCTATCTTGCCGGGCATTTCTGCGGCAACGGGCTTAAGACCGAAGATTATCATTATTGCACCGCCAACAACCATAACCGCTTCCTTGATAAGGAAAACAAGGAAAATCCAGCTGAAGGTCTTAACGGTTTCATCGCTGCTGTTTTTGAAGGTAAGATAAAAAACAACAGCAATTGTAATCTGACTGAGTTTATCTGCAATGGGGTCAAGAAGCTTGCCGAGTGCACTTATCTGATTGAATTTGCGTGCGATTTTGCCGTCAAAGAAATCGGTAAGACCTGAAATTGCAAGAACGATAACAGCCCACAAATAGTTACCGTCATTGAAAAGAACGGCAAAAACGGGAATAAGAGCTATTCTAATAAGTGAAAGAAGGTTGGGGATTGTAAGGCAACCCGTAAAATATTCTTTTAATAAAGCTTTCATAATATCCTCCTGATTACTTCAATATTATATCCGCAAAAAACTGCGGAATGTTTGACGAATTTACCGCCTGACCGAGAACATCGGGAAAAATCGGCGATACAACAACAAGCACAACACTTAAAATTGCAATAACAACGATTCCCTTTACTGCGCCGATAACTCCGCCGAAAAATTTATTAAGACTTTTGAGAACGGGAAGCTTGAAAATGTTATTGACAAAAGATATTCCGAATGAAAGAACGGCATTTGAAATCGCATAAATGATTATAAATGCAATTACGGAGAGAATCGGAAAAACAAGAATACCGTAAATACCGCCGTAAATCTGCTCCGCAGCTTTGACTGCATCAACCGAAGAACTGATATCCGCAACAACGGCTGAAACGGTAACTCCGCCTGCCTCTGCGGCTTTGGCTATGTAATCGGGAATAGCATCAATTATTGCCTGCGTGCCGCTGCTTAAATGAACGGATATTGCTTCGGCAAAGGTATTTACCGCCGCTTTCTGTATAAATGCTTCGTTAGCCCATTCGGCAAGGGGTGCTGAATATTCATAGGCAATAAGAATTGATACTGCGGTTGCAACAAGTGAAAGAACAGTTTTAAAAAAACCTTTTCTTCTGCCGTCAAGAATTGTTGCGACAAAAATAAGAATCAGTATCGCATCAATAACAAGGGGAAGTATTTCCATGCTTTTTCCTCCTTTTAATATTTATGTATTGAGCCGCCTTCAACGGTATAAACCGTTCCCGAACAGATAAAGACCTTTGCAACGGGATTTTCGGTTTCAATAACCTTTGATTCTTTTCCGTTTGAAGAATAAACGGTTATCTTATTGCCGGAGGCAACGGCTATTCTTCCGGCATGAGCCGCAACACAGTCGGGCAAGCCGTCAATAACTATTGAGCAGGTCTTTTTACCGCCGCTTGAATATCTTGCGATACCTGTTTTTGAGCCGCCGAATTCCTCGTAGCACACAGTTGTGTTTCCGCTGTCATCGGCACAGACCGCAACGAGACTGTCCTCCGAATAAACAAGCTCATCAAGCACTTCGCCTTTTTTGTTGTGAACAACGGTCTTATTATCTCCGACAGCTATAACCCTGCCTGAAGAAGTATAGATTACTCTTAAGAACATAGTTCCGTTATACCTGATATCTGCTTTGGGTTCCGAAGAGTCAATGTCAAAAATAAGTATGCGGGTATATATTTCCGCATCCTCAACTCCCGTTGCGGCAACAGCCACTCTTTTTCCGTTGCCCGAAAGTGAGATATCGGTTATAAATTCCTGTGAACAGTTCCACTGAAAAATCTTTTTGAATCTGTTGTTATAAACACTCAACACACTTTGGTTTTCATCGGCTGCATGCGAGGTTGCAAAGCCGCCGTTATCGGCAAGTGCTGCCGCCGTTACAGGGTTTTTCTCTGTTATGCTTCCGAGCTTTTCCGTTTTGCTCTGAATAATAACCTCGTTTGAAGAAGGGCTGTAAACCAGAGCACGTCCGTTGCGTGTTACCGCCTTTGAATCGGCATATCCGAGCTGCATATTGAAAATTTCATCGGCTGCAGCATTGAGAACAAGGGTTGAATCATCATAAATAACAAGAGGCCCTCCGCCTACGGGAACAACATTTCTGTAGTTCAGAGTTTCAAGCAAATAGGGATAGCCCTCGCTCTTTGTGAAAATTGTTTTGACCTGCCTTATGCTGTCCGTTATGTTAGAGACCGCAACATTACCCATAAGCCTTGCGCTCAAAAACAAAGCTGCGGCAACAACCAGAATAACCAGCGGTATACGAAGCCACTTGAATATTTTTTTTGCGGTAATCGCATTTCTTTTTTTCTTTAAATCAATGATTTTTTTCTCTGCCATATATCCCCCTCCCGATTAATAATAAATTTTATTAAGGTAAAGACCGTGGGCAGGTGCGGTATGACCTGCAGCAAAACGATTCTCTGCTAAAATAATATTTTTAATTGAATCCGCGGGAATTTTTCCTCTTGAAATATCAATAAGAGTTCCCGTCATTATACGAACCATATTATATAAAAAACCGTTTGCTTCAACTCTGAAAATAACCATATCGCCATCACGCTCAACCCCGGCATTGATTACCGTTCTTTCTGTATCGCTTACGCTGCTGCCTGCGGCGCAAAAGGAATCAAACTTATGAGTTCCTATATAAGCCTTTGCCTGCTGTGACAAAAACTTTTCGTCAAGCGGATACTTATAGTGAAGAGTGTGATTATAAAGAAACGGGTTTTTATTCGGTGAATTCCATATTTTATAAATGTATTCCTTTGACTTGCAGTCATACCTTGCATGGAAATCATAATCAACTTCACGGCAGTCGAGGGCGGCAATATCTCTCGGAAGCACCGCATTCAGCGCACCGATAAGCTTTTTGCAGTCAATGGCACTTTCTGTTCTGACGTTGCAGCAATACATATTTGCATGAACACCCGAGTCGGTTCTTGAACAGCCGACTACATTATCTCGCCTTGAACAGATATGCTCGAGCGCATCCTGCAAGGTCTGCTGAACGGTTACTGCATTTTCCTGAACCTGCCAGCCGTGATAATTTGTTCCGTCAAATGAAATTGTAAGAAGTAGATTTCTTCGCATTAAATCACCGCATCAAAAAATATATTAAGAACTATAACACCTGCAGTTACAGCTGTGCAAACAACAATTGCAACAATATCTCTTGCGGCAATCTTCATCTGCTTCATGCGCGTTCTGCCCTCGCCGCCCGTATAACAGCGGCAGGTCATCGCAAACGCAAGCTCATATGCCCTTCTGAACGAAGAAACCATAAGCGGAATAAAAATCGGCACAAGCGCCTTTGTACGCTGAAAAATACTGCCCGTTTCAAGGTCGGCACCTCTTGCCTTCTGCGCATTCATTATTCTGTCGATTTCTTCGATAAGAGTCGGAATGAAGCGAAGTGCAAGGGTCATCATCATCGCAAGAGTATGAACCTTGATTTTGAAAACTTTGAGGGGTGAAAGTATCCTTTCAAGCGCATCGGTAAGCATGGTGGGAGTTGTTGTATAGGTTAAAAGAGAGCTGATAACAACAAGAGTTACTATTCTAACCATTGTGAAAATCGCCGTGTTTATACCTTTTTCGGTTATTGTTATCTTCCACCATTCAAAATAGGTTTCGCCGCCTTGAGTATAAAAAATATTGAGTATCGCCGTGAAAACAAGAATAATTACAATCGGCTTCAGGCTCTTTAAAATCATTTTGGGCGGTACTTTTGAAAGTGCCGCAGCCGCAACGGCTGTCAGAGTAATTAAGCCGAGAGAAAAGAAGCTTTTGCAAAGGAAGATAACAACGATAAGCCAGAAAGTTGCGATAAGCTTTATTCTCGGGTCAAGATTATGAAGCACGGATTTCCCGGGATAATACTGACCGATGGTTATATCTCTTATCATTCTTCACTCCTCCTCTCCATGAGATTGCGGAGTATCTCTGCGCCCTGCTCAACGGTATAAACATTCGCAGGAACATCAATTCCCTTTGAACGGAGCTTTGCAAAGATTTCGGTTATTTCGGGCACATTAAGACCCATTGAACGAAGCTCATCACCTTTTGAATAAACCTCGTCAACGCTTCCCTGCATTGCAACGGAGGATTTATTCATAACGATAACCCTGTCCGCCATTTCGGCGATATCCTCCATGCTGTGGGAAACTATAATAACGGTGCTGCCCGTCTGATTTCTGTAATTTTTAATAAGATTTATCAAATCCGCTCTGCCTCTCGGGTCAAGGCCTGCGGCAGGTTCATCGAAAATAAGCACTTCGGGCTGCATGGACATAACGCCCGCAATTGCAACTCTTCTTTTCTCACCGCCCGAAAGGTCAAAGGGCGATTTATTGAGATGCTCTGCTTTTACACCCGTAAATTCAGCCGCACGCAGAACTCTTTCTTTGATTTCATTTTCGGAAAGCTTCATGTTTTTCGGCCCGAAAGCAATATCTTTATAAACGGTTTCTTCAAAAAGCTGATACTCGGGATATTGGAAACAAAGTCCGACTTTAAATCGGGAATTTTTGAGAGTTTCCTTATCCTTCCAGATATCAACGCCGTCAACAATCACTTTTCCGCTGTCGGGCTTTAAAAGTCCGTTGAAATGGGAAATGAGTGTGCTTTTTCCCGAACCAGTATGACCTATAATACCGGCAAGCTCGCCTTTGTTTATTTGAAGATTGACATTATCTATTGCGGCAACCTGCGAAACGGTGCCTTTTGAATAATAATGGGTAAGACCTACTGTTTCAATCGCAAAACTCATATGGCACCTCCCATTGCACGGGCGATTTCTTCAACGCATTCATCAACATTGAGAACGCCCTCTTTTATTCCGAGAACATGGCATAGCTCGGTTGACTGCGGAACGTCAAGACCGTAAGAACGAAGCTTCTCAACGTTTGAGAAAACCTCTTTCGGTTTGCCCTGCATAACTACTCTGCCGCCGTCCATAACAACAACTCTGTCTGCCTGAACGGCTTCATCCATAAAGTGGGTAACGGTAACAACGGTTATGCCCATTTCTTTATTTAGACGTTTAACGGTGTTCATTACTTCTTCTCTGCCCTTAGGGTCAAGCATGGCAGTAGGTTCATCGAGAACAATGCATTCGGTCTGCATAGCAATAACGCCTGCAATTGCAACTCTCTGCTTCTGACCGCCCGAAAGCTTATGGGGCTCTCTGTGGCGGAATTCATACATATTCACGCACTTAAGAGCATCATCAACCCTTCTGCGGATTTCCGAAGGATCAATTCCGAGATTTTCCGGTCCGAAGGCAACATCATCCTCAACAATCGTTGCAACAATCTGATTATCGGGATTTTGGAAAACCATGCCGACAATTCTGCGCACTTCATCTGCCTTTTCCTCGGTATCGGGAACAATTTCTTTGACAGTCACCTTACCCTTTGTGGGCTCGAGAATGGCATTGCAGAGCTTTGCAAGGGTACTTTTACCCGAGCCGTTGTGACCGAGCACAGCAACGAATTCTCCTTTATTTATGGTAAGATTTACGTCCGAGAGAGCAGGAAAGCCTGCAACGGGAGCTTCCTCATCCTCGGTTTCGTAAATATAAGTCACATTTTCAAATTCAATTATTTTTTCGCTCATAGTAATAATCCTAAATTAATCTAAAACTTTTTCGCCGCATGATTCGCAGGTTTTTTTGGAATTCACGGCATAATTTCCGCAATGCGGACAATATCCCTTTCCGCTGTCGTTATCGAAATCCTGAAGTTCCTCTATTTTCTCGACATATTCAAGATATTCCTTGTATTCCTCATCATCATCTTCTTCGATAAATTCAGGTTCTTCGGTTTCAATCGGGGTATCTGTGAGTCCGAGTTTAGCACGTTCTTCTTCGAGAAACTTTTTGTAAGCTTTTCGGGAAAGACGGTAATCATAGATTTCAAATCCCGTGCAAACAATAGGAATAATTGTGAAAATAAGCATAAACCACATTTTTGAAAAAATTGAGATTGCTGCCCAGATTACCCCGACAACAGCAATCGTTATCGCATCTTCCAGTGTTTTCATGCCCATGTCCCCTTTTGTTCGGGGGAAAATTCGTTTTTTCTTCTGTTTGCGGTAATTCCGATGGGTTGACGGAAGCCGCCTGCCTGAATTATTCATCGACTTTTTCACCGCATGATTCGCATGTTTTTTCGGAATTCACGGAATAATTTCCGCAGAATGGACAGTAACCCTTTCCGCTGTCGTTATCGAAATCACGGATTTCTTCCATTTCCTTCTCATATTCAACAGCTTCGGGATTTTTTTCTTCCCATTCTTTCTCTTCTTCCTCAATCATTGCTTCATATTCTTCGGGGTTTTCTTCATAAAGCTTGCGAAGTCTTTTTTCTTTTGCGATCTGATAAACAAGAAACACTGCGCCAAGCACGAAAAGTATTCCGAAGCCGGTAACCAAAATATTATCAAGATGCATTCCGAAGCCCGCAAAAACAATGCCGAATATCGCAAATGCAAGTGCCATGAAAATCATATTTATCCCCCCTGAATATTATCACGGCAATTCTCTGCCGCAGGATGAACAGAATTTATAATCCTTTTCTGCTTTCTCTCCGCAATAAGGGCAGTATTTTGCCGCCGTCTGAGGCTGCGTTTTTTGTCCCTCGTATCTGTTTCCGAATTCTTCGTTCCACGGGTCGGGTTCTTCGCCGTTTTCGGTGATATCATATTCGGAATAGCGGTTTTTGCCCGTGGCATTTTTGAAATTATAGATTGCATTTACAACAGCAATACCTATAAAAATCAAACCGAAAAGAGCAAAAGCTCCGCCACCGCTTGAAACAACCATCACAGTCCATAGCAATCCGAAAAGACCGAATGCTATGCTCATTACACCGCCCAAAAATGACGGGCCTCTGCCGGGTTTTATGCTTTTCATTATTTAACTCCCTTTCCGAGCCAGATTGCACTTGCGCCGCAGGGAAGCACTCTGCCGGGTTTTGAAGAAACGGGGATGCCGATTTCATCGCTCGTTGTTGAACCGTCAAACTGCTTCTGCACGGTTTCACCGAGTATATATTCCATAACGCTGGGTGAGAGACCTGTTGTGTAGGAATTAATCAGAACCATGAGTGAGTCTTCGGTGAGGAGTTCCGAACAAAGCTCAACGAAGCCGTAAACCTCGTTTTCAAGCTTCCATACCTCGCCGCCGGGTCCCCTGCCGTATGACGGGGGGTCCATGATTATTATGTCATATTTATTTCCTCTGCGGATTTCACGCTGAACAAATTTTATGCAGTCATCAACAAGCCAGCGAACGGGTGCATCGGAAAGCTTGCAGGCCGCCGCATTTTCCTTTGCCCATAATGTCATGCCTTTTGAGGCATCAACATGGGTAACGCTTGCGCCTGCATTGAGAGCTGCAACGGTTGCACCGCCCGTGTAAGCAAAAAGATTAAGCACCTTTACGGGTCTGCCTGCGTTCTTTATTATGTCAGCTGTCATTTTCCAGTTAACTGCCTGCTCGGGGAAAAGTCCCGTATGCTTGAAGCCCATTGTTTTGATGTTGAACTTAAGGTCATCAAGACCTATCTGCCACACATCAGGCATTTTCTTGCATACTCTCCAGCTTCCGCCGCCCGTGTTTGAGCGGTTATATATAGCATGGGGATTGTACCAGAGCGGATTTTCCTTTGGTGTTTTCCATATGACCTGAGGGTCGGGACGGACAAGAATAATATCTCCCCAGCGTTCAAGTCTTTCTCCGTCAGAGCAGTCTATAAGCTCATAGTCAATCCAGTTATCTGCTTTTCTCATAAATCACACATCCATTCTCTGCTGACCCGGCATGGCTATTCCGAGATGGGCATAACCTGCGGGAGTTACCATTCTGCCTCTGGGGGTACGGCTCAAAAATCCGACCTGCATGAGATAAGGCTCATAAACATCTTCTATGGTAACGGCTTCTTCACCAATTGCCGCCGCAATGGTTTCAAGACCAACGGGGCCGCCGTTATAATTCTTAATCATTGTTGTGAGAATAAGTCTGTCGATTGAATCAAGACCGAGTGCATCAATCTCCATTCTGTCAAGTGCAAGAGAAGCGGCTTCCTTGCTGATTGAGCCGTCGCACATAACCTGCGCAAAATCCCTTGCTCTTTTGAGAAGTCGGTTTGCAATACGGGGTGTACCTCTTGAACGGGAAGCGATTTCCATTGAACCGTGGGGGTCGATATCCATGTTAAGAATACCTGCACTTCTGTTGACAATCTGCGAAAGCTGCTCGGGGGTATACATCTCAAGGCGGAGTATAACTCCGAAACGGTCACGAAGGGGCGCACTTAACTGACCTGCTCTTGTGGTTGCACCGACAAGGGTGAAACGGTGAAGGTCAAGCCTTATCGAGCGTGCGGAAGGTCCTTTGCCGATAATGATATCGAGAACATTATCTTCCATTGCAGGATAAAGAACTTCCTCAACCGCTCTCGAAAGACGGTGTATTTCGTCGATAAAAAGAACATCGCCGTCGTTGAGATTGGTGAGAAGTGCCGCAAGGTCGCCGGGTTTTTCGATTGCAGGACCGCTTGTTACGCGGAAATTAACACCCATTTCGTTGGCAATAATGCCTGCGAGGGTTGTTTTGCCGAGTCCCGGAGGCCCATAGAGCAGAACATGGTCAAGAGGCTCGCCTCTCTGACGTGCCGCTTCAATATATATCGAAAGATTTTCCTTAACTTTATCCTGACCGATATATTCACCAAGCACCTTGGGTCGAAGTGAAAACTCAATATCGTTATCCTCGTAGGAGGTGAATTCGGGAGCAACTATTCTGTTTTCAAAATCAAAGTCCACGGTATCCCTCCTGCATTATAAATTTCTTGCAAGCTGTTTGAGAGCCTGCTTTATCATTTCTTCCGTTGAAAGGTTGCCGTCAAGCTTTCCGACGGCTATGCTTGCTTCCGAGCGGCTGTAGCCGAGCATAACGAGTGCATTGACTGCATCCTCGCCTGCATAGCTGACCGTTGCCTTCTGTGCGGCGGCAATATTGCCCATAGCCTCGGAGGTTGATGCAAAAACATCAAGCTTGCCCTTAAGCTCGAGAACAATTCTCTGCGCAATTTTCGGACCTACTCCCTGTGCGGCGGTTATCGCTTTTACATCTCCGCCCGCTACACTGACGGCAAGCATATCGGGGGTAAGCTGCGATAAAATCGCAAGACCCGCCTTCGGACCTACGCCCGAAACATTCGTCAGCATCTTGAAGCAGTCAAGCTCGTTTTTATCTGCAAATCCGAAAAGATCGAGCGCATCCTCACGCACGTTGAGATGAGTGAAAAGAGTCTGTGTCTGACCGATATCGGCGCATTTTTTTAATGTATTAAGTGTTGTATAGAGTCTGAATGCAACTCCGCCGCAGTCAAGAGCAATACTACTCTCATCGGCATAAACTATTTTTCCCGTTAAGCTGTAAAACATATTTAAGCTCCTTGGTATATTATATAATCATTACAATGGTTATAGGCGAAGCCTATCCTTCATTCCGAATTACGAATTTACAACCTTGAGCGAAGCGCACCGATTAACGACCCTGCGCTGTGGCAATGGCAGATTGCCATGGCAAGGGCATCGGCGGCATCGTCGGGCTTCGGGATTTTTTCGAGACCCAGCATAATTCTTGTCATTTCCTGAACCTGCTTTTTCTCTGCTCTGCCGTAACCGACAACGCTCTGCTTCACCTGAAGCGGCGTATATTCAAAAATCGGCATTTTTGCCTGCTGTGCCGCAAGGACAAGAACGCCTCTCGCCTGAGCAACGTCAATCGCCGTTTTCTGGTTTGTGTTGAAAAAAAGCTTTTCAATCGCCATGGCATCGGGATGATATCTGTCGATAAGCATGCAGGCGCAGTTGTATATTCTTTCAAGGCGTTCATTGAAAGGGGTATGAGCATCGGTGGTTATCGCACCGAAATCGAGAACCCTGAAATGGTTATTATGATATTCAATAACGCCGTAGCCGACTATCGCATAGCCGGGGTCAATTCCGAGAACTATCATTTCTTGTTTGACTCTCTTTCACGGATTACCATTCTTGTGGGCGTTCCTTCAAGACCGAAGGTTGATCTTATCTGATTGTCAAGATAACGCTGATAGCTGTAGTGGAAAAGCTCGGCGTTATTGACAAAGCATACAAATGTCGGCGGTCTTGTTGAAGCCTGAGTCATGTAGTAAATCTTAAGACGCTTGCCCTTATCTGTCGGCGGCTGAACTCTTGCCGTTGCATCCGCAAGAACGTCATTAAGCTTGCCCGTTGAAATACGCATCGCATTCTGCGTGTCAACAAACTTGATAAGCTCGAAAAGACGGTCAAGTCTGATTTTTTCTTTTGCAGAAATAAAAATAATGGGTGCATATGACATAAATGAAAAATCCTTCATAAGCTGCTTTCTCATGCTGTCCATGGTTTTGCCGTCTTTTTCAACAGCATCCCACTTGTTTACGGCAATGATGCAAGCCTTACCCATTTCGTGAGCAATGCCCGCAACCTTGGAATCCTGCTCGGTAAAGCCTTCGGTGGCATCAATCATAATAACGCATACCTGCGCTCTTTCAACTGCCATTTTGGCTCTGATTATCGAATATTTTTCAATCTGGTCATAGACACGGCTCTTTCTGCGCAAACCTGCCGTATCTATAAACACAAACTTGCCATGTTCATTTTCAACGATTGAATCCGTTGCATCTCTCGTTGTGCCCGCAATATTGGAAACAATCATTCTGTTTTCGCCGAGAACGGCATTGACAAGCGATGACTTACCTACATTAGGTTTACCGATAACCGCAACGCTGATTGAATCTCTTTCATCTTCGTTTTCATCATCATCGGGAAGATATTTGAGAACTTCGTCAAGCAAATCGCCCGTACCCATACCGTGAACGGATGAAACGGGGAAGGGATCGCCGAGCCCGAGATTATAGAATTCATAAAAATCAGGAGGAAGCTCGCCCGGAGTATCGCATTTATTAACGCAGAGAATAACGGGCTTTCCGCTCTTTTGAAGCATGGTTGCAACCTCGCTGTCCGTTGCCACAACTCCCGAACGGATATCCGTAACAAGAATGATTACCTCTGCGCTGTCTATTGCAAGCTCTGCCTGCATTCTCATCTGCTTAAGGATGATATCATCCGAATAGGGCTCAATACCGCCCGTGTCGATAAGCATAAAATGCTTGCCGAGCCACTCGCAATCGCCGTAAATTCTGTCTCTTGTAACACCGGGGGTATCGTCAACAATTGAAAGACGTTCACCCACCAGCTTATTGAAAAGCGTTGATTTGCCGACGTTTGGTCTGCCGACAATCGCTACTACACTTTTAGCCATTAATTTCAACCTCCTAACATTGCAGAAAGCAGTTCGCCGCCGCTGCTGCCGTTCTGAGTAACCTTTACTTTTAGTTTATTTGAAAGCTCCTCAACCGTCATATCGTCAAGGAACATATCGCCTTCACTGCGCAAACAGTTCGGCGGAATAATAAGCTCCTCACCAAGGTTCTTTCCGTCAAGAGCAGTAATTATATCCGCTCCGCAAAGAAGCCCTGAAACGGTTATCATTTTTCCGAGCAGTTTATTCTCTGCCGCAACAACATTTATCTGAAGTCCCTTGATTTTATCGCAGGCTTTTTCGGCAAGCGAATTTATCAGCGGATATGCTGCCTTGCCCGTAACTATCGTTGCCTTGCGTGCAAGTAACTTTTTTTCGCATTCATCAAGTGCATCATTGAATTCCGATTCAAGAAGCGCCCACATGCCGACTCCGTTTTCAAGCTGCGGAAAACCGTTATAATAATCCGCATCGGGCATTGGCAATTCAGCCTTAAGATAAAATTCATCAGCCGCATAAGCGATTATTTCGCCGTGTTCTTTTTTGAATTTTTCATTAAATCTGTCGATTATTCCGATAACCTCACGGGCGGTTTCTTTGGTGTACGGTTCAATCGGATAAAGACCTTCACGATGGTCTGAAAGACCGACGGGCACAGCCGCTATGCTCTGCACAGACGGATAAAGTGCACCGAGTTCGTTGAGGCTGCGTTCAAGCTCTTTTCCGTCATTTATACCGGGGCAGAGAACGAGTTGGGTGTTGATTGCAAGTTCAGCCTGTGCAAATTTATGCAGATATCTCAACGACTCGCCTGCCTTCGGATTTGCCATCATTTTAACACGCAGGTCGGGATTCATCGTCTGCACCGATATATTAACGGGACTTATATGCATTTTTATTATTCTTTCCGCTTCGCTGTCCGTAAGATTGGTAAGCGTTATATAGTTTCCGAAAAGGAAGGATAATCTTGAATCGTCATCCTTGAAATAAAGGCTTTTGCGAAGCCCCTTCGGAAGTTGGTCAATGAAACAGAAAATGCATTTGTTTTTGCAGCTTCTCTGTTTATCCATAAGATAGGTTTCAAACTCAAATCCGATATCATCAAACTCATTTTTATGAATAACGGCAAGCCTTGATTTGCCTTCCGCAGTTTTCAGCGAAAGAAGAAGCCTTGTGTCATTGATATAAAAACGGTAATCAAGAACATCGTTTATTTCGTTGCCGTTGATAGTAAGGAGAGTATCTCCTGCTTCGATTTTCTTTTTTTCGGCAATACTGCCTTTTATTATTTCGCTGATTCTGACTGCCATGCCTTCACCTGCCGATACTCTTCCATTTTAATTACAGAATAGTATATCATATATTTAATAAAAATAAAAGTAAAATATTTGTAAATATTATTATTTTAAATTGTAGAAAATATCTATTGTAATATAAAGCTGTGTGGGTTATAATTTATGATGAATAGATATGTTCCAAAATAAACAGAAAAAGGTAAAAACTATGTTTGTTGATATTGCAAAAATAAAGATTAAGGCAGGAAACGGCGGCAACGGTGCCGTCAGCTTCCGCAGAGAAAAATATGTTGCGGCAGGCGGTCCCGACGGCGGTGACGGCGGCAAGGGCGGCAACATTGTATTCAAGGTTGACGATAACCTCTCAACCCTCGCCGACTTCCGTTACAAGAGAAAATACGTCGCTCAAAACGGCGAAAACGGTTCGGGCGGACGCAAAAACGGCAGAGGCGGCGAAGACCTCATAATCAAGGTTCCGAGAGGCACAATAATCAAAGAGGTTGAAAGCGGCGCCGTTATGGCGGACATGAGCGATATGGATGAATTTATCGCCGCAAAAGGCGGTAAAGGCGGATGGGGAAACCCCCATTTCGCAACTCCCACAAGGCAGGTTCCGAGATTTGCAAAAAGCGGTGTTCCCGGCGAGGAATGGGAGGTTAATCTCGAGCTTAAGCTCCTTGCGGATGTCGGTCTGCTCGGTTTCCCGAACGTAGGCAAATCAACGCTTGTTTCGGTTGTAAGCCAGGCAAAACCCATAATTGCAAACTACCATTTCACAACTCTCACTCCTGTTCTCGGCGTTGTTTCTCTCGGTGAGGGAAGCTCGTTTGTCATGGCGGATATTCCCGGTCTTATTGAAGGTGCGGGCGACGGCGTCGGTCTCGGTCACGAATTCCTTCGCCATGTTGACCGTTGCCGTCTGCTTGTTCACATTGTTGATGCGGCAGGCAGCGAGGGCAGGGATCCGATCGAGGATTTTGAAATTATCAATAAAGAGCTTGAAAAGTTTGACCCCGAGCTCGCAAAAAGACCGCAGATTGTTGCGGCAAACAAAATTGACCTTGCAAGCGATGAGCAGCTTGAAAAACTCCGCAATTATTTTGAGGGCAAGGGTTACGAATTCCATACAATATGCGCTCCCATTACAGAAGGCACGGATGAACTTATAAGTGCCGTATGGAACAAGCTGCAGACTCTTCCCCCCATTAAAAAATATGAAGCGGAAGCAATTCCTCTTGAAATGTTTGAAAAGCAAAATGACAAAGGCTTCTCAATTCGTGTTGAGGACGATGTTTATTTTGTTGAAGCTCCGTGGCTTCTCAAAATTCTTCAGCGCACAGACCTTGATGACTATGAGTCACTCCAGTATTTCCAGAGAATTCTCATTTCAAGCGGCATAATCGATGCTCTGCGTGAAAGAGGAATCAGCGAGGGTGACACGGTTTCGATTTATGACCTTGAATTTGATTTTGTTAACTGATTGCGAGGAAAATCATGGATATTTTACACGATAAAAACGTTGATGTTTCTTCAATCAGTCCCCTCACCCTTGCATTTATCGGCGATACGGTTTTCGATTTACTCACAAGGTGCGAGCTTGTGTGCGAAGCAAACAGACCCGTAAACGCACTCCATACTCTGGCAAGCAAAAGAGTATGCGCTGCCGCACAGGCGGAAGGCATCAAAAAAATAATGCCGCTTCTCTCGGAAGATGAAACGGCGGTTTTCAAAAGAGGCAGAAATGCACACGTCGGCTCAAAAGCCAAAAACGCTTCAAGCTCGGATTATCATTATGCAACGGGACTTGAAAGCCTTTTCGGCTGGTTATGGCTCAAGGGCGAAACAGAAAGAATAAAATATCTCTATTCCGAAATCAATAACAGCGGTGAATAATTTTATGAACAAAACTAAAGCTTTGGATTTGGCAAAAAACAATATAATCTGGATAATCGGCTGCGTGCTGTATTCCTTCGGGGTAAACAGCTTTTCAATCCCGAATTCCATTGCACAGAGCGGAATTACGGGTCTTGCGGTTATTTTCAATCATCTTTTTGATTTTCCCGTGGGTACCGTCAACCTCATTCTGAATATCCCCCTGCTCATTCTCATGTGGATATACCTCGGGAAAAAGCTGGTTGCAAGAACTCTGTGGGTAACAGTTCTTCTTTCAACCGCACTCGACGTTACCGCAATGTTTGCACCTGAATACACAGGCGACAAAATCCTTGCGGCACTTTTCTGCGGACTTCTTCAGGGCTCGGGACTCGGTCTGATTATGGTAACGGGCGCAACAAGCGGAGGCACCGATATAGTAGGCAGACTCGTTCACAAAAGATGGCCTCACATCACCGTCGGAACAATCGTTATGATTGCCGATGCCATCGTTGTAGGCTCGGGAATGCTCGTTTTCCGAAGCATCGAAAGCGGTCTTTATGCAATAATTATGATTTTTGTAAGCACAAAGGTTATCGATGCTCTTATTTACGGCACGGGCAACGGCAAAATGCTGATGATTGTTACCGATAAGGCAGACGAAGTTGCAAGCGCAATCGTTCATTCATCTCCCCGAGGCGTTTCAATAGTCCCTGCAACGGGTGCTTATACAGGCAACAGCAAAAATATCCTTATCTGCGTTGCAAGAAAGCATGAAATTTCGGGCATACTCAAAACCGTTAAATCCATTGACGAAAAGACATTTATCATTGTAAGCGAAGCGAACGAGATTCTCGGCGAAGGCTTCACCAAGTCCATTTAATTCTTGACAACAATATAACGTTGATATATAATTAATAAGTTAAATTTACAAAAGAGAGGTTTTCTAAATGTCAGGCCATTCAAAATGGAGTACCATTAAAAGAAAAAAAGAAAAAACCGATAATCAGAGAGCCAAGATTTTCACAAAGATAGGCAGAGAGATTGCGGTTGTTGTTCGTGAAGGCGGACCCGACCCCGCTTCAAACTCAAAGCTCAAGGACGTTATTGCAAAGGCTAAGGCAAACAACGTTCCCAACGACAATATCGAAAGAATCATCAAGAAGGCTGCAGGCGAAACAGGCGGCGCAGATTACGAAGAAATCATGTACGAGGGCTATGGTCCTTCAGGCGTTGCAGTTATCGTTGAAGCACTTACCGATAACCGCAACCGTACCGCAGGCGATGTTCGCCACTATTTCGACAAATACGGCGGAAACATGGGTCAGAGCGGCTGCGTTTCCTTCATGTTCTCAAAGCAGGGCGTTCTTGTTGTTGAGGCAGAGGGCGTTGACGAAGATAAACTCATGGAAGATGCTCTTGAAGCAGGCGCAAGCGATTTCATCACAGACGATGAAGGTGTTTTTGAAATCAGAACAGAACCCAACGATTGCGGTGCAGTAAGAGAAGACCTTGAAGCAAAGGGCTACACCTTCGTTTCCGCAGAGGTTGAATATGTTCCCTCAACATACACAGCTCTCACCAACCCCGACGATATCAAGAACATGGCAAAAATGCTTGAAATGTTTGAAGATAACGACGACGTTCAGGCAGTATGGCATAACTGGGAAAACGCTGACGATGCTGAATAATTGATTGTGATAAATGCGACGGAACGCAAAAATATTATTTTTGCATGACATTTCTCATCAATCAACTGAAAACTGTTAACCCCCTCGGAATTCCGAGGGGGTTGTTGCATGCATCTCACTCTGCAATTTTAATTTTTACTCCGAGTTCTTCGAACTGCATTAAATCATCTTCGGAAGAATCGCTGTCGGTTATAATATAATTCAGCTTGTTTGCAGGGCAAATGCTGATTATCGAATCAAATCCTATTTTTTCAACGGGATATAAGCCGTAAACAGATTTTGAATTATTTATAACGACATTAGTCAGCTCAACACTTCTTGACTTTTGAATTGAAAGACCGAACTTTGCCGAAACACAAGCAGACGTAACAAAGCACTTATCAAAACGAAGTCTGTTGATTATAGATAATGCAAAGCTGTCATAGAAGCAGCCGTTTGCCTGCATTTCACCACCTGCAAGAATAACTGTTATGTTTTCCTTTTTGCGAAGTTCTTCTGCAATTGCAATTGAGTTTGTGACAACAGTACAATTCACCGTTCCGATGTTTTGTGCCATAAGGAAACCAACACTTGCATTGGTGATATAAACAACATCATTTTCTTCAATTGTTTTTACAGCTTCTTTCGCTATTGCAAGGTAGTTTTCTTTAACTTCAACAACACGCTCATTGGGAGAAAGGTTTTTGATTACATTTCCGCCGATTTGTCTTGCAGGAATAGCGCCGCCGTGAGTTCTTTTCAAAAGCCCCTGTTCTTCAAGAAGTCTTAAATCTCTTTTCGCCGAGTCATAGCTGATTTGAAATGTTTCCTGAATTTCAGAATTTGATATTCTGCCTTTTTCTGATAATATTTTCAAAATTTCCTGATGTCTTTCTTCTATAAACATAAAAACTCCTCTTTTTTGACGTTAGTTAACGTTTTTCTGTAACTGCAAGCATAATATAGCACAACCGTTAATGTTTGTCAAACAAAATCGGGAAAATATTCGCAAAAATGTGAAAATACGTGAATTTGTGTGATTATAATTTTCTCTCCTTCAGTCCTACGGACAGCTTCCTCATCAGAGGAAGCCCAAGGAATAAGCACGATTTATGCAAAAACCACTACGCAGAAACTCGCTGTTCAGGCTCCCTCTGACGAGGGTGACTCCCCACAGTGTGGGGAGATGTCTGCGAAAGCAGACAGAGGGGACCGCCGCCGTCAGCGGCTGGGTCATGGACCCTGAGGGAGAGATAATTATTTATAAAGCAATATATTATCAAGAAACACCCGAATCGAATTCGGGTGTTTCTGCTTTTATCTGCTGTTTGCCGTGTTTACCATTCCGAAATAGAATTCTTCAAAGCCTTCGGGATAATCTTTCGTGCCGCAGAAATCGAAGTGGTCCATGCCCGTCATGGTTTCAAAATAATACCATCTGCCGGGTTTTATCTTGTTCCCCTTTTCAATTTCCGATTCATAACTTAATGCAGTTTCTGCATCGCACGAAGGATATCTTGCCGATGCGAGAGGCACTATTCCGTCATTTTTTGCCCAGTCTCCCTCGATTTTTATTCCGTCATAGGTTTTTCCCTTTGTTGAAGCAAGCATCATTGAAGAAATATAGAAAATGATGCTTAAGCCCTTGTCAGGAAGCTCAAATTCGGAAATATCCCATGTATTTTCTGTTGTGTAAGAATAGTAATATGTATTCGGTGCAAGCTTGATTTTTTCGTTAAGCTCCGCAGCACCTCTCAATGTCATATCATAACCGCAGTTATCATTGCTTGCATAGAAATTCCAGACTGCGCAAGGATTGGGCAAAGCACGGAATTCATCCTGCTCGGGAGTTAAACCATGCTGCCCGAGCTGAAGAGAAAAAACAAGAAAATCATTGCCGAACACCATTCCGATCATATTAAGAACCGCAGAAATCAAAAGCATGGTTACCTGCGGGTCAACAAGAAGGTTTGCTACCTGCGAGCCGTTATGAGGTGCGGAAAGGGTTATGCAGGAATGAATGCAATCATGTCCGCCTTTAAAAAGAGGGCTTGTATCTTTACCCGTTGCGGCAATTTCATCTGCATCGCCGTAAGCGAGAAGAGAAGCAAGCAACCTTACCGTTGCACCGCCGAAGGAATGACCTACAAGGTTGATTTTATCCTTTAAATTCCAAGGCTCGCCCATGGTTGCCTTGCCTTCATAGCTGAAGCCGTATCTGTCGTGACCGTGAGCCTTTGAATGAGCCTCGCCGTAGTCTACAACAGTTCCCGCAAGCTGTGCATAAAGCTCACAAGCTCTGTCCCACGCGCTGCTCAAAGGTCCTACCGACGGAGCATAAGCTTCTATACCTTTTTCATTGAGAATTCTGATAATATCGTTATCGGAGCCCGGAAGAAGTCCTCCGCCCCAATAAGGAGAAAGCGAATAATAAGAATCCGCAGTACCCCATCCGCCCATGCCGTGAACGAATATATAAGGGTAATCGGTTTTGCTGTTTTTGTTGATTTCCGCAGCGCTTGCAGGAACGGCTGCAATGCCGAAAATCATAGCCAAAGTAAGAATCATTGCAATTGCTTTTTTCATATTTTGCTCCTTTCTGCCGTATTCGGCAATCAGATACACTTTTATTTTAACTTATATATTTTTACATGTCAATTAAACAATTCATTGATTTTGTTACTGATTTATATAATTTATTTATAATATATACTTGCAATATTATGAAAAAGTGATAAAATTATTTTGATTAGGTTAAAATCCATTTTAGGAGGCAAAATTATGGCAAAATTCTTATTTTCAGCATTTGCAGATGAAGCATCACCTGATATTCTTGAGCAGATAGCTGCCTGCAAAGCAAACGGCATTGAATACATCGAGCTTCGTAATGTCAACGGCAAAAACATTTCAAATTTCACCGTTGAAGAAGCTGAAGACCTCAAAAAGCTTCTTGATGAGCATGGTATTAAGGTTTCTTCAATCGGCTCACACTACGGTAAAATCGAAATTGACGATGACTTTGCTCCTCACTTTGAAGCATTCAAGCAGACAGTTGAGGTTGCAAAGGTTCTCGGTACAAAATATATAAGAATGTTCAGCTTTTTCTTCACAAAGGGTCAGAGCATCGAAGAATATAAAGACGAGGTTTACGCAAGACTTACCGCTATGGTTGACTATGCATGCGAACACGACGTTCTCTGCTGCCATGAAAACGAAAAAGGCATTTACGGCGACATTCACGAGAGATGCCTTGAACTTGCAGAGCATTTCGGCGATAAGCTCGGCTGCATTTTTGACCCCTCAAACTACATTCAGTGCGGCTGTGACACCGCAGAAGGCTTTAAGCTTCTCAAAGATTACATCACATATATGCACATCAAAGACTGCATTGCAGAAATTGATACAGTTGTTCCCGCTGGTGAAGGCGACGGTCATCTTGAAGAAATACTTAAGGAACTCGATCAGGAAGAAAAGGTTTATTTCCTTTCTGTTGAGCCTCATTTAAGAGTTTTTGAAGGTCTTGATAACCTTGAACCCGATGATTCAACAGCATCAAAGATGAACAGCAAATTTGTTTATCCCGACAACAAAACTTCATTTGCCGCTGCTTGCTCGGCAATTCACAATATTATCGAAACAAAGGTTCAGCCCGTAAGATTTGGCATTATCGGCGTTGGCAACATGGGCCGTTCACATATCAACATGCACCTTAAGGGCGCTCATAAAGAACTTCGCATCACAGCATGCGCAGATATCGACCCCAAGAGACTTGAAGGCGCAAAAGAGCTTATGCCCAATATCAAAACATATAACTCCGCAGAAGAACTTATCGACAGCGGCGAGGTTGATGTTGCTCTTATCGCAACTCCTCACTATGACCACTCACCCATTGCACAGTATGCATTCTCAAAGGGTGTTCATGTTCTCACAGAAAAACCCGCAGGTGTTTACACAAAGCAGGTAAGAGAAATGAACGAGGCTGCTGCAAAAACAGACCTCATTTTCGGTATCATGTATAATCAGCGCACAAACTGCGTTTACAGAAAGATGCGTGAACTCGTTCAGAGCGGCGAACTCGGCGAAATCAAGAGAGTAAGCTGGATTATCACCGACTGGTACCGCACTCAGGCATATTATAATTCAGGCGGATGGCGTGCAACATGGGCAGGCGAAGGCGGCGGCGTCCTCCTTAATCAGTGCCCCCATAATCTTGATCTCTGGCAGTGGATTTGCGGCCTTCCCGTTAAGGTAAAGGCATTTGTTCACGAAGGCAAGTGGCACAACATCGAGGTTGAAGACGATGTTACAATCTATGCAGAATATGCTAACGGTGCAACAGGTACATTCATAACAACAACAGGCGACTACCCCGGCACAAACCGTTTTGAAATCACTCTTGACGGCGGTAAGCTTGTTTGTGAAAACGATAAGCTCCGTCTTTATAAGCTTGAACAGTTCACATCAGAACATTGCGCAAATGCCACCGAAGGCTTCGGCTCAATCAAGGGCGAATGGATTGAAGTTGAAACCGACGGCAGAAACAAGCAGCATTCCGAAGTATGCAACAAATTTGCAGCTGCAATTCTTCGCGGCGAAGAGCTTGTTGCAAAGGGCGAAGAAGGCATCAGAGGTCTTTCAATCTCCAATGCCGCTCACCTTTCCGCATGGCTCGGCAAGGAAATCGAGCTTCCCGTTGACGAGGATGTTTATTACGCAGAGCTTCAGAAGAAGATTGCCGCAGGCAAGGCAGAAAAAGACGTTGTTGTTGAGTCAATTCAGGGCGATATGTCCTCTACTTTCTGATTGAGAGGAAGCGGTTTTATGAAAGTTGCCGTTATAGGCTGCGGAGGCATATCCAAAATGCATCTCAAGGCTTTGAACGATAATCCCGATACCGATATAGTTGCCGTTGCCGATATAAAGCCCGAAAGAGCAGATGAAGCCGCCAAGGAATACGGTGCAAAAGCTTATTATGATTTTGATGAGCTTTTAAAAAATGAAACACTTGATGCAGTTCATATATGTACACCGCACTATCTCCACACGGACATGGCAATAAAGACTTTAAAAGCGGGCGTAAATATACTGACCGAAAAGCCCTGCTCCGTTTCAGCCGATGAGGTTGAAAGTCTCCGCAAGGCACAGAAAGAAAGCGGCAAGCAGGTTGGCGTTTGTTTCCAGAACAGATATAACAATTGCGTAATTCATGCAAAGAAAATAATCAATTCGGGTTCGCTCGGCAAAATTCTCTCTGCCCGTGCTTTTGTGACATGGAGCAGAGGCGAGGATTATTATTCCGACGATTGGCACGGCACACTCGATAAAGAGTGCGGCGGAGTTCTTATAAATCAGTCCATACATACACTTGACCTCATTGAATACCTTTGCGGAAAATGTAAAAGTGTTACCGCTCATGTTTCAAATGACCATTTGAAAGGCATAATTGAAGTAGAGGATAACGCAAGCGTACTCATGGAGCTTGAAAGCGGCATCACAGCAATAATGTATGCCACAACGGCTTACGCTGAAAACTCGGATGTTTTTATTGAGATATCGTTTGAAAACGGCAAGCTGCGTTTTGAGGGTGACAGGCTTTATACGATTGATAAAAACAACAATATTACCGAAGCCTGCGAAAGACCCGAGGCGGTTTATCACGGACAGAGCTATTGGGGTGTTGGTCATTCCATTCTTATTAATGATTACTATGACTGCTTGAAATCAGGCAGAAAATTTGAAATTGATGCCTTTGAGGGCGGCAATGCGGCAAAGCTTGTTTTTGCCTGCTACAAATCCTCCGAAAAGGGCGAAAGCGTTGAAATTAACTGATTTCACGAAAGGAGAAAACAAAATGTTTCACGAAAATTTAAAAGGCAGAGTGGCTGTTATAACAGGCGGCGGCGGTGTTCTTTGCAGCGGCTTTGCAAAGGACCTCGCAAAGCTCGGCGTTAAGGTTGCAGTTCTTGATTTAAGAGAAGAGGCTGCACAGAAGGTTGTTGACGAAATTACCGCAGAGGGCGGCACGGCTCTTGCAGTAGGCTGCAACGTTCTTGAAGCTGAAAGCCTTGAAGCTGCAAAGGCAAAGATTATTGCAGAGCTTGGCGTTTGCGATATTCTTATCAACGGTGCAGGCGGCAACTCACCTCTCGGCACAACAACAAAGGATACTCTTGAGCTTAAGGATATGGCTGAAAAGGCAGAAGGCGTTAAAACCTTCTTTGACCTTGACGCAAAGGGCATTGAATTTGTTTTCAACCTTAATTTCCTCGGTACACTTCTTACAACACAGTGCTTTGCAAAGGAAATGGTAGGCAGAGAAAACGCAACAATCCTCAATGTTTCCTCAATGAACTCATTCAAACCCCTCACAAGAATTCCCGCTTATTCCGCAGCAAAGGCAGCTATTTCAAATTTCACACAGTGGATGGCTGTACACTTTGCAGAGGTTGGCATAAGAGTTAACGCAATTGCACCCGGATTTTTCTCAACAATCCAGAACGCAAAGCTTCTTTATAATGAAGACGGTTCACTCACCGAACGTTCAAACAAGATTATCACTCATACTCCCATGCGCCGCTTCGGCGTTCCCGAGGATTTGACAGGTGCTCTTGTTTTCCTCTGTGACGAGCAGTATTCAGGCTTTGTAACCGGCGTTGTTCTTCCCGTTGACGGCGGCTTCTCCGCTTATTCGGGCGTTTAAACCGAATTACAATCAAAAATTATCGGCAAGCTTTTCTGCTTGCCGATTTTTTGCTATTTATCAATCCTGAACTTACCGATTTCCGTAATTCCGTCACGGTCATAAACATCGATTTCATAATAATCCTTGCTGCCGAATACTCTCTCTTTCCAATTTGTGTCAAAGGTTTTAACATCAGGATTAGGTTCAGGGTCTGTTCCGTTAAACCGGAAATAAAGCATTGTTGCAGCAACAATTATAAGAATAACCGATAATGCAACAATTATCTTTTTTACCACTTTTGCCCCTCCGTTTTACTGCGTAATATTTCTCTTTGCCTTGCGTTTTTTTATGAGCTTTTTAATGATTATGATTGCTGCAGCCACAACAGCTGCAACGGGGATAATTACAGGGATTCCGCCGATTACAGTAACCGCAAAATCTTCAAGTCCGTCCTTGAGATTATCAATATTGTTGAGGAATTCATTCTTGATTCTCTGCCAGAGGGTGCGTTCGGATTCTGTAACTCTTTCAACCTCGTTGATATGAAGTGTTACCGTGCTGTAGCTGACTCTGTTTTCAAGCACGCGAAGCTGTGCTGCATAATTTTCAATCTGATAGTTGACCTCGGAAAGTCTTTCCTGAATTGCAAGCACGTTTTCAAGCGACTCCGCTTTTTCAAGAAGATTGGTAAGGGTTGCTTTTTCGGTTTTATATGCCGAAATCCTGCTTTCAATATCAACATATTCAAGAGTTACATTCTGCTGTGTTTCCGTTTTTGATGTAATTTTTCCGTTTTCCTCTGCTGCAAGCATAAAAGTATCAAGCTTATCAGCGGGGATTCTTAATTTATAAACAGAATATCTGTTTGCATTGCCGTAGCCGCCCATGTTTGCATCGGAATTCTCAATATAGCCGCCGTTTGCAGTAACATTTGCCGTCAGCGACTCGATATATTTATCATATTCCTTTGTCTGAACATATGCTTCAACCGTTTTGATGATTTTTTCGTTCGTCTGCGGTGTTTCGCCGTTTTCTTCTGCTACGCTGTCGGAATAAAGCTCTGCTTTGTAATTCTGTGATTCGGCAGAGTTATAGAAAATACCGCCTGCGCTGTCTGCGGAAGCCGAATACTCCATCTCCTGAACAGCCATATCATTAGCGGTTGCACCGCAAGCAGCAAGTGAAAAAACAAGCGCCAAACAAATCATAAGTACCGATAATTTTTTCATTTTAATCACCTTTCTTTTTCAGTTCAAAATGTTGAATTTAATTTGCATAAATGTTAAATTTCTTCAAAAGCATTGACATTTTTGCAAAAATGTGTCAGTAATATAGTATAAGAATTAAACGGGAGGATATTTTTATGAAGAAATTAATCGCCGTAATTGCGGTTTTTGCGGCTGTTCTTTCTCTTTCGGCATGCAAAACATTTAACATGACACCCGAAGAAAAACAGGAATATTACGCTGCAGAGGAGTCCAAAAAGGTTGCCGCATCAATCCAGGCGGAAAACGATTATATTGAAGGAGTTAACAAGCATTCCGAAGAAACCATCGGCAAAACCATTAAGGATAAAAAGATTGTTATCAAAAACTTCTTTACCCTCGGTTATGAATACAGAGTTTATGAATTCAACAAAAAAGGCGATATTTCGCACCACTACTTATACAAATTTTATGACGAAGTTGAAAACTACAATGTAGAGCTTGAAATCGGACCTTCATCATCAAAAAAGATTGTTGATAAGGATCCCAAGGCAAGAATGATAGTTTATGAAATCAAAGAAACCGCTCCGCAGACCTTTGATGAGATTTATGAGGCATATTCAAATCCCAGAATCATTGAACACGGATACTCCATTATTGAATGACAAACTGCAGAAGCCGTCCGAAAGGACGGTTTCTTTTTATTTGTAAGAAGCAGCATAGTATTCATCGATTATTTTTCTGTCAAAGCTGTAAACTATATCCGCATTGAAAATCTCTCTTTTTTCCTGATTTGAATTTTGGGGCTTATCTTTCAATGCGCCGCTCGACGTGCTGTCGATATATGCTTTATACGCTTCATTTGCAGAATCAAATTCTTCTCTCGTTATGCCGAAATGCTCAACAAATTGCAGCATTGCCATACCGCCTGATGCATTAACAGTCTTTTTCCAATTTTCATATTCTTCAAAATCCACAAGCCATACAAACTGTGAAGGAATAACGGAATATATCTCTCTGTAAACACCGCTGTTGAAAAGCGGCTCGACACTGACCGTTAAGGAATAGCCCTGCGCAGAACAAATCTCTTCCGTTATATAATCCTCAACCGCAATATTTATTTCTTCATCGGCAGAATCGACACAGTTATCTGCCAAATACTGATAGCCTTTTCCGTTTTCCTGCGGTGCCATATCCGCTTCGCTTGCCCTGAATATAAATCCGGGAGAAAAGATAACAACGGCAAACATCGCTGCGGCAGCAATCGGAATCCAGAGCTTATAGTTGAAGCTTTTCCGTTTTTTATTTCTGCAAGCTTCAATAATCTTCTCCTGCTGAATTTCACTTAATTGAATTTCCTCAACTGCGGGCTTAATTTTATCAAAATCCATGTTATCTCGCCTCCTTTTCATAAATCTCTTTGAGTGCTTCTCTGCCCCTTTGCAGGCGTTTTTTCACCGCCGCTTCGGAAATACCGAGCAAAGGTGCAATTTCCCGAGCCTTATATCCCTCAACATAATGAAGATGAATTACTATTCTGTATTTCTCTTCAAGTGAAATCAGCATTTCGAGGATTTGCGCATTATCCTCGCAGCTGCCAAAATTCCGTATTTCGTCAAGGCTCACAAAGCTTTGATGTTTTCTTTTTCTCAATATGTCTTTACATATGTTGGATGCAACACGTATCAGCCATGCCTTTTCATGCTCAAGATCATTAAAATCGGGAGCTTTTTCCACGTATTTCAAAAAGCATTCCTGAACTGCATCATTTGCATCCTCCCTGTTACCCGTCATAACCGAACAGAGCCGATAAAGGCTGTTGCCGTATTCACAAACCGCTCTTTGGGCATCAGGAGAAATTTTTTCTTTTTTCACGGGCAAATCACCGCCCCCTTTTCACTATATACACGAATCAAAACCGTAAAAGGTGACAAAAAATTAAAGCATTCCCGTAAGAATGCTTTAAAATCTTATTTTGAATAAACTTTAATTATTTCGCCAATATACATTTTATGGTAATCCTTCTTGGCATAGTTATTTTCTATTGATGCATCAACAAAGCCTGCGGGGTCAATAAACTGCGATGCCATTTTACGGCATACAAGCGTATAATCGGCCTCTTCAAATGTTACTCCTCCGTCAACAAACACGGGAGTGAAGCCGCATTCTTTTGCTTTGTCGATGTCTCTGCCGCTCTTTGAGCCGCAAATACGAAGAGCCTCCTTATATTCGGGTGAATAGAAAGAAAGCGTAAAGATATCCTCTTTTTCGGTGAATTCATAGGTGTAACGCTGCGGACGAATAAAAATAAACGCCGCATCCTTACCCCAGATTTCTCCGATTGCACCCCAGCTTACGGTCATGGTGTTGAATTTTTCTTCATTTCCTGCCGTAACAAGACCCCAGCCGTCGGAGATAAGCTCGGGTGCGCTGATTTTGATATCTCTGATATTTATTTCTTTCATAAGTATGCCTCCTGAAATATTAATTAAATGTAAAATTTGCACATAAGACATTCATCGGATTGTTATTTTCTTTATAAGCAAAATAAATTGTGTTATCTAATGTATATTATATTATAACACAAAACTTTCGTGCTGTACAGTTGTTTTATGTTACGGAAAAGAGAAAATGATAAGGAGAAATAAAATGCCCGAACAGAACATACCCGAAGTAAAAGGCTATCTGCGTGACTTCATGCTCACCGTTCCCAAGGAAATATATGCCTGCACGGGAATAAAAATTCACGGCAGAAGAATTAAATCCCTGCTGTTTTCAACCGATGCAAGCATCATAAAAAACACCAACGCCGATGCCGTTATTGCGGTTTATCCATTCACTCCGCAGCCTGTTATCACACAAGCTGTTATGACAGCGGCTGATGTTCCCGTTTTGGTCGGAGTAGGCGGAGGACTCACACAGGGGCACAGAGTTGTAAACCTTGCTCTTCATGCGGAATTTCAGGGTGCGCTCGGAGTGGTTGTAAATGCTCCTACAAAGAATGAAATAATTGAAGAGCTTAAAAAATCAATCGACATTCCTGTTGTTGTAACCATAGCCTCGGGAAATGACGATATTGATGCGCGCATTTTGGCAGGAGCCGATATTTTTAATGTTTCCGCAGCGGCAAGCACCCCTGAAATCGTTGCAAAAATAAAGGCAAAATATCCTGATTTTCCCGTTATTGCAACGGGCGGTCAAACAGGCGAAACCATTTCCGCAACCATCGCTGCAGGTGCAAACGCAATAACATGGACACCGCCCTCAAATGCCGAGGTTTTCAAGGATATTATGGCTGCATACAGGCAAGGACTTCCGCATCCTTAATATTTATAATTAATAATATGTAAATTTTGAAAATTATATTTGAACTTTATGCAGATAAGTGGTAAAATATAATTCTACATGAAGTAAAGGAGGTTTACCTGCATGTCCGATGAAAACATAAAGGGTATACCCGAAGAAGAAAACACCGAAATTCAAAGCGAAGATGTTCTGACGGAAGCAACCGAAGCCGCTAAAGAAACTGCGCCTGAAGAAACCGTAAAAGAAGAACCCGAAGAAAACGAATCGGAAGAAAAAGCTCAAATCGATGATAATTCCGAGGAAGCTGAAAACGAAGAACCCGAAGCCGGAGACGAGTCGGAAACGGGAATCAATGACGATGATATCTGTCCTTTCTGCGGCGAAAACAAAAAAGCAGAGGACAGCGACTATTGCACCGAATGCGAAGAGAAAATGCTTTCGAGAAAAATTCCGTTTATTGCATGGCTCGGAGGTCTTGCAGCGGTTGTATTCAGCGTTTTTTCACTTGCTCTTGTTTTTCTGCTCACCGCTCCCTCGTTGCAGGTTGCAAAGGCAGACTCATATGCAAAGGATAAGTGCTGGTATTCGGCTTATACCGAATACTCAAATGTTCCTGCGGTTGTTGATGAAATATCATCCATTCTCGGCGGGGAATCTCCGTTTGTTCAGACAGGCTCAAATCTTACTGTAAAGAAGTTTGATGCTCTCGCTCACTACACCTCTCCCCTTGAGGCTTTCTATTATGAGGGAGCAAACGTAGAGCATCTTGAAGGCTCATTGAATCCCGTTATGAAGGATTACTACGAGATTTATAACAGCTACCTTGATTCTTATGATATTGTGCTCGAAAAGCTTGAATCCGAATTCGGCGAAACAGAGCCGCAGCTTGAGGAATTGCACAATGCAGTTGAATCACTCCGCGGTACGGAAGGCATGAACGATATCTGGGTTGATTATTACCACTTCACCTTTGCTTATAACTACGGTGAATCAGATGAAACCCGCCTCGGATATCTTAAGGCAATCGACGAAAGCGTAAAGAAAGACGGACACGATTACTCATGGCTTTACTACACCGAAATGGCTGACCTTCTCTACAGCATGGGTGATAACGACGGCGCTCTCGAATATCTTGATAAACAGACCAAGATTGATAAAACAAACTTCGGCGCATATGAGCTCAAAATGCGTATACTTCTCAAGGATAACGGTCTTGAAGAAGGCGAAAAGCTTCTTGACGAATTCCTTAAATATAACGAAGGACTTGACACGGCATATGTTCTTGAAGCAATGTATCTCCGCTGTGCAAAGGAATACGACAAGGCACAGGAGCTTTGCATTGAAGCGCTTGAGGAATATGCATCCGCACCTGAAATTAACCGCCAGCTTGCACTCATTTATCTGCTTAAAGGCGACTATGATAATGCTTTTGAATCGGTATTCAGCGCATACAGCAACGCACTTTACATTGCACAGTATTATCAGGATCAAAGCTCTCTGACAAATCAGCTTTACTACACAATGTACCTCTGCTCCTATCTTGAAACGGAAAAGGGCTCCATGACCACCGAACACGCAGCGGAAATAAGTGCCATAATTGATGACCTTAAAGAATTCGCCTCTGAATGCGAAGGCATAAATGCAATTATAAACGGCGAAAAAACGGTTGAACAAGTTCTTACGGAAGGAGATTTTGATTTAGTATGACAACACTTTATATCATAACCAGAATTCTCACCTTCCCCGGAGCATATCTCAG
This sequence comes from Clostridia bacterium, assembly GCA_017466365.1. Lineage (GTDB taxonomy): Bacteria > Bacillota > Clostridia > Oscillospirales > Acutalibacteraceae > CAG-177. The sequence continues at coordinate 300,222 of JAFTUG010000016.1, read as the reverse complement.
AGGCTTTTGGGAACAGCTCACATGCAGAATACTCGGTTTGCCCGTTGAGGTTCCGGGATACTTAAGAATCGATGAGGCATGCAGCCATGTTGAGCATACCCTTGCAAAGAAAGGCTTCGCCTCATATCTCATGGCAACCGGTGCAGGCTTTATGAACTTTATGAGCGGCTTGCCCATTTTCCTTGCAGGCTATATGAATTTAAGATATATGGGTATAACCCATCACGAATCGCCGGGATATTTTATATTTTATATTCTTATGACTTATGTGGGATTTTCAATGCTCTGCAATATTTTCCCTCTCGTTGAGGATGCAATGAACCTTTTCGATGTTGCATATAAACAAAAGAAAATAAACATAATCGGCAGAATTATTTTTGCAATTCCTTCCGCACTTGCTTATGTCGGTTCTTTCCTTGAAAAATACAGCATAACCTTCATTCTTCTTGCAGCAGCAGTTGTTCTTTCGTTTGTTTTATAATTCGTTATTTAAGATGCCAGCCTGTCGGTTGGCATCTTTTTTACTTATTTGTAATATTTATGACACAGAAATGTAAAAACAAAGGAATATAATTCAAATACAGAGAATAAAACTGAAAGAAAGGCAGGTTTTGATTATGGATAAGAAAAAATTGTTTAAATCCACCGGCTTTTGGTGCTTTGCAGTTGCGATTGCAGAATTTCTGCTGTTCCTTATATGGGGGCTGAACATACAAGGCGGCGATGAAATGGGCTTTTCTCTTATCACGATTTATGCGGCAATACCTCTTACTGCATTGATACTCTGCACCCTGCTTGCGGCAAAAAAATCCAAAGCAGCAATTGCGCTCGCTCTTTTGATGATACTTATTGAAATTTTTCTTCCGTTTTTCATATTCGGTACATTTGAAATCGGCTTAAGCCTTTGCCTTTCGGCAATCCCCTGCGCCGCCGGCTTGATTTTCGGTTATTTTATAAGCAAGAAAAACTGAATATATTAAAAACGGCTTGTATCTTAATCTGATACAAGCTGTTTCTTTTTGCAATAAAAAAGCAAAAACGGAGAATACCTCTTTACGAAGTTTCTCCGTTTAAAGCTAACTTTGACTTATGCTTCCTTAACAACTACCTGCTTGCCGTTATAATAACCGCACTCGGGGCAAAGTCTGTGAGTTCTCTTGTACTCACCGCAGTTTGAGCACTTTTCAAGCTGGGGAGCAGACATCTTCCATACGTTGGAGCGTCTCTTGTCTCTTCTTGCCTTTGAAACTCTTCTCTTGGGTACTGCCATACTTAAGCACCTCCTTAATTTTGTGCTTTATTAAACCCTCGGGGTTTTTATTTTAGTTATCTAAAAGCTGCTTAAGCGCCGCAAGACGCGGGTCAACCTCTTTTTCGCAGCTGCATGAGCCTGCATTCAAATCTGCACCGCACTTCGGACACATGCCTTTGCAATCCTCGCTGCAAAGAAGCTTTGAGGGAAGGTCAAGGAAAATATCCTCGGTAACAAGCGCATCAAGATCAAAGCGAAGCTCATTGACGAGCATAAGCTCATCGTTTGTTTCGTCATTAAGACTTGTAACAAGCGTGTGGAAAATTTTGGTTGCGAGCGGAAGCAAAATCGGTTTTGCGCAACGGTCGCAAGCGGTTTCAAGAGTGAAATCCGCAGTCGCATGGAGTTCAACTATGCCAGTATAGTTGCCTGCATGGCCGCTGATTTTTACCGGAGAAGCGAAAGGCTTCGAGCCGTTAAGCTCCTGCTCCGAAAGGTCAAGCTCATAATCAAACTGCTTAACCATTCCTTCAGTGTTAAAAATAGGTTCTAAATCCAATATCATAAATTTACACCTAAAATCACGCACAAAATATTATATATTCAATGGCGCAATTTGTCAACTAAAATTTTGATTTAAATTCAGATTTTTTCGCAGAAATCGAAAACTCTTGCGGGAATATCGCTTTCATCGCAGGAAACGGTGAATGTAATATCCTGCTCTGCAATCTTGCTGAGCTCTGAAACCTTCTCGAGGAAGTTTGCGAGAGCTTCGTAATCTCTGCCGCCAATCTTAAGAGTAGCGTCAACAAGAATATCTGTAATGTCATGGTCGCCTGCAACGATGCCGCAAAGGAAACCGTAGAATGCATCATAGCCTGATACCTTATAATGATCTGTTTCAACAAGTCTTGCTCTGTAGTTTACATCATAAGTGAGAAGTCTTTCTTTTTCAATGCAAACAACATTGCCGTTTGACTTTTCAACAGCGTTATTTACGAGTTCGATGAGTCTCTTTGTTTTGCCTGAACCTTTGTTGCCGATAATAAGTTTTACCATTTTAAAAATCCTCCTGTATAGTAATTTTATTTAATTCTTGCTTCGAGCGCCTCTTTCTCTGCCTCGTAACCGGGCTTGCCGAGAAGGGCGAACATATTCTTTTTGTAGCTCTCAACGCCGGGCTGGTCAAAGGGATTTACTCCGAGAATATAGCCTGAAATTCCGCATGCCTTTTCAAAGAAATAAATAAGCTGGCCGAGAGTATATTCATCCTGATTTTCAATTTCAATAACGATATTGGGAACTTCACCGTCTGTATGTGCAAGAACGGTTCCCGCAAAAGCCTTGCTGTTTACGAAATGAACGGTTTTGCCTGCAACAAAGTTGAGTCCGTCTCCGTTAACATCGTCAAATTCGATTTCAACGTTTTCCTTGGGATTATTAACCCAGATAACCGTTTCAAAAAGGCTTCTTTCTCCCTGCTGAATATACTGACCGAGAGAATGAAGGTCGGTTGAGAAAATCGCAGAAGTGGGATAAATACCCTTACCGTCTTTTCCTTCGCTTTCACCGAAAAGCTGCTTGAACCATTCGCACCAAAGAGTCATTGAAGGCTCATAAGCCGCCATCATTTCAAGCTTCTTTCCGTCGCGGTAGAGCATATTTCTGATTGCCGCATATTTATAGCAATCATTTAACAGAACATCATTCTTTGAATACGCCTCTCTTGCGTCTGCAGCGCCCTGCATGATTGCATCTATATCAATTCCTGCAACTGCAATGGGAAGAAGACCCACAGCGGTAAGCACGGAATATCTTCCACCTACATCGTCGGGTACAACAAAGGTTTTATAGCCTTCGCTGTCTGCAAGAGCCTTGAGAGCTCCTCTGGATTTGTCTGTTGTTACGTAGATTCGTTTTGCCGCCTCTTCCTTGCCGTACTTCTCTTCGGCAAGCTTTTTAAAGATGCGGAATGCAATGGCTGTTTCGGTTGTGGTTCCCGATTTTGAAATAACGTTAATCGAGAAATCCTTTCCTTCTATGAGCTTTATAAGCTCTGCAACAGCCGATGAGCTGATTGTGTTACCGCCGAAATAAATATCGGGAGTATCCTTCTTAACAAGATTATAGTTATTTGATTTTACGAATTCGATTGCTGCTCTGGCTCCGAGATATGAACCGCCGATACCAAGAACAACCAGCACCTCTGAATCATTTTTGATTTTTTCGGCGCATTTTTTAATCTCCGCAAATTCCGCCTTGTCATAATTAACAGGAAGGTCTATCCAGCCGAGGAAGTCGCTGCCCTGACCTGTTCCCTCGTGAAGCATTGCATGAGCCTTTGAAACTTCAGCCTGCATTGCCTCAAGCTTTTCTTTGCAGGCATATCCGCCCGCATAATTAAGATTGAGTTTTATTGCCATCTCAGTCTTTACACCCCTACTATAAAAAAACGATTATTTAATATATTTTACCCTATAAATGCATTCTTTGCAACAGTTAAAAGTAAAATTTATTAAAATATTTTTTAAATATAAGGTGTTTTATTAAAAAACAGATACGGAACGCATAGTTTTGTTCCGTATCTATTTTACCATATTTTATTTATTATTGCAATCGATATTTATGAAGCGAGCGCTTTTATTATTCTTTTGAATATTATTCCGAAGGTCAGGCTCTGCACATTATCGGGTGCTGTCAGATTATAGACGCCGATTTCTTCTTCTCCGAGCCTGAAGGTCACCGTTCCGAGTACCTGCCCTTGCTCAACGGGCGCAGCAACATCAACCGCAAGGTCAATTGTCTGAGTTATATCCCCCTCCCTGCCTTTTTCAATAAGCACGGGATTTACCTGCGGAATTTTAGGGCTGATTTCATCAACCACACCGTTGATTACACCGACATTCGGTATCAGAGAGCTGTCAATAACAGGTGTTACGGTTGAATAGTTTGCAAAGCCCCAGTTGAGCATTGATTTTGCCGTTTCAAAGCGGTCAGTGCTGTTTTCACTACCCATAACAACGGCTATAAGGTGTGTGCCGTCACGCATTGCGCTTGCGGAAACACAGCAGCCCGCCTTTGAGGTTGTTCCGGTTTTAAGACCCGTTGTGCCCTCATAAAAACGCACAAGCTTATTTGTATTTACAAGCTCTGTCTGACCGTTTCGGAGTGAATCCATCCAGATAGTTGTGTAATTCATTATCAGCTCATGCTTTAATAATTCTTTTGACATTATTGCAACGTCAAGAGCGGTGGTAAGGTGATTTTCCGTTGTATCATCAAGACCCGTGCAGTTTTCAAAATGTGTATTTGTCATTCCGAGCTGTTCCGCTCTATCATTCAGCATTTTAACAAAAGCCTCATCGCTGCCTGCTATATATTCCCCCAAAGCCGTGCAGGCATCGTTTGCGCTGTAAACAGCGGTTGCCTTTAAAAGCTCGTCAACGGTCATCTGCTCGCCCTCTTTGAGCCATATCTGCGAGCCGCCCTTTGAAGCAGCGCTTCCTGTTACGGTAACTGTATCACCAAGGGATATTCTTCCCTCGTCAATTGCCTCACACACGAGCAGCAAAGGCATGATTTTTGTTACGGATGCAGGATACAGCTTTTCATTTTCATTAAATTTCATCAGCACCTTGCCTGTTGATGCGTCCATGAGCACTGCGGCTTTGGCTTTGATTTCAACGGGTGTTGTTTCACCTGCCGCATACGATGTTAAACAAGCCGACAGTAAAATAATTGCCGCAAGAAATACAGATATAGTCTTTTTCATAAAAAACTCCCCTTTCACTTACCAATAAAATATATGTTGCAAACAGCATTGATTATCACCGTTTTTTCTGCTATAATGCTTTTTGATATTTTATTAAGGAGAATTCTATGAAGGCTGCGTTTTATACACTCGGATGCAAGGTTAACCAATATGAGTCGCAGGCTATGGCACAAAGCCTTGAGAGCCACGGCTTCGTTATAACCGACAATTCCGATGATGCCGATATTTATGTTATAAATTCCTGCACCGTAACAGCAGAAAGTGACAGAAAAACAAGGCAGGCTGTACGCCGATTTAAAAAGCTGCATCCTGACAGCATTGTTATTCTTACGGGCTGCATGCCGCAGGCATTCCCTGAAATCAGCGGCAAGCTTGACGAAGCAGATATTGTAATCGGCAACAAAAGCAACCGCTTGCTTTTTGATTATATTAATCAATATATAAACAACCGCGGCAGAATTTTTGCCGTTGACGAGCATAAAACAGGTGATGCTTTTGCAGGAGACTGCATAAGCAATTTCAGAGAAAGAACAAGAGCAAGCGTTAAAATTGAGGACGGCTGTAACCGTTTTTGTTCTTACTGCATCATACCCTATGCAAGGGGAAGAGTGCGTTCAAAGCCCCTTGAGGAACTGAAAAATGAGCTTGCCTCGCTTGAAAAGAACGGCTTTTCGGAGATTGTTCTTGTCGGTATAAACCTCTCGGCATACGGCATGGGATATGATTATAACATCGTTGATGCGGTGCGGCTCGCCGCATCTTTTGACGGAATAAAAAGAGTCCGTCTCGGTTCGCTTGAGCCTGACCATATTACGGATGAAATTATTAATGGTCTTTCTGCAATTCCCGAATTCTGTCCGCAGTTTCACATTTCACTTCAAAGCGGATGTGATAACACCCTCAAACGCATGAACAGACACTATGACAGCACAGAATATTTTGAGCTTTGTCAAAAACTGCGCCATGCATTTGACGACACAACCATAACAACCGATATAATGGTTGGCTTTCCCGGCGAAACAGAGGAAGATTTCATTGCTTCTCTTGATTTTGCTAAAAAGGTCGGATTTGAAAAGGTTCATGTTTTTCCGTATTCTGTAAGACCCGGTACTCCTGCCGCAAAAATGACAAATCAGGTTGAAAAAGCCGAAAAAGAACGCAGGGCGGCTGTAATGAGCGAGACCTGCGACAGAATCAGAGCCGATTTTCTCAACAGCCAAATCGGCAAAGAAATTGATGTTCTTATTGAAGAATACCATGACGGATATGCACAAGGCTACACCGCAAACTACACTCCGGTAAAAATCACATGCGACTGCAATATCCACGGCATTGTAAACGTTAAAATTATCGGTGTTGATGATGATTATTGTATTGGTAAATTACTTTAACCTAAACAGGAGGATGTACAAAAGTGCATCCTCTTTGTTATATAATATAACATTAAAGGAGCTGCCACTTTTGTGACAGCTCCTGTTTTTGTTTTATTCGGGATTATGATTCGTTAAGAATCAGTCTTCCTTCTTTCTCTTGGTGATTACATATGCTGCTGCAGCTGCGCCTGAAATTACTGCGAATGCTGCAAGACCGCCTGCAACCGAACCTGTTTCGGGAATTTCAACATCAACATCTGCCGAATCGTCAACAGTCTTTTCGGACCATGTTGCTTCAAATACGAGGTCTGTGTTACCCATCTTCTCGGGAACTTCAGGATTCCAGCCTTCAAATGTGAAGCCGTCCTTTACGGGATCAGCGGGAACGGGAATCTTTGTTCCTTCAACTACCTTATAGGTCTTATATACCTCGCCGTCAACGATATATGTTACTGTGTGTGTATGCTTGATAAGTTCAGCAACACCAACGATAACAATGATTCCGCCAACGATTGAAATACCTGTGATTGCTGCAATGTTTGCACCGATGATTGAGCCTGCGATTACGCCGCCTGCTACAACTGTTCCGCCGATAACGATTGTTACGAATGTCTTATCGATTTCGTACTGGGGTTCAAATACCATATCGTGTGCGGGCATTGTTGCGGGTACTTCAGGTTCCCAACCTACGAATACATAACCGAACTTCTGGGGAGCTGCGGGAACAGGAATTGCATCGCCCTCTTCAAGAACATACTTTGCATGTGTTGTTCCGTCTGCACGGAGGTATGTTGCTGTATATTCATCGGGTTCGGGAGCACCTACCCATGTAGCTGTGTAAGTAAGGTCATGTGCGGGCATTGTTGATTCTACTTCGGGCTGCCAGCCTGCAAAGAGACGTGTAGCTGAATCTGCAGGATCAACGGGAACGGGAACTTCAGCCTGATAGAGAACACTGTATTCCTTATATACCTCGCCATCAACAATGTAAGTAACCTTATAGCTGTTTACATCAAACTGTGCATAAGCTTTGAGGTCTTCATTGCCCATTACTGCAGGAAGTGCATTGCCGTTTTCATCTGCCCAGCCCTTGAAGGTAAGACCTTCAACTACAGGACCTGTGGGATGAACGATTGCTTCGCCTTCCTTAAATGTGAGGGTATCATAAAGAGCACCGTCAACTGCGTAGAAATACTCAACATTATGTTCGGGAATTGCAACGGGAGTCCATGTAGCTGTAACAGTTACATTGTGAGCAGGCATTGTTTCGCATGCTGCGATTGTTTCGCCTTCCTCATTTGTCCATACCCAACCTGCAAAATCATAGCCGTCTTTTTCGGGAACGGGAAGAGCCTTAATCTCTTCGCCAACTGCAAGAGTTTCCGTCTTAACTGCTGATCCGTCATCGAATTCGCCGCCGTTTGCATTGATTGTGAGTGTCTTTGTAACTACAAGTGCTTCCCACTGTGCAACTACTGTAATATCACGAGCAGGCATTGTATTGGGAAGAGCGGGACTCCACTCGATAAACTTGAAGTTATCTCTTGTGGGATTTGCGGGAGCTGTTACCTTATCGCCATACTTATATGTCTTTGAGGGAACATCGCTGCCGCCGTTTGAATCAAATGTGATTGTATATTCCTTGGGCTCCCACTTTGCCTTAACATCAATGTCATAATCGGGCATTGTGTCGGGAAGTGTTACTTTGTTGCCTTCGCTGTCATACCAGCCTGCGAACTCATGTCCCTCGGGAGCATTGGGTGTTGCGGGAATTTTGCCTGAAAGAGCTGTTCCGTAATCAAGAGTATCTGTGAATACAGCTGTTCCGTCTTCAAACTTACCGCCGTTTGCATCAAGAGTGATATCATGCGTATTGGTTTCCCAAACAGCTTCTACCGTGATGTCTTCCGGAAGCATGTTATCGGGAAGAGCAGGATTCCAGCCCTTGAAAGTCTTGCCTTCAACATTTTCGAGATTATACTCATCGATAGGGTCATTTTCCTCATAGGAGGCTGTATGAACAATTACACCGTTACTCTTATAAGTAATTGTATACTTGGGAATGATAATTTCTTCATAAGTTGCTACAAGCTTGAGGTCGCTTGCGGGAATCTTGCCATCTGCAGGCATGCCTTCCCAAGCTATAAATCTGTAGCCTTCCTTCTGGGGATTATCGATTGAAGGAATATCTGCGCCTTCCTTACCTGCGTCAACGAACGCCTTTATAACTGTTACGCCGTCTTCGTCATAGTAAGTAACGTCATAAAGCTCTGCCCACTTTGCTTTGATAGTTACATTTTCAGCGGGGAATACCTTGGGAATGCTTGTTGCATTGCCGTTTTCATCAGTCCAGCCAACGAAATCATATCCCTTTCTTGTGGGATTTGCGGGAACTGCGTTGAAAGGAACACCAACTTCAGCTTTTACGGGATAAACGGGTGCACCGTTGGAGAACTGACCGCCGTTAGCATCAAGGGTGATTATTGAATATTTAACTTCTTTATCCCACTTTGCGGTAAGAGCGATATTTCTTGCAGGCATCTTGAATCCTGCATCAACCTTGGTTTCGCCTTCATACCAACCTGCGAATGTGAAGCCGTCCTTTGTGGGTGTAGGAAGAGTTTCAACAACTTCATCACACTTGTATGTTGCAGAGGATATTTCTTCTGCACCGTTTGAATCAAATGTGATTGTATATTCTTTAGCTGTATATACACCGTTAAGAACTACATCTGATGCAGGCATGTTGATTGTATCTGTACCGTCTGCAAAATATTCATTGCCTTCATCATCGGTCCAACCGATAAAGTCATAGCCTTCAACCTGTGTTGCTTCTGCAATATCAACATCCTCGCCTACATGGAGACCTGTTACCTGTGCAGGAGCGGATACGCCCTTATCTGCGGGAAGACCGCTGATTACATAAGTAAGCTTATAGCCGATGGGAGTAAGTGTTGCCTTGAATTCAGAGGGTATACCTTCGCCCATTTTTGTGCCTTCGGGAATACCCCAGCCGTTGAATTCATAGCCTTCGGGAGCTGTATATTCGGGAGCGACGATTTCTTCACCATACTCAAAGGATTCTGTGAAGATTTCAACCTCATCGCCGTTTTCATCAACAATGATGAAATCTACGTCGTGAATCTGAATGTCCCATGTTGCGTTATAAACAGCGTTTTCTGTGAAGGTTTCAGCAGGATTTTTATCCCAGCCCATGAAGTCATAGCCTTCATAGTCAAGCTGATCATCGCCGGGAATTGCAACGGGCTGACCGTAGTAACCTGTAACAGTCTTTTCGGTCTTCTTTGTTCCGTCAGCCTCGACGATGTAGCCGCCGTTTGCATTGAACGTTGCTTCAAATACTGTAAGCTTGAACTCAACAAGAATCTTGTTTTTGCCTGCTGCAAGAGTTGTCTTTTCGGTTCTGTTCTCATAATCAGGCTCATTGCTGTTTGATTTAAGAGCAGAAACAAGTTCTTCATAGGTGTGAATCTTGTCTGCTGTTGAGGTTTCACCTGATTTAATAACCTCAACTGTTTCGCCTGCAATACCTGAACCTGTTGCTACAAGAACTTCAAAGCTTTCGGCAGGATTTGCGGGGTTATAGGTAACTGCGTAAATTTCATAGGTTGCTTCGGAGGGAGCAGGAATTTCCTTCCACTCTGCCACAAACTCAAGGTCACTGTCAGGCATTGCTTCAGGAGCCTCGGGTGTCCATCTTACAAAATCAAAACCTTCTTTTTCGGGATTGGTTTCGGGAGCAGGGATTGCCTCTCCGTATGCAACATCATTAAATGTAATAGTTTGGGGTGCACCTGTTTCTTTATCAAATGCTGCACCTTCACCTGCATTATAGGTTACTGTATGCTTATTAATTGACCATGAGGGATAGAGCTCAACATTACCCTTGGGGATAACGGTTACGGGATTGCCGTCTGCGTCAACCCAACCTGCAAATCCTGAGCCTTCCTTAACAGGTTTGTTTTCAGGAACAGGAATTGCTGCACCTTCAACACCTGCATCGGTAAACTGCTCGAATACCTTTCCGTCAGCATCATAATATGTTACATCATAAAGTTCTGACCATGCAGCCTTGATTGTTACATCTTCTTCGGGGAATACTTCGGGAATGCTTGTGGGATTACCGTTCACATCAGTCCAACCGATAAATTTGTATCCATCTTTTGTAGGAGCATCGGGAACTGCAATGAAGGGTGCACCAACCTGAGCTTCCACGGGATATTTGGATGCGCCGTCGGAAAACTCACCGCCGTTTGCATCAAATGTAATTACTGAATATTTAGCTGTATAAGTACCTGTAAGAACTACATTGTCTTCAGGCATTTTGATTGTATCGGTACCGTCGGAATCATACTTATCTTCACCGTTGTACCAACCGTCAAATTCATAGCCTTTTACTACGGGAGCTGCAGCTACAGGAGCTTCTTCACCCTTGCGGAATCCGCTCTGTGTTGCGGGAGCAGATACGCTCATGTTTTCGGGAAGACCCGAAATTTCATAGGAAAGCTCAAATGTAATAGGTTCAAGAGTTGAGGTAAACGTCATATCGCTTTCGCCCATTACAGCGCCTGCAGGGATATCCCAGCCGTTGAACTTATAGCCATCGGGAGCTGTATATACGGGAGCAACGATTGTTTCACCGTATTCATATTCAACGGGAATTCTTGCAATCTCGTTGCCGTTTTCATCATTAACGATGAAGATTGCGTTGTGTACCTGAACCTTCCATGTTGCACTGATAACTACATTTTCTGTGAACGTTTCAGGAACAGTCTTATTCCAGCCTGTGAAGGTATATCCCCTTCTTGTGGGTTCAGCGGGAACATTAACTGTCTGACCCCATGTACCGTTTACGATTACGGAAGCTTCGGAATCACCGAACTTACCGCCGTTGGGATTAAATTCAACTGTATATTCTGTAAGCTTGAATGCAACAACGATCTTGTCGCCGTTTTCAGTTACGGTTATTGCTTCGGGTCTGTTATTATAATTGGGTTCAATACCGTCAGCAGTAACTTTTGCAAGAATTTCTTCATAGGTATGAGCCTTATCAGCAGTCTTATCTTCGCCTGCTTTGATAACCTCAACGCTTGTTCCGGGAAGTGCGCTGTCTGTTACTACAAGCTCTTCAAGTGTCTCTTCGGGATTTGCGGGATTGGGATATGAAACATAGATTTTGTATTCTGCTGCTTCGGGATCGGGAATCTTTTCCCATTCAGCTGTGAAGGTAACATCTGTGTCGGGCATTGTATCATATGCGGTGTCGGTATTCCATCTTACAAATGTATAGCCTTCTTTGGTGGGTATTTCGAGAAGCTTGGGAATCTGATCACCGTATTCAACATCCTTGAATTCTCTGAATCCGGTTGTTGAGCCGTCTTCATTGGTAAATACACCACTGTTTGCATCGTATTTTACAGAATGCTTATTGGTATCCCAAACAGCCTTAATGCTGATAGCCTTATCAGGCATTGTTTCGGGAAGAGTGATTATTGTGTTGCTTTCGTCATCTGCATATGCCCAGCCAAGGAACTTGTGACCTGCCCAATCAGGCTGTTCAACGGAAAGAGGTGCATCGTAAAGAATGCTGTCTGCAATCTTGCCGGTTCCGTCATCAAAAACACCGCCGTTTGCATCTGCATTGAATTCGTATGAAAGCTTATTCCATGTTGCGGTAAGAACCATATCTTCGGCAGGCATTGTTTCGGGAACATTAACAGCCTTGCCTTCTTTATTTACCCAACCGGTAAATTTGTGACCCTTTCTTACGGGGGGATTGAGGTTTGAGGGAACCGTGATTTCTTCATCGGTCTTATCCTCTATCTTGCCAAGCTCTGAACCGTTATCATCAAGGAAGGTGATTGTGTGTTCTTCAGCTTCCCATTTTGCGGTAAGAGTTACATCCTCGGTGGGAACTGCGTAAGAAACGCCGCCCTTGCCGACATTCTCGTTATCAGGGTTAATCCAGCCGATGAATTCATAGCCGTCTCTTGAAGGAGTGGGAAGAGCTTCAATGCTCTCGCCGTACTTGGCTGAATCCGAAGTAACATCGCAAGTGCCTTCGTTAGGATCAAATGTAACAGTGATTGTTTTTGCATCAAATATTGCTACGAAATCCTTGCCGTCTGTTGAATCCATCATAAGACCGCTTTCAACGTCGGGAGTCCATGCAATAAAGTTATAGCCGGGCTTTTCAGGCTTCTCGGGAACGGGAATGTCTGCTTCATATTTTACATATACAGTTTTGTAAGGCTCTTCGCCCTTCTCAAGATCCTCTTCACTCCAATAGAAGTTTGCAGGATATTCATCCTTACCTACTGTGTAAAGAGTAACACTTTCGGTTACTGTATAAGCATCTTCGCCGTCAGAAACGGTAACTGCCGTACCGTCTGCAAGCTTCCAAGCATCAGCAGGATAATTTTCGGGAGCAAATTCTGTGTAAAGCTTTTCACCGTAAGCAAAATTTTTGGTTGAAACTGTTGTTTCGTAAGTACCGTCTTCATCGGTATCTGCCATGAAGGTTACGGTATAAAGAACATCTTCATAAAGAGCATTGAAGTTCTTGTTGCCGTCTGCCTTTGCGGGAATATCATTATCCCAGCCTATAAATCTCTTGCCTGGAGCTGTGGGCTCTTCGGGAGCAACAACATCCTGAAGATAATTATATGAATATCTCTTTATCTTTCCGCCGTCGGCAAAAGCACCTTCTTCTGCGTTAAAGATAAACTCGAAGTCATAGGTTTCGCCTGCTTCATAAACAGGATAGAGGTGAAGCTCTTCTGCGGGCATTACCGAAGGAAGAGTTTCAACGGTTGTGCCGTTTTCGGTGGTTGTCCAGCCAAGGAAGGTATAACCGGTCTTTGCGGGCTCACCTGAAGGTGTAGCGCCGAATGCAGGAAGCTTATCGCCGAATCTTACAGGGTAAGTATCGGTCTGTTCGCCTGCCATATCTTCGTAGTGATAAACAAGATTATAGGTATTTCTTATATAGTAAGCATTAACAACGGAGGAGCCGTCTGCTTTAACAACAACATCAAAAGAGCTCTTTGCCTTATCAAGGTAGAAGCGATCGTCTGTTGACTCGGGAGCGCTTACCGTTGAGTTGGGCTGTGCATCCTTCTGTACGCCTTCAACATCTGCAGGATAGCTGCCGTCAGCATTCATATAGAACTCTTTGAGAGTGTATGATACATCGGGAATATCTGTCCAAACGGCATAAAGAGTCTGGACATCGTAATCATAAGCGACTGCCGATGCCTTTGCCTGTGTTACGCCTTTAGCGGGCTTCTGTGTTGACCAGTAAGCAAACACCTTGCCTTCGGGATGTGTGGGATTAGCTACTGAATCAAGGTCAGCCTCTTTGTTAATAATACCCTTTTCTGTTGTGTATGTATCCTCATACCATACGCCGTTTTTATCAACAAGACCCATATCGAAAACGATTTCGCTCGTTGTTGTGATTGAACCGGGGTTTGTTGAGAATTCGGGAACCCAAAGCCACATACCCTTGTTCTTGGTATTATCGTCTCTGTATGCACCGTTTTCACCTTTAAGGAAGTTGATGAAAAGGTCTACGGGAACCACATCATCTTCTTGGTCAACAGCGGTTCTTTCTATGCTGTAATAATAAGGAGGTACTTCTGCTTCACCTGTGTTACCGATAGTGTTTGTTGCAGTATTATCGTTAACAACAAAGTCAAACTCATACATCCAATCATCATCAGTCATCTTGCTGTTAGTTACCGTGCTGCCGTACTCTATGTTATGGCTTATGAGATCGTGTGTATCAAAGAAACTGGGATCTCCCTCAATCTCACCGGTAATATAATCCAAAGGACCGCAGAGCAGATTATCGCCTTTTTCATTCCACTGATAGAAATTGGCTGCGTTTTTCCAAATGCCCTTTGCCTGAAGCTCATATTCACCTGCGCCGTAATCATCATCGCTCGGACCCGCATAATTATCGTTTACGGTAATGTCTCTGCGCTTATTGTTTACAAAGCCGTCAGCGGTGAAGAAGGTTTTGTCAAAAAGGAAGCAGCTGTCGCCGCCGTATGTATAGAATCCCGTTTTGACATAAACTCTTGCCTTAACGTTGTCTCCGGGTGCAGCATTCTTTGTTTCAATCCAGTTTCCTGAATCTTTGGGACTTTCTCTGAAGAACTTTACAGTGAACGAAATATCACTGGGATCATCAGAAGGTTCCCATGCTGTTGCTGCAACTGACATTGAACTGAACATCATTATCAATGCAAGAAGCATTGCCAATGATTTCTTTAAATGTGTCATATGCATTTTCCTCCTTAATGCGTTGAAAGCGATACGCGCACTTTCGTATAATACAAGTTATTTTATCATAATACAAATCAAATTTCAAGTAGCTTTTATGATTTATTTATATTATATAAGCGGCAATTTTTTGTACATTTGGCATATATTATTGATTATTCCGAAACAACATCCGAATCGATAACCTTTGCTGCACGGATTTTTGCAAGCTCATACATCATGGTTTCTCTTGTCTTTCCGTGAACGTTGAAGAAAAGAAGAGTTACACCCTTCATAAAGCGTCCGATAGCGGGAGCAAGTGCAAAAACAGTCCAGATGCCTGCAAGCATATCAGGGTCGGTCTGGGGAATAA
Organism: Clostridia bacterium; assembly: GCA_017466365.1. Classification (GTDB taxonomy): domain Bacteria; phylum Bacillota; class Clostridia; order Oscillospirales; family Acutalibacteraceae; genus CAG-177. The sequence continues at coordinate 285,163 of JAFTUG010000016.1, read as the reverse complement.
TCATACCGCTTGCATCCTTGAGAGGCTCAAAATGAATGGCATCGATTATAACACCGCTGAGTACATTTGCGACAGCAGTTGAAATAAGAGTCATATAGCCCATAGCGGCAGTAATTGTAGCTTCGTTTCTTACACCGGACTTCCACTCAACATAGTCATAGAGGTCACCGTTAAGCGCAGTGCTGCAATAGCGCTGAATGCTGTTAACCGCACCGCAGCAGGTAAGAGCGAAAACAATCCAGATAAAGTTAAGAATAAAGTGATCTTCACCAAAGGGCTTATAGCCTATAAGCCACATGATGAAATAGCACGCACCGCAGAACATATAGCTGCCTGCAGCAAGGTTTTTAAGACCGAATTTTCTGGTAAGCTTGGGAGCGAGAGGAAGCACAAAATAGCTGGGGAGACCTGTGAACAAGCCTGAAATTGAGCTTAACGACAGCTTGCCCATACAGTTAATCCAGAAGAACTCCTCAACCATGCCGCCGGTGCTCTTACCCACAGCAAAGAAATTCTTGATAATAAGAACCCACATAGGTCTGCACGCACCAACCGTTTTAAAGGTTTTGATAAGACCCATCTGCTTCATCTCATCTCTTGAAGCAAGAGGCATTCTCTCTTTAAGAGCAAAGAATCCGTATGTTCTGAAAATAAGTACGCAGGCGATAAAGAAAATCGCACCGCCGGTATAAACATATCGGGTTGGAACACCTTTAAGGAAGTCAACAAAAACAGGGAATAAGGAAGGAAGCCACACGCCTGCAAGGTCTGCATAAGCATCTGTAGCTATCAGTCTGTTTCGTTCTGAAACATTAGGTGTTATGTTATAAAGGATTGTCTGGTAACTCGTATTATAGAACGAGTTTGCAATAGAACCTATATAGTTAAAAAGGAAGAATGAGATAAGAAGAGTGAACTGACTCATTCCCTCGGGCAATACCCAAGGTGTAAAAGATGCAAAGAACCAGAACGGCAAGGTAAGAAGAAGATAAGGACGCACACGTCCCCAACGGGTTCTTGTTCTGTCGATTATAAGACCTGAAAGAGCATTGTCAACCGAATCCAGAATACCGCTGATTGTGCTTGCCGTAGTCCATGTTTTAGCGGAAATTCCGAGGAATGTTGTTGCAAAATAAAACAGTCTTTTTGATGAAAACGAGTTCCAGTTTGTATCACCGAATCCCGAAAGTATGTATGCGATGTAATGCTTGGGGCTGAGATACTGTTTGCTCTGCTGCTCCAGATGTCTGTTGACCTTCTCGGCATCCGCACTCTGCTCGGGAGCAGTTTTAACATTCTCTGCCAAAATAATCACCTTCCTTAAATAATAAGCTGCACTATCGCAGATTAACCCAATATATATCATTTTATTATATTCACAAAAAAAAATCAAGCATATTTCGCAAAAAAGCCGAAACATGCCTGATTCACCGTCTTTTATATTTTCTTTAAAGAACTACGGTTTCGCTGATTAAAGGTTTATCACAGCGGTTTTTCCAGAAGCTGTTCGCATATATTTTGGCGGTGTATTCGCCGCTGTCAAGACCGTCAAAGCTTACACAGAGCTTTTCCGGCATTTCATAAAAATAGAACTCGCTCCATACCGTTGAATTTCGCACAATAACTCCGTCTTTATTAATAATGTATATATTATAATCATTAACATATTCGTCGGAGATTTTTGCCTGGTCAAACGTAACTGTAAAGCCATCCGCCTTTACATCAGAAATTTCTGCCTTTGCGCTCTCATCAAACCACGGTGTAAGGTCAGATTTATAGCGCTTATCGGTGTAAATATATGAATCGGGATTCCAAGCCTCATCAATAACCCATGTAAATGGGAAGAAATTTGAGGTTATAAGATCATAAGGATAGATTCTGACTCTGTTTTCGGCATCCGCTTCAACAATAAGCATCTGCGCAGCCTTTTCCTTGCCGGGAGGGCATGTTCCGTATGCCTTGTCGAATTCGTCAAGCTCAAAATAACTGAGTGTGCCTGTTCCGAGGCATGTAAAATGGCGCTGATGAATTGAACGAGGGTCATTTATGGGCGCATGTGAATGACCCGAGAAGTCAATAATCTGCGGATAATTCATAAGGATATCGGTAAGCTCATCCTCACCCCAGTTTGCGCTTCCGTAAACGGTACCCATAATATGAGGATGCTGGAAGAAGAAAATCGGTTTTACAGGGTCATCGGCAGCTGCCTTTTTAAGCTCTGCTGCAACCCACGCTCTTTTAGCATCGTCAAAATGGCAGCCGTTTGTGCAAGTTACGCTGATAAAATGATATCCGTTGATAACCTCATGGGAATCAGGTGACTGCGAAAAAATTCTTTTGAATCTTTCCAGCGCAATCTCCTCGCCCGCAAAAAACTCATGGCTTGCAAGAGAAAGTGTTACTTTTGTACCGTCTTTGAGAGTTTCGTCAAGAGTATTTTTAAAAGCAAGCATCTGTTCTTCGGTGCCGCTGGTTGCAAAATCGCCGACAACATAAAGCGCATCAAGCTTTGAGTACTCTTCTTTTTCGCTCAAAGCATAGGAGGTTTCAACCGCCTTTTTCATTCTCTCTCGCTCTACTGAATCTGTGTCTTTATAATGAATATCGCTTACAACGGTAAACCTGAGAACAGGTTTGAAATTTTTATCAAAAGCCATATTAATCTTCCTTATACTTTAAAATTAAATGCAATCGGAGCCGTTCAGCGGAACAGCTCCGAAAATTAATTGATTACATGTTAGCAAAAACGAAGGTTGTTATGAAATCCATAACACTTGCCATAAGATCGCTGATGATGCCGAAAACGTTAACATATTCAAGCCAGCCTTCAAAATTCTTCCAGAAGCCTGACCAGTCAATAGCGCCAAGATCAGCAAGGAATTCATCAATGGTTATAACATCATCGTCATCCTTCTTATCTTCTTCACTTGCCTTCTTTTCTGCAAGGCTTAATTTATATGTTTCGCCTGTGAAATTGTTACCTGCGGTAACCTTGATATAGTATACACCTGCTTCAAGAGCATCTGTTTCTGCAACTACCTTTTCAGAATTGAGAACAGTTACCTTATCTTCAACAACGCTGCCGTTTGCATCAACAACTTCGATAGTCCACTGGCCGTTTGTAACTTCCTGCTTGTTGTCATAGTCAACAAAGGTGATTTCGTAGCCGTTGTTATCCTTGGGAGCATTAAATCTGAATATATCAACGTCGGAAGCATCAAATACATTACCGGTAACGTACTTACCTGCAGCGATTAAATTTGAATATTTTTCTTCATTGTTATATTCAAATTCGTCTGTTGAATTGGAATCGCCTGCATAAACTCTTACCTGGTATCCACCTGTGCTTGCACCAACGCCTTCAACCTTGAGATAATATGTACCGCCGTTAACACCGAAAAGAGGACTGTCCTTAACTTCTTCGCCGCTGTTGATTGAGATTGAGCCTACAACCTTTTCTGCGGGAGCACCGTTAAGACCGTCAACAACCTTTACAAGAGAAGCCTTGTAGCTGCCTGCCTTTGAAGTGGTGTTATAAATGCCGAAGAGAGCAAGTGAAGGCTTTGAGAATGTTACCTGATAATAGTCAACATCGCCTTCGGTGATTGCACCGTAGTAAAGCTTGTTATCGCCCTTCTTTGAAAGAGTCATTGCTGTTGCCTGAGATGTAATGTCGTTGGGCTCTTTCTCAAAAAGTGCAGTCTTGTTGATTTTTGCGGAAAGAGTATACTCGAGAGAATCATCAAGAACTCTGTCCCATTCAACCTTAACGTAGTAAACTGCAGGAGTTACGCTGAAATCGATGGAAGCCTCTGCATCAGAACCTGCTGATTTAAAGGAATCGATTTCTTCGCCCTTTGAATCGAGAACGGATACTTTATAATATGATGCAATTGCATCGGCATCCGTTTTCTTATCGTGAGCAAGAGTAACGGTTACAAGACCGCTTTCTGCTGCTGTGAATGTGTAGATATCAACATCGTTGATATCACCGATTTTACCCTTGATGCTTGATCCGAGACCGAATACGTCAGCTGTTGCAAGAGTTGAATTTTCCTCTGTTTCTTCAGGATCTGCCGCAAATGCACAAACGGTGCCGCCGAATGCAATGAGCATGGCAAGAATAAGAGCGAGGAGTGATTTTACTTTTTTCATCTTTTTGTCCTCCTTAAATTAATCAAAAATATGATATTTGCATTCTATCATATTTTTTATTGCTTGTCAAACCGTATAACCGCTATATTTTATTAATATTTGATTAATAAAGTATTAACTTGCCGAAAAGTCAACCGAGGTCAGGTTCATCATCAAGAACACATACGGGCTTTTCAAATCCCTCAAGCTCCATAATGACTATTTCGTTTTTGCCTTCTTTAAGGAAGGGTGCGGGAATATACGCCGACCTCTGAGGACCTACCTCCCAGTATCTTGAAAGCACCCGGTTGTTGACAATAATAATACCCTTTTTAAATTCGGGAAGCTTTATAAATGTGTCGCAGCATTCGTCGATATCGATTTCAGCCTTCAGGAATACGGGAGTGCCGTCAAAGGGCTGAACACCGTCTGTAAATTCAACACCTGAAATATCATCAAGCGGAAGCGGATAGTTCTTCCAATGATAAACAAAGTTGTTTCCGAAGCCGATTCCCTGAGTGATACCCTTTGCGTCCTTGAGCTTTGCACCGTAATTGACCCTGCCCATATTTTCAACAAGAACTGACATTTCGGCACCCTCAGCCGGAATTTCAACACTGTTTACAGGCTCGGTATCATTTCTGTACTGAATACCGACAAAATTTCCGTCGAGATAGATATATCCTCTGTCGTGAACATCCTGAAGTCTGATCTTCTGATTTTCTCTCGGGCCCTTCACGAATGCTTTGTAAAGCACAAAGCCGTAGCCCTGATCGAGCTTTTCCATTGTCATAGGCATAACCGACTCAACGGGAGCTGAAAGTTTATCGAGATTGTCAAAAAGCTTTGCAGACTTTGTGAATTTAAGTTCACCGTATTTCTTTTTCTTTATCGGTGCAGGCATTTCGACATCGGGAACGGGTGCATATTTTGAAATAACCTCTTTAAACTTATAGTATTTCTCGGTGGGTTCGCCATTTTCGTTGAGCGGTGCATCGTCATCATAGCTCGAAACGGTCGGCTCATATTTATCATAATCGTTTGCACCGTTCATATAGCCGAAATTTGTTCCGCCATGGAACATATATGCAGAAAGACTTGCGCCCATTGAAAGAATTTCATCAAGAGCGTTTGCGGCATCCTGCGGGTCACGGCTGTGATGATTTTCCGTCCAGTGGTCAAACCAGCCGTTCCAGAACTCGGTACACATGAGAGGCCCTTCGGGCTGATATTCACGAAGGCGCGCAAACTGCTCTTTTGCTCTTGAACCGAAGTTTGCGGTTTTATGTATTTCGGGAACTGTTCCTGCAGTAAGCATTTGATACTCCGCACCGTCGGAAGTAAAGAAAGGAACATCTATGCCCCTCTCCTTCATGCCCCTTGCAAGATAGCGGATATATTCGCTGTCGTCACCGTAGCTGCCGTATTCATTTTCAACCTGAACAAGAATAACGTTGCCGCCCTTGGTTATCTGATGCTTTGCAATTCTCGGAATAAAATTATCGAAAAATCTGTCAACAGCCGCAAGATAATCCTTATCCATACAGCGAAGTGCCATGGAATCGTTTTTAAGCAGCCACCAGGGCAAACCGCCGAAATCCCATTCGGAGCAAATGTACGGACCGGGTCTGACGATGGCATAAAGTCCGAGCTCTGCGGCGATATCAAGGAATTTTTCGATATCGAGCATACCGGAATAATCGAATTCGCCTTCGTGCATTTCATGCAGATTCCATGCAACATAGGTTTCAACGGTATTGAAGCCGCAGGCTTTGAGCTTTATAAGTCTGTCACGCCAATATTCCGAAGGAACTCGGAAATAATGAATTGCACCGGCAATTATTCTGAAAGGCTCGCCATTGAGGCAAAAACCGTTTTTTTCGATTGTGAAACTGCTCATATTATTCTCCTTTGCCCATTAGTCGGGAAGCTCTTCTCTTTCATAAGGGAATTCGCTGAAAACCTCGAATTTCTGCGCCCTCATCCAGAGAGAAGGATTGATTTTTATTGTAAATCCGCAGCCGCTTGGAGTTATCCATTCGTGCATGGGCAGCTCGGGTATGCCGTAAGCTGAAAGAATGGACATAATCACGCCGCCGTGAGTAACTATTGCCGCAGAGGTAATGCCCGTTTTCATAAGCCCCTCCGCAACCTTCTCAAAGGTGCTGCGTACTCTTTTTTCAAATTTTTCGTTGCTTTCTCCGAAGGGAGGCTCAACGCCTTTTTCTCCTGCAAGCCACTTCGGGAAAACGGGATGCTCTTTTAATTCTTCGGCTGTTTTATTTTCAAACTCGCCGAAATTATATTCGATAAAACCGTCGATTACAATGGGATTATTGTCGGGATAAAGAATTTTGGCAGTCTGTGTGCATCTTTTGAGCGGGCTTGTAAAAAGTGCCTCAACGGGCGGATATATAAGCTCGTCCTTCATCTGCAGAAGCTGCGCTCTGCCTTCTTCACCAAGGTCAACATCGGTGTGACCGATATAACGCCCCTCAAGATTTTCGTCGGTAAGACCGTTTCTTATTAAATGGATAGTATAGGACTTCATTTTTCCTCCAAAATCGGAACTCTATTTTTGTTTAAATCGACAATATACAAAATGTATATTATTTAATATAATATAAAATATAACCGCTATTAATTATACAGTCAGGAGAATTATCATGGAAAGAAGCTTCCCCGTAATCCTCAGCGAATTGAGAAAAGAAAAAGGAATGAGTCAGAAAGAAGCTGCTCATCAGCTCGGAATTTCACAAGCATTGCTTTCTCACTATGAAAAAGGAATTCGCGAGTGCGGTCAGAGCTTTTTGATTAAAGCTGCAGAATTTTACGATGTAAGCTGCGACTATCTTTTGGGAAGAACCGTTGAAAAAAACAGCATAAATACGGCAGCCGTTGAAATGTTTGAATCGGAGGATTCCGACAGCAAGCCGACTCCGCAAACTCTGGTTAAAGCCTCAATGCTGCTTACACAGGAAATGAGAAAAGGGAATAAAATGGAGGGAGTTGACCTCAATATTCTTTTTTCAGTTGCACTCTACAAAATAATTCTTCTTCAGGCAAATGCGGGCAATCTGCCGAAAAACTGGGCAGGCAGAGCATATATCGACGGAAAAATCTGCTGCAATCCCACCTATCTCGGGGGAATAGAATTTGTTGCATACAATGCAATAAAACCGCTTATTAATCCGAATCCGGAAAAAGATGCTCCGATACCCGATGCTGTTAAAACCCTGGTTTCATTCGCAGAGAATTTTATTTTGAAAAATCTCGCCGAATCAACACCGCCCATGCCTCCTGAATTTTTCAGATAATCATAAGCAACGCACCCGTAAAAAGGTGCGTTGCTTTATTTTATTTACATAAGTGATTCGTAAAGCTTAATATATTCTCTTGCGGATTTGCCCCAGCTGTTATCGCACTTGAGCGCTCTTTCAACAAGCTTCTGCCAATATTCTTTATCGCTGTAAGCTCCGAGTGCACGTCTTATTGCATCAAGCATATCATATGCATCATAGCTCTTAAAGGTAAAGCCGTTGCCCTTGCCGTCACCGCTGTCGGTAATGGTATCCTTAAGACCGCCGGTTTCACGAACAATGGGAATTGAGCCGTAGCGCAGAGCAACCATCTGTGAAAGTCCGCAGGGTTCACTCTTTGAGGGCATAAGGAACATATCGCTGCCTGCATAAATCTTTCTTGCCAAATCGGGAACAAAGCCGAGACGTATGCCTACCTTATCCGGGAAGCGTGCAGCAAGCTCCTTGAAAAAGGCTTCATATTCCCAATCGCCCGAACCGAGAACGATAAGCTGCATATCAGTTGACTCAAGAAGCTCCCACATAATTCTCTTTACAAGGTCAAGACCCTTATGAGCAACAAGCCTTGTAACGATACCCATTACAGGCACATCTTCTCTTACGGGAAGATTGAACATTTCCTGAAGAGCAGCCTTGTTCTTTGCCTTGTTTGAATAATCCTTTGCGGAATAATTAAAGAAAATATCCTTGTCTGTTTCCGGGTCATAGCCTATGGTATCGATACCATTGAGAATACCGCTGAGCTTATAGCTTCTCTCTTTGAGAATCGGGTCAAGACCGTGGCTGAACCAGGGGTCAAGAATCTCGCTTGCATAGGTATTGCTTACGGTTGTTACCTTGTTCGAGCATTCGATACCGCCTTTCATAAGGTTGAGGCAGTCGCCGAACTGAAGGAGAGAAGCACACTCCTCGCCCAAGCCGAAAAGATCACCGAGGATTTCATTGCCGTATTTGCCTTGATACTGGATATTATGAATGGTGAATACGGTTTTTATTCCCGTATATCCCTCCTTGTTGCCGTAGATTGTTGAATAATAAACGGGAACAAGTGCGCTCTGCCAGTCATTGCAGTGAATAATGTCGGGCTTGAAATCAATATACGGAAGAATTTCAAGAACCGCTCTTGAGAAGAATGCAAATCTTTCACCGTCATCATAGTGACCGTAAAGAGTTCCTCTCTTAAAATAATACTCATTATCGATAAGATAATAAATTACGCCGCCTGCCTTTGCTTCAAAAATGCCGCAGTACTGTCTGCGCCATGAAACAGGCACCATGATGTTTGTTATAAATTTCATGTTTGCACGCAATTCATCGCTGACCGTGCCGTAAAGAGGCATAACAACTCTGCATGCAACCTTACGTCTTCTTAATGCTTGAGGCAAAGAGCCTGCAACATCGGCAAGTCCGCCGCTTGCGGCAAAAGGAAGAGCTTCACTTGAAACGTAAAGAACCTTCATTTATTTCATCCTTTCCTTGGATTTATGAAAAAATTATGCATGTATAATATTTATCCTGATATTCAACAACACCTATGCCTATTGAGGCTGTATCCGCACTCAAAAGCTTCTCTGAAAGAGCGGAGGATGCCTCGTTATAGACTCCTTGACCGCTGTAATCAGTAACCAAAACATAAGCCGATGCATCGGGTTCACCGTAAATTGCGGGAAGAGCTTTTGTTGTAGCCTCTGTTCTTGCCTTCGCCTTCAAATCGTTGTTAAGCGGAGTAACTCCCGCCGCAATTCTGTCCTGATTAAGCTGTTCAAGTATAGCCTGCTCAAGATTTCCGACAACGGTGACGCCTGCATTAACATCAAATTTCGATGTTGTTCCCGGCTGTGCACTCTGACTCCATATATCACCCTGTGTCGGTGCCGGAGGGTCAATTGTAACAGCTTCGGTTTTCGGATTACCGTTTTCGTCTTTCTGAACAATGCCGAACTGATTTGTAACAACCGCATAGGAGGTTCTCGGGCTGTAAGCCGTAGTAGGCTCTGCCGTTGTCGATTCCGTAACCGGTACCGTGTAGGTAACTATTTCTGTTACGGGAACGCCGTTTTCATCCGTTACGGGCTCTCCGTTAGGGTCAGTAACCTGAACCGCACTCGTTTCCTCGATGAACAGCGGTGCCGTTGTTGACTCGGGTTCGGTTGTTGCGGTTGTTGTTTTCTTTCTGGTAGGATAAATAAAGTTTGAAGAAACCCTGGGTCTTGTGTATTCGGACATCATGGTGTATTCAAAGTTGTAACCGTTTGCATCTGTTCCGGTTACAACAACCATCTGGGTTTCAACAATCATTTCCGGCTCCGTGGTAGTTGTTTCAGCGCCGTCAAAAACACCCGTTTTAACGAGAATGACAACAAGCACAAGCACAAGTGCAAGCGCAACCACAACGCCGGTCAGTATATTTTTGGTAGACATCTAACTTCACACTTTCTCAGATAACAATTCCCTTTCCGATATAGACCGGATAATTAGATGCGCCGCAAAGCATCTTGTTCGGCTTAAGAACAGCCGCCTTGTCAATAATAACGCAGTCAAGAGTTGAATTTTCGCCTATAAACGAGCCCTGCATTACTATTGAATTTTTGATTTTTGCGCCCTTTGCAACGGTAACGCCTCTGAAAAGGATTGAATTTTCAACCTCGCCGTCAATATGGCAGCCGTCTGCAATGAGAGAATTCTTGACGTTTGCGCCGATTCCGTAGGTTGCGGGAACCTCATCCCTTACCTTGGTATAAACGGGTCTTTCGGCTGTGAAAAGCTCTTTTCTGTTTTCAAGCTTAAGAAGCTCAAGGCTTATATCATAATAACTCTGAAGCGAACCGAGAACCTTTACAAAGCCCGTTACCTCATAGCCGTAAATTCTGATATGCTTCACATTGTTGCCGATCATTGTTTCAAAATCATCAATCTTTGAGCTGTGAGACTCATGGAGAAGACGTTCGAGAAGAGTTCTTCTGATAATCATAACCTTGAGGGAATAATTAACCTCGGAGCTGTAGCAATCAAGAAGCTTTGTTGCGGTAATTCTTGAATCTTCGTCCATGATTATTTCTGTGTTTGCTTCCATTCTGGGAGGAATGCCCTTTGCATAAGCAATTGTTACATCGGCATCCTTTGCAACATGAGCCTTGTAAAGAGCTTCATAATCCATATTGCAAACAACATTGCAATCGGTAAGAAGGACATGGTCCTTACCCGAATTTTCAATGTAGTTGATGCTGTTATAGAGGGCATCAACCTTGCCCTTAATCATACCCGTGCCGGGAAGATTATAGGGAGGAAGAATAGTCATACCCTCTCTCTTTCTTGAAAGGTCCCAAGCCTTGCCCGAACCGATATGGTCCATGAGCGAGCGGTAGTTGCTCTTTGTGATAACACCTACCTTGCTTATACCTGCGTTAACCATGTTTGAAAGAGGGAAATCTATAAGACGGTAACGACCCGCAAATGGAATCGAACCCATCGTTCTGAGAGCCGTAAGCTCGGGAATTACTTCATCGTTGGCATTTGAAAAGATAATGCCGAGAACATTGTTTGCTGCCATTATTCCGCACCTCCGATATCGCTGTCTATCATTGCTTGAGGTTCAACCTTTGCACCCTTGCCGATTGTAACACCGTTTCCGATTACGGCAACGCCCCAATCTTCGACATTAGCCATATTTTCGGGGCTTTCGCCTACAACCGCGCCTTCCTCGATAACCGCATTTTCAGCAACTATCGAATACTGGACAACTGCGCCCTTTTTGATAACAGTACCGGGCATAACGATTGAATATTTAACCTCTGCACCCTCTTCAACGGTTACGTTTGCAAAAAGAACGGAGAAATCGATAGCGCCGTTTATTTCGCAGCCTTCGGTAATCATTGAATTTTCAACCTTTGCACTCTCTCCGATATAGTGAGGAGGAGCGGCAGGTGAACGGGAATAGATTCTCCAGCTGTCATCATTAAGGTCAAGGTCAACCTTGGGGTTGAGAAGGTCAAGGTTAGCATCCCAAAGGCTGTTGATTGTTCCAACATCCTTCCAGTAACCGTCAAACTGATAAGCGAACATTCTCTGACCGTCACCGTGCATTGCAGGGATAACGTCGTGACCGAAGTCGTTGCCTGAGTCTTCCTTTGCTTCATCCTCGATAAGATACTGTCTGAGCTTCTTCCAGTTGAAGATATAAACACCCATGGAAGCCTTGTTGCTTCTGGGGTTCTTGGGCTTTTCCTCGAATTCACTGATTGAGCCGTCGTCATTGACAATCATAAGACCAAAACGACTTGCCTCTTCCCAGGGAACTTCAAGCATTGCAATTGTGCAGTCTGCATTCTTTTCCTTGTGGTAATCAAGCATCTTGGCATAATTCATCTTATAAATATGGTCACCCGAAAGAATAAGAACATATTCGGGGTCATATCTTTCGATGAAATTGATATTCTGATAAATTGCATTTGCGGTACCCTTATACCATTCCGTACCCTTAATCTGCTGATAGGGTGAAAGAATGTGAACGCCGCCGTTTGCACGGTCAAGATCCCAAGGCTGACCGTTGCCGATATAGTCATTCAGTTCAAGGGGCTGATACTGGGTAAGAACGCCGACTGTGTAAATGCCTGAATTAACACAGTTTGAAAGGGGGAAGTCAATGATTCTGTATTTGCCGCCGTAGGGCACGGCAGGCTTTGCGATGTTTTTTGTCAGAATGCCGAGACGGCTGCCCTGACCGCCTGCAAGGAGCATTGCTATGCATTCGGGTTTAACTGCCATAGGGGTGTCCTCCTTTTATTTATATGTTAATTATTTGTTTGTTTTCTTGCGGGAAGTATTCTTTATGAACATACAGCTCAAGCCTTCGATATCAAGCTCAATGCTGTAATCATAGCCGTGCATGGGTTTCTTCTTTGCTCTTACCGAGCCGACGGTGCTTTCGCCCTTGCCGCCGAATTCGGGCGAAGCGGAGCTGAACATAACTCTGTATGTTCCCGCCTTCGGTACGCCGATACAGTATTTCTGCCTTGTAACGGTTGTAAAATTGCAAAGGGATATAATTTCGTTACCACTCTTATCACGTCTTAAATAACCGACCACGGAATTAGTGCTGTCATCGCTGACTATCCAGTTAAAACCTTCCCATGTGTAATCATCCTCCCAAAGAGGAGCATTATTTTTATAGAAGGCATTGAGCGAAGCAACGTAATTTTTAAGCTGCTTATGGGCATCGTAATCAAGAAGCATCCAGTCAAGCGGCTGCTTATAATTCCATTCGATGAACTGACCGAATTCTCCGCCCATAAACATGAGCTTTTTGCCGGGATGCGACATCATATAGCCGAGGAAGGAACGGACTCCCGCAAACTTCTCTTCATATGTGCCGGGCATTTTATTGATAAGCGAGCATTTGCCGTGAACAACCTCATCATGCGAAATCGGAAGAACAAAATTCTCCGAAAAAGCATAGAAAAACGAGAAGGTCAAACAATCGTGGTTATATTTTCTGTGAATTCCGTCAAGCGAAAAATAGCGAAGGCAGTCATTCATCCAGCCCATAGTCCACTTGAAGTTAAAACCGAGACCGCCCATATATGTCGGCTTTGAAACCATCGGCCATGCGGTGCTCTCCTCGGCAATCATCATAACATCGCCGTATTCTCTGAAAATTGCTTCGTTGAGCTTCTGAAGGAATGCAACAGCCTCAAGATTTTCGTGACCGCCGTTAACATTCGGTATCCACTGGCCGTCATCTCTGTCATAATCGAGATAAAGCATTGATGCAACCGCATCAACTCTCAATCCGTCTATATGGTACTTATCGAGCCAGAACATTGCGCTTGAAACAAGGAAGCTCTGCACCTCGTTTCTGCCGTAATCGAACACTCTTGTTCCCCACTCATAATGCTCGCCTTTTCTCGGGTCTGCATATTCGTAACATGGAGTGCCGTCGAATTCATAAAGACCGAAGGCATCTTTCGGAAAATGAGCCGGTACCCAGTCAAGAATAACGCCGATATTTTCACTGTGTGCCTTATCGACAAAATAGGCAAAGTCATCGGGAGTGCCGTAACGTGAGGTCGGTGCAAAATAGCCCGTTACCTGATAGCCCCATGAGCCGTCAAAAGGATGCTCAGTTACGGGGAGAAGCTCAATGTGAGTATATCCCATTTCCTTAACATAGGGAATAAGTCTGTCTGCAAGCTCTCTGTAGGGCAACGGATTGCCGTCATCATACGCCTGCCATGAGCCTGCATGAACTTCATATATGTTAACGGGCGAAGCATATATATCGGATGATTTTCTCTTTTTCAGCCATGACTTATCCGTCCACTTGAAATCGAGCTCACCGTAATATTTGGAAGCTGTTTCGGGTCTTGTCTGTGCATGGAAAGCATAAGGGTCGCTTTTATAAATCGTGCGTCCGTCGGAAGTTCTGATAACGAACTTATATGCATCGTATTTATTTACACCGCAAACCGTACATTCCCACACGCCGTCGCTGATTTTCTGCATGGGAGCATTATCCGCCTGCCAGCCGTTAAAATCGCCCGCAACGCCTATCCATTGAGCATTGGGCGCCCACACTCTGAAGCATACTCCTCCGTCAGAATCGGGATGTGATCCGAGGAACTCATAAGCCTTGGCATTTGTTCCCTGGTGAAACAAATAAAGGGGCACGCTGTTTTTATCTTTTCCCATGGGACATACCCTCCTTTGTCTATTCCATTTTATTATATCAACTATCGCATTCTATTTCAAGTATATATTATAATATTTAATATACAAAATCTTCATCGGATTATTTAACATTTTGACGATAAAAGTTACAAAAATGTCACCTTCATTGACAAATATGCTGACTTTTGATATTATCTACATGATTTACTATTTAAAAATTTTAATGGCAAGGAGCGCCTGAAAATGATTAGTTCAGATAATTTATGCATGAGCTGTATGCGTGAAATCGGCGACAGCAAGCAATGCCCTTATTGCGGATATCATGCAGAATCAACACAAATTCCTCCGTATCTTCCCGTAAGAACGGTTATCGCAAACCGTTATCTTGTGGGAAAAATGCTCGAATACAACGGTGAGGGTGCAACCTACATCGGCTGGGACCTTTCCGAAAAAAAAGCAGTCAAAATCCGAGAATTCATTCCCGATTCGTTCACCGCAAGAACCACCTCAAACCTCACTCTTCAGGTTATGAGAGGCAGCGAAGCTGTTTATGCGGAGCTTCGTCAGGATTTTGTTGAGCTGTGGACAAAGCTTGCAAAGCTCAAGGGTCTTTCCGCTTTAATCAGCGTAACAAATGTTGTTGATGACTACGGAACATCTTATGCGATATATGACCATTTTGAAGGAATAACCCTGCGTGAATATCTGCTTCGCAGCAAAACGGGCTACATCCCCTGGGAAAAGGCAAGGCAGCTGCTCATGCCTATCCTTTCGACTTTAAGCACGCTTCATTCACAGGGCATTATCCACAGAGGAATTTCCCCTTCAACTCTTATAATAAGTAACGACGGTAAGGTTAAAATTTCGGGCTTCTGCCTCGGAGCGGCAAGAACCGCAAGAAGCGACCTTAACAGCCAGCTTTTTGACGGTTATGCGGCTATTGAGCAATACGGCTTTGACGGCAGTCAAGGCACATGGACCGATATCTATTCCTTCGGTGCCGTGCTTTACAGAACTCTTATCGGAAGCGACCCGATTTCCGCAAAAGAAAGAATGACCAACGACAGGCTCATGGTTCCCGGAAAATTTGCTGAAACTCTGCCTGCATATGTTATAAACGGTCTTATCAATGCTCTTCAGATTCTTCCCGAGGACAGAACAAGAACCGTTGAGCAGCTTCGCGCAGAGCTTTCTGCTTCGCCCACCGCTGCTGCAGTAAGCGGTCAGTACCAAAGACCTGCCTCTGCTCCTGCCGCCCCTGCACCGGCTCCTCAAAATCCCGCTTCAAACTCACAAAAGAGCAAAAAACCGCAAAAAGGCAGCGCACAGGTTATTATTACAACTGCTGTTATAAGCCTCGCTGTGGGTCTTATTTTATTTATTGTTCTTTCTCTTACGGTATTCCGTGATAAAATAAATTTCAGCTTTGACAACGAAAAAACAACGGTTCCTTCCGTTTCACAGACTGAAGCCGAGCAGGTTGCCGTTCCCGATTTCAGAGAGAAGAGCTATCTTTCAATCGAATCAAACCCCGTATTCTATAATAACTTTAAATTCAGGGAAGAACCTGTGTTCAACGATGATATTGCAAAGGGCTACGTTGTAACCCAAAGTATTGAGCCGAACACCATGGTTCCGAAAGGAACGGAAATAGTTCTTTATGTAAGCAAAGGCGAAGAAATGATAGTTCTTCCCGATGTTACGGGTTCGGATTACGAAGAAGCCGCAGCAAGGCTTACAGACCTCGGCTTTGAATGCCGAAGAAGCGAAACCTCCGACGGTAACTTCAGAGAAAACGAAATTGTTTCAATGGCTCCCATCGCTGAAATGACCTATTCAAGAGGCACAGTAGTGTATCTTAAGGTTTATGTTCCCGAAACCGAGCTTGTAACCAATGAGTTCGGCGAAATCATTGAGGAAGAAATCCCCGAAAACGATATCTTTAATTCTGAAAACGAAGAATAATTCAATGCGAGGGGTTGTCTTTGACAGCCCCTTTAATTATAGGTGAAATCATGCAGAATACCTATCCGAATTACTATAAAAAATTTTCGTGCATTGCGGATAAATGCCCCGATACCTGCTGTGCAGGCTGGGAAATAGTCATCGACCCCGAAAGCCTTTCAAAATATGAAGCTCTCGGCGGCGAATATGCCGAAAAAATCCGTTCTCTCATTACCGTTGACGGCGACGGCGACAGTATTTTTTCTCCCGAAAACAATCGCTGTCCGTTTTTGCTTGACAGCGGGCTTTGCGAGATGTATATTGAACTCGGGCATAATTCTCTCTGCCGCACCTGCCGCCTTTTCCCGAGGCATGTTACATATTTCGGCGCAAGAACCGAAACGGGACTCTCTCTTTCGTGTCCCGAAGCGGCAAGAATAATTATGGAAAGCCCTGAACCGATTTATTTTGAAACCGAAGAAACCCATGCCGACATTATGCCGACTGCAATTGACCCGAGTTTGTATTTTACACTTATCGAAACACGAAAAACGGCGATAAATATACTTCAGAACAGAAAATTTCCGATAGAGAAGCGCATCATTTCCTTTCTTGCCTTATCGGAAGAAATTCAGCATTTAATCAGGAAAAACAGGCTTTCGGAAACAAAAACAATCTGCACAAAGGATTTCCTTGCCGGTCAATATGAAATCGGTCCTCATTCCGATAAAAAACGAGTTCTCGCAAAATATTTCGGCGATTTCAAAAGCCTTGAAATGCTTGATGAATCATGGAAAACAAGGCTTGACAAAGCAGAAAAAACCTTGACCGTAAAATTCCCCGATTGCGAATGGGAATACGAACATCTGATGATATATTTTGTTTTCCGATATATGACGGCAGCGGTTTTTGACGGCGACCTGCTTGCAAAAGCTAAATTTGCGGCGGTTTCGTATATTATAATCAGCCGTCTGCAAGCGGAAAATATTGCCGATAAATCCGCAAGAATATCTGCCATGCAGAAATATTCAAAAGAGGTTGAGCATTCACAGCTTAACATGGATAAAATCTTCTCGCTAATCAAAAAATCCCGCTTTTACAGCACCGATAACCTTATAAACATTCTTTCGCAAAAGGAGAACTGAAAATGAAATACTGCAGCTATGTTAATACAAAACAAGGCAGTAAATCCGTTCACCGTTATTCAAACGGCAACACTCTGCCTCTTGTTCAGCTTCCTTTCGGTATGGCGGCATTTGCTCCTCAAACAAACGAGGATACCCGTTGGTATTATCATCCCGACAGCCGCAGCCTCGAAGGCATAAGACTCACTCATCAGCCCTCTCCGTGGATTGCAGACTACGGTGCATTCGTATTCATGCCCCAAAACAGACTTTTGGGTGCGGAAGGCGGCAGACGCTGGTCAGGCTACAGACCCGAGGAAGCAATCCTTACTCCCTATTATCTCAAGACTCGTTTTCTGCGTTCAAGAGCTGATTTCGAGCTTGCCCCCTCCGAAAGAGGCGCAGTTTGCAAAATAACCTTTGATGAGGATATCGAAAACTATCTTTCCGTTCTTCCCGTAAAGGGCAATTATTCTTTCCGATTTGATGAAAAAAGCAACACTCTTTATGCTTCAACAGATATGCACATGAGCGGTGAGGCTGTAAAATTCAAAACTTATCTTGTTATCAGATTTCCCGAAAACAGCGTTGATTCCAAGAAATCTCTCATAAACGTGGGCAGCAAATTTCTCGGCGGAACTAAATGCAGAGGCAAAAAATCGGGAATTTACCTTTTACTTACAAACAAATCAACGGAAATAAAGCTTGCAACCTCTTATATAAGCTTCAAGCAAGCAGAACTCAACCTTGAAAGAGAGCTTGCATCAAAATCGTTCAATCAGGTTAAAGCGGATGCAGAAAACCTTTGGGAGAGCTGCCTTTCAAGAGTTAAGATTGAAACAAAAGATAGAAAAATATTTAAAACATTTTATTCATGCATGTACAGAGTATTTCTCTATCCTCATAAGTGCTATGAATACGATAAAAAAGGCAATCCCGTTCATTACTGCCCGCATGACGGTTCAACACGAAACGGTGTAAGATACACCGACAACGGCTTTTGGGATACATACAGAACTGTTTATCCGTTTTTTGCACTCGTTGCAAAGGATGAGCTTCGTGAAATGCTGCGTGCTTTCATCATGGAATATACGGAAAGCGGCTGGCTTCCCCGTTGGCTTTCAATCGGCGAATGCGGCTGCATGCCCAGCACCCTTGTTGATGCGGTTATCTGCGACGGCGCGGTAAAGGGCTTTATCGATAATGACCTTCTTGAAATTGCTCTTGAAGGCATGATAAAGCATTCGGTAAAGAATTCGGGACACAACAATTTCGGCAGAAACGGCGCGGAAAGCTACTGTAAGCTCGGATATGTACCTTATGAAGAAGAAAAAGAAACCGTAAACCTTACCCTTGATGCGGCTTACGGTGACTGGTGCATTGCGGAAATTGCAAAAATTCTCGGCAAAACCGATGTCGAAGCCGAATACAGAAAGCGTGCGCTCAACTACAAGAATCTTTTCGACCCCGAAACAGGCTTCATGCGTGCAAAAGACAGAAAGGGCAGCTTCCGCCCCGATTTTTCTCCCATAGGCTGGGGCAGAGACTATACGGAGGGCAGCGCATGGCAGAATTCTTTTGCCGTGCCTCACGATATTGAGGGTCTCGCAGAGCTTTACGGAGGAAAAGAAAAGCTTATTGAAAAAATCGATGCACTTTTCGCAGAGCCGCCTCATTACATAATTCACGGCTACGGCTGCGAAATCCACGAAATAACGGAAATGGCGGCAGTCGACTTCGGTCAGTGCGGCATGAATAATCAGCCCAGCTTCCATATTCCTTATATCTATTCCGCACTCGGTGATGTTGAAAAAACGGCTTATTGGGTTAAGCAAATCTGCGAGAAACTATTCTCATACGAAGATGACGGCTTCCCCGGCGACGAGGATAACGGCACAACGGCTATCTGGTATATTTTCGGCATTCTCGGTCTTTATCCCTTCTGCCCCGGCAAAACGGAATATGTAAAAGGCATAAAGCAGGTTGACAAGGCATTTATAGGCGATAAAGAAATTGACATAAACAAATTTGAAGGAAACAAAATCGAATACAGCGATTTGATATAACAAGAAGGTATTCAAATGAAAAAACTGATTTGTCTTTTACTTTCGTGTATTTTCATCTTCGGC
This sequence comes from Clostridia bacterium, assembly GCA_017466365.1. Classification (GTDB taxonomy): domain Bacteria; phylum Bacillota; class Clostridia; order Oscillospirales; family Acutalibacteraceae; genus CAG-177. The sequence goes on along the minus strand of JAFTUG010000016.1, from coordinate 265,846 downwards.
ATAAACCTTTCGTTAACGAGTCCGACCGACGCAGCGGAAAACGCAGGTAGTATTGAAGCATTTGCAGAAAAGGTAACGCAAATGATAAGCAATTACGATGATTTGCCGCAGGTGGAGATTTACTCCGAAAGACCTGAAATGCAGGAATATGAAACCTGCAGACTTATTGTAAAATCCGAAGAAAAAATTGATAAGCTCAATGCTGTTTCCGTGATTTCCGGCTACAGAAATCTTTGGATTATGCAGTTTGAAACACCGTATGACACGGCAGAGGCTTATGATTACTACAGCAAGCTTGACTGCGTGGAATATATTCAGCCCGACAGACCCGTTACCATGCAAAGCACGGATGATTATACCGAAGAGCAGAAAACATGGGGCAGTGCAATGACCCGCACGGCAGAGGCTGCCGATTTTCTCAAAGAAGCTTCGCCCGCAGAAGTCAAAGTAGGCATAATCGACTCCGGTCTTGACCATAACAACGATGTTTTTGACGGCAGACTTGTTGATAACGGCATTAATTTGAGCAAATCGGGCGATGATACCGCAATGAGCGATGACCCGAAATCTCACGGCACTCACATTGCGGGAATAATAGCAATGAACACCCCCGAAAACACCAAGCTTCGTGCATACAAAATTTTCGATTACAGAGGAAATTCAACCGAGCTGCTTGTGATTACGGCGATTGACTATGCGGTTTCCGACGGCATGGACATAATCAACTTAAGTCTCGGAACAGCATATTCCGAGCCGCTTCGCGAAAGCCTTCAAAACGCATACGATGCAGGCACGGTAATTGTTACCGCATCGGGAAATACAGGTGCTGATTGCAGCGAAATTCTTCCCGCCGCATTTGAAGAGGCAATAACGGTAGGCGCGGTAAACAAAGACGGAATTCCCGCCGATTTTTCGAACTACGGCAGTACGGTTGATATTGTTGCACCCGGTGTTGATATTTACAGCTGCCTTAACAATAACAAATACGGAATTATTTCAGGCACATCCATGGCAACCCCGTTTGTTTCGTCTGCAGCAGCGCTTATGCTGGGCTATGATTCCGGACTTACTCCATCACAAATTGAAACAGCTTTAAAAGAAAATGCACTTCCCGTAAACGGTGCATATCCCAAAACAAAAACGGGAAGCGGAATTCTCAATATTGCACAGGCTGCGGAATTCCCCCGTGCCGATGCCTCCGAAATTATTTTTTCAAGCAAAATCAATTACGGTGATGCATCCGTAACATTTTCCGAATCGGAAAACGTTGATACCTATTACACCCTGAACGGTGATTATCCCACCAAGGAAAACGGCATTCTCTATGAAGAGCCCTTCGTTCTCACCGAATCAGCCGAAATCAAGTGGAGAAGCTTTTCAAAGGACGAAAAACTTTTTGCAAGTAAGATGAATTCCGAAAAAATCCGCATTTTCTCCGAAGCAAATGAATCGGATTTTACGGTTAATGAAAGCGGCGTTCTTACGGGCTATAAAGGCTCCGCCGCATCGGTTTCCGTGCCCGAAAAGGTTAACGGAATCACTGTTACCGCCATCGGTAACAGCGCATTTGAAGGCACAAAAGCCTCTTTCAAAGAAATTGTTCTTCCCGATACGGTAAAATCAATCGGCACTAAAGCCTTTAAGCAGAATAAAACCGTTGAATTCGTTAAAGGCGACGGTCTTGAATTAATTGGCGAAAGCGCATTTTCCGACTGCACGGCATTGAAAGCACTTGATGCGGCAAACGTTACCGAAATATGCGGATACGCCTTCAACAGATGCACGGGCTTTTCTGATTTCAACAGCTTTGATGTTATAACCGTTGATGATTACGCATTCATGGCCGTTAACGGAATACACGAGCTTAAGCTCGATAAGCTCAAAAACCTCGGTGCATGGGCATTCAGAAATACAAGCCTTGAAAAGGTTACTCTTTCCGCACTTGAAAGCTTCAGGGAATACGGCGGAGAATACTCCTGCGGTGCATTCTTTGAATGCGAATTCCTCAAAGAAATATATCTGCCGTCAATGACGGAATGGGGAAAAGGATTAAGCGGCGAAAGAAGCTTTATGAACTGCAAGAGCCTTGAAATTTTCCACGCTCCCCTGTTAACTCTCCTCGGCAAATATGCTTTCAGAAACTGCACCTCGCTTCGGGATGTAAATCTTGAAAGTGTTGAAACCGTTGAGGCGCAGTCGCTTTCAGGCTGCAAGAGCCTTAATGAGCTTTATCTTCCGAAAACGGTAATTGTAGAAGAAAAAGCCTTCACGGGAAGCAGTATAAAGAATATCCGTTTTGAAAAGCTTGAGAGATGCGATGCGTTTTTTACCGAAAGCTGCACCGTTATCCTGCCTTCCACAGCAAGCGTTCTCGGCTTTGATTCAAGCTATATCGGCACAACGGCAACCGAAAAGGTGCACCTCAAAATATATGCTGCACCCGATACCTTTGCCGAAGAATGGGCAAATGCAAAACACAATAACTGCACAAGCGAATTTATCGCTCTCCCCTCGGTTATCACTTCTTTCCCCGAGCATCTCACAAACGAAACCGAGCTTTCGGTAGATGCCGTAGGCTTCAACCTTACTTATCAATGGTACGGCAGCCTTGACGGTACGAAAGAAAACCTTGTTTTACTTAAAGGCGAAACAGAAAACAACCTTGTAATTCCCGAAAACACGGAATATGCAGGATTTTTCTGCACCGTAACAAGCACGGAAAACGGTGTTTCTTCATCGGAAACAAAGGGTGCTGTTTATGCCGATATACTCCCTGCGGATTACACCGCATATAATGCCGCAAAAGCAAAGGTGCCTTCGGATTTGAGCATTTATACCGAAGAAACGGTTGCCGCACTCAACGCCGTTCTTTCTGTTGATGTTTCGGGCAAAATTGCAGCTGAACAAAGCATCGTTGACTCGCAGACAAACGCAATTCTCAATGCGATATCGGCGCTTAAGCCGAAAGCCGCTGATTATTCGGCTGTTTATGAAGCAATTGCGGCTGTACCGAGCGACCTGTCGCCCTACACTCCCGAAAGCGTAAAAGCCTTGCAGGAGGCGGTTGACGGAGTTGATTACAATCTTGATATAACAAAGCAAAAAACGGTTGATTCATACGCCAACAATATAAAAGAAGCAACCGAAAAGCTCGAAAAAGAAAGCTTTTTTGCAAGGTTATTCAGATTGATAGCAGAGTTTTTTAAAAATCTTTTTTCATAAAAATTGAGAGGAAGAAAAAATAATATGGACAGATATCTCATTATCAACGCGGATGATTTCGGTATGTGCAGAGGTGCAAACCTTGCCGTTATGGATCTTTTCAAAAATCCGCAGAGCGCACTTACATCATCAACAATTATGGCTCCCTGCGCATGGGCACCCGAGGCTTGCAAATTTGCCGGAGAAAATCCGCAGTTTGCAATCGGCGTTCACCTTACACTTACAAGCGAATGGAGCAAATACCGCTGGGCACCCGTAAACACCCAAAACACAGATTCCCTTCGTGACGAAGAAGGCTTCATGTGGCACGAAAGCGATCAGGTTGAAGAAAACGTCGACATTGACGAGGTTGAGGGCGAAATCAGAGCGCAGATTGAGCGCTGCAAAAAGCTCGGTCTTGTTAATCCCTCTCATCTTGATAACCATATGGGCTCGCTTTACGGCATTGAGACAGGCAGATTTGAGCTGCTCCAGCTCACCCTTTCGCTTGCAGGAGAATACGGTCTCCCCTTCCGTATGCCCGGAAACGTAACTGATGATATGCTCGGCAACTCCATGCTTGATATCAATGTTGATAAGAGCCTCATAGAAATGGTATTCGGCAAAATCGTTGATTTCGCCAAAGCAAATAACGTTGCAATTCCCGATTATCTTATTCCCAACGAATGGGGCGGACCTCAGGATGAAAGCTACGAAAACTTCAAAGAATATCTCTATAATCTCTACGCTAACATTCCCAACGGAATCACGGAAACCTATCTTCATCCTTCAATAGAAACGGATGACCTCAAGGGTACAACAGGTGCATGGAATCGCAGAGTATGGGAATATCAGATTATGAGCGATCCGCAGACAAAGCAGCATATCGAGGCACACGGCATTAAGCTTATCAATTACCGTGACCTTGCTGAAATGAGAAAATAAAAATTTCACCGACAGATAATATTAAACTTTACACAGCATACCTGCTCCGAAAAACGAAGCCGGTATGCTGTGTAATCTTTTATACTTAAGTTTACACGAATAATAAAAAAATCTCGGCGGAGCCTCTTAAAATAAAAAAAGAGCCGCTTAATGATATTGCCAAAAAGCAAGTTATATTGACTGTTAAAGCTTAAAATGATATAATAATTGCAATGTAAACTTGAGTTTACATATGTTTTTTCATAAAAAATTATTAAATGTATACCCGAGTTGGTTGATTTTTGCCGCTTCAGGCACTAAAATTTTAAGTACACACGAAGGAGGAATACAAAAGATGACCATTTCAGAAAAGATATCCAACTTGAGAAAAGAAAAAAATCTTTCTCAAGAAGCTTTTGCGGAAGCGCTCGGAGTTTCCCGTCAATCAGTTTCAAAATGGGAATCGGGCAGTGCACTTCCCGATACCGATAAAATAATTGCAATGAGTGAACTTTTCGGAGTTTCGACAGATTATCTTCTTAAGAATGATACAGTCATTACGGAACCCGTTACATATAATCCGCCCGTTCAACCCGAAGAAATTCAGCCTGAAAAGGAGAATGAAAATATGAAAGCTCCAAAAAAGAAGAAGAAAAAAGGCAAACTGATAAAGATAATTGCACTTATTCTTGCACTTTGCATTATTGGTGCGGCAATAGGCATCCCTGCTTATTACGGCGGAATCCGCGAGGCATGGTGGGAGCTTAACGGCGGCAAGGTTAAATATCCTTATATCCTTGTTCACGGCCTCGGCGGCTGGGGCGAGGGTGACGGCGTTAACGACACCGTTCAGTACTGGGGAGCAACATCAATGAACCTTGTTGAATATCTCAATGAGCAGGGTTATGAGGTTCATGCACCGAGTGTAGGCCCCGTTTCAAGCACATGGGACAGAGCCTGCGAGCTTTATGCACAGCTTACGGGAACAACCGTTGACTACGGCGAAGCTCATTCAAAAGAACATAATCACGAACGTTTCGGCAGGGAATACACCGAGCCTCTTGTTGCTCAATGGGGCGAAAAGATAAACGGCGGTCAGAGAATCAAAATTAACCTTATCGGTCACTCCTTCGGCGGTGCTACCGTAAGAATGCTTGCTTCTCTGCTTGCATACGGCAGTGATGAAGAAAAGGCTGCAAATCAGGCTGAAATCTCTCCCCTTTTTGAAGGCGGAAAGGGTGACTGGGTTTACAGCGTAACCGCACTCTGCGCTCCGCATAACGGCTCATCGCTTACTGAAGTTCTCAACTCCGTGGGCGGTCTTGTCGGCATATCCGACACAACCGATATGCTTATGACTCTCTGCTTCGGCGTTGCGGGTCTTACTGCAAATTCAGACGGAATTTATGATTTTAAACTCGAGCATTTCGGAATAACCAACACAGATTTTGAATCTGCCGTTGATGCAATAACTGCATCGGGCAATGACCATGCCGCATACGACCTCTCTCCTGACGGTGCGGCAGAGCTCAACAAAACAATCAAAACCGCCGAGGATGTTTATTATTTCTCATATTCATACAGCACAACAAAATCGGGTTCATTCTTAAGAGGTCATGTTCCGCAGTCAAGCACAATGCCCATTCTCTATCCCTTTGCGCTTGCTATGGGCTCATTCAAGGGCACAACCGACGGCGGAATATCCATTGACGAAACATGGCAGGAGAATGACGGTCTTGTAAGCGTTGTTTCCGCAAGATATCCCTTCGGTGAGGAATATGTTGAAATACCTCTCAAAGCTTCGCAGAGCGAAGAGGAATTTGAAATTCAGAGAGGTATATGGAACGTTGCCCCCACAAAAGAGGGCGACCACGGCAAGGTTATCGGTCTGAATTCGGGAGAGGAAGTTCCCAAAACATTCTTCACCGATTTGTTTGTGATGATCGATGAGCTTGAAAGATAAGGAGCTGATTATATGTCATACATGTTTGTAAGTATATTAGCACTTGTTCTCACATTCATTTACGCACCGATTCATATGATTATATCGCCGTTCCTTCCTCCAGAACCTCCGGAAGTTCCACATGTACCCGAAATAACAACAATAACAGTTGAAGGGGTCAGATATAAAAATTGCTTTCTTGATGAAAACCTTTGGTTTGTTGAAAAACATGATTTTTCCACCAAGAATCCCGATTACACTACCACATCTTCCGAATATTACAAAATAGAAAACAACTGGTTATATGTTAAATCGGATGCAAACGAAGAATATGATCTTTCGGAAAAACTCTACTGCCCCGAAGAAGATTGGGAAGAACTGAAGGCTTATTATTCCAACCCCGAAAACTATTATTATCAATGCAAAGCAATACCGCGTTATGTTTCTGAAGATACCTATGTTGAGGGAGATTTTATTACGATTACCGTAACCGACGGCGAAACGTTCAAAAAACTTTTGGTTGAAGAATCGGATATAAGAGCTTCGGATAGTAATTCTGTTATATCAATAACAAGTAACGAAGAACACACACTCTTTAGATTTAAAAGAACAAGTAAAAATGAACTGTTCTGCAAACAATCCTCAACCTTTACTGTTTATAAAGGCACGGCTTATCACCGAGGCGGTCAAACAGGCAATTACACTACCCTCTATAAAATTAAAGACGAAATTCAGGAATACATATCCGGGCTTCTCAAAAATAACGGATATGAAGCGCTTTTTGAGTAACTGAAAGGAGTTTTCTATGGGCACATCAATTCTTCTGATATTTCTTGCTCCTTTAATGGCGGTATATGCCGCTTTTCAAGGCATTGCCGATATTTTTGGCTTCGGCGGCTTCCTTGAAGAACTTGAACAGATTATAAATTATAACCCGGATGCAATAGCTGATTTCTATGCGTGGCTTCAGGCTGCCATGGGAAATATCGGTATACTTATCGGGATGATAGTGAACTGAAATATCATCTGATTGCTCATGCAATCACCTCATCCGCCGCTATGCGACACCTTCTCCTTGAGGAGAAGCTCCGCCATGGGCGATGATGAGGTGTAAAACAACAGTACAACAAAAAAGAGAGAAGCTTTTTGTCAGCTTCTCTCTTTTTATTTATCTTATTTCTTCTTCATCTTCGGAGCAACGAGGCAGCCGATGATTACCGCAACTGCAGCAACAACGGCAATAATAACCCATGTCATCGATTCGCTTCCCGTGTCAGGCAAAGCAACTGCCGAAGTCTCCGCTGCAAATGCGTAGAGTGCAGCAGTAACCACGCTTAAAATCATCAGGGCGCAAAGAAAAATTGCGGTTATCCTGACAAACAAATTGCGCTTATTCATAACATTTTTCTCCTTGGTTTTTTCTTTATCCTTCAATTTTAAGCAGCTTTTTCATTGCTGTACCGATTTTCTCGGCAATCTTTTCGGCATCTGCCTTTGTTTTACCGCAGCCTGCAATATAAACCTTGATTTTCGGCTCTGTTCCCGAGGGGCGTACTATAGCTGAATTGCCGTCCGGAAGTGCATATGCAAGAACATTGGATTTGGGCAGAGTGAGCGGTGTTTTCTCTCCCGTTGCGGTATCCGTAACCGTTCCCGAATCAAAATCGCTGACCTTAAGAACCTTAAGACCTGCAAGCTCCGAGGGCGGATTTTCTCTGGTTTCGTTCATAATTTCCGCCATCTTTGCCATGCCGCTTGCGCCTTCAAAAACGAAGTTATAAAGCTTATCAACATAGTTGCCGAATTCTGCATAAATATCATTGAGAACATCAACAAGAGTCTTGCCCTTGCTTTTGTAGTAAGCCGCCATTTCACAGACCATGAGCGATGCGGCAACAGCATCCTTATCCCTCGCATGAGTTCCGATAAGATAACCGTAGCTCTCTTCAAAGCCCATAACAAAGCGGTTTTCTTCGCCGTCTTTTTCAAGATTTGCTATAAACTCGCCTACATACTTAAATCCTGTAAGAACATCCGTAACCTTGCAGCCGTATTTTTCCGCAACCTTATCAACAAGCGGAGTTGAAACAAATGATTTTGTCATTGCAGGGTTTTCGGGAAGAGTGCCCTTTTCTTTTCTTGCGGAGAGCATATATTCCGTGAGAAGAACTCCCACATCGTTGCCCGAAAGAAGAACATATTCGCCGTTTGTGAGAACGGCGATTCCTACTCTGTCGCAGTCAGGGTCGGTTGCAAGAAGAAGATCGGCTTTTTCTTCCTTTGTCATTTCGATTGCACACTCAAAAACTTGCTTGATTTCGGGGTTGGGATAGGGGCAGGTCGGGAATTTTCCGTCCGGCATTTCCTGTTCGGCAACAACCGCAACATTCTTAAAGCCCGCTCTTGAAAGAACGGTTCTTACCGGAATATTGCCCGTACCGTTAAGCGGGGTATAAATAATCTTAAGGTCGCTGTTCTTGATAACATCGGGGTTTATGGGCCTTGTCAAAACATGTGAATAGAATTCTTCAACGATATCATTTGAGATATATTCAATAAGCCCCATTTCCATTCCCTCATCAAAGGAAATGCGCTTAACATCCTCAAACATATCAACCTTCTGAATATAGGCATAGGTTTCGTTTGCGGCTTCTTCCGTCATCTGATAACCTGCGGGGTCATAGCACTTGTAGCCGTTATATTTTGATGGGTTATGGCTTGCGGTTATAACAATGCCGCTTTGGCACTTAAGACGCATTACCGCATATGATACAAGTGGGGTGGGAATAAGATTCGGATAGATATAAACCTTTATTCCGTTGGCAGCAAGCACTTCTGCACACTGCTTTGAAAAAACATCGGAATTTATTCTTGAATCATATCCTATTGCAACACTTGCCTTTTCATAATTGCTGTTAAGATAGTCCGCAAGACCCTGCGTTGCCTGACATACAGTATAGGTGTTCATTCTGTTGGTACCTGCACCGAGAACGCCTCTTAAACCTGCCGTGCCGAATTCAAGATTTCTGTAAAAACGGTCAAGAATTTCTTCATCGTTACCCTTGATTGCAAGAAGTTCGCTGCGGATTTCTTCGTTTTCTTTTGTACCCTCGAGCCAAAGGTCATAGAGCTTGTTCACATCATTCATAGGCGTGTCTCCTTTTTATTATTATCCATTATATATTTTATCTGCTTTTTAATATATTGTCAACGATTTAAAAACATTCCTCACTGCAGAAATTTTGAGGGGATTTTTGTGCATTTCTCCGTTGACTATATTTTTCTTATTTGATATACTGTATAGTATTAATATGGGAAACAGGTGGATTAATATGAGTGCATTTGCATTGACATTAAACAAAATATTGTCGGTAATTTTTGCTGTTATACTTATTCCCTTTTCAGTTCTTACTCACGGAATAGACCTTCTCTCCGAGAGCAAAAGAACGGATGCAGAAAAAACAAACATCGTGGGAATAGGCGCATATTTCCGTTCGCAGGGAATAACAACCGATGGCGAAACACTTTATTTTTCTTCAAAAACAACTCTTATAAGAACAGAATCCGATGCAAAAACACTTGTTAATGCAAATTATTTTGCAATTCCCGATGAGCTTAAAGAGCTCGGAATAAAGCACATAGGCGGATTAAGCTTCTATAACGGCAAAATCTATGCAGGTCTTGAGGACAGCAAGGTCTGGGATTATCCCATCGTAGGTGTTTTCGATGCCGAAACCCTTGAGCTTACAGATTATTATATCATGGATGATGAGGTTATCACGAGAGGTCTGCCGTGGGTATGTGTTGACGGTGAAACGGGTTATCTTTACTGCACGGACCACTCAAAAAATCCGACAAAGCTCCTTGTTTACGATACAGCAAACGAAATGAAATTTGTAAAAGAAGTTAAGCTTGAAAGCTCACCCTATGCAATTCAGGGCGCAGAGTTTTATGGCAGCTTTATTTATGCCGCAACAAACGACGATACGCAGGCGATTTACAAAATCAATCCTGAAAGCGGAGCAATTGAAAAGGTTCTTGACCGCAATCTCACCTCGGGAAGCGAGGGCGAAGGCATGACGTTTATGACGAAAAACGGCAAGCCGGTTATCACTGCAATGGATATGGGTCCCCTTTTTATAAACGCTTTTGTGCGTGAATATGATATGCAATAATATTTTGGAGGAAATAAAATGAACAACAAAACAGTGGCAATCATTGTTTCGGCTGTTGCAGCATGCATTGTATGCATTGTTGCAGTGCTTACCGTAAAAATGAATGCCGATGACAGCCCCGCAATTGATATTCAGCCGGGCACATACGAGGAATATCAGTCCATGCCTGACTACACCTTCCCCGTATATAATGATTTTACTTTCGGAGAAAACGAAACAAGCGAAACGGCAACGGGAATTGTGCAGCCCTCCGTTATCCCCTCTGTTTCCGTTTCGGCTGAAACTTCTGCCGCACCCGATTTGCCCGGAGTTACAGGGCAGGAAACAACTACTCTCGCAGAAACTGTTACACAATTGGCAACTGTTATCAATCAGGAATTTTCGCAGATATTCAAGATGCCGAAGGCACCGAAATACATTCCGCCCGATTCCGATATCGACTTTGACACCGCATCGATAGCATCATATAAATATGACCCCGACGGCAACTATTATTATACCGACGATAAAAACGCATGGCAGTCCAATTTTGGCTTTAACGAGGGATATGACAGCATGGCACCCGTAACCATGATGTTTTATGATACCGTCAGAACAAAGTTTGTTTATGATAACAAAGAATGGCTCATTCAGATTTGGAAAGGGCAGTACGGATATGCCTTTGTCGGCGGTGAGGTCGGTGTTTACACAAGAAAGGTCGGCAGCGGCGGCACGCATTTCAACTGCGCCAAGAAAGAAGACTGGCTCAAAATGGAAATGTGCTTTATGTGGGACGAATACCAGACAGGCGAATACAAGCCCGTCTTTAACCGTCCTTATGCCGATTATTGGTGGTGCACAGGCTTCGTTGTAGGCTTTGACGGTGGCGAAAACCGCAAACAGTTCCGCCTTGTTACACACATAACCTTTAAAGATACCGAAATGGCAAACGCATTCTGTGAAGCGTTTGAAGCCAACGGATTTACCCGTGTTTCCTCATTGGACAGCAACGACCTTGACTGCTTTGTTCAATCAGGCGCAGATGTAGGCTTTGTTTGGCAGAATATTGACCAGTAAAAAAATACGGCTTGTATGAGATTAAGTCCCATACAAGCCTTTTTATTATTTGAATGCCAGATAAAAATACGTTGTACCAAGCTCATTAAGCAATGGTGAACAGTTTCTTGAAACCTCTTCATCCGTGCTGCGCACTTTAAAACCGTTATTTGTAATTTCAATTCCGAGCGAAGCACCGCTGTCTATTGCTACCGCCGCATACGACTTATTCCATGAAGAGGAATGGTTAACATGCATCAGCGGAAGCTGACCGCCGATTACTATTGCAACACTCGGTCGAAAGCCGAGAGAAACACTTTTGCTTGCATCCCCCGTACCGAAATAAGAGCCGCTCACAAACGGAGTGTTAAGATAATCCTGCTGCTTTTCGGAAAGGTGGATACTGCTGTCATTTATATGAGAGCCGCAAAGCAAATCCTTGCTTATAAAAGACGGAAAATCAAGGCTTGAAGTCTGTGCAGGGCAAAGAGAAGCATTTACCGTTGCCCATGCGGTAAGCACAAACGCATCGGTATCTCTGTCCGCAACAATGTTTCCGCAGCCCGAAGTCAGAATATCAAGCCCCGAAGCAAACGTTAAGCAGTCAATGATGTCCGTAAACGCGGCATGGCATGCTTCACCGCCTTGCGAAAGAGGAGCATGAATGGAAAGCTTAAGGTTAATTTCAGCCTGTCTGCAATATTCATTTTCAACAAGCACTCCCTCATCATTTTCCGTAAACGAATCAACAATCTCCATGCTCTCTATACCGACCGCAACCGTTGTATGCTTAAGCGGTATCGCTTTTTTAATTGCAGGGAATTCCGTGAGGAATCTTATATATTCAAGCTCCTCACGGCTTTTGAGCCATTCAACGATATTTGCGGGCAATGCGCTTATTTCACTCATAATTCACACCTCATTCCGTTTCAACGATTACTCTTATAATCGCCCATATATAGAACACTTCTTCTCCCTTATAGACCTTTTCCGCTCTGTCAATTCTGTATTTTTCACCAAAGCAGCTTACACATTCTCCGTCAGATGCAAGTGTAAGGTCAGGGTCGGGAGGTCCGATATAAAGATAATGTCCCTGCGAATTGTAACCGATTTCGGTATTTACGCCGTAAAGATACATCTTGTTTTTATATCGCAGAGGGCTTATAAAGGCGTGCATTTCCTTGATTGTTTCGCCTTCTTTTGAAACAAAGGAGGCAGGTCTGCCGTAGTTTTTGAATATCGACTCAATCATATGCTCACCTGCCTGAAAACAAAGCCGTCATCTCTTAAAAGAGGAAGAGCAGCAATAAGAGCATCGCTCTTTTCCTTTTCTGCTCTTTCAATAATCGCCGAGGGAGAGATGCTCACGGTCACGTCACCTGCTTTAAAAGAGGTAACGGCTTCGTCGGGTCTTGTGTTTTTTAAGCAGAGGCGGTAATTCACCATTGCCGCACATGCATTGATAAGCCTGATATCCGTACAGTCCGCACCATCTTTTATTCTTGCTTCAAGCTCTTTTGCGGCTGCGGCACAGAGAGGAGCAAGCTCCTCGTCCGCACCTTCAGCAGCATGATTTCTTCTGACTGCATCAAGGATGCTCCAGATTTCAATCAATGCTATCCCTCCGTCAGACAGAAAGCACCTTGGATGCCCCGTCAAAGATTTTTGCAAAGCCTGCCGTACAGCTGATAACCGCACGTTCAAGCTGGCGGTCAATAAGCTTATCATATTCAGTCATAATTTCGCCTGCCTTAACCATTTCAAGTGCAGCAGACTTGTCAAGACCGATGATTTTACCGGTTTCAACAGCAGAGGACTTGAGAAGCTTTGCACCGAGAGGTGTAATCATTTCGCCCTTGCCATGGAAATTAAGACCTGCGGCGGCATCTCTGAACTGCTCCATGTTGAGCATAACAGCCATAAGCTCGGGAGCAGCAACAAGTGTATTGAGCTCATAAGGGTCAAAACCGTTCCAGAAATCCACGAGGTCAGAATAAGCAAGCGTGCCTGATTCACCGCTTTTGATAACCTCCGCCCTGTTACCCGATCCGTCACCGTTAACAATCACCTCAATAGCATCCTTAAGAAGAGTTCTTGCAATATATGCACCAATCTGTCGGAGAGTTACGGTGAAAAGGTCAAGACGCTGGAATCTGATTGCTTCATATGAAGCAACAAGGCTTCTGCCTCTCTTTCTGAGCTTTACAAGATTTTCCTTTGTACTGATGTTTGTTTCGGGGATGAATGCACCCTCCTTAACAATCTTAAGCTCCTTATCATCCTCATCGGGAACGGAAGTGATTGAGCGGTAATCCATGCCTTCAATAAGGGTTGTTGAAGCAACAATTCCGGGAAGAATATCCGCCTGCTCAAGACCCTGTCTTACTGCTCTTGAAACATATTCGGGAAAAAGCACTGCGCTGTCGGAGGTTCTGAAAAACTTTTCAACAACGTCGCTGCCGCTGCCGCTCACCCTGATTCCGAAACGCTTAAGCTGACGCTGATATGCATCAAGACCTTCAAGAGCTGTTCCCTTGTAGTTTTCGCTTGAATCAAGGCTTTCAAGCGCTTTGGTAAAATCTCCCGTTGAGTAAAGACCCTTTTCGAGCTTTATGTTATCATAATTTGACATGTTTATTCTCCTTTCTTACATCAGGAATGTTACGATATTTTCAGTTTCGTCAACATCAAGAATAAGATATTTTACGCTTGATGTTGAAAGCTTTACACCGCCGTTGCCGTCTGCACCGAGACTGTTATATCCGGTTGCGGGAGCGGTACCTGTATAAGGCATTTTTACAACTCCCCTAACCTGCACAGAAGCGTATTTTGAGTCGCTGTCAACCACAATGCCGTGAAAAGATTCTCCGTCATTGCACTCAATAACCGTGCTTGATTTGTAAATCATAACGGGCGTTCCCTTATCGATTGCAACTGAACATTTAAAGGTCAGGGTATTGTTATTAAATCCGCTGAATGATACTGACATATTAAGTCCTCCTTAAATTTTATATTCGGAATTACTGTTTTCACTATCTGCCTGAACGCAGTCAAGCTGCCTTACAACGGGCAGATTTTTCTTCGCATTTTCACGGAATGCATCGCGCATTTCGCGAAGCGCCTTAACGGAAAGAGAGGCACAGATTTCTTCAACTGATGTGCTTTTCATCTCGGGTATAACCGAGGCTGCACAGCGTATAATATCAGCTTTAAGCTCATCCTTGTATTCATCTGCCCACTGTGCGAGCTTTTCTGTTTCACTTTCGGGAACAAAGGATTTGATTACGCCCGCATTTTTCTGTGCGGGAACAGCTACAAAAGACCATTCATATGCATCGGTAGGCTCTGAAAGAAGATAACAGCAAAGCTTTCCGCCGTAAACCTTACCCTTCTGATGCTCGCAGCCGTGAGTTTTGATATTCATACCGCAGATTGAGCAGCTTATATCCGCAACGCAGCAGCCTACACTTGTTTCCTTTTTGATGCCTGCATCAATTTCCGCAATAAGATCCTTGTTCTTTTCCGTTCTGACCATATACGCCTTCGCTTTTATATAAGTGTAAGGCTCTCCGTCAGAGGTCTTACGCCCTGAATCGGTTACAACCTCTGCGGAATAAATTCTTGCAGTCTGGTCCTTGCTTTTCATGTTGTGGTCAAAAATACCTGTTTTTCCAATAAAAAGCTCTGCAAGCTTATTAAGTGCGGAAACCGTAAACTTCTCATTATCTCTGTCAATCTCGTTATCGCAGAGAACAAGCGAAAAGGTATAAATTTCCTCGTTTTTGAGTTTCTTTCTTGCAAACTGCCCGATAAGCTCAAGCTCCTCCTCGGGCAGAATATTGGTGTTTTCCTTTTCCGTAGTTATTCACCTCTCTGGATTTTTTCTGCCTGCGCCCTGTAAAGCATTGCCCTGCTGATTTCGACCTCATCCTGAAGCATAATATCGTTCCACACGATTTCAAAAGAGCAGGAATAACCTCTGCTTCTTAAAAATGCCGTACATATTTTTCTTATCACGGGGTCAAGAATTCGTCTGTAGGCCTCCAGCTCGCTTGTAAGGGCATCCGACTGTTGCTGCGACATTCTTTCCGTGCTTGACCACGAAAGGCCAAGCATGAACGGAGGAATGCCCGTTTTCGCAACAATCTGTTCAAGCATCTGTCGTACGGGTATCTCGCTGTCCAAAATCTGATTATCTGCGCCGATAACCTTAATCTGCACATCGCCTACGGCAACGAAATCACGGATTTCCGAACCGCTCTGCATGGCTTCGCCCCATTCCTTGGCAACCTGCATTGCTCTGTCCTTTGCATAGGCTCTGTCAATGGCATCGTTTTTGGGGTTATAGGTAACCGCAAATCGCAGATTGCCTACTCTTTCCCAGTTTGCACCGATACTCTCAAAAATCTTGAGAAGCACCGAGCTTACAAAAGGCATCCCCTTGAGGATTGAACAGCCTGTCAGCGCACCGGGCTCGGGATTCAAAACACTCAAAAGGCACATTTCAGGCGCCGTCACCCTGCGAAGCTGTCCGTCATCTCTCACAAATATATCAATGTCAAAGCCGTTTTTATTTCGCTTAAGCTCAATGTTACCAAGCGGAGCGTTGAAAAGCGCTCTCGGATTTCCTTCTGTATCGGTTACTATTTCCCCCACGGCAGTACCGCAGGTAAGAAGCTGTTCCAAATAAGATTCGGTAAAAGCCGCAAGCCCCTGCCTGTTTCCGCCTACAGGAACATTTTTAATGAAATCATCCGCTGCGAACTGTGCCGTTTTATCGGAGCATTTTATCTCAAAGCCTCCCGTAAGGCGCACTATCTTTAAAATTGCCGCATCAATAACGGGTATTGCTTCACGCAATGTGTAATAGAGCCTTATCTGTGGCGCTCCGAGCGGAACATAACCGTCCAGAATACCGAAGGGATGCCTGTTTTTGGTTTGGGTTGCAGGCGCCGCAACCCTTGAAACATCTCTTTTTTTGAATATTCCCATCATCTTCTCCTTCTTGCCGCAAGAGCGAAAAATCCGCCGTCATCCTCTTTGTCAACAACAGTTGAAACAAAATAGCGGATATCGTCCATTGCGTGGTCGTTTTCTTTTCGGACGGCATCCTTTGCGGCATTTTCTTCCCATCTGTAAAGACCGAATTCCTTGATTGTGTCTCTGCATTCGGGAGAAAACAGAATTTTTTGCTCCTTAAGACAATCCGAAACACGCCTTATACCGTCGATAACCTCGTTTTGAGCAGGTATAACCCTGAATCTGCCACTGCGTCTTATGCATTCAATAAAGCTTGCCGCCGACGGGTCAACTATAACCGCCTCAATCGGCAAGGTGCCTGCAAGGTCGCAAAGTGCATCATAATGCTCGCTGTCCGTTCTCTGACTTCCTTCAACTCTCGAATTAAAGTAGTATTCCTTGATTCTGTACCACCTTCCGCCGTTCTCACCCCACAAGCCGAAGGAAGAAGGGTTAACCGTGCCGTAATCACAAGAAATATAGTATTGACTCATCGCATCGGGAGGAGAAATAACATGCTTTTCCTGCGAAAACATGGGGTAAACACAGCCCTGCGCCGCAACCCATCTGCCGAGAACAAAGCGTTCATAAAAAGCGCCTGAATAAAGCTTTTCATAGCGGCGAATTATAGACGGTGTAAGGGAGGGATTATCCTTCATGGTAAAATGAAGATAAAGGCAATTCTTTTCACGGTGCTTTTTAACCCATTCCTCATGGAACCAGTGCATCGGATGCTCCGGATTGCAGTTGAACCAAAGCTTTGAGCCGTCAACGGAGCATCGTGCAAGTGCCTGCTCAACAAATGAACGGGGCATAAGAGTAACCTCATCAAGCAAAACTCCCGCAAGAGTCATGCCCTGAATGAGTGCAGCGGAGCTTTCATCCTTGCCGCCGAAAAGCCAGAAGCGATTTGTTGACCCGCCGTAGGAGATCTCGATAAGATTCTGTGAAAGCTTTTCATTGCATTCAAAACCGAGTTCCCGAAGCACGGGAAGAATAACCGTAACAACATTGCGTCGCAAGGAGGCAATTGTTTTGCCGCAAAGAGCAAACGAATTCTCTGAAAAAGCAGAAAAAGCCCACGCAATAAACGAAACGGACATGCACAGAGTTTTACCCGAACGAACCGCACCGTCACATATAACCGCATCGTAATTTCTGAACGGGCTTTCAGGCATCCACCAGCACAGAGCCTTCATCTGCTTTTGAGAAAATGCCGTAAAGTCCTGCTTCTTACTCAAGACTCATCCTCCTGCGAAAGAAGCTTTGCACCGTCGGAAAGTGCTTTAATAAAGCTGCTCTGTGTACCTTCCTCATATGCTCCGATTTTTTCAAGACGCTCCAGAGCCTTCAATCTGTCAAAAAACTTGATTTCCAGCCCTCCGCCCTTCGGACGCTTGATATCGGAAACATTAAAAAGATCCAGTCTCTCGATTTCATCTGCCGTCATGCTTTCCTCGCAGAGCATCAGCTTCATTGCATCTGCAACCGAACCGAATGCAAGGCGCATAAGTCCTCTTTCAACGGAGCTGACCGCTCTTTTTTCTTTTTCAAGCCTCGATATCTCCGACCTGATATCCTCTCTTGCGAGAAGCTTTGCCGCACTCCTCTGCGGCATCACCGAAAATCCTGCCCTTGCGGCACAGCCTCTTGCATCTGCGCCGTCAGCATAGTATGAGCAGAACAGCCGCTCCTTTTCGGTTAATCCTTTTTTCAAAAAATCACTCCTTTCCGAAAGACATTACGTCCTTCAACCTATGTGAGAACTCACGGTTTTTTTAACCCGAAAAGGTTAAAGTTCTTTCAAGCCTTCAAAATCAGCCGCTTAAAATCTCTCGTTTTTGTCTGTTTTTGACCTTACATGTCCGATTTTCTCCGTTTTTCTCGAATATTTTATTTTATTGAATTTTTTCTTGTTTTTACTTGACTTTATCGCTTTTTGGGTGTACGATTAATTTACAAAAAATATTTGTGATTGCGTGGTGAAAATTTTGGGCAGTTCCGATATTCCCAACCCTCGAAGTAGAAGTGTAATTACATATGCCCGCATGACGGAGCTGTCAACGGAATTTTCAGAGTGATTTAAAAACTAAATCGCTTTCGTTTGATTTGTGCTGTCTTTGCGGTTAGTGAAAGGCGGCGTTTTTTATGGAAAATTTTGAAATCATTCTTGCCGATATTGCAGAAATGATAAAAAAAGGCGAAATATCGGCTCTTCGTGATTGTCTTACGGAAATCAATGTTGTTGATACGGCGCTGATTATTGAAGAGCTTGAACTCAAAGAAAAACTTTTTGTTTTCAGAGTTTTGCCGAAAGATATATCTGCGGAGGTTTTTGCTTATCTTGAACCCGAAACCCAAACAGATCTCGTTAAAAAGATAAACGATACCGAGCTTGAAATCCTGCTTGATGAAATGTTTCTCGACGATACGGTTGACTTTCTTGAGGAAATGCCTGCAAGCGTTGTAACAAGAGTGCTTGCTCATTCCGACCCCGAAACCAGAAAGCTTATCAACAGATTTCTCAAATATCCCGATGACTGTGCCGGCAGCCTGATGACCATTGAAATGGTGCATCTTCGCACGAGCCTTACCGCAGCGGAAGCAATCGATAAAATAAGAAAAACAGGCATAGACAAAGAAACTGTCTACACCTGTTATTGCATTGATAAAGAACATCACCTTCTCGGAAGCATTCCTCTGCTTTCGCTCCTACTCTGCGATAAGGATACCCTTGTCGGCGATAT
The DNA here is from genome assembly GCA_017466365.1 of Clostridia bacterium. GTDB lineage: Bacteria > Bacillota > Clostridia > Oscillospirales > Acutalibacteraceae > CAG-177. Next base: position 246,803 of record JAFTUG010000016.1, on the reverse strand, counting down.
CATGGAGGATGATGCACAGCTTATTTCCGTTAACACACTCGATGACCGTGAGTACGTTGCGGATATTGTTAAAAAGTACGACCTTTTGAGTGTTCCCGTTGTTGATAACGAAAACCGACTTGTCGGCATTATCACGGTTGACGATATTGTTGACGTTATTGAAGAAGAAACAACCGAGGACTTCGAGAAGATGGCTTTGCTTGCTCCCTCCGATGACGAATATCTCAAAACGGGAGTTTTCAAGCTTGCCAGAAACAGAATTCTCTGGCTGCTCATTCTTATGATTTCCGGAACTTTTACGGGAAAAATTATTGAGGGCTATGAAACTCTACTTTCAGGCTTTGTTGCACTGACCGCATCCATGCCCATGCTCATGGGTACGGGCGGTAATGCAGGAAGTCAGGTTTCAACACTTATTATCCGCGGTCTCGCCGTCGGTGAAATCGAAATAAAAGACTATTTAAAAATCGTTCTCAAAGAGCTGCGTGTTGCGGCAATATGCGGCGGAGTGCTTGCGGTTGCAAATATTTTGCGAATGTATCTTTTCTGCGAAGGAAGTCTGCCTGTTTTTCTTGTTGTTTCGCTCGCAATGTTCTGTGCGATAGTTGTTGCAAAACTCATCGGCTGTTCACTTCCGATATTTGCAAAAATCATAAAACTTGACCCGGCACTCATGGCAGGTCCGATGATTGCAACCCTCGTTGACATCGTCACCCTTGTTATCTACTTCGGACTTGCAAAAGCATTTCTTATATAAAAAAACGGCTTGCACATCACCAAATGTGCAAGCCATATTTTTTACTTATTTTTTGATGCAGCTCTTTGAACAGCCTTGATAATCTCAACAATGGGAATTACAAGGAATGCAAGACCGATTGAGATGCAATATGCCTTTGCATCAAGGTGAACGAATTCAAACATTTCAGCAAGGAACGGAATTTCGATAATAGCTGTTGTAAGAAGAAGAGAAGCAACCATTGCGCCGTAAAGAACAATGTTGTGTGACTTCTGACCGAATGCCATACCGATAACCGAGCCTCTCTGTGAACGCATGTTGAATGAGTGGAAAATTTCACACATTGACATTGTGAGGAATGCCATTGTCATGCCTTCCTTGCAGTCTGCAATATTTGTAAACTGCCAGTGACCTGTTTCAAGGAATTCACCGATAAAGAACGCTGCGAGTGTAAGGATTGTAACAAGTGCGCCCTGATAGAACACATCAAATCCCATGCCGCCTGCGAAAACGCCTTCCTTGCTGTTTCTGGGCTTACGCTGCATGATATCTCTTTCGGGCTTTTCAAGACCGAGAGCAAGAGCAGGAATACTGTCTGTTACAAGGTTGATGAAAAGAAGATGAACGGGCTTAAGAATTGTGAAGTTAAGAATTGTTGCGGTGAAGATTGAAAGAACTTCGGAAAGGTTTGAACCGAGAAGGAACTGAATTGCCTTTCTGATGTTATCATAAATTCTTCTGCCTTCGGAAACAGCAGCAACGATTGTTGCAAAGTTATCGTCAGCAAGAACCATGTCTGCAACGTTCTTTGTAACGTCTGTGCCGGTAATACCCATACCAACGCCGATGTCAGCGCTCTTGATGGAGGGAGCATCGTTAACGCCGTCGCCTGTCATTGCGGTAATCATACCTCTTGCACGCCATGCATTAACAATTCTTGTTTTGTGTTCGGGCTGAACACGGGCATAAACTCTGAATTCGGTAACTCTTTCAGCAAAGTCCTCATCGCTGATTTCATCAAGCTGTGCGCCTGTGATTGCACTTGATGCATCTTCGATAATACCGAGCTGAATTGCGATTGCAACCGCAGTATCCTTATGGTCGCCCGTAATCATAATGGGGGTAATACCTGCCGAGCGGCATTCTTCAATAGCTGCCTTAACTTCGGGACGGGCAGGGTCAATCATACCTGTAAGACCGATGAAAATAAGATTATTTTCAAGAGCCTCGGGAGCATAATCTGCAGGAGCGGAATCATAGTTTCTGTATGCAACGGCAAGAACACGAAGTGCCTGGTCCGCCATTCTCTTGTTATCTGCAAGTATTGCAGCCTTAACCTCTTCTGTGAAAGGAACAACCTCGCCGTTAATGAGAGCATGGGTGCATCTCTTAAGAAGCTCGTCGGGTGCGCCCTTTGTGTACTGAACAATACCGTCAACAGTCTGATGAACGGTTGACATCATCTTTCTGCCCGAATCGAAGGGAGCTTCACCGATTCTGGGAGCATTTGCAACAAGGTCATTCTTGTGCATCTTGAGTGCGTATGCATAGCCTACAAGAGCAGCTTCTGTGGGTTCACCTGTAACCTCGCCGTTTTCGTCAATTTCAGCATCGCAGCAAAGAGCCATCGCCTTTGCGATAAGAGCCTCATTGTCGCCGTAATGGTCAACAACGGTCATCTTATTCTGTGTAAGAGTACCGGTCTTATCCGAGCAGATAATCTGTGCACAGCCGAGGGTTTCAACTGCGGTAAGCTTTCTGATAATAGCGTTCTTCTTCGACATATTTGTAACGCCGATTGAAAGAACAATTGTAACAACAGCAACAAGACCTTCGGGAATAGCCGCAACAGCAAGTGAAACGGCAACCATGAAGCTGTCGAGAATCTTTGTGATTTCAGGCATTGCACCTGTCTGAACGTATGAAACGATCATCTGATATGCAAAAAGAACTACGCAGATACCGAGAACAAGCTTTGTAAGAATTTTTGAAAGCTGTGCAAGCTTAATCTGAAGAGGAGTCTGACCTTCTTCAGCCTGTGCAATTGCGTCTGCAATCTTGCCCATTTCGGTGTCCATACCTGTGCCTACAACAACAGCCTTGCCTCTGCCGTAAACAACGGTTGAGCCCATATATGCCATGTTCTTTCTGTCACCGAGGGGAACCTCGCCCTTGTCGCCGCCGTTAAGAATAGCAATCACCTTATCAACGGGAACTGATTCACCTGTAAGGGCTGCTTCTTCAATCTTCATGCTTGCGGATTCAAAAATGCGGCAGTCTGCGGGAACGGCGTCGCCTGCTTCAAGGATAACAATATCACCAATAACAAGGTCTTCACTGCGAACGGAAACAAGCTTGCCGTCACGCATAACCTTTGACGTTGCGGCACTCATTTCCTGAAGTGCTTCAATAGCCGCTTCAGCCTTGCTTTCCTGAACAACGCCGAGAATTGTGTTGATAACAACAACAACCATAATAATAACCGTATCGGTGGGGAAAACGAAGTGGAACGAACCGCCCTCAAACCATTCCGTAATTGCCGAGATAACTGCGGCAACGATAAGAATGATAATCATAGGGTCAGACAGCTGCTCAAGAATTCTCTGGAGAGTTGTCTTTTTCTTGCCTTCTTTAAGCTTGTTTTTGCCGTTTTCGGCAAGCCTTTTTTCAGCTTCTGCCGATGTCAGACCGCTTTCAGAGCTTTTGACATGAGAAAAGACATCGCTAATCTGTTCGAGGTAGAACTTCATCAATTTCAATCCTTTCAAAACTTTTTTTCTCTTTATAAATATAAAAACCTCTGGCAGAGAACAGTAAAAATTCTCTGTCAAAGGTCTTGCTTCCAAAAAAGCTGGGTGTCTGCCAGATGCTTAAAGCAACGGTTGTTGACAGACCGCTCGGGAAACCCGTAAGCTACTCCCCTTTAACTTGTGAGATTTATTTTACCATATTGATAATTTATTGTCAATGGGACACAGTTAAAATTCTATCCGCAACAGACTTACACCTCATAAAAATCGCCGAGAACCTCTGCAAGCTGTTTGCAGATTCCCTCATACATAAATCTTTCATATCGATCTTTTTGCAAAAGATTTACCGATTCATTATTGCTGTTTGTTATGGCTGGAAATTGCTTTTGACCGGTGCCGCTCAAACGGATAAGGTCGGTTTCCTTATATCCCATTGCAATAACGGAATCCATTGCCGCTTTCAGGTCAACACACTCTCCTTCAACCTCTTTGATAAGATAATTGAGAAGATAAATGTTTTCATACATCGGAACAGTATTTGAATAGTTTATAAGGGTTGAAAGCTGCTGCTCCCATGAGGAAATTTTTATTCGTTCCTCCATAACCGTAAATGCAGCATTCTTACCGTTGGCATCCTTAGTATAAAGCCGATTCAGCTCCGCAAAAATATCCATGAGCGAAAGGATATCTCCTCGAATATGATCATACTGCGTAAGGCATGAATTAACCTGATGCAGTGTAATGCTCAAATTTTCCGCCTCTTCGGCAATATCGTCATTGAGAAAATGCTTGACCGCTTCCACGGCAGAAACCGATTCTGTCCAGCCGGCAATAATCGACGGGTTGAAATCCGTAAGCAATACAGGATAATTTTCATTAATGTCAATGCGAAGCTTAAGATAAAGAGCAAGTGCCTCTGCACTGTCAGTGTGAATACCTTCAACACACTCCAACGCCTCGGCGTATTCCTGTTTTTCTGTTTTATATTGAGAAACGGTCAAATATAACGAATTTTTAAATATGAGGAATAAAATCAACACGGCCGAAAGAGCGCAGATTACCGCAACCGCAGCAACAATCGGCTTTTTACTGCGATTTTCAAACGAAGTATTATTTTGTATTTTTTCCTTCGCCATGATACTCCTTTTTATAACCGGATGCAATTATCCATTATTAGATAGATTATATCATAATTAAATAAATAATTAAATACCCTTATACGAAAAAATTTTTTGAAAAATATCAAACAAATGTTTGCATTTCACGAACATTTGTGCTATAATACCCTCGAGAGAGTATAAATTCCACCAAAAAGATAAAGAAAGAGGTTAAATTATGAAGCCGATTACACCTATCCAGCAGAAAATATATGAATTTCTTGTTGAAACGGCAAAAAACGGCATGACTCCGAGCGTTCGTGAAATCGGAGCAGCCGTCGGTCTGCGTTCAACATCGTCCGTTCAGGCAAATCTCGATGCACTTGAAGCGGCAGGATACATTCAGAGACCGCCAATGCTCAAAAGATGCATTAAAATTGTCGGTCAGGCAGATAATGTTACCCATGTTCCCCTTCTCGGTACTGTAACAGCAGGCTCACCCATTCTTGCTGTTGAGGAAATCGAGGGATATCTCCCGTTTTCAATGGTCGGTGCACAGGATAAGGAGCTTTTTGCTCTTAAGGTTAAGGGTGAGAGTATGATTCAGGCAGGAATTCTTGACGGCGATATCGTTATTGTTGAAAGAACTCCGACGGCACGCAACGGCGAAATGGTTGTTGCTCTGATTGATGATTCTGCAACAGTTAAAACATTCTATAAGGAAAACGGTCATTTCAGATTACAGCCTGAAAACGACACCTACGAGCCGATTATTGTTAATGAAGTTATCATTCTCGGCAAGGTTATTGCCAGCTACAGATATTATTGATAAAACCCCATGCACTTTAATCGTGCATGGGGTTCATTGTTTGATTTAACACGGTCAGCTACGGTTTTTTGTTCAGAATTCGGAATGTGTAATTCAGAATTAGGGGACTGCGATGCAATTGTGTTCGGGCGGATGATATCCGCCCCTACCGTTGTTATTGTTCAAATAATTTATCAGTTGTTCACCGATTCGCAAAATGAGGTTCTCCCACCCTACGATTTTTCTATGAAATTGATTTCTGATATCATTTCGGAAATTCTGACCTGCGATGAACGAGAGTAAAAAACGGCGTATCCTTGCGGATACGCCGTAGTGCTTTTCAATTAAATTCTTGCGCTAATTCAATCTAATAAGCTTAAGTAATCAATTATTTGCTCTTCTTTGTGCAAACATAAGCTGCTGCTGCTGCAACTGAAACAGCTGCGAAAACAGCGATACCAACTGATGATGAACCTGTTTCTGCGGGAGGAGCAACTTCTGTTGTTACTTCAACAGTTGTAGCAACTTCGCCTGCATAGAGATCCTTAATCTTCTGCTTAAGAGCGTTAAGGAGTTCATCAATTGCGGGAACTTCGATGCCTGCAAGAGCTGATTCAAGGTCAGCAACTGCGCCCTTTACGTCAGCTTCGCTAACTGCTGCTGTGCCGATGTTTTCAAGGAAATCAACGAGACGAACGATAACGCTCTCGATTGAATCCCACTGTGACATTGAAGCCTTAGCGATGTCGATGATCATTGTAAGGATTTCCTTAACTGTAAGGTCAACATAATCCTTTTCGTCGCCAACTGTGCACTTTTCGATATGTGCATTGTATTCTGCTTCGTCAGCGAATGCTCTGTTGCACTTGGGGCAAGTCTTGTCATGAAGCTGAATGTGCTTGTTGTATTCAGATTCAATGTAGAATTCTTTGCCGCATGTGGGGCATACATTGGGTTCTGTTTCTGTGTGAACAGACTTCATGTGTGTGTTGAGTTCGGTTGCGTTTGCAAGGTCTGCTTCGCATTCAGGGCAAATGTATGCTTCGTCTGCTGCGAAAGCCATAGCGCTCATGGAGAGAGCCATGATGAGTGCAAGTGCGAGTGCAAGTACTTTTTTCATTTTAGAACCATTCCTTTCAAATTTTATTGCAAGAGCAACAATTGTTACCTTATATTAACATATATCGGGGTTAATGTCAACACCTTTCACTACAAAAATGAACCGTTTTTTGCGATTTTTTTAATCAATTTACATAAAGTGTTGCATAACCGTAAATTTTGTAAACCCTCTTAAATTACTGACCTGCGTTTTCGGAATCCGAAACGGGAACAGTCGTTGTTGAAGTGTTCGCAACGGGAGCATCAACGGAAGGCTCGGTGGTTGTGGGAGCCTGTGTTGTTGTGGGCTTTTGGGTTGTGGGAGCTGCTGTTGTAGCCTTTGTTGTGGGAGCAGCTGTTGTTGTGGGCTTTTCGGTTGTGGTCTTCTTTGTTGAAGTTGTTGTGCCGGTGTAGCCTACAAATGAGTCATGCTGAATGCTTGACCAGAGAAGCCAAACATCCTTGCCGCTCTGATAATATGAATCGTCAACAAGCTGATCGGAGCCGACTGCTCTTACAAAGCCTGCTTCCTTGAGTCCCTGAACAAAGAGATTTGCCATTTCTTCGCTCTTAAATGTGATTCTGTTCTTTGCCTTAAGCTCTGTTCTGGGCTTACTGTACTTTGTGAGCTGACCCCAAACGAAGCCTGTTGCCCACCAATACTTATCATAGGGTCTTGTGAAAATCTTCTTATAGTGACCGTCATTATTCTTGCTCCAATAGCAGTCAAGCTGCATGTAAAGCCAGTCTTCCTTGGCTGCGCAGTCATAATGGTTGGGGTCGCCGTCGCCGCCCTTATAAGTACCTGCAGGAGCGGTATAAACACCTGTTTCCGCACCAACGAACAGCCAGCCGTACTGACCCTTCCAAAGCTGGAGCATCCAGTCCTTATTTTCATATGTAAAACGAATACGAATCTGATCGATAAACATAGCTGCAGCGGGTGCATAGTTATCATAGAATTCGTTATAACCGGCATTCTTCTGCCAGCAATCCTTATCGTCTGTGTAAAAGAAGTCGCCGTTAGGCTCATATCTGTAGCCTGCAACCTGATTCTTTGAAAGCCACTCCTGAAGCGGAGTCATAGCCTCGGTTACGGGAGCCTGTGTTGCGTTTGCATTCGCATTTGCGTTAGGTTTCTTGGTAGTTGCTTTGTTGTTTGTAACAATCTTCTTTGTTGTTTTAACAACCTTTTTGATTGTTGTGAGAGCATTGCCCGAGGGGTCTGTTACTGTTTCGTGGTTTTCATTTGTAACAAATTCGGGAACATCAACATAATATGTTTCTTCAACATACTGATATGTGGGTACGGTTGCAGAAGTTGTTGTGTCTTCTTTTTCCTTGCTGAAGTTTCTGATAAGAACAACAGCGGCAACAGAGCCTGCAATTACTACTACGGCGCTGATTGCAAGAATAAGAATCTTCTGCTTTGACAGGTTAAACTTACTCATTTTAAATCCTCCTGCGGGCACAGCCCGTTTTTTATGGTTATCTTATGTTTTGCCAAAGGAAAATTACGTCCTTGCCGTGACGCTTGAATGTATCTATTTCATAGGGTGAGAATTCCTCAACCTCTGTGAAGCCTTTCTTTGCCATAGCTTCCGAAAAAGCGATTGCCTGCTCCTCGGTTTCCCATGTTATTCTGCCGAGAAGGCGCATGGTGTTGGAGTCTCTGCGGTCCTTAAGCTGACCGTCAACAAAGCCTGTGCACCACCAGAAATCATCATAGTTTCTGGAGAACTGGGGAAGATACTCGCCGTTATCAAACTCATCCCAGAAAACAGTCATTTCCATTTTTACCCAATCATCTTCTTCGGCGCAGTTATAGAACTGACCCGAAGCACTTTCAGGGCGTGTATAAACACCGATTTCGCCGCCTACAGTTCCGATTTCACCTGAAATATACTGACCCTTCCAGAGCTGAATTCTGTATTCCTTATCCTCATAGTCGAAGTCAAGCTTGGTTGTTTCAATGCTGAAATCTATCAGGTTTGCACCCAAATCGTAAATAGGATGATAACCGAAATTCTTTTGGAAGCTATCGGGATCCTTATCATCGTTATATATGTAGGGCTTTAATCCGATAACATCATAACCCATCCTTGAAAGACCTGCAAAACTCATATCCTGCGGAAGTTCTCCCGAGGACTGAACAGGCTTTGTTGCAACACCTTCAGACATATCATCCGCATCAAGCTCGGGGAGAGTTACCTCCTCCTGCATCTGCGAAACGGAAACCGTTGTCTGCGGAGCGGTGGGTTTATTTGTGGTCTTTTCGGGAGTTTTGGTGGTTACCTCTGTGGGCTTATAGGCATTGGTCAGCACCTGCGCCGTTGTGTTCACTATAGCCTGAAAAGGAGATGTGGTTGATTCTTCGTAGTAATCGTAATAGTTATTGTTATTGCCGATGCTGTTAGTGATATCGGTATCGATATCAGGCTGATTGCCCGACTTTATTGCGAGAGTTGCAACAATCGCAACTATGCACACCGCAACAACCGATATTGCAATAACGGGAAGACTTTTCTTCATATTTTTTCCTCCTTATTAAATTCTTGCATTTTCATTTTCTCTTCTCTATATAGAAACTAAAAATAATATTTGGTGGAGATGGCGGTAATCGAAACCGCGTCCGAAAAACCTTTGCAGGGACTTTCTACGAGTGTAGCCGTTCTTTTAACATTCCCTTATGCCAACGCCGAAAGGCAGGCTTTGGCACTCGGTAGACAGATTATCCGTGACGGGCTATCCGCCGTTACCCGTTCACGTTCACTGCTGATCGACGCCTCTTATGCGGCCGCAGTCCTCCGCACAGAGACGGCTGCTTAGTTAAGCAGCAAGAGCAACTTTATTGTTGTCGTTTAATTTTGAAAATTGCGGATTTTATAGCGGTCCCGCACCGCTACTCGCTTATCCGGGCTCAGATTCCCCGTCGAAATCCTTTCATCCCCGTATATTTATCTGCGCATATTGCGCTCGATATCTCTTTGAGCATCTTTCTTTGCTGCAACCTCGCGTTTATCGTAAAGCTTTTTACCTTTACAAAGCCCGATTTCAACCTTTGCTCTGCCCTTGGAAAAGTAAACAGAGAGCGGAACTATTGCAAGACCGTCCTGTTTTACCATGGCATGAAAACGGCGGATTTCCTTTTTGTGAAGCAAAAGCCTTTTTGTGCGCAGAGGGTCTCGGTTGAAGATGTTGCCCTGCTCATATGGGCTTATATGCATGCCGTTAACGAACATTTCGCCGTCTTTTACAAAGCACCATGAATCCTTGAGGTTTATCTTGCCCTGACGGATGGATTTAACCTCCGTTCCGAACAACTCAATGCCTGCCTCAAGCTTTTCAAGCACAAAGTAATCGTGGTATGCTTTTTTATTATTTGCTGCAATTTTGATACCGCTGTTTTTATCCATTAGCTTTACCTTTCGTGGAGTGCGATTATATCACACATATATAAAGTGTGTCAATAGTTGATTTTTGTTGCAAGAAATTTTACTTTTTGCAAAATTATTTTTTAATTGCGCGTTTTTTTGCGTAAAAATCTCTTTTTTTCTTTTTTTCTTCCGCTTCACGCTTTGCCGCCAAAGCTCTCTTTGCCTTTACTTTTGAAAGAGGCTTACCTTTTTTTGCGGGCTTCTTTTTCTTTTCTTCTTTATCCTTATCGGGATTTTCTTTATAGAGAACTATGCTTCCTCCGACAACCTGAACAACATCGCTGCCTGTTGCCTCGGCAAGCTTATCCGCAAATTCACGGGGGCTTTCAGGTGCGCTTTCAAGCAAAACCTTAAGCTTTATAAGCTCCCTCTTGCGAAGCGCATCTGCTGTCTGCTCAATAAGCGAATCGGACATACCGCCCTTGCCTATCTGAAAAAGAGGCTCAAGACTGTTTGCCTGCGCTCTCAAAAGCGCTCTTTCCTTGCTTGTCATCAATTATTCTCTCCAATCTGCTCGGCAAGCTTTCTTACAGACTTGCCTCTGTGGCTTATTGCATCCTTTTCGTCAGCGGTAAGCTGTGCCATTGTCTTTTCTCCGCCATATTCAACAGGAAGGAAAAGAGGGTCATAGCCAAAGCCGCCGTTGCCGATTTCTTCAAAGCCGATAGTGCCTCTGCACTCGCCTCTTGCAATTATTTTTCTGCCGTCGGGATATACACAGCAGGCAACGCTGACGAATGCCGCACCCCTGTCCTTGGGTTCAAGACCTTCAAGAGCTTTGAGGAGTTTCTTATTATTCGCATCGTCATTACCGTGTTCGCCTGCGTATCTTGCGGAGTAAACACCGGGTGCACCGTCAAGAAAGTCAACAGCAAGTCCGGAATCATCTGCGATGCAGGGCATGCCGCTCTCCTTACATCCGCTTTCGGCCTTGAGAAGAGCGTTTTCTTCAAAGGTTGTGCCGGTTTCTTCAACATCGGTAAGCTCAACACCTGCCTCCTCGGCAAGAAGCACTCTTATTCCGAGAGGGGCGAGAATTCGCTGAAGCTCATCACGCTTTTTCATATTATGGGTAGCAATTATATAATCCATTACACTTTGTTTCCTTAATATATTATTAGTCGTCTTTGTCCTCTTCAAACAGTCCGTCCGCAAAAGCCTTGGCATTGAAGGGTCTCAAATCATCGATACCCTCACCTACACCGATAAACTTTACGGGAACTTTGAGGTCATTCTTGATTGCAAGAACAACACCGCCCTTTGCAGTGCCGTCAAGCTTTGTGAGAATAATACCGGTAATTTCGGCAACATCCTTAAATTCCTTTGCCTGATTTACTGCATTCTGACCGGTTGTTGCATCGAGAACAAGCAAAATTTCACGGTCGGCATAAGGAAGCTGACGGTCAATAACTCTGTAAATCTTCGCAAGCTCTTCCATAAGGTTTTTCTTATTGTGAAGTCTGCCTGCGGTGTCGCAGATAATGATATCGGCATTTCTTGCCTTACCTGCGGAAATTGTATCAAAAACAACTGCTGCCGGGTCTGCGCCTTCTTTATGCTTAACAATGTCAACGCCTGCACGGTCTGCCCATATTTCAAGCTGGTCAATTGCCGCCGCTCTGAAGGTATCTGCCGCGCCGAGAATAACCTTCTTGCCCTCATCCTTGAACATCGCTGCCATTTTACCGATGGAGGTGGTTTTGCCTACACCGTTAACACCGATAACAAGAATAACCGAAGGTACGGTTATCATATCAATTTCCTCGCCGCCGCTTAAAAGCTCTGCAACGATATCACGGATTTCTTTCTTAACATCCTTGGCTCTGTGAAGATTCTTCTTGAAAACAGAGTCGCGAAGCTTTTGAACGATTTCCATGGCAGTTGTTACACCGACATCGGACATAACAAGAATCTCTTCAAGCTCCTCGTAAAAATCCTCGTCGATTTCATTTTTGCCGTAAAGAGCCGCATTTATGGCTCCCGACATGCTGTCACGGGTCTTTTTGAGACCCTGATTGATTCTTTTGAAAAGTCCCATAGGTTACCTCATATATATTAATGTATTACTGTTCCTGAACGTTCTTAACGATTATGTCGATCGTTCTCTTGAGAGCCGAATCCCTTTCGCAGTCCTTGGCAACGGTTTCAACGGAATAGAGAATTGTTGTTCTGTCTCTGCCGCCGAAATACTCACTGATTTCCTTTTGAGTAAGATCGGTTATTTCTCTTACGATGTAAATTGCAACCTGCCTTGCTCTTGCAGTTTTGGCATCCTTCTTCTTTGAAATAATATCGTTTTGGGGAACACCGAAGGTTCTTGCCGTTTCCGCAATTATGTTGTTGACTATCGCCGAAACGGGTCGGCTGTCATTCATAATATCTTTAATTGCATTCTGCGCCATTGCTATGTTAATTGCCGCGCCCTCAATATTAACCAGCGCATTGATTTTCTTTACAGCACCTTCAAGCTGACGAATGTTTGTTTTGATTTTTTCCGCAACAAACTGAACAACATCATCGGGAAGAGCAAGACCGAGAATATCGGCTTTTCTCTTAATAATAGCCATTCGTGTTTCGATATCAGGCGGCTGAATATCGGCAATAAGTCCCCATTCAAAACGGTTTCTGAGTCTTTCATCAAGAATTTCTATATCCTTCGGAGTACGGTCCGATGCAAGAACAATCTGCTTACCTTCCTGGGTAAGAGCATTAAAAGTATGGAAAAATTCCTCCTGCGTTGATGCTCTGCCTGCGATAAACTGAATATCGTCAACAACAAGAATATCGCAGTTTCTGTATTTCTTATGAATCTCATGCATCTTGTTTTTTTGGATACCGTCAACGATAAGATTTACAAAATCCTCGCCTCTTGTGAAAATTATATCCGCATCGGGATTGTTTTTCTTGATTTCGTTGCTGATAGCGCAGAGCAAATGAGTTTTTCCGAGACCTGCGTTACCGTAAATAAACAGCGGGTTATATGCCGCGCCGGGAGTTGCCGCAACAGCCTGTGCCGCCGCATGGGCAAATCTGTTTGATGAGCCTACCACAAAGGTTGCAAAGGTGTTTTTTTCAATGCTCAAAGAAGAAGCATCAACACCCGTATTTGCTGCAGGAGCAGGTTTTTCTTTAGCAGCCTCCTCTGCGTTGATAAGCTCAACCTCAACATCAAAGCCCATAACCTGCTTAAAAGCCTCTTTTAGGTCATTTCCGAACTGCTGTTCAATAATCTTCCTCTTAAATTCGCTTGTTGCGATTTTTGCCGTAGCCCCGTCAAAGCTGCTGATTTCAAGCGGTCTGAACCATATTTCATATATGACTTCGCCGCAGCTTTTCTTTAAATGCTCACACACGAGCTGCCACATCTCTTTGAGAGATTCCATACTGTAAACTTCCTCCATATTGATTTTATCGCACATTCTCGCATTTTAATCCATAATGATACATAATAAAGTATATCACACAAGAAAAGTCTTTTCAAGCATAAAAAATAAGATTTTCAAAAAAGATTTTCGGTTTAAATTGAAAAAAATGTTGACATTCTTGGTCAAGCTGTTATATAATGTGTATTCTGAGGGGTATATTCACCTCATTTTGTCATGCTTAATAATCGGAATTGACTGCGATTCGCTTTTAATTTTGATTGTTTCAGACCGCATAAAACGGTCAAGACATAATAAAATTTGAAACGGAGGTTTGCACAATGAAAAGAACTTACCAGCCCAAGAAGCGTCATCGCAAGATGGAACACGGCTTCCGCAAGAGAATGGCTGACAGAAACGGCCGCAAGGTTCTTGCTCGCAGAAGAGCAAAGGGCAGAAAGCAGCTCACATATTAATCCGAAAAAGGATTGATTTGAAATGTCACGAGCAGTAACCCTTAAGCAAAACACGGAATTTCACCGTGCCTACGGCAGGGGCAAGGTAAAGGCCTCCCCCATGCTTGTTACTTATGTTGTCAAAAACAGAGGTCTCGGGTGCCGTATAGGCATTACTGCCGCAAAAAAGCTCGGCAGTGCAGTTGAGAGAAACAGATGCCGCCGCATCATCAGGGCGGCATTCTCCTCAATTTCTCCGAATTGCAACGGAAACTACGATATCGTGTTCGTTGCAAGATTCAAAACCAAAAAATTAAAAAGCTGCGACCTCGTTCCCGTTATGAAAAAGCATCTTACGGAGCTCGGGGTTATCAGAGAAACTGCGGAGGCGGATTTTTAATGAAAAAATTTCTGCTTGCCGCTATTCGTTTTTATCAAAAACGCATCTCTCCCCTCTTTCCGCCCATGTGCAGGTTTTATCCTACCTGCTCCCACTATGCGATAGAGGCAATCAAGGTTCACGGTGCATTCCGGGGAACCCTTCTTACTTTATTCAGGCTTATGAGATGCAATGTTCTGTTCCCCGGCGGATACGACCCCGTTCCGCCAAAGAAACATTCACACTCGGAGGACGAAAAATGACCGCTCTTTACGAATTTCTCGGCGTACCTTTTGGCGCTTTGCTGAGACTTATCTATAACAGCATAGGCTTTGAAAGCTATGCTATATCAATAGTTTTGCTTACTCTTTTAACAAGAATTCTGACTATACCTTCAACTATCAGTCAGCAGAAGGGAATGGCTAAAACTCAGCGAATTCAGTCCAAAATACGCAGAATACAAACAAAATATGCGGGAAATCAGCAGAAAATTCAGGAGGAAACCACCGCTCTTTATCAGAGAGAGGGCTATAACCCCATGAACGCAGGCTGTGCACCCATGCTCTTCCAGTTTGTAATTCTTTTCGGTCTTATCGGTGCTATTTATTATCCTTTGAGTAACTTCCTTACCGGCATTACCGACGCGGAAATCAAGCTTCTTTCCGATGCTGTTGCAAAAATCAGCACATCGAAATTCGCAAACAGTTCTCACCTTGCAGAGCTGCTCATTATCCAGAATATTGACCGGCTTCAGGGCATTCCCGGCGTAAGCCAGGCTACTTATGAGGCGATTGCAAATATTAACTTCGACTTTTTCGGTCTGTTCTCGCTCGGTGATGTACCTAAAGATTTCGGATTGCATATTATCTGGGCAATTCCCGTTCTCTCATTCTTATCTTCAATGGCAACATCGCTTTATTCACAGATAAAGCAGAAGAAAAGCAACCCCGCAATGGCAAATAATCCCATGATGGGCTGCATGATGTTCGGTATGCCTCTTATGTCGCTTTACTTCGTTGTAAGCTACCCTGCAGGCATCGGCATCTACTGGATTGCATCCAGCATTTTCAGCTTTATTATTACCGTTATTATCGGTCATTTCTACAGCCCCAAAAAGACCATTGCCAAGCTCATGGTTGATGAAACCGTTGCCCGCCGCTCAAAGGAAATAAACACAAAACAGATTGCGGCAAACAAAAATCAGTAAACACATTTATCAGGTGGTGACTTTATCTTGATCAAAGTGGTTATCGGCACAGGTACTACTCTTGAAGACGCAAAAGAGGCTGCCCGCAAAGAGCTCAACGCTCCCGAAGAGGCAGATGTTAAATATGAAGTTCTCGAAATGCCCAAATCAAAGATTCTCGGCATTTTCGGCGGTTCACCCGCAAAAGTAAAAGCATTTTACGAATATGAAGATGATCCGTTTGCAAAAGCAAAGGATTACATTCTCAACATTCTAAAAAACCTCGGTATCGAGGAAGCTGAAATCAGCGTTGAAGCAGACGAAGAGGATGTTCGCATCTCAATCGAATGCGGCGATGATTACGGCTCGGTAATCGGCAGAAGAGGCGAAACTCTCGATGCCATCCAGTATCTCACACGTCTTGTTATCAACAGAGGTTCAGAGGAATACAAGAGAGTTTCAATCAACGTTGGCAACTACCGTGAAAAGAGAGAAAACACTCTCCGTTCACTTGCACGCAAGAATGCTGCAAAGGTTCGCAAGTACGGCAGAAACGTTGTTCTTGAACCCATGAATCCCTACGAAAGACGCATTATACACACAACCGTTCAGGAAATCGAAGGCGTTACCTCCCATTCAGTAGGCAGCGATGGCGACAGAAAGGTTGTTATCACCCTTGAAGAAGGCGTTAAGCCCACCAACGGCGGCTATAACAAAGGCGGCAGAGGCGGATATAACAAGGGCGGTTACAATAAGGGCGGCAGAGGCGGCTACAACAGAGGCGGCAGACGTTATAACGATAACAAATCCGACTCCTCTGAAGCTCCTTCAAGAGCTCCCCGTTCAGATTCCGCAGGCGCTTCGCTCTACGGCAAAATAGAAATCAATAAATAAAAATTATACCGCTTGGTCAGACCAAGCGGTATTTTTGTGTATAAAATTACAAATTCAAAATAATGCTTATGTGTTCGGCTTCCTCTGACGAGGGCGAAGCACCGAAACGCCGCCTGTGGCGGATAAAGTGAGGTGCTGAGGTGAAGAAACAGGAAGAATTGCCGACGCTCCAAGGAAGGCAAGTCGACCATGTTTCTGAGGGCTCCGGTTTACCGTAGGACTGAAGGAGAGAAGATTTTGCGTAAACAATTAAAATTGTTACTTCGCACTGTTCTCTCCCTCCGTCTTTTGCTCCGCAAAATCCACCTCCCTCGTCAAAGGGAGGCAATTGAATTGTGCTAAATTGCAACTTTTCAGAAATACTTTTACAGCCTCTTTTAGAACATAATTTTCAGAAAACAATTAAATATTTCCATGAAAATATAATTGAGTGTCGGCGGAACGAAATAATCATATTTTACAAAAACCGTATTATCGTTGATATAAAGAGTAGTAGTCAGCAGTCCATATTCCTCGACACTGACACGTCCCGACCCGAATACTGTTTCTTCACCTGCAAAATACTCATCTTCTTCATCGTTCCAAACTATTGTTTCAGTCTTTTCCGTTCCGTCTTTATATTTAAGCTTCAAAACTATTCCGTCAGGTGAATTCGGACTGCCTGCACTGAAAACAATTCTGTTTTTCAATGGAACATGCACAATCTCTGCAGATTCAACATTGTTAATCGGTTCAGGGTCAGGTTCCGAGTCTTTGTCTGTTTCATTGATTTCGCAAGTGCCTTCTGCATTAAGCACTCCTGTATTACTGCATTCCGAAATATCGATTACCTCTGAATATCCTATTATACTGCCAAGCTTACCGATGTTTATGGAATTAACCGAAATATCTCCTTTATTGGTACAACCGCATATCGTGACATTCAAATCCGCAAAACCTGCTATACCGCCAACATAGGTATATTGGAACACTGCAGGTTTGAAAAAGCTTTCGTCTTTTCCTACAATATCTATTTCCATTTTCGATGTGCAGTCTATTATCTCGGTTGTTGAATTTCTGTCATCAATATATCCGACTATTCCGCCTGAATAAATATCTCCACCCGCAACAACATTTATCCTTCCGTCTGCTTTGCAGGAATAAATTTTGCTGTCACTACAGTATGCCGCAACAGAACCTATATAATAGACTGAATAGTATGGGAAATCCACATTTATAACAGCGTTCTTGAGATTCAGATTTCCGATTGATGCCGAATCTGCAAAACCAAACAAACTCAAATTATTTGTTTCTTCGGTTTCGGATTTCAATAACAAATTTTCAATCGAAAAATCGTTACCGTCAAG
Source organism: Clostridia bacterium (assembly GCA_017466365.1). GTDB lineage: Bacteria > Bacillota > Clostridia > Oscillospirales > Acutalibacteraceae > CAG-177. Next base: position 229,255 of record JAFTUG010000016.1, on the reverse strand, counting down.
CTCACCCGTAAACGGTGCTTCCGATGTACCTATCGGCTCCCAGTTTTCATAAACGGAAAGGTCGATATCATTCATAAGGATATATTTACCGTCAAGGTCATTGCGTATGTTGTTTAAGTCCTCTGCGGTATAAATCGGAGTATAACCTTCCGAGATTTCCTGTGCAGATGCAAAGGCACATATACCAAAGCTCATAATAATTGCAAGAATGACAGATATAAACTTTTTAATTTTCATTTTGTTTGCCTCCGTTTGATATTGATTATTTTTTGATTGAATAAACTAAAATTTTTTTGTTATCACCTCGATTATTTTGATTGTCAAATAATCAGCCCATTGTAATCTCCCTCTTTCGTCATTGATGAAAGCAAATTAAAGGGTATAAAACCCTGTAATTTTTGCCCTCATATATAAATGACAAAAAACACGAAATGTTACACAAAAACATTACGATTTTTTTGCTTTCTCTGTTTTATACAAATTTTAATATTGGCTTTTTGTGCAAAAATACGACCAAATGCTTTGCTTCTCAATAATTCGACAAAACAGAAAAAACACTCATCGGAGCTTTCCGGTGAGTGTTTTTGTTTTTACGGCTTAAGCAAGCCCGTTTCAATTGAAGTTGAAATAATACCCTCTACTATGTGCCAAAGCTCGGGTGTGGCGGTGCGGATGATATCCATGCGTTTATAAATCTGCGGTGCATGAACATCGCCAAGCTTCCATGTATGACCGTTTGTGAGATAATTGAGAATAAGCGGCTGGAGTCTGTCAATTGCGTTTGCATACTTCGATTCCGCCGTTTCCTTTGCCTCGAATTCATCCCACAAAGCACGGATTTCATCGCCCTGACCGTCTTTCAGCATTCCGAAAAGCTTTTCAGCCGCCATTATTTCACGGTCAAGCTTATCCTCGTTGCCTTTCACATCATAAGCAAAGGTATCGCCTGCATAAACCTCAACAAGGTCATGCACCAAGGCAATTTTCATAACCTTTGATATATCCACCTTATCGGCGCTGTATTCTTCAAGAATCATCGCCATAACGGCAAGATGCCATGAATGCTCCGCGTCATTTTCACGTCTCGATGCATCTGCAACAAGATTGCGGCGCAGAACATTTTTCATTTCATCAATCGTTATTATAAACTCAATCTGCTTTTTGATTTTTTCGCTGTTTATAAAATCAAATCTATCCATAAATCCACTTCCTTTATGATGCTATTTCAAGGATTTTTAACGAAGCCATGGCGGAAAGATACCTTTCAAAACCTTATGGCTTACTGTTCATTAAAGTATTATATCAAACATATAAGTCTTTTTCAATAGTGCAGGTTGAAGCCGAATAATTAATGTGTTATAATATAATGTATTAAATTTCAGGAGCAGTGCCATGAAGGTTTTAATTGAGCTTTTTGATACGGAACAAATTTATAATTATCTTGCCGCCCTTGTTTTCAAGCCCGAAAAGGTATATTTTGTCGGTGACAACGAAATTATGGGCGGTAATTGCCGAAGAAAAACGGAAAAGCTTGCAAAAATGACGGGTATCGGCACAAATTTTCTTTATAAATTTGCAAACCCCGATAATTTTCCTCTTTTACGCAGTAAAATTGCAGAAATAATTGAGGACGAAAAGAAGCTCGGCAACGAATGCTTTATTGATGTTACGGGAGGCAGAGACCTTGCGCTTGTTGCGGCGGGGTTTCTCATGTCACTCGGTGCGGAAATCATAAGATATGACCCTAAAAGCAAGGTGTTTCGGGTTCTTTCAAGCGGTGAGACACACCCTGCGGATATAAGCCTCTCATGCGAAGAACTTCTCACCGTAGCAGGCGGAACCATCTACAGCAACACTCATACTCTACCCGACTCCGAAAAGGAAAAGGATATAATCAGAAAAATTATCCGCCTTTACTTTGAAAAGCGCAATGTATGGACAAAATTCGTAAAATATCTTCAGCGTGTTTCCAAAAAAGAAGGAGAAAAGGTCGGGGACAGACTCCTGATAGAAGCTCCCATCTCACTCTCTGCCGACAGCAAAATTTTATCGTCGGATAAAGAAATAATGAATGAGCTGAAAAAAGCAGGCGCGATTACACATCTTGAGTTTTCACGTTCCGAAAACAAAGTTGAATTCAAATACGCAAGCTCCGCAATCGCAAATCTGCTTGTAAACGAGGGCGTATGGCTTGAGCTTATTGTTTACCTGATTGTAAAAAACATTGATGAATTTAATGATTGGGATACGGGCGTTAAATTTATTTGGGATATCCCTGACGGCGGAAGTTCTCTTACGGCCCTTCTTTCGGATAATACTCCCCGAAACGAGGTTGACGTTATGGCTGTAAGAGGCATAAAACCTCTCTTCATTTCCTGCAAAACAAGAGCACCCATAAACGAGGATTTAAACGAGCTTTATGCAATCCGTGAACACTTCGGAGGCGAGCATGCCAGAGCCGCACTTGCAACAACGAAATATGTCGGCAGAGAAACTCCGATATACGAACGTGCAAGAGCGATGGGAATTGAAATAATCGATGAGCGTGATTTTGAATGCAATGCCGCCGCAAATAAAATAAAGAAATTCTGCGAGGGATAAATATGTCAACGGAAAAAGGAACTGTTGAGCTTACAAATATGGTTATGGTTACGGACGGCGAAGGCAGAATGCTTGTTCAGGAAAGAGTGAAAAGCTGGACGGGCATCTCATTCCCGGGCGGTCATGTTGAACCGGGTGAAAGCTTCGTTGACTCCGCAATAAGAGAAATAAAAGAGGAAACGGGTCTTGAAATCCGCAGTCTAAAGCCCTGCGGTGTTATCCATTGGTCGCATAACCGCAATTTCAACAGATACATTGTTTTTCTTTATAAAACCTCGGATTACAGCGGTGAATTGCTCCCCGAAACCGAGGAGGGCAAGGTTTTCTTTGCTACATATGAAGAAATCAAAAGCATGAAGCTTTCGTCTAATTTCGGAAACTATCTGCCCATGTTTATGAGCGATGAATTCAGCGAAGCCTACGGCTCTTGGAATGAGGATGACCCCGAAATTTTAATCTACAAGTGATATCTTAATAAATTTGTAATAATTTTGATGCTTTATTTGTAATTCCAACCCTTTAGAATGATAATTGTTCCAAGGGATTGAATTACCGGAGGTAGTAAGATGTATACCGTACTTGTCTGCGATGACGATATCGCAATACTTGATTCCGTTGAAATTTATCTGAAGCTGGAGGGCTATAATGTTCTGCGTGCGGAAAACGGCAGGCAGGCTCTCGAAAGGGTCAGGGATAACGAGGTGCACTGCGTTATTCTTGACATAATGATGCCCGGTCTGGATGGCTTACAGGCAACATTGAGGCTTCGTGAAAAGCACAACATCCCTATTATTCTTCTCTCTGCAAAGAGTGAGGATACCGACAAAATAACGGGGCTTTCCTTCGGTGCGGATGATTATGTTACGAAGCCCTTTAATCCGCTTGAGCTTATGGCGAGGGTTAAATCGCAGATAAGGCGATATACCTCACTCGGCTCAATGGAGAAAAAGGAAGGCGTTATAACAACGGGGGGACTTTCGCTCGATACTCTTGCAAAGGAGCTTACTCTTGACGGCGAAACCGTGAAGCTGACTGCTACTGAATACGGCATAATCAGCGTGCTTATGGAAAACCTCGGCAGAGTGCTTTCAACGGGTCAGATTTATGAGGCGGTATGGGACGAACCTGCCTATAATACGGAAAAAACTGTTACGGTACACATCAGAAGAATCCGAGAAAAAATCGAAATCAATCCCAAGGACCCGAAATATTTAAAGGTGGTGTGGGGAATTGGCTACAAAATCGAAAAATATTAAATACGGCAGAGGAACAAAGGCAGCCGCAGCCCTTATTGCGGTTATCATGTTTTTTTCCTCGGGCTACTTTGCAAATCTCTTTATAAGAGGCTTTGCAGACTACAATGCCTACGATAAGGGCAGAAACCACTATACGCAGACAACGGTATTCCGTGAAATGTTCAATTATATTGAAGAATGCCTTATCAGCGACTATGAAGCGGAAGGCTTCAAGTTCGACTCCTACGAGGAATACAGAGAAAGCGCCTACGGCAAGGCTGCCGCTGCAGAATTCGACGATATGGTCAAGGGCGTTTCGGATGCCTATGACCTGCTTGAAAACTCGGGAATTGAGGTTTATGTAACAGCGGATAACAGCTACAGATATCTCTATCCTTATAAAAATTTCGTCTATCTGTTTGACTACAGCGGTGAATTAAGACACGAGGATATTTTCTTCTACTCCGATATCCAAAGAGTATATCCTGCAGATGCACCCGCCAAAGAAACTACTACCGCTCTTGACATACCTGTTGAAACAACGATGACGGCTGTTGAAATGCCTGAAGACGGTGTTGCTTATACCATGGCAATCATGCCGGTTACTTCACCGGCTCGAGCTAATTCAATCAATTCAAATGTATGGATTGGTGATGACGGCAACGGCAGATATCAGCGAAACGGCGGATATGAGCTGCGTTTCTATGACCCGAATAACGGTCAGCCCCCTCTCGAGGTTCAGGATATCGGTCAGGCACTCAAGGCGATAAGCTCCATAAGCGGCTATACCTGCTACGGTGAATCAACAAAAGCACGTTTCCTTGAAGAGGTTGAGGCTAACAGAGAGCAGTATATCTGTGATATGTATAACAACACGGCTCACACTCATTCTTACGAATATTTTCTTGAAAACATAAAGAGCGTGAACTACGCAATAATCGGCAACGGAACAATAAAAACCAACTGCGGAGTAACCGCAAACGATACCGAAGAGCAAATAATCCAAAAGCTCGGCGGCGAATTCATTGAAGCGGGCATAAACGGAAAATATAAAGTTCTTAAGAGCAATGAATACAAAAGCATTCCGAGTGTTTATGATAAGCTTTATCAGATGCTTTTGGGCAACACCGACAGCATTCTTAATCAAAGCGGACTTTACATTGCAAACAGCAAGGCAACCTCGGCATATTTTTCATACAGCTTTAATGCTGACGGTACCGACCCGTTTGACCTCTCCTACAGAGCATATGCAAGCTACATGAATGCTCCGATAAACGACCTCACTCTCTGCCTTATTCTGTTTGCAGTCAGCTTTCTTATCGCCTGTGCAGCCTGCATTTATCTGCTCTGCACCGCAGGAAAAACGGCTGACGGAATTAAGATAAGCTTCTTTGATAAAATCCCTGCCGAAATCAACTGGGCAATCGGCGCAGTTGCCGCAATATTTGCGGCGATCGGTGCGGCATATGTTGTTGTGTGGGAAGCTCAACCCGAAAATATTGCATACACAGATATGCTTGATTACGGCTTCACAACCGCATTTTTGCAGCTTGCAAGCAATCTTACCGATTATCTCATCGGACTTTTTGCCGTAGTTGTCTTTATGATTCTTACGGGACTTTTTGCAAGCCTTATCAGAAACATACGCAACAAATCATTCTGGAAGCATACGCTTTGCTATCAGCTTCTGCGACTTGCAGGCTGGCTTCTTAAAAAGCTTTGGGTGCTTCTCACAATTCTTCTTAAGCCGTTCAACAAGATTTTTAAGAAAATCAGCAGTTTCTTCAAAAAACAGATTGACAAGATAAAATATATGCTCGCCTGCGATTATTCAAAGGGTCAGGGCAAAAAATTCAGAACAATCGCATATATCTGTTCAGCAGGTTTTATTGTTGCAACGGTTATCTATTATACGCTTGCGGGCTTATTTATAGAATTTGAAGAATTTCTTGCGTTTCTTATGTATTTCTTCGGAATTCTCGGAGATTTGGCAATCCTCGGATTTGTTATTCTCATAATCGTTTCGCTTGACAGAATAATGGCTTGCGTTTCGCAGGCAAGAGAAGGCAAGCTTGACGGAAGTATTGACACAAAATTCATGCCTCCGTTCATGCGCCGCTTTGCGGAAGATATCCTCTCAATGCAGGACGGACTTCAGAATGCTGTTGAAAGTGCAGTCAAAGACCAGCGAATGAAAGCGGAGCTTATAACAAACGTTTCGCACGATTTGAAAACTCCCCTTACCTCAATTGTAAACTATGTTGACCTTCTCAAAAAATGCAACGTTGAAGACGAAACGGCGCAGAGATATATTAATGTTCTTGACGAAAAAGCAGCAAGAATGAAAAAGCTTATCGAGGATTTGGTTGAAGCTTCAAAAGCTTCATCGGGAGCAATTGAAATTCATCCCGTAAAGGTTAATCTCTGCGAATTTGCTGCACAGGCAGTAGGCGAGCATGAGGATGAGCTTAATCCCTTCAATATCGGTCTTGTTCTCAAAGCTCCCCCCTCACCCGTCACGGTAACTGCCGACTCGCAGAAAACCTCAAGAATCGTTGAAAATCTTTTCTCCAACATCAAAAAATATGCCATGGAAGGCACAAGAGTTTATGTTGAGGTTATTGACGGCAGCGCTTACGGCTCAATCGTTTTCAAGAATATTTCAAAATATCCCCTTGATATTTCGGCAGATGAGCTTACGCAGCGATTTGTAAGAGGCGATGCCTCCCGTTCGGGCGAAGGCAGCGGACTCGGTCTTTCAATTGCGCAAAATCTCTGCGAATTGCAGAAGGGTAAATTCAAGGTTGAGGTTGACGGCGACCTGTTCAAAGTCACTCTCTCACTTCCGAAAACTGAATAAAACAACAAACACGGTGTCGGAAGCTTTTTTCGTCACCGTGTTTACTGATTTTGGTTGATTCGTTCATATTTTTGTGGTATAATCCGTATGTAAAATTCTCACGGAGGGATACCATGAATTATGATGTTATAATTATCGGCGCAGGACCCGGAGGAATTTTCTCCGCCTATGAGCTTTCAAAGCTCTGTCCAGATATGAAGGTTGCCGTTTTTGAAGCCGGACACGCTTTAAGCAAAAGAAAATGCCCCATTGACGGCAAAAAAATAAAAACCTGCATAAGCTGCAAAAGCTGCTCAATAATGAGCGGTTTCGGCGGCGCAGGCGCTTTTTCCGACGGCAAATATAATATAACCAATGATTTTGGCGGAACTCTTTATGAATATATCGGCAAAAAGCAGGCTCTTGAGCTTATGCGTTATGTTGATGAAATCAATATGAAATACGGCGGAGAAGGCACGAAGCTTTATTCAACCGCAGGCTCAAAATTCAAAAAAATCTGCATTCAGAATGATTTGCATTTGCTTGATGCTTCAGTTCGTCATCTCGGAACGGATATAAACTATGTTGTTCTCGAAAATCTCTATGAATATCTTAAGGATAAGGCTGATTTTTATTTTGACACTCCCGTTGAAAAAATCGAAATCGGCGAGGGTGAATATAAAATAATCTGCGGTGATAAGTCATACACCTGCAAAAAATGCATAATTTCCGTCGGCAGAAGCGGCAGCAAATGGATGGAAACCGTATGCCGTGAGCTTGATATTCCCACCAAAAGCAACAGAGTTGATATCGGTGTTCGTGTTGAGCTTCCCGCAGAGGTTTTCACGCATCTTACCGATGAACTTTACGAAAGCAAGATTGTTTACAGAACCGAAAAATACGGCGATAAGGTCAGAACCTTCTGCATGAACCCGAAAGGTGCAGTTGTTAACGAAAACACCAACGGCATCATCACAGTTAACGGTCACAGCTATGAGGACCCCGCAAAGCAGACAGAAAACACAAACTTCGCCCTGCTTGTTGCAAAGCATTTTTCGGAGCCTTTTAAAGATTCCAACGGCTACGGCGAAAGCATTGCACGATTGAGTAATATGCTCGGCGGCGGTGTTCTTGTTCAGCGCTTCGGTGATCTGATAAGAGGCAAGCGTTCAACGCAGAACAGAATTGATGAATCCTTCGTTACCCCTACTCTCAACGCAACCCCCGGCGATTTGAGCCTTGTTCTGCCCAAGAGAATTCTTGACGGCATTATAGAGATGATTTATGCGCTCGATAAGGTTGCACCCGGCACGGCAAACGAAGATACTCTCCTTTACGGCGTTGAGGTTAAATTTTACAACATGGAGGTTGAGGTTAACGAAAACCTGCAGACAAAGCACGACGGTCTTTATATCATCGGCGACGGAAGCGGCATAACTCACTCCCTCTCTCATGCTTCAGCAAGCGGTGTTCATGTTGTAAGAAACATCGCAGAAAATATGTAACCTTAACAGACAACGGCTCACACAATTGTGTAAGCCGTTGTTTTTTATTTATTGTAAGCTTCAATCAATGCAAAATATTCATCTTCGGAAATTGCCGCAACCGAGCCATGACGGGGTTTAAGGTGATTTATTGAATAGGTTGACCTCTGCACCTGCCTGAAATTCTCGAAATCCCTTGTCATCTGTGCAAAGAATGTTCCTTCCGAATATTCGTCCATAATCATCATCCACGCATCCGTACCCGTTATGCGGTACATTGAGCTGCCTTCAACTCCCCACCAGTTGAGCGAGCAGATTGTGTAATCCGTGTTATACGGACCTGTAAGATTTTTCGATTTTACATAGGCAATTTTCTGGGTTAAATCCTCTTTGAAATAGAGATAGTAGTAACCGTCTTTTTCGTTATAAATTATATCGCCGTCAATGCACTGAATATTTCTTGTTTCTCCCGTTTCAGGGTCAACCTCATTCCATCTGCCGAAAAGCACCTTCGGCTCCGTTTCAAAGGTTTTGAAATCCTTTGTGTATGCATAGTAATGCCCTGCGCAATCATTCTCGGCGGTTGAATTTGCCCAGTAGACCATGTACATCCCCTTGTTGCTGTCCCATATCGCTTGAGGTGCCCATGCTCTGTTGGTTTTTTCAAAGCCCTCAAACTGACGGATATCAATAACCGTTTCGTCTGTCCAGTTTATCAGGTCATAGGAACGCCATGTAATAAGACTGTGATTTGAAGTCCAGCCGTCAAGTGCATTCATATCCGTTGCAACGATAAAATAGCAATCCTTGCCGTTTTCATCGACGCCTTTGAGAATATAAGGGTCACGCACACAGCCCGTGCCTTTCGTCTGCCTGATTATAGGCTCATTATTGTTAAGCGACTCAAAATTATATCCGTCTGTGCTTACGGCAAGGTGGATAGTCTGCTCATCAACCTCGTTGCCGACGAAATAGCAGAAAACATATGCCCCCGAGGTGCTTACCGCAGGGTATGCATAATCGTTGAATGCATAGTTAAAAAGAAAATACGGTATCATTATTACCGCCATGATTATACGTTTCAAAGCCATGAATGTCATACTGAATTCTCCTTTGCCGTTTCTTTTTGGAATTATAGCATATTATTTATATAAAATAAAGCATTATTTGACTTTACTCAATGAAAGATATATAATTAATTCATAAAATCAAAGGGAGATTTGACATGGAAAATTTTGAAAAGCGTTTTAAAATTGATTGCACACCTGTTGCGGATAAAAAGCAGACCCTTACATATAATTCCGTAAGGCTTACGGTTATCACCCCCTGCCTTCTGCGTGTTGAAGTTCAGAGCGAGGGCAAATTCTGCGATGAACCCACTCAAAGTGTATGGTTCAGAAATCTGGGCGAAGCAAAATTCGAGGTTAAGGAATCTGGCAATAAAATCGAAATCAAAACCGAAAAAGCTGTTTTCACTTATTCTCTTGCATCAAAAAAAATGCTTTCAATTAAGCTTGCCGACGGAAGAACGGTTAAAAACTATAAATCGGGCAATCTTAAGGGCACATGCCGTACTCTTGATATCACCGCAGGTATAATCAAGCTTTCCGACGGCGTTTGCTCAAGAAACGGCGTTGCGATTCTTGACGACAGCAAAACCCTTGCATTAAAATCCGACGGTCTCATTCTCCCCCGTGAAAACAAGGAAACCGATGAATATTATTTTGCCTACGGCAATGACTATATCGGCGCAACAACCGACCTTTATAAGCTCACGGGAAAAGTGCCTCTCATTCCGAGATATGCGCTTTCCAACTGGTGGAGCAGATACAAAGATTATTCTCAAGAAGAATATTTAAGCCTCATGGATAAGTTCAAGGAGGAAGAAATCCCCATCACCGTTGCAACGGTTGACATGGACTGGCATTGGGTTAAAATCAAGGAGAAATTCGGCAAAGACGCCCATAAGGTTACAAAACACAGAAACTTCATGGAGTATGTTTATGATGTTTGGTCAGTCGGTTGGACAGGTTACAGCTTCAACACCGAGCTTTTCCCCGACCCCAACGGTTTCCTCAAAAAGCTCAAAGATGATAACTATCATGTAACCTTCAATCTTCATCCCTCAATGGGTGTTCGCTGGTTTGAAAATCAGTATGAAGATATGTGCAAGGCTATGGGTCAGAATCCTAAAGAAAAGAAACCCGTACCCTTTGACATAACCGATAAAAAGTTCACCGAAAACTATTTTGATATTCTTCATCATCCGTTTGAAAAAGCAGGCGTTGACTTCTGGTGGATTGACTGGCAGCAGGGCAAAAATACAGCCGTCAAGGGTCTTGACCCTCTTTGGGCGCTCAACCATTATCATTTCCTTGATAACGCAAAGGATAACCACAGACCTCTCATTCTTTCCCGTTTCTGCGGCGCAGGCAGTCAGAGATATCCCCTCGGCTTCAGCGGCGATACAACGCAGACCTGGAAGAGCCTTGATTTCCAGCCGGGATTCACGGCAACGGCTTCAAACATTGCTTATCCCTGGTGGAGCCATGATATCGGCGGACACTGCATGGGCAAAAAGGATGATGAACTCTATCTCCGTTGGGTTCAGCTCGGAGTATTCAGCCCCGTTATGCGACTTCATTCAACTAACAACGAGTTTGCAGGCAAAGAGCCCTGGAATTTCAGCGGTCCCGTTCAGAGAATCGCAACGGATGCTCTTCGCTTAAGACACAAGCTTCTCCCCTATATCTACACGATGAATTACCGCACGCATACAGAGTGCAGAGCTATTTGCGAGCCTATGTATTATGCTTATCCCGAGGATAAGAATGCATACGAATGCAGAAACGAATTCTTCTTCGGAACAGAGCTTATCGTTGCACCTATTACAGAGCACACCTCGCTGAAAACCAATCTTGCAGGCGTTAACGTATGGCTTCCCGAGGGCAGATATACAGATATTTTTACGGGCAGAATTTATAAAGGTAATAAATTTGTGAAGATGTTCCGTGATATAGATTATATCCCCGTTCTCGCAAAAGAGGGCGCAATAATCCCAATGAGCGCAAATGACAGAACAAACGACTGCTCAAACCCCGAAACACTTGAAGTGCTTATCTACAGAGGAAACAACACCTTCACTCTCTATGAGGATGACGGCGATACACTCTCATATCAGAACGGCGAATACCTCAAAACTGCATTCACCGTTTCAGAAAACGGCAATAATGTCGGATTATCCGTTTCAAAGGCAGGCGGAGTTGCAAATGTTTCTCCCGAAAGCAGAACATTCATTTTCAAATTCAAGGATATCGTTTCGGCAGATGCACGAGTTACCGTTGACGGCACAGAATATGATGCAAAGAAAGAAAAAATCGGCAACACAATTGAAATTGCAATCACCGCAAAAGCTGTTTCCGATATAAATATCGCTCTTGAAAACTGTGTATACCTTGAAAACAAGAACGAAAAGCAGGAGCTGACGAGAGTTATCTCAAAATTCCAGATGTCAACCGATAAAAAAGGTATGGTTTATAATTCATTTATCAAAAACGGCAAATCACTTCCCTCCGTTGCCAAGGAATTCGCAGGTCCGATAAAAGAAATTCAGGAGCTTTACAGATAAGGTGGAATTTAAAATGAAAATGAAAAAATCTCTTGCAGTTATTTCCCTCATACTTGTTTTTTCGCTTATTATAAGCATTGCGGCATTTGCGGAAAGCGGATATGCATATAAAGAAGATGCTCTTAATGCATTCGCACCGAAATGGGATTCCATTCAGGCTGATGACACGGTAATTTCCGTTACCCCCGGTGCGGTTCAAGGCGAAATGCGTTTTGCATGGCTTTCTTCAAAAACCGACACGGCCGCGTCATTTAAGATTGCTGAAAAATCCAATATGTCCGATGCTGAAGCAATAGAGGTTTCAACCGAAAATTGTGATGATTATAATTCAAACAAAGTAACCGTTACGGATCTTGAAGAGGGCAAAACATATTATTATTCCTACACCGAAAACGGCACATGGAGCAATCCTGAAGCCGTTACCGTTCAGCCCGACGAAAACTTTACAGTGCTTTTTGTTTCCGATGCACAAATCGGACGTTCAGGCGATGAAACACAGAGAGATGTGCTTATCCGTGATACCTGCGGCTGGGAATATACCGTTAACAAAATGCTCACAGAATATCCGAATGCGGCTTTTGCAATCTCGGGCGGCGACCAGTTCCAATCACCCGACAGCATTACTCAAATGAAGGCTTATCTTGCCCCCGAAAAGCTCCGTTCTCTTCCCGTTGCAAACACCATAGGCAACCATGATAATGAAGCACCGCTTTACGGCGATATATTCAATAATCCCAATGAGGTTGACGAGCTTTTTGCCGATGAAGCAGGCACCGGTTATTATTACACCTACGGCGATACCCTGTTTATAATGCTCAATTCAAACAACGATTTCATGTTCGATGCGGCAAAGGTTATCCGCACGGCCGTTAACGCTCATCCTGACGCAAAATGGAGAGTTGTCACCATGCACCATAACCCCTATTCGGCAGCATTTTCAGATGATGAATTTTCGGATAAAAGACTTTACTTTTCATCACTCTGTGACTGCTATGATATCGACCTCGTTTTAAGCGGTCACGACCACTTTTATTCACGCACCAAGGTTATGAACAGCGGCAAAGAGGCAGAAGAAGGAACGGTTTATGTTCAGTCCTCCTCCGCTTCGGGCAGCAACTATGACCCCCTGCCCGAAACGCTCCCCTCTTATACCGTTACCGCTTTTGATGTAAGAGTTCCTACCTATACGGCATTCACTTTTACAGACAATGCAATAATCGGAACTACTTACCGCACGGATAACGATGAGGTTATTGATTCTTTTGAAATCACAGATAACGCATCCGACACCAATACCAACATTTTCAGCATAGCAATATCATTTATCAAAACGCTGTTTTCGATGATTTAAAGAAAGGATGATTTTTATGTTTAATCTTATTCTTCAAAGATTTGCGCCTCTTCTCACCGCATTCGCACTTTTCATTAACAGCATAGGCGGATTTTTCGGAATCAGCGCAGTTATTCCCTATAACCCCGAAAGAACAGAAGTTGTTGTCAGCGGAGATGTCACAACAGATATTAATAAAGTTCTTGAGCATTATAACTCCGCGGTCAAAAAAACAGGCTTTGTTATCGGAACATCAACCACAGAAATCATCGGCACTCCGTCTGCAAGCGCAAATGATGATACTCCGATCGATATGGATGCATATTGGGATGCAATAGAAGATATTGAAACATATACTTTCAAAATCCCGGGCAACGGTGAAATCCTCGCATCTGATGTAAAGAGTGCCGGGATGTCCGTAAATAACGGAAAAAGAGCTATTATTCTCAAAATAAAAGACACCAAACGTTCAGGCGAATCAAACGATGCAGTTTTAAGAGCATACGGCTGGACAAGTGATTTTGACAAAATCGGTGCAATGTTGGGAATGACCGTTGAGGGCGGTCAAATTAAAGAAAGCTACACCGACTGCACTGTTTCCTGCATAATTGATGAAAAAAGCGGCAAAATAATTTATGGCGACTGGGATGCAACAGGAACAATCAGCATAAAGGATATTAAAGTGAAAATGTTCGGCTTTGAAGAACTTACCATGGATATGGATTACACTGCAAAACAACGTATTGATATTTAAAAACCATATAAAACCGCCCGACTCGGTCAATCGACTGAATCGGGCTTTTTTATGAAAACTATTGACAAGTGCACAGCAACTGTATATACTGTATATATACAGTTGTGCAGGAGGTGCTTGGTTGAAGATACTTATAAATAACAAAAACGGTCAACCGATATATGACCAGATTTATACACAGATAAAAAATCAGATAATAAGCGGCGCATTGAAAGAGGATGAAGCCCTGCCTTCAATCAGAAATCTGGCAAAGGATTTGCACATCAGTGTTATAACAACCAAGCGTGCCTACGATGAGCTTGAACACGAAGGCTTTGTTTATACCGTTGCGGGCAAGGGCTGCTTTGTTGCTTCAAAAAACACCGAGCTTCTGCGTGAAGAAAACCTGAAAAAAATCGAGGAATATATGCAAAAAATATCGGAAATTGCGGCATCCTGCAATCTTGGCAGGAATGAAATCATCGAGATGTTCAAATTAATTTCGGAGGAGGAATAAAAATGAATGCTATTGAAATAAAAAATCTCTGCAAAAGCTACGGCAGTTTCAGACTTGAAAATGTTGACCTAACACTCCCCTGTGGCTGCATAATGGGTCTTATCGGTGAAAACGGCGCAGGAAAAAGCACAACCATAAACCTGCTTCTTGATATTATCAAAAAAGATTCGGGCGAAATCCGTGTTTTCGATAAAGAAATGACCGCCGATGCAAAGGAAATCAAAAACGATATCGGCGTTGTGCTTGATGAACCATGCTTTCCCGAACAGCTCAAAGGCTTACAGATAAACAAAATAATGAAAAAAACATATAAAAACTGGAACGAGGAAACATTTTTCTCTCTGCTCAAGCGTTTTGATATTGATGAAAAAAAGAAATTCAAGTCGCTTTCAAAGGGCATGAAGATGAAAATGAGCATTGCTGTTGCACTTTCACATGACGCAAAATTGCTCATTCTTGATGAACCCACAAGCGGTCTTGACCCCGTTATCCGTGATGAAATAGTCGATATTTTCTATGAATTTACAAGAAATCCGACCAACTCCATTCTTATTTCCTCGCATATTGTCAGCGACCTTGAAAAACTTTGCGATTATATCGCTTTCATTCATAAAGGCAAGGTTATTCTCTGCGACGAAAAGGACAGACTTCTCGAAAAATACTGCGTTATCCATTGCACGGCGGAAGAGCTTTCACAATTTTCGGATGATGCGGTAATGCACAAAAAAGAATCTCCTTACGGTGTTGAGGCAATAGTTGAACGATATGCCGCAGACGGCTTTGAAACCAATCCTGTCGGAATAGAGGAGCTTTTTGTTGCTGTTGTAAAGGAGGCGAAATAATGAAAGGTTTGCTTTCAAAGGAATTCTGTATTTGGCTGAAAACAAGATCATGGATTATGCTTTATGTTTGGGCAATAAGCCTTCTGACAAGCACATCAGGAAGAGTTTCTATTTCGGTTGCAGGCATGGGAATTCTTATAGGCAGCATTTCCTCATCATTCTTATATGACGAAAAAAGCAACTGGCAAAAATATTGCAAAACCCTGCCCTGCACACCGCTTGAACGGGTCAGCGCAAAGTATATAATACATTCTGCGGAATTTTTCATTGCTGTTGCCGCTTATGTTATATCAAATATCATCGGACAAATAAACTACTATTCATCATTAGCCGGATTCTTCGTTTCTCCCGTACCCTCTCAATCCCATATTGAAACCGCTCTGATTATTGCCTCTTTCGCTGTTTTCTTTGCAATTCAGCTTCCCATATGCTTTAAATTCAAAGGAACGCTTCGCACAGTTTTGAGCTTCATTCCGTTGACAGCATTTTTGATTATTTATATTTCAACCGCATTCACGGCATTAAACGGCAATCTGACTGTTTTTTCCGAACAAAAGCATCTTCCTGCCCTGATAATTGCGGCAAGCATCGTTATCCTTGGCGCTTCATGGATGATCTCGGTTATTATCGAAACCAATTCAGACAGCGTATACAAAAAGAAATTCAAAAAAATTGCAATTATTCTTATCGTTATCGCTGTTGCGCTCGCTTCTGTAACGGCATTTGAGTTTTTTAAATCCGAAGAAAACGGTACGGCAGACCAAAGCGGAAAATACGATTCAATGGATAGCCTTGAAACAACTGCGGAAGAAATCGATAAATATTATGACTTATTCTGCGGCGAACTCAATATCGGAACGAAAATCTACGATTATGTTCTTACACTTGAAGATGCAGGCTATGTACAGGATGAAAAACATACCGATATCTACTATTCCGAAAGCGGCAACATAATGATTGATATCGGCATATCATATCCTTCGGAGAATAAAATAGGCAAACTCAACATCACCTGCAAGAATGCAACAAAAGCTTTTGAAAGCGCAACATACGGAAGCTTCAAGAATATAGGATTAAGCTTCAAAAAAGGAATGACCGAGGCGGAACTTCACGAGAAATTCAATGAACTCGAAATTATACCTTGTGAAATAGAAGAAAACACCTTCAACGGCAAAGATATGATGAGGCAATATTCTTTTGAGTTTATAACACCGGTTTTTGAAGGAGAAAAAAGCAGTATCGAGTATACTCTCCGAATCGACACCGATGGCGAAAAAGTAACAAATGTTACTGATTTGATGATGAATATCCGTGAAAACGCTCCCGTGCCCACAGACCCTGAAGAAACACCCCTTGAAATTGCGAACCGTGAGGTAACCTCATTATTAACAGAATTCTGTAACGAAACAAACATTGATAAGACACCGAGAAAATGCATTAAAAAACTCAAGGATATGGGATATTCCGAATCAGAAGAATACTATGATTTATATTATTCCGAGGACGGAAAGGTTTCCGTTTCACTTGTCACCGATGAAAACGATAATCTCGAAAAAATAACCGCTGTTGCAAATTACGGCGAAATGCATTATATTGAATCGGCAACCGATGAAGACCTGAAAAAACTTTCCGATAATTTTACTGTCGGCATGTCTGAAGATAAGCTTCAGCAAAAGCTCGTTGAGCTTGATATGCTGCCCGATGTCATAACCGAAAAATACGGCAGCGATAACACACCTGTCAGAAGCTACGAAATAAAATACTCCATCGGCGATTATAACGGCAACGGTTCTTTGCCATATTCGATAACTATTGATACGTCAAACGGAAAAATCGTTGATATATTCGCTTTCTGATAAAAAACACACTCCGCCCGATTGGTCTTTACTGACTGAATCGGGCGGATTTTTCTTATATATAATATTAATGTTTTTTTAACATCTGCTTAAGATTAGATAAAGCATATTCAAACCACCAAAATTATTTTGTATAATCAAATTGCAGATAAAAACGACGGCTCAAATTCAAATCTGCTTTTCACGACGGTTAATGGAGGAACCGTCAATCAAGCATCCTTATATTTATCAATTTCAATAAGTATGCGGTATATATGCTCCTGTTCCTGCGGCGTTTTTGCAGAAAGAATATCATAGCATTCCAATGGAATGTTTCTGCCGATATTCTCCGCCCCGCCGAGCTTTTCAAAAAGCTTGGAAAGAGGAACATTCAAAGCAGAGGAAATCTTTTCGATGCTTTCAAGCGTTGCGTTTTTTTCTCCGCGCTCTATCTGACCGATATAGGTCGGATGGCATCCCGAAAGCTCCGCAAGCTTTTCCTGACTCAAGCCGAGATTATTTCTGTAACTGCGTATTCTTTTTCCGATTGACTTTGCTATTTCACTCATAGTACCAACCACTCTTTTATCATTTAATTATAGTCTATAAATATTCAAGTTGGTATTCTACAGACTATTGATATTTTTATTTGCATGTGCTATACTATGGGTATTATACACAATAATATAAGTGCTTATAGTATTTGTCATATTGTTTAACGCATTCGTTTAAAAACAAAATGCATGCAGAAAGGGGAAAAAAGATGAATTTTGTTATTTCAAAAGAAGAAATGCTCGAAGGAATGCATAAAATGAATTCCTTCGGCACAAGGCTTACCGGAAGCAAAGGACACGCAGCTTTTATCAACTGGTTGAAGGATGAAATCGGGAAAATGGGGATTCCGATTTTCAGCGACCCGTTTTATTTCAAACGTTGGGAAGAGAAAAAATCATCAATCGGAATTCTTGACAGAGATGAAATTATCAGTATTCCCGTTTCGTCGGCTTATCCTTATTCGGGTGAAACCTGCGCAGAGGGAATAACAGAAGAGCTTGTTTATGTTGACGGTGTTTCCGATGTAACAAACATTGCAGGAAAGATTGCCGTTTTCGATGTTGCAAACGTAAACTTTATACCAAGTGAAATAGCATTTGATAAGCGCACGAGTTATCCCGAAGATGTGGTGCTTGAAGCCAAATACGAGGGACCTGTTATCACAAGCTTTGTTCAATGCTTTTACGGCATCGTTTCAAAGCTTTCAAAAGCAAAAGCTGTAATTCTTATATGGAGGGGCCTGCACGAGGATTGCGTTAAGGGGCAATATCTCTCTTTTATTGCGGATTATCAGGGCATACCGATGCTTTGGGTCAGCGAATCAAACGGCGAAAAGCTTATTAAAGCGGCAAAAGAACATAAAAAAGCAAAATTTGTTCTCGAGGCAGAGATTGAAGAAAAAGCATTTACTGAAAGCTTTTACAGCATTATAAAAGGAAAAAATGAAAAGGAATGTGTTATCGTCAACACCCACACCGACGGCACAAACTGCGTTGAAGAAAACGGTCCGATTGCGCTTTTGCAGCTTATGAAAAACATGAAAGACCAAGAGCCTGAAAGGACGCATATTTTTGTTTTCACAACCGGACATTTCCGCCTGCCTCACTTTGAGGATATAAGAACAGGGGCTTTTCAATCCGCCTCTCGCTGGCTTGCAATGCACCGTGAATTATGGGACGGTAAGGGCGATCATTTCAAATGCGTTGCAAATCTCACTCTTGAACATTTAGGCTGCATGGAATGGCGTGACATTGACGGTGAATATAAGCACACGGGCAGGCAGGAGGTTGAGCTTGTCTATACTGGCAACGATTTTATGGATAAGCTTTATATTGATACCGTCAAGGAGAGAAAAAATATCCGCACAATGACTTTAAGAGGTCACAATGCCCTGCATTTCGGCGAGGGGCAGAATTTCTTTACCATGAGAATTCCCGAAATCAGCCTTGTTCCCGCGCCTTACTATCTCTGCGTTGTAAGCGATACTCACGAAATGGAAAAATTTGATATTGACCTTATGACGGAGCAAACCGAAACCTTTGCAAGACTGATTGAAAAAATCGAAAATATTCCTTCAAAGGATTTGGGTAAGAGCGATTTTTATTCGCTTGTTAAAGCTAAAAGTGTTTCGGGAGGAAAAGATTTTTCACTCAAAGGTCTTTCCGAAAAAATATCCGAAATAATCAAGAAATAGTATAAAAACGGGCTGTCGCAATGACAGCCCGTTATAATTATGTTATTAAGATGCAACCGCAAGATCATAAAGAAAATGTGAAAGCATTAATGAATAAATCGTACATCCTTTCACCTTGACAAGTGAAAATCCCCATACAAATCCTATAAGCGATATATAGACAAACTTTTCAAACGAACCGCCCAAAACCCAATGCGCCAGACCGAACAACAAGCTTGAAACGGCAACGCCTATCCACTTTGAACCACTGATATATTCCGTGAAACGAAGCAGCCAGCAACGCATAAAAAGCTCTTCGGTAACGCTGTAAAGGAGCTGCATAACCACAAACTCCGCAGCATCCGCAAAGGAATAACCGAGAAAAGCAAAAACACTGAATTCTTGTCCGTCTATTATTATTTTTAATGCATAAAATACAAGAGCTGCAACAGTAATAACAACGGAAACGGCAATTTGTTTTAACGGTTTTTCTTTATATTTTCTGATATCCGGAATTCCGATTTTTGTCGTTTTTATTAAAAAAACAGATGTTCCCAAAAAAGAGAGATTGAAAAGTAATGATTTTAAAAGAGTCACACAAAACACCCCTTTCAGCCTCTCCGCTTATTTCTTTCCCGAAACCGCCGCAAACTTGCCTGCAATAATGCAGACTATCGGATATATTATCCCTGCTACAGGCCAAAGCACCCATGTTGTTCCCCAACCACCGCCAAGAAAACTCCATGCGAGATAAATCGCCGTTGCAGAAAGCCAATATATTGCCGCAAGATTGCTCTGCATGCTGTCTTTTTTCTTGCCTTCTTCAGTGAATTCCCCGTCTTTGAGAAGCCTGTGCATGCTGCGGCTGCGCACCGTTCCGATAATATAAAGCATAACTGCAATTCCGATTATTGCAAGAGTAGCCGCAACGGAAACGCAAATTCCGAATGCATCCGAATAGAATGCCGCAACAAGTATCGGAGCAGGTGAAATAACGCAGAGGCAAGTTGCGATTATGTTGGTTGCAACCCCAAACGGAGTAAACTGCTTATCTTTTTCCTTCACCATTCCGACAACGCCGTATTCGGTTTCAAAATCACCCGAAAGATAGCTGAATGCAGAGCTTTTGAATCCGCAGTAAGAAAAAATACCGATTGCAGCAGCCACCAGAACAAGTAAAACGATTATTCCCATAAGAATGGAAAATCCCATAGGAATTTTATAGAAAAAAGGTGCTGCAGAAAGAATAATCAACGCAGCAGGCGAGATAATACAAAGAAAAACTCCCAAAGCAATAAGAAATGATGCCCTTTTTCTGTGTTCAATATAATCATTTGCCTCCGACATCGTAACCCTTTTAATCCCCGATTTCATATCAGAGTTGGTGAATTCTTCATTTTCTATTTCATCCTTAAGAAGATAATCGGTTGTAACTCCGAAAAGCTCTCCAAGAAAAAGAATCTTTTCAAGTTCCGGAATAGACTGCGCACTCTCCCATTTTGAAACCGCCTGCCTTGAAACATTCATTTTCTCTGCAAGCTCTTCTTGTGACCAGCCGTTCTTTTTTCTCATTCTTATAATTTTGTCAGCCAATAACATATCCTTCACCTCGTATGTTTTTTTGCGGAAAGGTTTTTCCTTCCGATGACTGAATTGTAACACATCTTGATAGTTACGCTCTACCAATCGGTGCATTGCAATGTGTCAACCGATGGTTGCATCGTTGATTTTCAATGTTTTTCGCACTTTTTACAAAACTATTATTCCGCTGTTCTGCTCATGTTGAAAACAAGCTCGCCGCCGTTCATAAGCTGCGAATGAGTAACGTAGCAGCCGTCAAGCTCTTCTCCGTTGAGGGTTACGCTGCTAACATAAATATTCTTGTCGCTCTGATTATTTGCGGTGATTTTAAGCGTTTTACCGTTTGAAAGCACAATCTCTGCCGAATCAATATTCGGCGAACCGATCCAGTATTTATCCGTACCTGCAAGAGGATAAAATCCGAGTGCGGAGAAAACATACCAAGTGCTTGTTGTGCCGCCGTCATCATTGCCGTCGAGACCGTTTATATCATCGCTGAAACGGTTTTTAAGAGTCCAGCGCACCCATTTCTGTGTAAGGTCGGGTCTGCCTGCGTTGCTGAAAAGATAGGGAGTATGAATATCGTGCTGATTACCTATCCAATAACCGTGACCCGGATCAACCGCCGCCCTTGTGAGCGAAGCATCCTTCATAAAATCTTCAAGCTCACTTACAAAATATTCTTCCGAGCCGAAAAGCTCAATCATACCTTCGATATCATGCTGCGCTGCCCATCTCCAATGTCTTGCACTGCCCTCGGAATAGCAGTTTGCAAACTTTTTTATCATAACCGCATCATAAAACTCTGTTATATAAGGGCTGAAATTCCAAACGAAGGTTCCGTCTGCATTTCTCGCCTGGAAATACTTTGTTTCGGGGTTGAAAACATTCTTATAATACATCGATTTTTCGGTGTATTTTTTTGCATCCTCATCCTTGCCGAGTGCCTTTGCAAGAGATGCAATCGCCGCATCCTCCCATGCGTATTCAAGAGTGCGGGCAACGGATTTGTTTACACCTTCAATATCATTGGGAATATATCTGTACTGATTATATAATTCAATAAAGTTTCTGCCTGCTTTGTTAGTTGCGTTTTCGGATGAATATTTCATCGCCTCATAAGCCGCCTCAACATCAAAATCGGTTATTCCTTTAAGATAGCTCTCTGCAATAACGATATTTGCGGAGTCGCCGAACATTGAGCTTGAATACCCTGCCCCCATCGGCCAGCGCGGAAGGTTTCCGCCACCCTTTTGAGCCATATCAACAAGGCTGTTAAGGCAGTCGGTCTGTATATCCTGTGCAATAAGAGTATAAAGCGGATGAGTTGTTCTGCAGGTGTCCCAGAGCGACATATCCGTTCTGTAAGTATATCCATCTGCCTTGTATGCCTGCTTATCAAAACCGAGATATTCACCGTTAACATCGGTAAAATCGGTCGGCATAATCATTGCATGATAAAGCGCGGTATAGAAAACGGTTTTTATTTCTTTATCATCGGTATCAATCTTTATTGACGAAAGACGTTCATCCCATGCCTTAACGGCATTTTCCTTTACATCATCAAAACCGAGTCCGTCGGTTTCCGATTTAAGGTTGAGAAGTGCATTTTCCGCACTGACATAGCTTATGCCGATTTTAAGCTCAACACTTTCATTTTTAAGCGAACCGAAGTTGAGGTCAATTCCGACCTTTTCTCCGTTATCCTTTATTTTACAAGACTTTACGGGTTTATTCGTAACAGCGGCAAAATATGCAGGAAGACCGTCAAATCTGCCTGAAAACTGACCGTCGATTATGCATCCGCCCATGATTATTCCCGTTTCTTCATTATAGGAAACCTTGCCGTCTTTTGATGTTTTGTTTGCAGAGGCGCTTGTTACGTCGATATAAAGCCTTGCATCCTTATCGGTATCAAAGGTGTAGCGGTGAATGCCCGTATGAATATCCGCCGTCATTTCCGCAAGACAGCCGACAGCAGGAAGATAAACTGCATAATATCCGGGAGAAGCGGTTTCGCTTGAATGTGAGTAGGTCATTACCGTAGGCTCGTTATCACCGACTGCGGGAGTAACTCTGAAATGGCAGTAATCCTCTGCGCCTGTCCCCGAAAGTCTCGAGTGGCTGAAGCCCCTGATATGCGCCTGCTCATAATAGTAGCCCGAAGTATTCATTTTTGTGATATACACATCACCGATAAAGCTTGTGTCGGGGCCGAGTCTGACCGCACCGAAAGGCACAGTTGCCGCAGGGCTAACCATGCCGCAAGTCCACGGAGTTCCTCCGGTACCGATAAACGGGTCAACATATTGAGTGTATTCCCCTGTTGCAGCCTCGGGCATATCTGCGATTTTCGGCATAACGCCGCCAATGATACCCGTAAATAACGTTTCAAATGCGACAAATACCGAAACAAAAATTCTGATTATTTTCCACATAATGCCGCCTCCTTTATAAATCCTTCTATTTTAATATAAATTATGAAATATAAAATGTCAAGGTTTAGGTTTTTCTTGAAAAATAAAATAGCATGTGATAATATGGATTCATAACAAATACGGAGGAAGAAATATGGCAACGATAAAAGCGATTTTTTCACTCATTGAGGTTATCCTTTTTGCAGTAGGGATCATTCCCGTAAGCACAAATATCAACTACGGCGGAAATGAATACAAAGCACCCGAGATTATAAATCCGATGTATATAGTTGAAAATGGTGAAACGGATTATGTTATCGTTACAGAAGAAAACCCTGACGAATGCATACTCACCGCCGTTGACGAATTGCAGAACTATATTGAAAAAATCAGCGGCGCAAAGCTCGATTATATTACGGAAGATGCGCTTACCGACAGTCAGAAAGCAATCGTCCTCGGTACAGGCGAAAATATGGATTCCGATGCTTTCACCATTAGATCCGACTCGGCGAATCTTTATATTTCAGGCGGAAGCGACAGAGGCACTCTTTACGGAGTTTACACTCTTCTTGAAGAATATCTCGGAGTTCGCTGGTTCACCCCAACCCTTGAGGTTGTACCCGAAAACGATGATGTCGTTGTTGATGCCAACATTGACCGCACGGTTGTTCCGTCATTCTCCGTTCGCAGAAATGACTGTCAGGGAACAAACGATGCTCACCGTGCCAGAACAAAGATGAATGTCTCTTTCTGGAGTGAAGCCGATGACTACGGCGGTGCGCTGACCTATGTTCTGTGGGACGTCACTCTTGATAAGCTTGTTCCCGACTCACTTTTCGCCGATCATCCCGAATATTTTGCACTTCAGCCTGACGGCACAAGAAGCACCGACCACGTCTGCCTTTCACATCCGGATGTGCTTGCCATTGCCGTTGAAAACGGAAGAAAAGCCATTCTCGAATGTGACAACGGAGCCAAATATATTCATATCGGTCAGAAAGATAACATGAACTATTGTCACTGCGACTCATGCGAGGCTCTCTATGAAAAATACGGCACGGTTTGTGCACCGACCCTTATTTTCACAAATAATTTTGCCGATGCCCTTGACGATGAATTCACCGATTTTATGTTCACCTTCTATGCTTATAACGAAACCGACAGACCTCCGACAGATTTATCCCTTCGATGCAGTGACAACGTTGCCCCTGTTCTCTGCGGACTTCACAAGGCATGCAGAAGCCATACCTTGACCGAATGCGGCGCCATGGACGGCATTGAATACGAAACTTTTGATATGCTCTATGGAGACCCTGAACCGCAGGTTGCACAGGATTTTGCAAACTGGGTCAAGGTTGCGGATACAACCTATATCTATGACTACACAATAAACTTTCTCAACACCGCAATGTTCTTCTCAAACTTTGAAACTATGCAGTCCACGATGAAATATATGCACGATATCGGCATAACGGGCTACATCTATAACTGCGGAGACGGTCATTATGCCGCCTTCAACGAATTAAGAAATTATCTTCTCTGCAAGCTTCAATGGGATGTTAACTGCGATGTTGAATATCATATGAACGATTTCCTCAACGCATTCTACGGAGAAGATGCTGCACCGTATATCAAGGAATACATAGACCTGCAAACAGCACAAACCAAAGCAACCGCACATGCCTTTGATTTTGACTGGCATTATCAGGCAGGCTTCTGCTCACCCTATGCAGTTGCAAAAAGTGACCTTCTTTTTGATCTTGCGCTCAAAGCAGACGTAACCGAGGTGCAAAAATTCAACATTGAAGTGGCTGAATTAAGCTGGAGATATTATAAATCCAATCTTTTCATGGGTGAATATATCTTCCTTAACCCATTCAGACTCAAGGAAAACGAAAAGCTGTATGACGATTTTAAATCCCATGGTCTTGACAGAGTATCATCCTTTGCAACCATTCCGGAAAACAAAAATGAGGTTGACTTTATGAACCGCCCGTTCAATTGGGGATAAGAATTCAAGTTCAAACACATTATGTTAACATTTTATTAATACATATTGACAAAATTGTTCATTTATGCTAATATTCTTACAACATATGGTTGCAGTGTATTTTTGCAACAAAATCATCTGAAAGGAGATAAGAAAATTGAAAAAGTTCTTATCAATTGCACTTGCACTTGTTTGCATTCTTTCAACAGCAACAGTAGCATTTGCATCAACAAACATCTGCCCCTACTGCGAAGAAACCTATACAAACGAAACTGAGTACAACAAGCACCTTGCAAATTGTGACGGTTATTTCCGCGTTTGCTCATACGGCTGCGGCGCTGACTTTGCTACAGTTGAAGAGCTTGCAATCCACGAAGGCGTTTGCCTTGAATACAAAGGCGAATGCGATTACTGCGGTGAAATCATCGTTACAAAGAACGCTTTTAATGCACACGTAGAAGAATGCAAGGTTAAGTATTTCCAGATTCCCGTACACAAGATCATGAAGTTCCTTCAGGAAACAGATCTTTACGAAAAGGTTTTCGGCACAATTTTCGGACTTTTTGCTGATATCCCCTACAACGATGTTTTCGGCACAGTCTTTGAATATCTTGAAAAAGGTATCCACTTAGGCGTTAGCGAACTCGCCTAATTAAAGCTTATAAGTTAGCAGCTCTCTGTCATTGGCAGAGAGCTGTTTTTTCTGCTTAATCCTCTTTAATAAAACACACAAAAAATATAAACTGTTATATAATGCCTCCCGTAAAATATTCTGTAAGACTTTCGGGTATCCCCCATGGTGTTAGTTTAGCATTAACAGGTGCCATTGCCGCACCCATATTATTCGGGTCCTTTATCCCATAATCCTGAATTCTTCCGATAATTATTTTTTCAACACGAGCCCTTGTCTGACAGTCAGATATAACAACCGCACCTGCTGCTGTTGCTGTCCATTGAGAAGTCGGTGTTCGTTGTCCTCCGTATTCAAGAGGCATACGAAACTGTTTTTCCGCAGAGCAAAAATGCGATGATGTTGATGCAACAGCTGTTTGAGCAATTTTAGCATCGATACAGACAGCTGCCGCAGCTATAGACAGCGCCATAGTAGAGCATGCACCGTACATTCCTGCGAAGGGAATGCCAAGTTCTCTTATGCCGAATGTTGTCCCGATGCATTGATTCAACAAATCCCCTGCAAAAATAACATCTATATCTTTAGCGGAGACTCCCGCTTTTCCGATCGCTCTTGAAACGGCATCACCGTGAATTATACTTTCCGCTTTTTCCCATGATTTTTCGCCTGCCGAACCGTCATCATAAACATGGTCAAATTTATTTTTCATGGGTCCTTCGTTCTCTTTCTTACCGGCAACAGATGCATATCCGGCAATACCCGGCATTGAAGTCAGGCTCAATGTATACCTTCCCTGCCTTATCGGCATAAAACCACCTCATAATCAGTTTGGCTTTATTTTAGCCTGTATTTGTCATAATATGCAAAAAAGACAGACATTCCGAATGGAATATCCGTCTTTTTTGTTTTATGGAATCCACGGGGCAGTTCCGAGGAACTGCCCCCTAATGGAATTCAAATTAGATTAGATAAATTCAGGGAAGATAATCTTCTTGAGAATGTTTTCATGGATAACATAATCAAGGCATTCATTGATCTTGAATACAACAAACTGAACCTTCTTAAGAACTACGCAAGCTGTGCAGCCACAGTCTTCAGCATGTTCTGTGTTGTGGGGCCAGTACTGATGTACCTTTGCTGTGAAATCAATGGATCTTTCTTCTTCGATGAAGCACTTAACGCAGAATCTTCTTTCAAGTCTGTCCTTGAAGCAAGTTTCGGGCTTATAGAGAGTCCACTCGCTCCATACGTGTGAAAGCTTGTCAGCGGGAACAAGAACTTCTTCACATGTAAGGCAAACCTGATCTTCTGTGCAGTTGTGTGCAGGACCGTAAACATGGCCGAGAGGTTCAATTTCAGCTACTGAAACCATAGCATTGCAGGTTGTGCAGTATGTGATCTTTTCACCGTAGTTTTCGCAATCAGCAGCGATTGTGATTTTGAGACCGCTTTCGTTGTGGCCATAGGGAGCGATAACTTCTGTATCAACAACCTTGTCACAAACGTCGCAGTACTGTGTCTTAATGCCTTCAACTGTGCATGTTGCAGCCTTTGTTTCAACAAAAGCACCTGCAACGTGACCCTTTGCAGCGATTTCTTCTGTTGCAAGAACAACACCGCATTCTTCGCAAAGGCTTGACTTCTCACCTGCAACTGTGCATGTAGCTTCCTTAGTAACTACGAAAGCACCTGCCTTGTGTTCGTGAGGAGCGATTTCTTCTGTTGCAACAAGAGCGTCACAACGTGTGCAGTACTGTGCCTTGGTACCTGCAAGGTTGCATGTAGCAGCCTTTGTTTCAACCCAAGCACCTGCTGTGTGGCCGAGAGCTTCGATAGCTTCTGTGCCGATAACTGCATTGCAAGTTGTGCAGGTAAGAACCTTTTCGCCTGCTTCTGTGCATGTTGCGGACTTAACTGTTACGTAAGCGCCGTCTGCATGACCTGTAGCGGGGATAGCTTCTTCTGAAATAACTGCTTCGCAGATTGTGCATGTTGTAGCTTTAATGCCGTCAACAACGCATGTAGCATCCTTTATGATTTCTGTCTTGCCTGCTACACATTCGTGAGCAGCAACAGCTGCTGTTTCAAGAACCTTTGCACAAACTGTGCAGGACTTTGTCTTTTCGCCGTCAGCTGTGAGTGTGGGCTCGATTGTGATCTTCCAAGCGCCTTCAACATGACCGAGAGCGGGAACTGCTTCTGTTGAA
Organism: Clostridia bacterium; assembly: GCA_017466365.1. Classification (GTDB taxonomy): domain Bacteria; phylum Bacillota; class Clostridia; order Oscillospirales; family Acutalibacteraceae; genus CAG-177. Next base: position 201,155 of record JAFTUG010000016.1, on the reverse strand, counting down.
AGAGATGCTTCGCAAACTGTGCAAGCTACAGCCTTGAGGCCTTCTGCTTCACAAGTGGGAGCAACGATGATTTCGGGATTGCCGGGTACGCATGTGTGAGCTTCAACAGCCTTTTCAGCCATATAAGCACCGCAGATTGCGCAGTACTGAGTCATTACGCCGGCATCAGCAGCTGTGGGTTCAACTGTAACAACCCATTCGCCGGGGATGTGGTCAAGAGCGGGAACTACTTCGGAAGCAAGAACAGCGTCGCAAAGCTTGCAGTTCTGAACCATTTCGCCGGGAGCAGCGCATGTTGCGGGAAATTTTGTTACCCAAGCGCCTGCGTCATGACCTGCTGCAAGGATTTCAACATCCATAACAAGGTCGCAGTTTACGCATTTTGTGATCTGGAAACCTGCTTCAAGGCATGTGGGAGCCTTGATAACGATCCAGTTGCTCTCTTCGTGAGGAGCAAGAGGAGCGGGTCTGTTGTCGATTTCTTCGCCGCAGTCAACGCAGTAGAGAGTTTCTACGCCGTTTTCTGTGCATGTTGAGGGAACGGTAACAACCCATTCGCCATCATAGTTGTGACCCTTAGCGGGGATAGCATCATATCTGAGGAACTCTGTGCAATTAGCGCAGAATACAGCAAGCTTGCCTTCTTCTGTGCATGTGGGAACCTCATATGTGTACTTGAGACCATCTGCATGACCGATAGCGGGGATAGCTACAAATCTCTGGAACTTGCCGCATACATCGCATGTTACAGCAAACTTGCCGTCTTCTTCGCAAGTAGCAGCCTTAAATGTGTAGCCCTTACCTGTGTCAACGTGTTCGAGAGCAGCGATTGCTCTTGTTTCTTCAGCTTCGCAACGAGCGCAAACGCGTACTTCTACGCCTTCAACTTCGCAAGCGGGAGCAGTTTCAACTGTCCATTCGCCCCATGCATGTGCATATGAATCTTCTGAAAGAGCGATTGTCTTTGTTGCATCGCAGCCGGAGCACTTGTAAACAACCGAACCGGCTTCTGTGCAAGTTGTTTCGACTCTTACAACTTCGATTGAGAAGTCGTGAGGAATAACGGGGATAGTTTCTGTGTAAAGAACTTCTTCGCAAGCAATGTCTTCCCAGTAAGGTTCGCCTTCCTGACGATCTGCGTTAGGAACATGGTTAACGTTCTTGCAGATAACAGTGATGCTGCCTTCTTCTGTGCAAGTAGCGGGAACGATAACGGGTTCACCGCCTACATGACCTGTAGCGGGGATTGTTTCACTCTGCTTGTCACCGCAGGTCTTGCACTTATAAATGTGCCAACCATCGGTTGTGCAGGTAGCAGGTCTGTTTGAAGCCATGGGAAGCTCATAGGAGTGACCGAGTGCAGGAATAACTTCTTCCATGTAAGCGCCGCACTTTGTGCCATCGGAAAGTTCGTTGCCGCAGTAATTCATCTGCTTGCCTGCTTCTGTGCAGGTGGGTTCTTCGATAACTTTCCAGTCCCATGCGGGAACGTGGTTTGTGCAGGGCTCAACTACGGGTTCTTCGGGTTCAGTGGGCTCTTCAGGAGCAGTTTCCCACTTGATAGCATCGCAAATGCTGCACTGGATAAGAACTGCGCCATCGCCGAAGGGCTGACCCTTGTTAACCCAGTCGTGTTCACATTCTTCGGGATCTGCGGGTGTTTCGGCATCAGGAATGCCATCTTCGTCCCAACCTGCATAGCCGCAATCGGGACATTCTGCACGATACATACCCCAAGCAGGAATTTCTGTGTAAGTCATGTTGGGATGTGTGCAATCTGCTGTGTCAGCAGATGCGAGTCCAAGTCCGGCAAGGGGCATTGCGCCGAAAACAAGAACTGCTGCCATCATAACGCTGAGTACGCGCTTGATGAGCTTTGATTTTGCATTCATTTGAATTCCTCCATTTGATTTATTTACAAAGCCGCAAAGGCACTTTGTATGAGGTTCATATTTCTCATTTGCACGCAATTATGCCTTGAGATGATATGACAGAGTTATATTAATCCATTTTTTCGGATTTGTCAACAGGATTTGTATAATTGGTTAAAAAATTGTATAATTGGCAAAAAAGGCTATTAAAAAACTGTTTATTTTGCTCATAAGTCATTAAATGTTTTACAAATTATCCTTATTTATCCCTATTTCTGACATTTTTGCCAATGTTCAGATTTTGTCTTTAAGTTTTTTCTATTATTTTATTACATTATATAAATGTGTTTTGTTAGGCGGTTTGTCAGATTACCTAACGTTTTTTGATTTCTCACAACTGCTCAAACCATATTTTTTTGTAAAGCTTATAAGCTTTACATTTCCCAAAATCTGTTTTTACAATATTTTTCGTTTCAACAAATTGTGTTTTTCTCTCTGCTTTTCAATGTTTTTAAGAACATATTGATTTCGTAGATTTATATTCACTTTTTCTGCCTGTAAAGTAAACAGCTTTACAGAATTTGATTTTTATAATTAAGAACAGTCAAAAATTTATCGAGGTGTAAAGTGATTTGTTTTACACAATAATTCTTTCGTTTATGTTGACACTTTAAATATTTCTATGTTAAAATTAGCTGTATTATGAAATCGGAGGCATAAAAATGAAATTTATCCAAAAATCACTTTCCGTTATTTTGTGCATCTGCCTTGTTTTTTCCGTATGCTTCACCTGTGCAAGTGCAAATGAAAAAGTAGGTAACGTTACGGTATCATGTGCAAAAGATTTAAAAAATCTTGATTTTGATGTTCCTGTTGTTCTTGTTACCGGACTTGAAGGAGAATTTTACAAAGGTCTGTCAACCGAAACGGAGGAGGATGACGAGCAAATCTGGGGTTTCCCCGCCGATGTGATTACAAGCGTTATCACGGAAAATATCGCCGAACTTCTTTGGTACCTCTTAATCAATGATTATGATTCAATCGTTAAGCTTCTCGGCGAAGCCGCAAACGTTCTTTTCGGACCCATATCCTGCGACACAAACGGTTTTCCCAATCCTGATACCGGTAAAAAGGACAAAAGCGACTATGAACTTCAGGACGGATACGGTTACGAAAATTCCTACAGCTTCGTTTATGACTGGCGCCTTGATATGAGCACCATTGCCGCACAGCTTGACGAATACATAAACTACGTTATGGATTTGACAAACTCCGATAAGGTTGCTCTTGTTGCAATGAGTATGGGCAACAGCGTAATGACAACATACCTTTATGAATATTATTATACCGCAGAAAATTACAGCGAAAGAAATCATATTGATTCCGTAATTTACGTTGCGGGGGCAATGAACGGCGTAAATGTTTGCGAGGATCCCTTCTCCGGCAACATCAGTGTAGATACTTTATCACTTCTGCGTTATCTTAAAGAAGTTCTCGGCGGAAACGAAATTTATACCGTTTTTGAAGTTCTTTACACTCTCGGGATGCTCGAGCCGCTCGTAGAATATGTTGATAATCTTACAACGGAGCTTCTCAACCACGGATTCAACGAAAGCGTTATTGATTCCATTGCAACAATTCCCGGTTTTTATGCTCTCATGGGTAAAGAGCGTTACGAAGAAGCACGAGATTATATTTTCAACACTCCCGAAAAACGTTCAAAATATGCAGAGATAATCAGAAAGAGTGACTACTATCATTATTCCGTTCAAGCAACAAACAAAGAGGTACTTCAATCTTTGCTTGACAACGGAATCAATACCGCAATTTTTGCCGAATACGGTTACGCAATGATACCCCTAACCTCGGATAACGACAGAATGACCGACGGTACAATTTCAACCTATTGCGAAAGCTTCGGTGCAACCTGTGCTGATGTTGACGGCACTCTCGGCGAAGGTTATGTTCAGGCAAAAAAATGTTCCTGCGGCAAAAACCATGTTTCTGCCGACAATCAGATTGATGCATCAACCTGCGCTTTCCCCGATATTACTTGGTTCGGAAAAAATATGCGCCACACCTGTGCAGACGAATATCTTAACGATTGGGCAAACCTCATCATCTACAGCGACGATCAAAAAACAGTTTGGGACTATGAAGAATATCCGCAGTTTATGATAGCCACTGATGATGAAACAATGGTTCCGCTCACAGCAGAAAACGCAGGTGAACCTCCCATTCCGTTTGAAGAAACTCTCTTCAAAAATAAAGTTCTCAAAAAATTAGGAATTGGATAACAAAAAGGACAGCCTCGGTTAATTCCGAAGCTGTCCTGATTTTTTATGCTTTTAAAAGCTGAACAAGGTCAATTGCGCCGACGGGGCATACCTCGTGGCATTTGCCGCAGCCCGTGCATTTATCATAGTCAACCTTTGCACAGAAACGGTCAATTGTTACCGCCCCGAATTCGCATTCCTTAACGCACTTCATGCAGCCGATGCAGCCTGCCGTGCATTCCTTGCGTGTAACTGCACCCTTATCATGGTTTTTACAAAGTACAGCCGCCTTGATTTCTTCAAGAGGCATCATTTCGATGAGCCCCTTGGGACAAGTCTTTACACACATCTTGCAGGCCTTGCACATATAGGGATTGATTCTTGCAATACCGTCACAAATGCTGATTGCATCATACTGGCAAGCCTCAACGCAGTCGCCAAAACCGATGCAGCCGTAAATGCAGTCCTTGGGACCGCCGAAAATCTGCGAAGCCATTCTGCAGCTCTGCACACCCTGATATTCGAGCTTGGTGGTAGCGTTTACGTTATGTCCCTGACAAAGAACAACCGCCGCTGTGGGTTTAACCTCACCTGCTGCAAGACCCGTAATTTCACCGATAGCCTTTGCGGTATCGTTTCCGCCGGGTGCACAAAGAGCGGTTTCTGTTGTTTCGCCCTTTGAAAGCGCAGCCGCATAGCCGTCACAACCCGAAAATCCGCAGGCACCGCAGTTTGCACCGGGGAGGCATTCTCTGATTTTTTCCGCCTTTTCGTCAACGGGAACAGCGAAAACCTTTGAAGCGATTGAAAGTCCGAGACCTGCAATAAGTCCGATGGCGGCAACGATAATTACTGCCAATAAAATAGGATTCATTTCGTTACCTCCTTAAGCGAAAATTCCGTCAACAAGGCCTGTAAAGCCCATGAAAGAAAGTGAAACTATTGATGCTGCAATAAGAACAATGGGGAGACCCTGAAGGAATTTGGGAATATCAGCACCCTCAAGTCTGCTTCTTACACCGGAGAATATAACCATTGCAAGCATAAAGCCGATGCCTGCGCCAACACTGTTGAGCATGGACTGAACAAAATTATATTCCTTGGTGATGTTGAGAAGAACAACGCCGAGAACAGCGCAGTTTGTTGTGATAAGAGGAAGATAAATGCCGAGCGCATTATAGAGAGGCGGCATGAACTTTTTGAGAATAAGCTCAACAAGCTGAACGAGAGCCGCAATAACGAGAATAAAAACGATAGTCTGGAGATAATCAAGACCATTTGCGACAAGAAGATACTTGTTGATGGGATAGGTTACGGCAGTTGCAAGCGCCATAACAAAGATAACTGCCGCAGACATACCGACTGCCGTATTAAGCTTTTTGGAAACACCGAGGAAGGGACAAATGCCAAGAAACTTACAAAGAACGAAGTTCTCGGTAAGGATAGCCGTAAGGAGAATTGATAAAGCTATTTTCATGCCGTTTCACCCTCCTTCTTTTCTTCCTTGCATTCCTTGCCTTCAGCAAGAAGTGCGCAGTTTTTAGCCATGGGGCATGCCTGACAGCCGCCGAGACCTGCCTTGGGCTTGCCTTTCTTTTCAGCAAGCTTGTTGGCGCAAGCCATAAGCAGACCAAAGGTAAGAAAGCCGCCGGGAGCAAGAATAAATACGGTCATCGGGGTAAGATACTCTGTCCAGGGAAGAGTAAAGCCGTTGAAGCCGTCAAGTACGTTTTCGCCGAAGAGAACAAGAAGATTCTGTGCGCCTGCAAGGAATGTGCCTGCACCGAGAACTTCTCTGACTGAAGCCATAAGGCAGAGAGCGATAGTAAAGCCTACGCCCATACCAAGACCGTCAACTGCTGAAGCAACCACGGAATTCTTGCCTGCAAAGGCTTCTGCTCTGCCGAGGATGATACAGTTAACAACAATAAGTGGAAGGAAAACGCCGAGCGCCGCATCAAGTGCGGGAACAAACGCCTTCACAATCATCTGAACGATTGTAACGAACGATGCAATAACAACGATATAAGCAGGAATTCTGACTTTATCGGGAATAATTTTACGCAGAAGCGAGATAACGATGTTTGAACAAATAAGAACTATCATCGCCGAGATACCCATACCGAGTGCATTGACAACGCTTGTTGAGGTTGCAAGGGTGGGACAGGTACCGAGAACAAGACGGAAAACAGGGTTTTCTGCAATAAGACCTTTGGTAAATTCTTTACCGAGTGATTTCTTTTCAGCCAATGTTCTCACCTCCTGCTGCTTCAATTGCGGCATTGACTGCATTGACAACCGCTCTTGATGTTATAGTTGCGCCGGTAATGGCATCGATTGAGTTTTCGCCTGCTTTGTCCTTTGAAACGGTGATACCGCTAACAAGACCAATGAATTTATCACGGAAGCTTGTTTCTGTTGCTTTTGCACCGAGACCTGCTGTTTCCGCATGCGAAAGGATGTTAACACCCGTTACTTTTCCTTCGGTATCAACGCCTGTCATAACAGAGATATCTCCGCCGTAGCCCTTTGCTGTATTAACAACAACATATCCGATTGTTGCACCGTTTTCATCGAGTGCGGCAACAACGCTTGTACCGTCATCCGATATTTTTGCTTCGCCGAAGGAAGCCGCATCGGCAAAAACTGTCTGCCTTGATTTTATTTCGGTTTCAACTGCAAGCTGCTCTATAATCGGAGCAGTTACCTGATTTGTGAAACCGAGAAGAACGGTTGCAATAAGGCAGATAACAAAAAGGGTGATTGTAGGAACAAGATAATCCTTTAAGCTTTTCATTTTGCTTCACCCTCCTTTGCCTTTTTTTCCTTAACCGTGCCGAAGGGCTTGGGGGCCATGATTGTTTCAATATGAGGAACAAGAAGGTTCATAATAAGAATTGCGAATGATACGCCTTCGGGAAGAGAAGCGAAAAGTCTGATAACGCATGTTAAAAGTCCGCAGCCTACGCCGAAAACAATTTTTGCATTGGATTTGATGGGACTTGTGGAATAATCGGTTGCCATAAAGAACGCACCGAGAAGAAGTCCGCCGCCCATAAGCTCATAAGCAACAAATTCAAGGTCAAATTTACCTGCAATAAGCATGATAACAGCAACCGTACCGATAAATGCAACGGGGATTTTATAGGAAATAACCTTTCTTGCCATGAGGTAGATGCCGCCGACGATAAGAGCGAGCGAACATGTTTCGCCGAGACAGCCGCCTCTTATGCCGAGGAACATATCAAGAAGAGAGGGCAGAGCTTCTGTTGACTCACCGCCGATAATTGCAAGGGGTGTTGCGGTTGAAACTGCATCGGTTTTCCATGAAAGAGGAGCAGTCCAGTTACCCATTGCCTGACCGAAGGAGAGAAGAAGAACTATTCTTGCAACGATTGCAGGGTTTGCAAAGTTCTGACCGATACCGCCGAACATCTGCTTAACAACAACGATTGCAAAGAAGCTGCCGATTGCAGCCATCCAGAGAGGAATACTTACCGGAAGATTGAATGCGAGAATAAGACCTGTTACAACTGCGCTCAAATCCTGAATGGTGTTGTGGCGCTTCATAACCTTTCTAGCAACGAATTCGGAAAGTACGGCTGAAATAACCGTTGTTGCGGTAACTGCAAGAACACGGGGGCCGAAAAGCACTATCGCCGCAATGAGAGCAGGGATAAGTGCAATAATAACATCAAGCATTATACGCTGTGTTGTGTCCTTTGTGCGAAGATGAGGCGACGCACTTACAACAAGCTTTTTTCCGTCAACCATTACTTATTGCCCTCCTCTCTTAAAATTGCCTTTGCAAGGCGCATATGCTGAACAAGGGGTTTGCCTGCGGGGCAAGCAAATGCACAGCTTCCGCATTCCATACAAACCGTAATACCGAGCTGCTTAAGTGCTTCCGGATCCTTTGCCTTTGCCGCTCTTACAATATTTGTGGGCATAAGACTCATCGGGCAGGCGATTGCGCATCTGCCGCAGCGGATACAGTCAGTTTCGGGCTTGAGAACAGCATCATCCTTTGAGAAAGCAAGAATTGCGTTGTTCTGCTTGAGGACGGGCAAATCCGTGCCTACTATGGCAAGACCCATCATCGGGCCGCCCGTTAAGATTTTGCAGGGCTCTGTTTTGAAGCCGCCGCAGAAATCAATGATATCGCTGATATTTGTTCCGATGGGAACTCTTACGTTTTTGGGATTTGCAATTGCAGAGCCGTCTACGGTGAGTGAACGGCTTACAAGCGGCTTGCCCGTTTTGAGGTATCGTGCAATAAATGCGGCCGAAGTAACATTCAGAACAACGCAGCCGACATCGGCAGGGAGTTTTCCGGGAGGAACTCTTCTGCCTGTTGCGGACTGAACCATCATTTTTTCTGCACCTTGAGGATATTTCGATTCGAGAATCATAAGCTGAACCTCGTCGTCAACATCATCCTTATGGTCCGCAATATTTTTAAGAACCTTGAATGCCTCGGGCTTGTTATCCTCCGCAGCAATAACAACCCTCTTGAAACCGAGAATATCCTTAAGAGTATAAACACTTGAAAGAATATCCCATGAATTTTCCATGCATTCACGGTAGTCAACGGTTATGTAAGGCTCGCATTCCGCAGCGTTGATAATAAGGGTATCGATATTCTTATCGGCAGGGAAGTTGAGCTTTATATGGGTCGGGAAACCCGCACCGCCGAGACCTACAAGTCCCGAAGCTCTGACCGCCTTGATGAAATCCTCTTTTGTTTCAACTTTAGGAGGCTCAAGGCCCTCCCAAAGGCGCATTTCACCGTCCGATTCAATAGTTACCGCCCTGGACATAACTCCGTTGGGGAGCTTTACATCACCTACAGCTATAACCTTGCCCGAAACAGATGCGTGAATAGGTGCGCTCACGAATTTATCAGTATCACCGATAATCTGACCAACAGCCACCTCGTCGCCCACCTTTACAAGAGGCTCACACGGTGCGCCGATATGCTGCTGCATGGGGATTGTAACCTTTGCGGGTATGGGAAGTCTGACAACTTCGGATTCGGCAGTGTTTTTATGATGATCAACCTTAACGCCGCCTCTGACTTTTTTAACAGCCTTTAATACGCCGTCAACTGCCTTAACCATAATATCATCTCCAATCTGTGTTTATATAAAGAAGTGTTGTTTTAATTTATCTAAAGCGGGAATAACCGCTTTGAAAATAACGCCGGTTATTGCACCCGTCGCGATGCCGAAAACCGCAAGTGCAGGAGCATAGTAAGCAATGCTTGCAGTGCCTGTAATGAATACCGCCGCAAAAAGCTGCCCGATATTGTGAGCCAATGCGCTTAAAACGGATATTCCGATTAAGCCGAATATTTTGCCGCTGTATTTCAAAAGAAAATACATAACAACCGCCGAGAATATTCCTCCCGAAAGGCTCATTATCCCTGCCGTAAAGCCTCTTGTAACAAAAGCAAAACAGCCTTTTACAACAACAATCATAATTGCTTGTGCAAGTCCGATACTTCCTGCGGCAAACATTGTTATAATATTTGAAAGTCCCGGCTTTGCTCCGGGGGGAAGAAGCGGTATCGGCGGAATCAGGCTCTCTAAAAATCCCAGCGAAAGAGCCAGAGCACAGAGTATCGCCGAAAGCGCCGTTTTATATGCAATATTTTTCTTCATATCAGTAAACCACCGCATCAACATCGCTGCCCGTTACCGTAATAACGGTTTTTGAAGGCAGACAAACTGCGGTATCTCCGTGCTTGCTTAAATCTCCGCAGGCAACGCAGAGCTTGTCCTCACATTCGGCTGACTCAAAACGGATTTTTCCGTTTTCGGCGGTTATCACAACCCTCGGAGAGGTTGCGGGAATAACCGTTATCTTTTCTTTAACACTGCCGAGGTCAACCGTTTCGATTACCTCGCCGTCAACGGTTATCACCGCCTGCACGGCTTCGCTCTTTGAATTGCTCCAAAGCATAAACGCCGCCGCAATAAGAATAATAACACCGATAACGGCAATATCGCCTTTTTTTATAAATTTTATATTCATTGCATCACCAAAGTATATGCATCATCTGTTATTTCAATGAAATTTTCAGCGCCGTTTTCAGCATAAATTTTTTTGTCATCGGCAACAAAAACCACGCCGCAGTCATAAGCCTCTGCAAGTGCCTTTCCTTTTTCATATCCGAGAACAAAGCATGCCGTTGAAAGAGCATCGCTCAAAATTCCGCTTTGTGAAATAATCGTTACGCTCAAAAGACCGTTATCAACGGGATAACCCGTTTCGGGGTCAAGAATATGATGATATTTTCTGCCGTTCGCCTCAAACTGCTGCTCATAGCTGCCGGAGGTTGAAACACAGCCTTCGGGAATATGAAGCTTTGCAATATAGCTGCCTGAATTGCCCTCGGGATTTCTTATTCCCACGGTAAATTCCTTATCACCCATGAGCAAAACACTTCCGCCGACACTGACAACCGCTTGCTTTATCTTTTTTTCAAAAAGAACAGCCTTTATTTCATCAAGTGCAATTCCTTTGCCTGCCGCACCGAAATCAATAACCGCCGATTTATCGCCGAAAACAAGCTCGTTTTCGGTAAGCTTTAGCTTTTCATATCCCGTATGAGAAAGAGCTTCTCTGATTGCAGAGTCATCGGGCAATTTAGGGTTTGAGCCAAAGCTCCAAAGGTCGCTTACAGCACCGAGAGTGAAATCAAACGCTCCGCCGCTCTTTCGGCACACATCAAAAAGAATTTCAAGATAGTCTGAAATTTTTTCCGCATCTCCCGCACCGTTTACGTTCAGTAAAGAAACCACGGAATTTTCGCTTGTGCGTGACAGGATTCCCTTATCGAGTGTTTCGGTAAGGCTGCGTATTTCATCGGCCGCTTCTTTTGATTTTGAGCCGGTAAGCTTTGCCGTTGCATAAGTATTCATCACAAAAAAGTCGGAGGAATACTCCTTGTTTACTGCGCCGTCATAAGCAAGAAAAGCAACAAAAACCGCCGCAACAATTATGACGGCTGCAATCGCTGTTTTCTTCATCGCCCGACACCTGCCCATATTAATCGATATATTTTATTTATATATAATACACCTAAAAGTGAAACATTTCAACCTTAAATGTTACATTTTCACCGAAAAATATTTGAATTTGCAGGAAAATATGTTAATATTATCGCAGAAACACATTAAAGGAGTGTTATTATGTCGGATTCGGTATACATGCCCGTAAAATGCATATGGGGAGAAAATACAGTTGCGGAAAATTCCTCTGTTTTTAATTCTCTCGGCTCAAAATGTCTGATTTTAACAGGCAAGTCCGGAGCAATAAAAAGCGGCGCACTTGACGATGCAAAAGCCGCACTCGAAAAAGAAAATATCGGCTATGAAATATTTGATGAAATCGGTGAAAACCCGCTCATTTCCGTATGTCACAAGGCAGGAATTGCCGCAAGAAAAGCGAATGCGGATTTTCTTCTCGGAATAGGCGGCGGCTCCGTGCTTGACGCCGCAAAAGCAATTGCGATTTACGCCTCAAATCCCGAGCTTTCGCCGATTGATATTTACAAAAGAGAATACAGTCTTGCTCCCCTTCCCGTTGCTCTTATCGGCACAACCGCAGGCACGGGCAGCGAAGTGACCGCCGTTGCTGTTTTAACCAACGATGAAACGGGAATAAAAAAGAGTATTTCAGGCCCCGACTGCTATGCTGCGGTTTCCTTCTGTGACCCGAAATACACTTCGTCTCTTCCTTATAAATCAACGGTTTCAACCGCCCTTGATGCGTTTGCCCATGCTATTGAGGGGTATTTTACGCCCAAGGGAAAAGGCATCATAAAGCTCTTTGCCGAAAAGTGCATTCCCGAGCTTTACAGATGCCTCAAAGCGCTTTCGGAAACGGATACTGTTCCGCCCGAGTTGCGTGAACCTCTTTATTACTCATCAATCTATGCAGGTCTTGTCATCAACACCTGCGGCACGGCATTCCCCCACCCCCTCGGCTATGTTTTAACCGAAAACTACGGAATACCCCACGGCACGGCATGCGCCGCATTCTTTGCTCCGTTTATTGACAGATGCAGAGAATTTGCGCCCGAAAAATATGCTCAATTTATTGATATGACCGAAGATATCGATACCGTTAAATCGGTTATCGCTTCTCTCACCGACCTTGAAGGGGTTAAGATAAGCTCTGAAGAAGCAAAAAAATACGCACTGCGCTGGCAGAGCGTAATTCCGAGAAATTTTACCGCCTCCCCCGGCGGATTAACACAAGAGGAGGCGGCAGGTATACTCGCTACCTGTTAGCAGCCGCAACCGCAGCCGCAGTCATTGCTTCTTGCTGTCACACCGCAACCGCAGCCGCAGCTGTTGTTGCCGCAATCGCCGTTACAGAAAAGAAGAATAAGGATGATGAAAAGGCACCAGTTGTTATTGCAACCCATAATCTGACCTCCCCGTTTTGGTTTGAAGCGTTGTTTCCAACCGCTTACATTCACATGTTATGTGAGTAAGGTCAAATGTGTTACGCCCTCTCCGAATTTTTTTCGGCAGGGCGATATTTATTGTTTTTAATCCAGATGCATTTTATAGAATTTTGCTTTGAAGGTCTGTTTACCGTCAAATGTGCTGTATTCGTCGTAGTGGTCAAACACAAGACCGCATTTTTCCAGAACCCTTCCAGATGCAGGGTTATCTGTTGCATGTGTGGCGCAAAAATCTCTTGCTCCGAGTTCTTCATATACATATTCTATCATTCGTTTTGCTGCTTCGGTAGCATAACCGTTACCCCAATAATCAGAATTAAGATTATAGCCGAAATTCCATGCGTTATAGTTCTCTTTGAATTTGATGCTTCCGCTGCCTATAAGAACATTGTTTTCTTTGAGAGCAAAACCCCAACTGCAGTCTTTTGTTTTGGGAAGCGATACATTTATCCAATACAAAACTTCATCAACGTTTTTATAAATATTATACGGCATAAATTTATTTACTCTTTCATCGCTGAGCCACACAAATGCCGCTTCGGCATCTTCGGGAGTTATCGGTCTTAAAATCAGCCGTTCGGTTTCAAGAACGGGTGTGCGTTTATAGTATTTTTTCTGTCTTATCCACCTTAATATGCCCATATTTTACTCCTTTTTCAACACATCGAGTGCATATTGTGATATGTCAGTTATATCCTGACTTTTTCAGGTTTCGGAATGATATTTCAGATAAAGCTCATAGGCAATTTCAGCCATTTTTCAATAAGCTCAACAACTCTTTGCGTTGATTTGCCGTCACAGGCAGAAAGCTGTTCATTTTTGAACCTTTCGATTTTATCGGCGGGGGGATTTTCAGCGGTTCTTCGTATGTAGTCAAGCAAGTGCGAGCCGTCAGTTACCATTTCTCCGGGTAAATCATCGGGGAAATCAAGATAAAATCCTCTTTCGTACTTTTTATAATCGGGGCAATAGAAAACCGAGGGCACGGAAAGCAGCGCAGCATCATAAATAACCGAAGAATAATCGGTTATAATAATCTTGCTTGCCGCAGTTAACGCAAGGGTAGAATCTCCCGATAAATCAAGAATATTCGGATATTCGCCGTTTTCAAAGCGATAGTCCATGAGCGGATGGCGGCGGATGATAAACACCTCGTCGCTCTGCATGGATTTGCTTAATTCAGACCAGTTGATTTCGGGGTTATATTCAACCTTTTTACCGTTTTCCTCCCTGAAGGTCGGGCAGTAAAGATAGATTTTTTTATTCTTTAAATCGGGATATTTTTCAAATATGCTTTTACACATTTCGGGCGCAGATTTAATGAGACTGTCCGTTCTCGGCAGACCGAGAGGCAGACAAACCTCCTTGCTTATTCCGAAAGCTCCCGCATAGCTCTCACGGCATTTTTCAGCCGTTACGGCAACTGCGGAATACTGCGAATGGGTTGCTTTTTCCTCCTCGGGAGTAAGCTGCGAGGGCACATCAAGCCCGAATTTTTTAAACGCACCGCAGGCATGCCATATCTGCATGAGCTTTTGACCCTCACGGAGCTTTATAACCCTCATGTATCTGACATAGTCATCGGTCACAATAACCCTGCTCGTCATAAGATAAAAATAAGCAAGAGGCTTTATTTTAACCGAATGCGGAAGCTTATGAGCAAAAATTATTTTCTTTGCATCAAGAGCATCATAAACCGCCTTTGCGTTTTCAAGCAGCCTGCCGTCAGCCCTTACGGAATAAAAAAGCACAACATTGCGAAGAGGCAGAACCGAGCAAAAGGCACGCCATATTTTATTAAGAAATCTCAAAATTTTCCGTCTGTTGCGGGCACTCAAAAGTTTTTTGATAAAATTTTTCATCAAATTCCTCCGAAAATTTCCTCGGATATATTCTAATATATGACTGCGGTTTTTACAATAGGAAAAATGCAAAATAAGCCAAAGAAAAAATCTCAAAAAAATTAAAATTTTCTCAAAAAAAGTGTTGACTTTTCCGTTTTGTTGTGTATAATATATATCCGTAGCCCAGTTGCGAGTTACATTGGGGAATAGTGTAACGGTAGCACGACAGACTCTGACTCTGTTTGTTGGGGTTCAAATCCCTATTCCCCAGCCAGTAAAAAGCATCGACAATGTCGGTGCTTTTTTTATTTTAAACCGCTGTTCAAAAAGCATATCATGCATGGCGTTATAAGACAATATATAAGCTGATGTAAAGCAGAGTTTACACCCATGTAAACCTAAAGCGATTGCTTTTTTCCATAAATATGATATAATAAAAATACCAAAAACAAAGGGGGATAAAAATGCTTGTATCAATTATAGGATATATCATGCTTCTTTTTCTGCCGTTCACTTCGATTTTTCAGGCTTATGAGGAACATAAGTATGTAACTCCGGTCGAAACGGCAATTGTGGAGAAGGATGCCGATGCATTTGTTGATTTGCTTTCCGAGAGTCTTATCGAAGAAAATCCGGACATTGAAAACGGAATCGAAAAAATGATGAACAGCATCGATGGCGAAGTGACGGAAATTGAGCATGAAACTCCGTCTTTCACATCCAGCAACATCATCGGCACCGATTGCTACCACAGATACATTTATGTTATTGAAACAACCAAGGACACCTATTCAATGTATCTTTCATATTGCACAATGAGCCTTTTTAATGAAAAAGATCTCGGCATAAGCAGAGTCATTTTCGTCAGATCGTCCGATGAGAAAAAATCAAGAATTGCCGACCCTGATTTATATTTCACAACGGGCAAAGACAGGGATCTTGTAATAACACGATATATAAATGAAGCAAAAGGAAATGTTGATGCAAAAGAACTCTTTTATATAGGAGAAGACGATAATTATAACCTTGAATGCTATGTTCAGCAGGAAAACGGCATGGGCATACGCGGCGAGGATTATGTAAAAGTCTGGCTCGTTCCCGAGGGCGAAGAAATGACAGAAGAAAGGCTGAAAAATCCCACTCTGACCTACACCGGCGAAGCAAGACACTATCAGAAAACCAATATTCTGCCCGGCAAATATTGGGTATATGCAGAAACCAACAATGCCGAAATGGAATATTTTATAGGTATAAAAACTCAACTGTAAAGCAGGATACAAAAACGGGGCTGTAAAAAAGCAGCCCCGTTTCTTTGTGTTTATCAATACTTGAATTCTGAATATTTTACCGTTGTTTCAAGGTCGGCGGTTGCAGTCTTAACCTTTGCGATTGAATACTTTACATCATTGAGGGTTGCCGCCATTTTTATGTTATGAGTGAGAGAAACAAAACGGTTGTTTGACGCATTAATTTTCGCCGTAATTGTCACCTTTGTTGTTTTGACTGTAAGCGAGCCTACACTTGCACCTGCATCGGCAAGACCTGACTTTATTTCGTTGATATCTTTATAATCCTTTGTAAATCTACCGAGGGCACTGCTTCCCTTGAGCGGATTGGTTTCGTTTTTAACGGTAATTGTTACCTCGTAATACTTGCCGTCACTTGAAAGCTTACAGGTTGCAGCTGTAACATCGGAAGCCTTAAGAGAGCTCTTAACAAGTGATTTTCCGTCAAAGTTGCCTTTTTTAACTGTTTCGGATGTGCTGCCCTCACCGAGAAAATCACCCACTGCATCCCTGACGGCTGCGATTTTTGCAAGTGCGCCCATATTGAGATTGCTCAATACAGTATCGGTGGATTTTTTGTAACCCGGCTTTGCACTTGCCGCCGTTGCCGCAGCTGTATTATAAAGCTTAACGATATCTTCCTTTTTAGTCGGCGCAGTCACCTTTTTCTTGGTAGTAGTCGGCTTTTTGGTGGTTGTTGCCTTCTTTGTGGTCGGCTTCTTGGTTGTAGTCGGCTTCTTGGTTGTAGTCGGTTTCTTTGTGGTAGTCGGCTTTGCCGTTGTGGTTGTCGTAGTAGGCTTTTCTGTTGTGGTTTCAGCCGTTGTTGCTTGTGTTGTTACCGCCTCGGTTGTTGTTTCCTCCGTTGTTTCAACGGCAGCGGTTGTTACCTCGATTGACGGTGCATCAGTCTGCTCCGTAACCGCACTTATTGTAGTTTCCGTTGCTGCGGTTGTAGTTACTTCAGGTGATTTATCTCCGCATGATGCGAAAGCAAAAAGCATTGAAAACACGGAAATAACGGCGGCTATTTTTTTGAAAGAATTCATATGATTCCCTCCTTATTTTTTCTTTTGGTTTATTATACCATATATCATGCTGTTTTTCAATCGGGATAATTTGCATGCTGATTGTATAATTATCATTCCTGAAATGTTGATTTTTGGTTTTTATAATGCTATAATTTAAAATTGTTGATAAAACATTTTATATAATGTTAAAGGAGAGGTTATATGAAAAAGCTCATCAGCATCCTCGTTTGTGCGGCACTCATTGTTTCAAGCTGCGGAATTTTCGCACTTGCAAAAGAAAAAGAGGATACCCCCGTTATCTTTGTTCCCGGCTTCCTTCAGCCCTATATGTATATTGAAGGTGAAGACGGCGCAGAGGACGAATATCTCTGGCTTCCCAAGAAAGAAAAAATCTTTAAAAGAATTGTTGACGATATGCCGAACTTCCTTATGTCAATTTTCGGTCTGCTCTTCGGCGAAGTAGAAAACTTCGGCGAAACTCTCGGCGGAGGTGCATACGCGGTTTCAGAAAAAATGCGCTGCAATCCCGACGGCACAACCGTTTATCCCGTTGTTCATTATAAAAATGACCCTGCAGAATCCAATGCCGCCAATCTCAAAAAGATTGTAAGCAAGGAAGCGGAAAGAAAGAACATTCTCTTTGAGGATTTCATGGATTATATCGATGCAAACGGTTATGCCGACCTTGAAAATGTTTTTGTTTTTGAATACGATTCACGCTACGATGCAATTCAGCTTGCCAATGAGCTTCGTACTTTCATTAAGGATGTTAAGAAATACACCGGCTCTGACAAAGTGAATCTTTTCACAATCAGCTACGGCGGACTTATCACCGCAACATATTTCTATTATTATATGAATGAAAAGGACGTAGACAAGGCTGTTCTTAACGTTCCTCCCCTTCAGGGAACTGATTTCCCCGACAGACTTTTCAGGCAGAATGTTGACCTTCCCCTTGAAACCTTAATCGATTTCGTTGAAAGCGTTCTCGGCGTAGGCACAGAGCTTGCCGCAATATTTGAAGCAAATGACGGCGACTTCCTCAACACAACCTTGAACGGCGCAAGCGGCGGCTTGCTTGATGTTGTTCGCTATTGGAGCTCACTTTATACCATTACCTCAACAGACCTTTACGAAGGCATGAAAAAGGATTTCCTTGACCCTGAAGAAAGCAAGGATATTATAAAAAACAACGATATCATTCATTATGATATCATGCCCTCAATGGCAGAGACCTTTGAAAAATGTGAAAACAAGGGCATTGATGTTTCAATAATCGCTTGCACAGGCAGCAATATCTGCCTCGGCGGCAGCCTCAACGGCGATATTCTTGTTCCCACCTACAGCGCATCGGGCGCAACGGTTACGGAAATGGGCAAACGCTTTGCAGACGGCTATGCGGGCGCTAAAACATCGTGCAGCAATTCCAAACACAACCATGTTTCACCCTCAATGGAGGTTGACGCATCAAGCGCATTTCTTCCTGAAAACACATGGTTCATCGAGGATTCATACCATGCAATGTTTGAGCTTGAGGATTATGCAATTTCTCTTTGTGCAAAGCTTCTTTTCACGGATGAGCTTGAGGATGTTCACTCCGACCCTGCATATCCCCAGTTTGAATATTCCGATAATCCTCATCAGGGTGTTCATGCAAAATTCAATAACAGCCTCACAGGCTATGTTTCCTCAAAGGATACCTCACTTGTTGTAAGAAACGTATATGAAAGAACCGCAATAAAAATTGTTTCGGTTGCCGCAAACGGCATTGACGTTGACTTTGATGTGCTTAATTCGGGTGCAATCATGCCGGGTGAAAGCATCGAAATTCCCTTCAGCGGCGATATTCCCGAGGTAAGCGCAACAAGAGGCGATATAACAATCAACTATGTCAAGCTTGGCGTTGCAAGCGGACTTTGCTCAAAGGTTTTTGAAATCACAATTAATAACGGCCCTGCACCGAAATATAACGGCGGCACGGCGGAAGCTGAGTTTGACACAATGCTTGAAAAGGCAATTCCCGAAACTCTTTACAGCTTCCTCGTCA
Organism: Clostridia bacterium; assembly: GCA_017466365.1. Lineage (GTDB taxonomy): Bacteria > Bacillota > Clostridia > Oscillospirales > Acutalibacteraceae > CAG-177. The sequence goes on along the minus strand of JAFTUG010000016.1, from coordinate 182,324 downwards.
AAACAACAACCAGAAGAGCGGTTGAATGCATATTTGATTCGGTTGCATTGCTCTTTATATAATCTGTAATTTTTATACCCCCGACAAAGCGGATTATCCGTTTTATCGGGGGTATGCTGCTTTTTATTCTGCGAGACCTGCTTTTTTGAGATTATCCTGATGCTCTTCATAGGTATCTGCATAGTAATAATTTGCGTTTTCATCGTGGCAGAAATAGAGATAATCCACATCTGCGGGATTGAGCGCCGCATTAATCGTTCTCATTCCCGGATTTGATATGGGTCCTGCGGGAAGCGCAGAGCATTTATAGGTGTTGTAGTGGCTGTTATAACGGTTTATATCGCCCGAAAGATACGGCTTTACATGGCGTTCGATGTAGTAAATCGATGAATCCATTTGCAGCTTCATGCCTGCCTCAAGTCGGTTATAAATTACCGCCGCAATCTTCGCCACCTCGTTTGAGTTTGCACCCTCTTTTTCAATTATAGATGCAACCGTCAGTATTTCATCCATGCTGTAGCCGAGTGCCGATGCCTGCGATTTCATTGAATCGGTAATTCTCGCCTTGCCGTTGCGAAGGAATTTACCTATGGCATCCTGCGGCTTCTGATTGAGATAAAACTCATATGTATCTGGGAAAAGATAACCTTCAAGCCTGAAACAGCGGTTTTCGTTTGACGGAATTGCCGCAACAAGCGGATAATAGCTGTAGTCATAGGTCTGCGAGGTTTCCATAAGTGCATCGAAATCTGCGACACCGTTTTCATCAAGCTTTTTAAAAATCTGTGTAAGCGTATCGCCTTCGTTTATCGTAATCTTAACCGTCTGCCTTGCGGTAGGTGCGGCAGTTGTTGTTACGGGCTTTGAGGTAACGGGCTTTGTCTCTGTTTCGGTTTCCTTTTCTGTTATCTCATTCTTTTTTGTTGTTGAACGGATTTTTTCCGTAATCTCCGAAACAAGCTTCGTTGTTATTTCAACAAAATCTGTTTCTTCTTGAGTTGCGGGATTAAACGCTTCAACAGCCATGGACATATTATATTCGGTAACGGCAGTTGTTGTTTCTGCATTTTCATCTTTATCTTCCTTTGCGCATGCGGCAAAAACGGCAATAAACATCACAAGGACGAAAATCAGCCCGATTTTTACTTTTCTCATTTTTACTCTCCCTTTTTTATTTTTCTCGATTATACCATACAGCTTAACATTATGCAACTTTACAGAACAAAAGCCGAGGGAGCTTCCTTTTTGAGGAAACTCCCTTATGCGACTTTGTTATTAACAATTGAAAGGATGGATGGGGAATTCAATAAACGCTTGCACTTCGTTTTTTGAATCAAATGAATTTCTGCACTTGCTATGACACTATTATATTACATCCGAAACAGAAATACCACCTTATTAAATTACAATATCACTACAAAATGGTTACAAAATCAGGCGAAATTGTTACAATTTGTAACTATTTTATTTTGTTTTGATGCATATACTTTATAAAAGTATAGTTTCATGGAGAGATTGGAATGAAAAACGGAAATATAAAACATACAGACATAATCACCTTTGCTGTTTCGGCAGTAATCATCTCGGCATTGATTTTAAGCGGCAGCATGGGAAAGCTTTCGCTTGCAATGGCGTCGGTTGTTTTCTATTCGGGAAACAAAACCGAATCTGAAAGCCAAGCTGTCGAATTCACGAAGGAGGAGACCGTTCCCGCAACAACGCAGCCCAAAAAAAACGCCGTAAAAAACGACGATATAACCGAAACTCCGTCTGATATAAAAGAGCTTATCGAAAAATACACAAAGCTCTTTGCAGACGATAAAAAAGACGGCGATATCAAGCCCGTAACATATAAAGAATCGGGTGCAACTCATATTTTTCAAAATGTGAGGGTAAAAAACAACACGGACACCAAGCCGCTTGATATAGAAAACGTTCTGTCGCAGAGACTGGAGCTTTCAATCGACAAATCAAAGCCCGCCGTGCTGATTTTTCACAGCCACACCTCCGAAGGCTATGAGATGATTGAAAGAGACTGGTATGCCTGCGATTACACGGCGAGAAGCAACGATGAAAACCGAAATATCGTAAGAGTCGGCACGGAAATTGCGGATTATCTGACTAATATGGGGTATACTGTTATCCATGACAAAACAATTCACGATGATAACTATTCAGATTCTTACTCCGAATCGAGAAAAACGGTTGAAAAGCATCTTGAAGAGCATCCCGAAATACAGATTGTTCTCGATATTCACAGAGATGCAATAACACAGAATAACGGCGATAAAATAAAGCCCGTCAACACAATAAGCGGCAAAAAGGCAGCGCAGCTTATGATTATCACGGGTGCAGAGGAAGGAAAGGTAGAGGACTTCCCCGATTGGGAATATAATCTGCGCTTTGCTTTACAGCTTCAGAAAAAATGCGAAACAATGTTTCCCGGACTTATGAGGCCGGTGCTTTTTTCGCAGAGAAAATATAACATGGATATGACACGCTTCAGCCTTCTTATTGAAATGGGAAGCGAAGCAAACACATTGGAGGAGGCTTGCTATTCGGGGCGAATGCTTGCAGCCGCTCTTGCATCACTGATGGAGGAATACACCGAATGAAAATATTCAGGGCATATATAATAACGGTTATTGCATGTATCAGCATCGCATCAACCGTTGCCTGCATTTTTATCGCAGATGAAAACGCAAGAAAAATCAGCCTAGGCGAAGAATTTGCGGTTGTGGTAATGAGCAGTGCAGAGGAAAGTCTTGATGAAAACGAAATAAATCCCCTGCCTGCAATCCGAAAAATCGCCGAAGGCATAAAAAGGGCGGCAAGCATTGCACCGCCGCCCGTAAGCAATATTTATTGGTTTATACAAGGAATTGAACAGAGTCAAAAATGAATATCGTATAGCCTTCAATACGGATTGCATCTTTAACAAGAGAACTGAACATTTCCCAATCCTCCGTCTGCTCAAGAATTGACAGCTCATAATCCGAGGCGAGAACAAAATATTCATCAATACCCTCCTGCATGGCAAACCATTTCGTGTTTGCCTGATAACCGCAGGGGGTTATTCCGTTTTCGTTGATATCGGTGTTGGCAACTCTGACTCTCGAATCCGAAAGCACGGTTATTGCCTGCGAATTCCAGAAGGTTGCAAAGCCATATTCAAGACCGTTTTCCTCAAGAATCCTTGCAAGCTGATATTTCTCATTATTTTCAATGCCGTTTTTATCCATTTGTGCAACAGTCTTAACCGAAATCACATTCATAAGGAGAAGCACGCATACGGCAAGAACCGAAAATCTTACTGAAATAACATAAGGTTTTGCTGCTCTGAATGCCGCAAAGCACACCATAAGACCGGTGCAAATCATCGGGCTCAAACGCCAGTTTGCCGCAGAAAGAATTCCGAAAACATAGCCGAACATTATAACCGCACTCACGCCAAAATGCGAAAGGATGAGACATTTTGAGGCATAATCGAATTTTTTATAGAAAATCAGTGCAATAACGGGAACAATTGCGATTATCGCCGCAGCGGCAATTCTGATTATGTTGAGAACGGAGTCGACAGAGAAAATTCCCATTCCGTAAGCGGCATCAACGCCGAAAAGAGCAAACCAATGCTCGGGGAATTTACCGAGATTTGAAAGCCACTCATTCATGTTGGCATACTGCGAAAAAGCGCCTGCATAGCCTGCCGTAACACCGTTGCTTAAAACAGCAAGCAGCCACATGCCGATAACGGTTGAAATTCCGCAAATAAGGCAGAAATAAATTGATGCTCTGTTCTCTTTATCAAGCAGCTTTCTGTCCTTTTCGAGGAATATTTCCGCAACCGCCGCAAACAGCACCGGGAAAATGCCCGTTGCAATAATCTGCATTCCGTCAAGAGCGGATAACGCCGAGAAAATAACGGTAAAGAATACAACCGCCAATATTTTTTTCGGCGAACCCGATTCGCTGAACGATGCTTTGAAACGGATAAGCAAAGACAGAAGAACAAATATAATTGCAACTCCTATGCTGTAGTAAATAACATGCTCATAGAATATTTCACGAAGCTTTGCTGATGCACAAAGAGTCAGCGAAAGAATTCCGACAGCCGAAAAAGACAGAGGAAGGCTGAACTTAAGGCTTCTGCAAAGCAGCCATGCCGAGGCAAAGAAAAGCAGAGTAAACAGCACCATTCCGATGTGGTGAGTCGTCATTGAAACGCCGAAAATACCGATAAACGGTATCATCAGCATCGTGCCGCCAAAGGGAAGCATTGCAGCATAGCCGAAATCGGGGTTGAACAACGTTCCGCTGTCATAGCTCGCCTGTGCCCAAAGAAGGGTATCGGAGCAATCGGCATGGAAAAATTCTTCCGACGGAAAAACAATATAGTAAATGACCGTGGCAAGCGCACCTGCAGCAAACAAAGCGGTTGCGGCAAGCCAAAGTCTTTTTAAATGCTTTTGGATTTTATCTGTCATAAATCATCCTCAATTCCAGAAAACAAAGAAATCTCTGAGCGCGGTATGCACGGCAGGATAGAACGAAACAAGATTTCCGTTAAGCATAACAGCGGCAAGGAAAGAAATAACAGCCGTTGCGCCGCTGACACCGCAGACACATTTCTTTGCAAAGCATGAAACATAGTCGTGATAATCTCTTTGAATAATAAGGCAGATTTCCGAAATAACCGCCGCCGAGGTAAATGCCGCAAGCACGGTTATATCTGCCGTGTACCTGAAAATAACTCCGCCGTAGCTGAAATTCATATAAGCAGTCAGAAGCATGGCAAAGAGCGATGCCGAAAGCATGGTTTTCCCTCTGCCTGAAATCTTTTTGCTTTTGAAAAGCACGGGGCTTAAAATCAGAAACAGCATGAACGGCATTGCGAAAATACCGATGTTGCTGTCAATATAAACCTGCTTGCCGTAATCCTTCAATGCAAGATACGACAAAGTAATATACGGAAATTCCTGTGAAATATTGAACGGCTGAAGGAAATAATGGAATATTGACGGAATTATTCCGTTTGCGCCGCCGTCATACAAGGATGCATTCGCAAGAGTAAGCTGATAATCCGTTCCGAATTGAAGAATATCGCCGAAACGGATATGGTTATAATAAAGCGAAAAAGCAAGCGATGCAGCAACGGGCAAGCCGAGAGGAAGCATATCTCCGATAAATGCGGTAAGCTTCTTTTCTTTTATTGCATCGGCAAAATAAATAACTATGAACACCGCCGTTACGATTGCAACAGGGAAAACGGTGTTGAGCCTTGAAAGAAATCCGAGTGCAAAGCTTATGCCGGCAAAGAGCATAAATAAAACTCGCAAAAATTTCTTTGAGCCGAGCGCTTTTATGAGCCAGAAAAGATATGCCGAAACAAACGCCATCGCCGCCGAGGCAGCAACATAATAAAACGGTGCTCTGCCTCGCTGAATAAGCAGAGAACAGCTTGCAAAATAAGCTCCGACGGCGCAAACGCAGGAAACCCACGGGCGCATTCCTGCTTTTCTGAATCTGTTCCACTCAACAACAGCAAGAGGTAAAAATATTGCCGTAATCAACGAGAAAAATCCCATAACTGCGCTGTCCACGGGAAAATCTCCCGTAAAAAGATAGTAGGGATAATAAAAAACAAGTATCGGTGCTATACCGAAATAGGAATAGTATTTACCGTCAAAAAATGCTCTGTCGTATACAAATTCAACACCCTCTCTGTTATCGGGGGTGTAAGGGTTTTCAAGGGCAATAAGCTCCGCAGAGGGCTGTATGTCAAGATGTATCTGCCCTTTAAGGAAAGCATCAAGCTGCTGAATATAAGGCGAATAATATTTAATTTCGCCGTCAAGAGGATATTCAACAAAGGTACCAACTTCACCAGATGCGGAAAACAACCAAAACATGATTGCCATGCTGCAGCAAAGTGCGCACGAAAGAATTTGCGCCTGCGTGAATGTCATTTCATTACGAAGCTGCCTGCCTTTTTTTGATTTGACAAGATAAATCAGCGCTGCCGCAAAAACCATTGCCGCAAATCTTACGGAATTAAACAAAAATTCATATTTCGGATTAATAACGATATCCGAAACAATGCATTCCGTACTTAAATCCGCAATCTCGATGCTTATTCCGCTCATATCGCCTCTGGAGCTGCAATAGAATTTATAATTCTGCGGAGTATTGCTCACACAGATTTTCTCGCTCCTGATAAGAGATGCTCCGCTGATGTTGTTTTCGTCAAAAACATAAAAGTTCACGGTTGCAAGGGTATCGAGATATAATTCCTCCGTTGCGGTTATCGTAAAGCTTGCGGAATTAAGCGGAAATCTGCCGCATTCAAGGTCAATAAACGGTGCTTCCTTATCAACCGTAAACACTTCGCCTTCTGCAGGAAGAATGTCAACTGCATCGGTTTTTCCCGAAACATACGCAAACCACACAAAATTGGAAAGCAAGGCTTCAAGCAGAAATATTCCTGCAACAACAGCAATGACGGCAACAAAAAATTTACTGCTTTTTGCCGTTTTCATCATCGCTCTCCTCGTGATATTCAGCCTCGGTGTTGACACTCCAGATATTTTCCTTCGTTTTCTTTCCGCTGATAATATTGGAAACTGCTTCAAACGAAGTTACCATGGAGTGGTCCATATTGTTATATCTGTGCTGACCGTTTCTGCCTACACAGTAAAGATTTTCAAATGTATCAAGATATTCAACAAGCTCATCAATCCTGTCGTAGGTATCAAAATATGCGGGATATGCCTTCTGCACCTTTTCACGGTGGCTGTCAAGCACTCTTGCATCCGATGAGATAACTCCCATCTTTTTAAGCTCGTTTACCGCAAAATCAACGCATTCCTTCTCATTCATATTCCAGAAGGAATCGCCCTCATCGCAGAAATATTCAAGACCGATCCAAACGGTATTCTGCGGGTCTTTGACAAGATACGGAGACCAGTTATTGAAAATCTGTATTCTGCCGAGCTTTACTCCGACATCCTGAACATAAATCCAGCAGTCGGGAACAATATTATTGAGGGTTTTTATACCCGTTTCATTCTTAAGATTAAGCTTATCAAGCAGCAAACCGACTGTAACAAAATCTCTGTAAGGAAGTCCGTTTGCGATTTCTGCAGGTGCGGCAGGTACGGTTTCACCCATGCCTGCAACCAAATCCTTAACGGGCATTGAAGAAATAAAGATATCGCCCTCAAAGCTTTCGCCGTTTTCGCACTTAACGCTGTTAACTCTGCCGTTTGAAATATCAATATCGGTAACTTTGCTGTTATAAATGATTTTACCGCCCATTTTCTCAAACTCTGCGCCGACGATTTCCCAAAGCTGACCCGGTCCGAATTTGGGATAACGGAATTCTTCAATAAGTGAGGTTTCAACCTTTCTGTCCTTATTCGGAACAAGCTTTGAAAGCATATCCTTTATGACAGCAAGAATAGAAAGACCCTTTACTCTCTGTGCGCCCCAATCCGCAGAAATTTCGCTCGGATGTCTGCCCCAGAGCTTTTCGGTGTAGCCCTCAAAGAACATGGAGTAAAGCACTTTACCAAAGCGGTTTATATAGAAATTTTCAAGAGAGGTTTCTTCTTTCTTGCTTACGGTTGATTTGAGATAACTGCAGCCCGCCTTAACCGTTTTGACAAGACCCATGTTGATAAAGGTCTGCGGCTTCATGGTTATGGGATAATCAAAGAATTTATTGAGATAGTAAATTCTTGAAATACGGCGGCGGATAAGCATTACTCTGTCCTCTTTTTCAGGGTCGGGGCCGCCTTTTGAAAGAGGCTTTTCCCTGCCGAGAAGCTTATCGTCAAAGGACTCTGCGCCCTGAACGGGCATAAGGCTTTCCCAGAAATCGGTTACGCTTTTATCCTTTGAAAAGAAGCGGTGGCCGCCGATATCCATTCTGTTGCCGTTATATTTTACGGTTCTTGAAATACCGCCGAGAACCTCGCTCTGCTCAAGAATAACAACTTCATAATCATTCGATTTTTTGAGTAATTCATAGCCCGCGGTAAGTCCTGCAGGACCTCCGCCGATAATAATGCACTTCTTCATGTGCTTTCCCCCCATCAAGGTAATTTATGCCGTTTAAAATTATAGCATTATATAAGTGTAAAAGCAATTAAAAAAATATTACGAATAAATTAATATTTATATATTATTCGCAAAAATATGAAAAAACACTCAAAAAAAGAGGTCGCATAAGCAACCTCTCAAAAATTTTATTCATTTCCGCCGAAACAGTCGGATTCGATATAATCGACGCCGAGAGTAAGACAGTAATCAAGAGCAACCTTGCTGTTGACCGTCCACAGAGCAACCTCAAGACCCTTTTCATGGAATTCCTTAATCATTTCTTCTGTGATATTTTTATAGTATGCATCGAGCGAAAAACCGTATTCAAGACAGCGTTTGTAGTCGCCGTCTTTTGATGAGCCGTAGGTAAACATAAGCGGAAGCTCGGGGAACATTTCACGCGCCTTTATGAGATTATCAAATTCAAATGACTGCATAATGCATTTTTTGAGGTCATAGACCTTTTCGCACATTTCAAAAACAGCCCTTACCTGCTCCTGTGTATATTCGCCCTTAAGCTCAATAAAGCAAATCATGTTGTTTTCTTTCATTATTTCGAGGTATCTCTCAAAGGTGCAGAGATAAACAACATCATCCGATTCATCATTTTCCAAAGGCTTTGCGGTAAGCTCGGCATAGGTATGCTCTGCAACAAGCATTTCCGTTCCGTCGAAAAATGTCACTTCATCGTTATGGTTTGTAACAAAAACGCCGTCTTTAGTGATGCGAACATCGGTTTCTGCTCCGCCCGAGCCGTTTTCGGCAGCCTTTATAAAAGCAATTTCCGTGTTATCGGGGTATTTTGAGCTGTAGCCTCTGTGAGCAATCATGCATACTTTTTTATCTGACATATTATTATCCTCCCTGTAGTTATGAAGTAAAGTATACTTTTGTGAACAGCGAAGTTTATGGATTAGTTACTACCCTGAATCAATTCGCAATTCGTAATGCGTAATTCGCAATTAAGGGTCTGCGACGCTTTTTGTATATTGCTCCGAAAAAACTGAAATCAATCCTCAGTCCTACGGACAGCTCCTTTTCTAAGGAGCCTAAACAGTCAGTTTCTTTTATGCAGGAAGATTGTTGTTTAATTAGCCTCCACTTCAGGGGAGGTGCCGAGCATAGCGAGGCGGAGGGGTTTAAAATCAGCTTTTGCGTCAGCAATTAAAATGGTCATAGGCGGAGCCTATCCTTAACATTCCGTCAGGAATATATCGCTTCCGAAGGAAATATCGTATTGCGAAGCAATATATCGCACGCCGTAAGGCGTATATCGCTGTTTATAAAACTATACTTTAATTAATAACAAATGTCAATCATCTTGAAATATAACCGGAAATATGATAGCATAATAATATCATCGAAAGGAGAGTTTTCCATGAGCGCAAATGTTTATTTTTCAAAAGTAATTTCACCCGAAAAGGTGCTTGAGCTTTATAAAATGCTCGGCAAGGAGCTTAACGGCAGGGTTGCAATCAAAGTTCATTCAGGCGAAAAAGGCAACCAGAATTTCCTGAAGCCCGATTTTTGGAAACCGATTATTGACCATGTAGGCGGCACGGTTACGGAATGCAACACGGCATATGACGGTGCAAGAAACACCACCGAAAAGCACCTTGAGCTTTTTAAAGAACACGGCTGGAATATCTTTCCCGTTGACCTTCTTGATGCCGAAGGTCCCGACCTTGAGCTTGATATTCCCGATGGTAAAATGATAAAAAAGAATTTTGTCGGCAAAAATATTGCAAACTATGATTCAATGCTTGTGCTTTCCCATTTTAAGGGTCATCCCATGGGCGGCTACGGCGGAGCAATAAAGCAGCTTTCAATCGGCGTTGCTTCGTCATACGGCAAGGGCTATATTCACGGTGTGGGCAACCCAGCAAATTTCTGGACTTCTGACCACGATTCCTTCCTTGAATCAATGGCAGATGCCGCAAAATCGGTTGTTGATTTGTTCAAGGGAAACATTGTTTATGTCAATGTTATGAAAAACATGAGCGTTGACTGCGATTGCTGCGCAAAGGCGGAGGATCCCTGCATTGCCGATATCGGCATTCTTGTTTCCGATGACCCGATTGCAATTGATCAGGCTTGCATCGACCTCGTCTATGCCTGCTCTGACCCCGGCAAGCCTCATCTTATTGAAAGAATTGAAAGCCGCAACGGCATTCACACCATTGAAGCCGCCGCAGAACTCGGCTACGGCACAAGAGAATATAATCTGATTGAAGTTTGATTGAATTGAATAAAAAACAGGACCGTGCCTGCAAAAGCAGACACGGTCTTTTTGGTTCAGCAGCAGCTGATATAAGTGCTGCTGATTAATGTTTTATTTGTGTAGTCGCATCTTGTGCAGGTTTCAACATTATATTTTTCCTGCAAACATCTGGGAGCTATTGTCCTGACCTTGTGAGTTACGCTTGTTACAATAGAGGATTCAAGCTTGTGACCGAAAAGAGTGCAGGTAAGTCCGTAAGTCTCTGCACCGTCATCAACAGGGTTTAAATAAGAAGCAATAAACTTGCTGCGGAATTCCTCTGTGGTATTTGAGTTGAAAATAAAATCTGTATTTTCAACGGTTACGGTAACTGTTTCTTCCTCGATATTCTGCGCATAAGCCGAAATTGTCATAACGGAAAATACCGAAACAACAGCCATGATAAGTGCAATTATTTTTTTCATATTATGTAATCTCCTCTAAATTTTTAATTATTTTGAAAAGATTTTCTTCGGAATCTGCTTTAACGGCATAAGCATTATTCTTGTACTCAAAGTTCGCTTGAACATATTGAGCCGAGGTAAAATAATACACAGTCTTACCGTCAATTTCTTTTTCGGCACAAGTATTTTTTATATCTTCGGCCACTTTGCAATTGACAGTAATATTTATACTGTGGAGAGTATTGTTACACTGCAAGATATACTCCCCTATGCCATTTGTTGAATCATAAAAAATTTCGATAATCTTTTCATTTTCAGGCATCCATGACGGATAAAGCAGCTCTGTTCCTTCAGCTTCAACAAGAGCTTTTATCGATGAATATGCCTTTTCTTCGTCAGATAAGTATAGTGTTCTGCCGTCGAGCTCAATGGGACCTTCATCAAATAAAGCTGAAAACTCATTGCCCAGTTTTCTCAAAAGCATATCAAAAGTATCACCTGAAGCAAGACCGACAATACCAAAAAGCGTAATCAAAACCGCAAGTGTGGCGGCTATTGCCACAAGGACTTTAGTCCTTATTTTCTTCTTGGCAGGCTGATTATTTTCGGATTTGCCCTTGAAAGGTATATTTTGAACCCTTCTGCAGATTTCTTCGTTTGTAAGTTTTTCTTTTCCTTCAAGCTCCATGAGAAAATCAACGCATTCCGTTACAAGGTCGCCATCCATTTCCTCGTAAGACTTTGAAGATTCAAGCAAAATAATAGCCGTAAGCTTATCCTTTAAGCTCTGCTTTGCAAAGCCTGAATCATATCCGTTTCCCATGGATTTTTTCACCTCCTGTTAATCATAATTTGCAAAACGTATTTACCTCCTTCATATATTAATGACGAAAAATACGCTTTGTTACAAAAAATTTTCAAAAAAATTTTAAATTTTTTTCGTATAGTCCTTAAATTTTCATAATAACCAGCAAAACAACCATAAATGCATATATAATTTTCTCTTTTATTTTCAAATTCAGTCTGTGTACTCTCGTTCTTGCGGCATTTTCCGAAATGTTCAATGACTTTGCAAGCTCACTATATTTTTTATGCTTTGTGTAAACCATTTCAAAAAGCTCAAGCTCTTTATCTGTCAATGAAGCTAATATATCCGCCTTCTTGTCTTCAATATCCTGCGCCGTTATCAGGTCATCATATTCAATTTCGGTTGTTATTTCCGTTAAGGATTTGCCGCCGAAATTATTAAATATAAGGCTTTTTTCGCGCTTAGCTATTTCTCTGAATTTTTCCTTTATCTTTTTATCCGCAACCGAAAAAAGCCACGTCTTTATATATCTGTCTTCAAGCGCACCGCTTTTCTCCTGAAAAAAAAGAAAAACCTCCTGCGTGGTGTCCGAAGCATATTCTTCATCCTTGATTCTCGACAAACAAAAATGATATATATCTTCATAGTATAACTCCGCTATTTCGGCAGCCCTCTCACAGCTAATCAATATATATCACCTCTTTGCTTCAAATTTATACAATTTATTATATCATAATTAAAAAATGTGTCAAACAAAGAAAAAAAGCACGCCAAAGCGTGCTTTTGATGGTGGACGTTAACCAGTACCCACGGCATTCACCGTTTTTTGATACTTGCCTTCAGGGTTTTCAAATCCACGCTTTCATTCCAAGCATAAATGCAATAAAAATATAGCATTTATATGGATTATACTATTTACTTAAACAGATTTCAATAGATACAATTAAATTTATTATTGATAAAAGCACGCTCTTTGCTTGATGCACCGAGCGTGCTTTTTTATACATCAGGATATATTTGGAAATTTATAAGAGTTTTTTCCAATGAAATTTCCAACTGCCTATATTATAATTATGACAAAAGTATTGGAGATGGTTGTTATCGACTCTGATTTCGACAATTTAAACGGCATATATGATGAATTAAAAAATGTATTCGGAATTGATGTCACTTTGCAATTCTATTCGATGTTCAAAGGTCAGCAAATAACATTTCCAATGACTTTACTTGACAAAAAATACATAGCAAAGAAAATCAAAAAAGAATACAACGGTAAAAACAGCAAAGAACTTGCGAAGAAGTACGGCTATTCTGAAAGAAGAATAAGAGAAATAGCAAAAAAATAATCATCGGAAGGTGTGACAATGCTCTTTGAAATAATAGGCGGTATTTTAAATGCCATTTTTGAAAATAATGAAAAATATCAAAAAGTATACGGCAAAGCACAAGAAGGATTAGGCAAGTTAGAAAACTATGCTTATGAACAGCAGGATAAAATGAATAAAGCCGAGGCTCGAATGGCAGATAAAACAGATAAACAGCTCAAAGATATAGCTACAAGCAGGGGCGGTTCTTATTCATCAATTGAAAAACAAGCTGCTTATAACGAGTACAAATCAAGACACAACAAATAAGGTGAATTTTGAATGGGAACTAATACAACAACGCTTGACCAAAACGGATACGGTCTTTGTGGCACTTGCAGAAGGAAGTTTTACATAAGAGATTTGGATGTATGTGCATACTGTCAGAAATGGGTGTGTAATACACATAAGAAAAAACTCGAAGGACTTCCCGTATGCCCCAAATGCTACGAAGTATGGAAAAAGAAATAAGACATTGGGAGGAATTTTTATGCAAAAAATTTATAGCAAGGAATCAAGGGTATGTGCTTTTTGCAGAAACTATAACAATGGGTTAGGACCACGTTCTTTAAAAATTGAAGGACGTTTATTCGCTTCTTTTGACCCTTCCGAAAAATACCCTTGCACATTAAACGGAATCATTAGGGATGCATGGTTTAAGTGCCCAAACTTTGTATCTCGTTTTTAATCAACACACAATATTTTCCCCATTGCTTATGCGATGGGGTTATTTTTATATCTATAAGGAGGAAATATGCAATATTTTATTATGGGATTTGTTATAGGCTTTAGTGTCATAGCCGTAACAGACAAAAAAGTCTTGAGAAAGGGGGCAGATAAATGATAACCGCCTTTTTGACTACCGCAACAACCGTCGCAACATCCTATGCAATAGAAATGTTCATAAGCGGTGTTTGTACTGCTATGTCACTTTATTGCGGAACTAAACTGCCGAAGAATAAGAGGGCAAAGAATGATTAAGATTGACAGTTTAAAAGACCTTGACAATCCCCGAATTGATGAGCGGATGGAATTCTACCTGCGTAAGAGGTTGAGTGTGCTTTCCCAATCATTAAAAACTGAAAACTTAACTTGTTTCGGCTCGATATTTTTAATTGAGGGTATTTCCGATGTTGAAGAACTGACCGAAGCAGGAATTAACAGCAAACCATCCGATATAACATTTGAGAACGTTACAAAAATACACATATTTAACAGCCGAGAAGAATTTAATGTTCTTTTCGGCTGTGTTGTTTTAAATAACGATTATGCGGTTGATATTGTATGCACAGAGGGTATATGCAACAAAGAGCTTGAAGCAAATATGCTCTTAAATGTTGACCGTGAGGAATTTTTGATTTTTGAACAAGGAGTGTAAAAATGAATAACACCGTTGAAAGAATAAGCGAAATAAAAACAACAGCCGTTTTCAGCAAAGACTCAAAGCACAGATACTGTCTTAAAATGGAATGGGATAAGAAAAAGAAATCTTGTGCCATCCTGATGACCTACCCAAGCACGGCAGATGAATTCATCCTTGACCAAACAACAATGCTCGTAAGAAACGGTGCAATAAAAAATGGATTTGGCTCTGTTTCAATCATAAACATCTTTTCTCAACTCAACTCGGAAGTTCCGAAATGCGACAGAGTAAACAGTTCTGTTGTGTTGCAGGAATGCTCTGAAGCAGACATCATCTTGATTGCTTTCGGCAGAAACACGGCACATCAGGAACACAAAGACTCAATGCTTGAAATGCTTTCAGACTACAAAGATAAGCTCTACACAATCATTGATAAAAACGGGAGTCCTTTTTCACACCCTCTTTCGCCTAAAGCAAGAGAGTGGAAAATCGAAAAGCTCAAAATCTGAATGAAGCAAGGCAAAGTATGTTGAAAATCTCATACTTTGCCTTGGATTTTCGGATTTTCGGGACAAGAAGCTTTTCACAGCCTTCGTCAAGGCGAAAAGCAGTCCGAGTTTTTAATTTTTTTTGGACTTGAAACGGGATTTTCAAAAGCTCAAAATTTTCAAAAAAATTTTTTTTGGCTTAAAAGTGACTTCATGCCAAGCGATAAAGGGGTGAAAGGACATAGTTCTGAATTCACAAAAGCGAAGGGTCTTGACTTATAAAAAAGTGCGATTATAATATAGGCGAAATAACCGACAAGGAGGTGAAACAGATGATAAAATTTAACTTTACAGAAACTTACAAATTAAATAATAGTGAATTAGAAAAATATAAAAAAAGCCCGATATTTCCATACTTCATTAAATTAGATAAAAAAATAGAAAAGTGTAAAATATGCCGCTTTGTAACAAGTAAAAAATCACTTGATAATAACAAATACAAGGTCATTTCAAGCTATGTAAAAGTGGAAAAAAGATTGGTTGATTTTGATACTCAAAAAGCAAAATTAAGCATTTCATATTTTAACGGCGGTCAAATTGTTGAAAAAACAATAGACCGAAATGTACTTACAAAAAATAAAATTGAAACTTTAGCTGAATATGGGATTTACTTCAACACTAACAATCCTAAAGATTTTTTAGAATATATCAGTTTTTCAGAACAGCTTGCTATCACATACCTTTCGCACAATAAGCTTGGTTGGTGCAAAATCAATGACAAAATAGTTTTTAAATCAGGTAAGTTATTTGTGCCAGAATCATTAAATTTAATAAGTTACTATCTAGGCGGTCTCGACCTAAAACCAAAAGGCGATAGGGATAAATGGTTTGATATGGTTAAATCGGAAGTTATAGGAAGCATTCCTTTAACAATAGTTATGCTTGCAGGTTTCGCAAGTCCTTTGCTTGGATTCTTAAACGAAAAGTACGACCTTGGTTCAATAATATTAAACCTTTCAAATTCAAGCAGTAAAGGAAAAACAACTGCAGCTATGCTTGCTACAAGTGTTTTCGGTAATCCTGCCATTGATAAATCAACAATGATTACATTCAATGCAACCAACAATGCTTTGGTGAGTTTTGCATCAAAATGCAATTCTCATACAATAGCACTTGATGAAGCTGTTATAAGCACAGCAAGTGATGTAACCAAACAGTTATATACTCTTTGTGCAGGTAGGGATAAATTACGCCTTAACACGGATAGCGAGCTTAAAGAAGCCACTTCTTTTTCCTCTTTCATAATTTCAACTGCCGAGTTTGATTTGATTCCCGAATCTTCAACCAACGGTATCAGAGCGAGAGTATTTGAACTCAACGATACTTTCACTACATCAGCCGAAAACAGCGTTAAAATCAAATCAACCGTAACTGAAAACTACGGCTTTGCAGGTAATGAATTTATTGAATTTATAATGAAAGAAAAAATTGATAAAATTGAAGAAGATTATTTATTATGCCAAAAAGCTCTGATAACTAAATTTGAAGAAAAGAACACTTTTAAAAGCAAAGGCGAACTTACTGAAAGAGTATTCTCAAAACTCGCTATCATTTTACAAGCTGGAGCTTATTTTGATGAATGCTTCGGAATAGAGATAGACAACAATTTAATTGACTATTTACTTTCAATCGAAAAACATATAAATGAAAACTCTGACAGAACAAAATACCTGCTTGATTGCATACTTCAATTTGTTGCAGTAAATCAGAATAAATTTGTAACAGATTATAATTGTTATGATTTAACACCGTCAGCTCCGCTTGGTAGGATAATTAAAACAGATTCTGAAATTGAAATAATAATATTAAAAAGTAAAGCTGATGAAGTGTTTAAAGAAAATAAGATATTAGACACAAGAAACCTATTAAATTTATTAAAAGAAAAAAATATACTCGATTGCGAAAAAGACAGATTGTATAAAAGATACAGATTCAGCATAAAGTCTGAAAAACAAGCTTGTTACATCTTCAAAATCAGCCGTTTGTATGATAATTAGACAACTTGCACAAAACGGTATTTTTTAAAAAATCACTACTTTGGTCAAGGGTCGCCAAGCGACTTTGCCGACCCTTGACCTTTGACCTGATTTTTCCAAAAAGTCAGTTTCGTATATAATGCGAATTGAAATTTTGGTTTGAATTTTTTAAAATATTCTTTGCAGACAGAACTAAAAAATCTGCAAAATTTCATAGAAAGGAGTAGCCAATTATGGATGCATCGTTATTTGAAAACGCAAAGAAATTTGATGCAAAACCATCAGCGAAATTTCCAACAAAGAATAGTTGCTTAACTATTGTTTATGCGAAAACAGGCAAGAGAATGGAATTATCAAAATCAATTCACGAAATGCTTGGAAACGCTGAAAAAGTTGATTTTTCGTTTGATTTAAAGCAAAAAATTATCTTTGCATTTGCCGATGAAAACGGCTCATCGGTAAAGATGAATAAAAACAAAGCCGTTATATACAATGCTCCGCTTGTTAAAGAAATCATTGATAAATTCAAACTTGATTTCACGGAGCAAACATCTATAAGCTTCGAAAAATACGAAGCAGTTGACGGCAACGAAAACGTTGTCGGTATCTATCTTGCATAAATAACCTCCGTTATTTATCGCTCGATTCATTAATTAGCTTTTTACGGCTAATCCCAAGGTTTAAAACCGTTCCGAGTTTCTCGGAAAGAAAAAACTTTTGGGAGGTGAATTTATGCAAGAACTCGAATTTAGTGTCATTTTTAATGAACAGCAGAAACAAAGCAGTGAAATCACTGCAGATGATGACCTCTTTAATGAGGTGGTTTCGATGATGGCTGAAACAACAATTTATAATGAATTTGAAAATAATAATAACAATTAATAATATAGTAAATATAAACATAAATAACAAATGACACTTTGCCCGACTACAACTAAAAATTCCGTAGTCGGGCGTTTTTATCACTAAAATAAAAATATATTATTATTTTGAAAGTAATTAAAAACTAACAATAAAAAGGAGAATAAATATGATTGACTACAATTATAATAGCGATAATAATCAAAATTTACAACCTGCAGTCGGCTACTGCCGTTATTCATCAACTGCACAGCGTGGAGAATCCATAGCAGCACAAAAAAGAGCTATCGGTCAGTACTGCGTATTCGGTAATTATAAAATCGTTGAGTGGTACTGTGATGAAGCTGTTTCAGGTACAACTGATAAAAGACCCGAATTTCAACGTCTTATCGCCGACATAAAAAGCAATAAGATTAAAACTCTTATAGTTCACAAATTAGACCGTTTTTCAAGAAATCAAAAAGATACTTTTGAATACCTTGATTTATGTGCTGATTATGGTGTAAAAGTTCTTTCTGTATCCGAGCCAATCGGAGACTCCCCTGCTGAAAGAATGATTGTAAGCTTTATATCGGGAATAAATGAATATTACGTCTCAAACCTTTCAAGTGAAGTTATGAAAGGTATGTTAGAAAACGCACACAAAGGTCTTTGGTCAGGTGGTCCACCCCCTCTTGGATATGATGTTGTTGACAAGAAGCTTGTCATAAATGAAAAAGAAGCCGAAGCAGTAAAGCTTATTTTTGAAATGGCTGCAGAGGGTTATGGCTACGGCAAAATCATTGACCGTCTTAATCTTCTCGGATATAAGACCAAAAAAGGCAATAATTTTGCAAAAAATTCATTACACGATTTACTTGAGAACGAAAAATACAAAGGTATTTATGTATTTAATAAACGCTCAAGTAAAAGAAGAAAAGATAAAAAGCGTAACAGCCATAGGTTCAAATCTGATGAAGAAATCATCAGAATCCCTGGCGGTTGTCCTGCAATAGTCAGCGAGGAACTTTGGAATAAAGCAAATTCTGTTCGCAAGGTTACAGGCAAAATGAAATCTAATGCCAAAAGACAGTATCTTTTGACGGGTATGCTTGTCTGCGCTGAATGCGGTGCAAAAATGCACGGTAATTTGAGAACATCAACAAAAGGTAACAAGTATATGACCTACAGATGTAACAACAAAATCAATCAGCATTCTTGCCGTAAAAAAGAAATCAGAACAGAAATTGTCGATGATTTTGTTCTTGATGTAATTTTCAAGAATTTCTTCACAGATGCAACTATCAGCAAATTGACAAAGGCAGTAAACAAACACAGAACCAACATCCTAATGTCAAATGAAAGATACAAAAATGTAAAAGAAGGTCTTGATGCCGACCTTAAAACAAGAGATGTTCTGATTGAAGCGTTAGAAGAAACCAACAGTAGTGCAATCTGTTCAAGAATCAAAGAAATCGAAGAAAAAATATCTGCTTCACAAAGTTTCATTAACAACTATAAAAAAGCTTGCCACTCACATTTGACAGACGAAGATATAAAAAATGTTCTCAAGCCGCTTAAAGAACGTATGAAAAAGGCAGAAAATATCGAACAAACAAAGCTTATTCTCTCTCATTTGATTGATAAAATCGAGGTTGGTGACAGTAAAATCACTTTATATTTGAAACTCACTGTTCCTCAAACTGAAGAAGAAGCAAAAGAGATTCCGATTGAGCCTTTTGAGTTCAGCACTTCAATAAGCAGAGATGCTATTGAAACATATAAAATTATAAATCAAGAAACATACGTAAGTGCTGATATGTTCAAAAATAGACTGGAATCGATTTCATTAAGAAGCTAAAAAATTGGGCAGACACAACACCGTGTCTGCCCAATCTCTTTGCTTTTTTGAACCGTTCCGAACTAAGTCGCAGCGGCAACAATTTTCAATTTGAGAATATAAACAGCTTTTGTGACCTCGTTTTTGCACGCAAAAACATCGGTTCATAGAAAAATTGCTTTTCACTCTCTCAAAAAGCCGTTGTATGAGAAATGCACGGGCATAAATATACCCGTGCATTCATTGGTGGACGTTAACGGACTTGAACCGCTGACCCTTCGCACGTCAAGCGAATGCTCTACCAGCTGAGCTAAACGTCCACATCTGCGCCCCTTAAAAGGCGCAGGTGTTATTATATAGAATGAAATCGGGTTTGTCAAGTGTTTTTTTATTTATAGCTGAACAGCTCCCGTTTCCCATCATGCGGCTCATAATATGATTTAAGATATTCTGCGGTCTCCCTCGCTTCGCGCTGCTCGGCATAAAGAAGCTTAAGCTCGCTTTTGAGCAGATACGCTTCATTTGAGCATACGCTGTCCTTAAGCGCATGCAGCTGCGCTCTTTTCAAGGCTATTCTGTCTTTAACAATCGTTGCTGCCGCTTCATATTCTTCTCCGAGTTCTCTTAATGTTTTTTCAGACATTTTTTTCTCCTTTCAAAATATAATCCGTTGTAACCGCAAAAAATCCGCTTAATAAAATCAGCTCATCCGTTTCCGGCATATCGCCCTTCTCAATCTTTTCAAGCCGCTCTTCTCCGACCCCGAGCGACTCGCTTAAAGATTTCAGCGACAGACCCTTGCCGAGCCTCATGCTATTCACTCTTTCTCCGATATCGGAGCCGCTTATTTTTCTTGCCGACATAATCATTCTTGCTCTGCCGATTACGGCAGGAACAATGTTTTCTTCAAAAATATCCTGCTGATAAAAAACAACATACTTAAGCACCTTTTCAAGCTTTTCCAATGCTCTTTCCGAGGTGTGTTTTACAGCAGCGGGGCTGATGCCTCTGTTTCTTGCAATCTGTGTCAGGGACAAAGAGTTATACCATTTATCAGTAACAACAGCCCTTTCATTTTCGGTCAGCTCATTTTCAATGGCTTTTTCAAGCAAAAGCGACATATCAACCTCACGTTTTCGCCAAGCATAGGCGGCAGGGGTTTCACATTCCTTACACACTCTGCCGCAGCAGGCAAGCTGCGCCGCTTTAATTTCCTCCTCACTCGGATACGATATATCAAACAAATAATCTTCCTTCATTTCTCCTCCAAATTAATAGTTCTGCTATTGATTATAGTGAACATTTGTTCGTTTGTCAAGAGATAATTTTGCATTTTTCGATTAATACTTGACATTTTTAATAGTTCTGCTAATATTAATTACAGATGTAAAGCTCACCATTTTTACAGCTTACGGAGGAAAATATGAGCATAATTAAAGACTTAAGAAAACAAAAAGGAATGTCACAACAGCAGCTTGCAGAGCTTTGCGGAGTTCATCAAACAGCGGTAAGCCAATGGGAAAAAGGGCGCACAATGCCTGACCGCAGCAGTCTCCGGCTTCTTGCAAAAACCTTCGGGGTTACAATGGAAGCTCTTCTCGGCGAAGAAAAAACAGAGGATGAAAACAAAATACCCGTTTTCAGTCTGATTACTGCAGCGGCACTTTGCAGTAAGCTTGGCAGCAATGATTATTTTGCTCTTAACGTAACCGACGGCAGCATGTCGCCGATGATGTTTCCGGGTGATACGGTTGTAGTTTGCCGTTCAATGGATGTTAACAGCGGTGAAACGGGAGTTTTTTCAATCGGCAACGGAAATGCGATTATACGCAAGATAATAAAAAAAGACACAAGCATAATGCTTGTGTCTGAAAATACTTCTTATGAACCGCTTATTTTTAGCAAAGTGGAGTGTGATGCCCTGCCTGTTTTCGTGCTTGGCAAGGCGGTTGAGCTGCGAAGAAAGCTTTAAGCCGCCAGCATGTTGAATGCTGTCCTAAGCTGATTATCCTGCTCATCGGTGAGCAAATCAATATCGATTTCATTGCCGGTTGCAAGGTTAACCTCAACCGTAGGCTCGATGCCTTTTTCGTGATATACCGCATCCGCACCGTTTTTGGGTTCAACAAGTGCAACGGTAAGAAGCACTGCGCCTCCGTCTTCAAGAGCAAAAAGCTCCTGCGTAGTTCCGACACCTGCTGTTCGTGTTCCTACAAGCTGTGCCTGACTGATATCACGAAGATCGCACGCAAAAAGCTCTGCGGGACCGCTTGTTTCTTCGTTGATAAGAACAATAAACGGCATCATAATGCTGCTGTTTTCCGCAGTATAAATCTTGTCCTTATAAATATTTCCGTTCTCATCTTTAAGAACGGCTATATTGCCCTGAATCGTGGGGACAATAACGTCAATTACCTGCGCTGCATAATCAATGCTGCCTTCAGATGTGCCTCTTACATCAATTATAATACTCTCTGCACCCTGCTCCGAGAGCTTTTCTGCCGCTTCCTTGAATTCGGAGGCGGTATCTTTATAGAAGCCTTTTATTTTAATATAGCCTACATTGCTTTCTGCTCTGCTGCTTACACTCGGAATACGGAAGCCGAGCATGGGTTCAACAACCTTTGTTTCGCCGTCTCGCTCATATTCAACCTTTACCGCAGAAAGCCGGCTGCCGTAAAGATTTTCCTGAAGATCCGCATAATTTCCTCTGTGAACGGGAACATCTGCAATTGCGGTTATAACATCAAGCTCCTTGAGCCCTGCTTTTTCTGCCGGTGAATTTTCATAAACATGTGTAATCACGAAATCGCCAGTGCGGTAATCGAATGCGGTTTCAACACCTATTCCCGTTATGCCTCCCTCGAGCTTTGCCGTATATGCAGCGTATTCTTCGGAATCAAGATAACGGCTGTTACCGTCATTGAGACCCTTGATATAACCTTCAGCAAGCGATGCACTCAATGAATTCTGATTTTCAATATTGCCGTAGAAATAGTTTGAAACAACGTTTTCGATTTCTTCAACCGATTTATAGTTTATCGAACGCAGCGAAAGACCGCTGATGATTCCGTCATAAACACGCGAGGATATGACCATCGTTAACGCAAAGGTTGCTGTTATTGCAATTATAATCAGCGAAACACATATACCAAGTGAAACTTTTTTATTCATAAAAACACCCTTTATAAACTACAGACCGAATGTTTAGTTCGGTCTGCGGCTTTTTTAGATGACATATGACGGCTTGGAAACATAATTGAGCGGATTCTCTCTGCTTACGCTGCCGTCTGCGTTTTTGATTCTTACTTCAAAGTGAAGATGAGGACCGGTAACATTACCCGTATCACCCATAAGACCAAGCTGCTGACCTTTCTTTACGATATCACCCTTCTTGACATTCAACGATTTTGAGTGAGCATAAAGAGTCTGCTTACCGTCACCGTGGTCAACAACAACATAGTTGCCGAAGCTCTTATGCCAATCGGCGATGATAACCTCACCGCCCTGCGAAGCATAATAGGGCTGACCGTATGAAAGGCTGTTGCCGTTTGAATCTCTTGTGCTGCCGCTTGATGTGCAAAGGCAGATATCAATACCCCAATGCCTGCCGCCGCTCGGATAATAAGGATAGCCGGCAGTGATTGTGCATCTTTCTTTAAGAGGCCAGCCGAGAGTACCGTCGTTTTCGTATTCCTCATCGGGAGTATCGCCGACCTGCGAGCCTTCCTGCTTGATTATCTCGTCAATTTCAGCTTCAAGTGCTTCACGCTCGGCTTCTTTTTTCTTGATTGCCTTCTTATACTCGTCGCTGTCCTTATCGAGCTCTTCAATAAGATTTTCAACCTCGCTGTATTTTTCAGCGGCTTCTTCCTGCTTTTTCTGCTGGGATTTCTTATTGCTTTCAAGCTCATTCTGTCTGGTATTAAGAGTATTCATCTGCGAATTGAGCTCGGATTTCTTTTCTTCAAGGGAAGATTTTGTTGTTTCAAGTGTTGACTGAAGCTCTGCAAGCTCGTTTATTTTTTCCGTAAGCTCGGAAATAAGCTCTGCATCATTTTCGGAAACTCTCTTAACAAGCTCCTGCCTTGCAAAGAAGGTTGAAAGGTCAGTGCTTGAGAAAAGAAGCTCAACGGTTGATGCCTCTCCTGACATATAATTCTCACGGATTCTTGCAAGAAGGATTTCCCTCGTGCTGTCCATAAGAGCTTCGGTTTCCGTGATTTGCGCTTCAATTTCCGCAATCTGCGTGTTAATTTCTTTTATATCATTTGTAGTAACGTTGATATCTCCCTGCAAATCATCAATATCATCATTAATAATATCAATGCTTTCCATGAGCAAATCAACCTGCTGCGAAATCTTGTCAAGCTGGTCATTGAGATTATCAAGCTTTTTTTCGTTGTTTTTGATATCTTTTTCAACTTCCGCCAAAGCTTTGTTATCTTCAACTATATCTTTTTCGATTTCGTCAATCTGATTTCTCAAATCCTCAAGACTTTCCTGCGCAGAAGCAACAGGTGCCGAGTAAGGAGCCGCAACCGAGAATACACAGACAAAAGCCATAATAAGGCAAAGAATTTTTCTTGTTATGGTTTTTCTATTATTCTTCAAGTTCAACAAACTTCCTTTCCTTAAGATATTTTCTTATTGATGTTGCACTGCCGAAAACGCCCGTGAAAACGCCGATACCGACAAAAGCCGCAACAAGATAAAGAGCATAATCAAGGAAATCAATCCGTGCTGTGCCGCCGAAGCCCGAAAGCACGGCAGTAAATGAGCCGAGAGCGAATTCATATATACCCCATACCGCTCCCGTGGCAAGAATACCCGCTATGATGCCGATTATGATGCCTTCAACCATGAAAGGCAAGCGGATAAACGAATTGGTTGCGCCGACGCTTTTCATAATGCTGATTTCAAGGCGGCGGCTGAACATTGTAACTTTAATTGTATTTGAAATAATAAAAAGTGAAACCACAAGCAGCAAAGCAATCATACCGACACTGATATAAGTTACGGAATTTCTGATTCCTTCAAGCTGCCTTGCAAGAGTGCTGTTTTCATAAACCCTTTCAATGCCGTCAAGGGTTTTGATTTCCGAAACAACAGTTTCAAAGCCCGACATATCCGCAACAGTTACTCTGTATGCATCGGGAAGAGGGTTTTCATCAAGTGATGAGAGATAGGTTTTAAGACCCTCGTCAAGGTCTGCAAGGATTTCCTCATAAGCCGTTTCCTTCTCAACCTTCTCTATTGAAGCTATATTCGCAATATCATCAAGCTTATTGCCCAAAGAAATATAGTCAACCTCCGTTGCATCAACATCAGCATAAACCATGATAACATTTTCAGCCTCAATGCCGCCGATAAATGCCTCAATATTTACAAGAAGCATAAAAGCGATGCCGATGAGCATAAGGCAGCTGAAAAGCACGGTTACGGAAGCAACCGACATGAGCTTATTCACCTTAAGATTGCGGAAGCCTTCTTTAATAAGATAACCGAATTTACCCATTATTCGTCGCCTCCTGCAATGATGAATTCTTCCTCAACCATCTCAACGGGATTATCTTCCTGACCGTCCATAGCCTCTGCATTTCCGGTATAAGCGGAATAATCCTCTTCGGGAGGAACGACGTATTCATTTGACATCTCGCTTATGGGATTTATATGGGCTGTTGCCGCTTCGCGGATAATTGCTCCGCCGTCGGAAACAACGCTTCCCTTATCGAGAATGATAACTCGCTTATCAAAGCAGCGAACAAGACTATGCTCGTGAGTAACCATGATAACGGTTGTTCCCGCTTCGTTAAGACGCATAAGCAAATCAACGATTTCGTAGCTCATCTGGGGGTCAACGTTACCTGTAGGCTCGTCCGCAATAATGATTTCGGCATTATTTGCAAGCGCACGCGCAAGAGCAACTCTCTGCTGCTCACCGCCCGATAATTCCTTGGGATAATTTCTTGCCTTATCGTTAAGACCCATAAGGCTCAAAACATAAGGAACTCTGCGGCGTATTTTCTTTTCCTTTGTTCCGATAACACGCATTGCAAAAGCAACGTTATCAAATACGGTCATATTCGGAATAAGGCGGAAATCCTGAAAAACAATTCCGAGTCTGCGGCGGAATTTCGGGATATCCCTTTTCTTTATTTTGGTAAGGTCAACATCGTCAACAACAATTGTTCCCGTTGAAGGAACCTCTTCCCTCATCATAAGCTTGAGGAAGGTGCTCTTGCCCGCTCCGGAGGAGCCGACAACAAAGACGAATTCACCTTTATCTATAGTCAAGTTAATATCCTTAAGAGCATGAGCGTTTGCGCCGTCATACTTTTTGGATACATTCTTAAATTCAATCACTGTATCAAATCCTTAAAAATATTTTAGGCATTAATACTTAACGGGCTTTGCGTCAAGATACTTCTTAACCATGAGCGCAACCTTGAATACGATTGCATCATCAAACTCACGAAGGTCAAGACCCGTAAGCTTCTTAATCTTTTCGAGTCTGTAAACAAGTGTGTTTCTGTGAACAAACAGCTTTCTCGAGGTTTCCGAAACATTGAGATTATTCTCAAAGAAACGCTGGATTGTAAACAGTGTTTCATGGTCAAGGCTTTCTATCGAGCCTCTCTTGAACACCTCTCTGAGGAACATATCGCAAAGAGTGGTGGGAAGCTGATAAATAAGGCGGGCAATACCGAGGTTTTCATAGCTGACAATGGTTTTCTCCGTATCAAACACCTTGCCTACTTCAAGAGCAATCTGTGCTTCCTTGAAGGAGCGTGCAAGATCCTTTATTCCCTCAACAGTTGTGCCTATGCCGACAAGAACATGGGTATAAAGCTCTGTGCTGAGCGAATCGGAGATTGAACGTGCAAGCTTTTCGAGATCCTTGGATTCTATGTTGCTGCGAACTTCCTTAACGATTGCAATATCGTGTTCATTGATATTGATAACAAAATCCTTGCTCTTATCTGGGAAAAGATTCTGAACAGTATCAAATACAGAGGCATCGTTATGGTCTGTTATTCTTATAAGAAGAACAACTCTTGTTGCCTCGGAGGCAAAGCGCAGCTCTCTGGACTTGAGATAAATATCACCGGGAAGTATGTTATCGAGAATAACATTTTTAATGAAATTGCCCCTGTCAAACTTTTCTTCATAGTACTGCTTAAGATTTTCAAGCGAAACACAGCAAACAGCCGCAAATCTGCCTGCAAGCTCATCGGTGCCTTCAACAAAAACGGCATATTCGGTCTGAATATGTGCGCCGAAATTGCAGAAAGTATATCCGTTGATATAATGAAGCTCGTTGTCCGCAAATATATCGTTTGCAGTTGAAATTACCTCGCCGATTTTGCTCAATTCGCTGCAAGCGATAATGGTGCCTGTTTCATCAATTACGCCCAGGGTTCTTCCTACTGCATCTCTCATCTGATGAACAAGACCCTGGAAAATTCTGTTAGACATAATTATTACCCCACAATTCGATTTGTTTTAACTTCTTTGTGAATTTATACAAAATGACCATCGGGACATATACATTTTACACAATAACCAACCGTTTTGCAATAGAAATATTCGTAATTTTTCGGTGTTTTTTTAAATTTTTTGTGAATTTGTGCCCGTTTTTATTGAAAATTAACAAAATTTTGCAATTTTCAGCTGTCAAAAAAAATCCCGACATTCCAAAATTCCAATTCCGATTTTTAGTATTTGGCACAAAAAACCGACTTTCCGTTTGTTCAATTTCACAAATCACAAACCCGAAATTTGTTAAAACAACGGCTCATTCCGTTAAAAAGACGAAAAACACTTTCGTCAAAAAAGCCATAGTCAATTTCAACAAAACAGAAGCATTGTTTTTGGATGTTTTAACCCGTGATTCGCAAATAATTTACAGCATATATGTACCGTGATTTACGGCATACTATATGTGCAATCACTTCTCTCGCCGCACAAAAACACAAAAAATAAGAAAAAATTACAAAAAAACCACAAAAAAATAACATATTTTTTTATTTTAGGGCTTTTCAAAACAGAAATAAGATGATATAATACTTTGGGTTTTTAACAAAAATAATATGTTTATATAGAATAAATATATGAAATGAGGGAAATTTCTTTGGAGAAATTCATAATCAACGGCGGTACACCTCTTCACGGTGAGGTTGAAATAAGCGGCGCAAAAAACGCTGCTCTTGCAATTATACCTGCCGCTATTCTCTCTCAAGATATCTGCGTTATCGAGAATCTCCCCTGCTCCATAAGCGACATCGGCTATATGATGAAGATTCTCAAGCAAATCGGCGCACAAATCAAAGTTATAAATAAGCATTCAATTGAAATAGATTCACGCCGTGTTGATTCTTATGTTATTTCTCACGATATGACAAAGCATCTTCGCGCATCATATTATTTTATCGGCGCTCTTCTCGGAAGATTTTCAAGAGCAAAGGTTTCAATGCCCGGCGGCTGCTATCTCGGTCCCAGACCCATTGACCAGCATATAAAAGGCTTTGAGCTTCTCGGCGCAACCGTTTCCGTTGAGGATAATGCGATTGTTGACGCAAAAGCGGATAAGCTTATCGGCAGCCCTATTTATCTTGACATGGCATCGGTCGGCGCAACGGTCAACATTCTTCTTGCAGCAGTCAAGGCAGAGGGTCTTACCGTTATCGAAAATGCGGCTAAAGAGCCACATATCGTTGACCTTGCAAACTTCCTTAACTCAATGGGCGCAGATATCAGAGGCGCAGGCACAGACGTTATCAAGGTAAGAGGCGTTGACCAGCTTCACGGCTGCACATATTCAATCATTCCCGACCAGATTGAGGCAGGCACATATATGGTTGCCGCTGCAGCAACAAAGGGCGATGTTCTTATCAAAAACGTTATTCCCAAGCACCTTGAATCAATTTCCAAAAAGCTTATTGAAAGCGGCGCAACAGTTGAGGAATTTGACGATGCGGTCAGAGTTTCGCTTGACAGACGCCCCGATAAATGCAATATCAAAACAATGCCTCATCCCGGCTTCCCCACCGACATGCAGCCGCAAATGGCAGTGCTTCTTGCACTTGCAGACGGCACAAGCATAATTTCCGAAAGCGTATGGTCAAACCGTTTTAAATACACCGAACAGCTCAACCGCATGGGCGCAAACATCAAGGCTGACGGTCAGCTTGCCGTTGTTCAGGGTGTTGAGCAGCTCAAGGGCGCTCCCGTAAAAGCCGATGACCTTCGTGCAGGTGCAGCAATGATTATTGCAGGCCTTGCGGCAAGCGGCACAACGGAGGTTGAGGATATTTACCATATCGACAGAGGATATGAGGATGTTGTTGAGAAATTCAAAGGCCTCGGAGCAGATATAAAAAGAATGTTCTGCCCCGAACCCGATGCACTCACAAACGCAGGTTAATTTTAAGAATATATAATGTATATAATATCTGCGGCAAAATTAAATTACAATTAAAACCGCCGTAAGCCTTAACCGGATTATGGCGGTTTATTTTGGAGCTACATATGGCAAGATTTTGTTCTTTATACTCATCAAGCAGCGGAAACTGCACATACATCGGTTCATCGCACGGCGGTATACTTATCGATATCGGAGTCAGCGCAAAAAGAACCGCTGAGGCATTGACTGAAATCGGAGTTAACCCGTCATCAATCGGCGCGATATTCATAACCCATGAGCATTGGGACCATATAAACGGCGTAAGGGTTTTTGCTCAACGCCATGGAACAAAGGTCTATGCATCCGAGGGCACTCTTTCAGGTATGGAGGAGCTTGGTGCGCTGACCGAAAAAATGACCGCCGATGTTATTCCGTACAACGGAACAGAAATTTGCGGAATGCATATAAGACCCTTTAAAACTCCGCATGACACAAAAGAAAGCACCGGCTTCACCGTAGTAACCCCCGATAACAAGCGGCTCGCCGTTGCAACCGATATCGGTTGCATCAACGACTCCGTTATGAATGCGATTTACGGCTGCGACCTTGTTTTGCTTGAATCAAACCACGATGTCGGCATGCTTCAGAACGGACCGTATCCGTATTTTCTCAAGCAAAGAATTCTTTCGGATCACGGGCATCTTTCCAACGAAAACTGTGCCAAAACCGCGGTAAAGCTTGTTGAATCGGGAACTACTCGTTTTGTTTTGGGGCACTTAAGCAAGGAAAATAATATTCCCTCTCTCGCATACGAAACAACACACGCCGCAATGACGATGGCAGGCGCAAAAGAAAACATTGACTATATTTTGAGCGTTGCAGGCGACAGAAACCCCGTTATTGCTCTGTGATTTCCGTTGGGGCAAGAGTTGTTATATGCCGCATATCATCGGGATATGAGGCGTCAAAAACATCATAAACCCGTTTATATTCACCGCTTTCCTCATCTTTTACAACGCTTGATTTATTCTTATTCAGCAACTCAATCAAAGCATACATATCAAGCCAAATTTGATTTGTCCCCTCTTTCTGCGCCTCATTGAAAACAAGCTGCATTCCGATATGAAGGTGGGGAACGGTCATTCCGTTTACATTCTCTTCGGTTGAATATCCCGTCATTCCGAGATAACCTATCACCTGCCCCGCTTTAACTCTCGAACCGATTTCAAGACCCTCGGCGTACGGTCTGTTTCGTCTTAAATGCGCATAGTAATATGAGCGTTTACCGTCAAAGCTTCTCACGGCAATTCTCCAGCCGCCATAACGGTTCCAACCAATCGCTTCAACGGTTCCGCCCTCTACGGCAACTATCGGAGTACCGATTGAACCCATCAAATCGTTGCCCAGATGGCGGCGTTTATAGCCGTATGAACGCGAGTCGCCGAAATCGTCATAATGACTGAACCAAAAGCCCTCGGCAACGGGAGAATATGCCTTTAGACCATAGCCCTCCACCACCTTCACTCCTCCGTTTCCGTCCGGTGCGGCTTTGGTATATTCGCCCAATATTCCCGAAAGCACGGCAGAGAAAGCCTCCTTATGAAAGCGGTAATATTCATTGGTTTTCATAAGGTCATCGGGCAGCAAATCATCGCCGAGTGCTTCAACAAGCCCGTCGAGCTGCGAGCTTTTGTAGCTGCTCCATTTTCCGCCGTTTTTGCAGGCGAGATAAGAGAGTGTATCAATCCAGGTAAGGTGCCTTTCCGTTCCATAGGTATCAATATCGAGCTGCATTGTGTCACGCAACGCGGCATACGGCACGGAAAAATCAACCCATTTTATGTATTTTTCGGTGGTTTCGGGTTCGCTGTTTACGGTAACTGCCGTATCTGAAATTCTGCGTGTAAGCTGAACTCCGCCGATACTGCACACAATCATAAAAAGGCAAAAAAACAAAACAAGCAGCCTTTCTTTAAGCATTTTCATATAATCACTCCCGTATAAAAATTATGCAGTCAGGATGATAACAATGATAAATATAAATATAATATGCGTCGGAAAACTCAAAGAGGATTATCTTCGCATGGCATGCGCTGAATACGAAAAAAGGCTCGGTGCATTCTGCAAGCTGAAAATAACGGAACTTCCTCCTGCAAGGCTTCCCGAAAATCCCAACGAATCACAGATTGAAGCCGCTCTCGCAGATGAAAGCGAGAGAATTCTGTCTAAAATCTCATCGAATGAGGCGGTTTTTGCACTTTGCATAGAAGGCAGGGAATTATCCTCCGAGGCTCTCTCAAAAGAGATTGAAAAATGTGCCGTTTCGGGCTTTGGCTCGCTCTGCTTCATCATCGGAGGCTCTCACGGTCTTTCGCCCGAAGTTAAAAGCAGAGCAAAATTCCGTCTTTCCATGAGTCCCATGACCTTTCCGCATCAGCTTGCAAGGGTTATGCTGCTTGAACAGATTTACCGTTCTTTTATGATTTCAAGCGGCGGAAAGTATCATAAATGAAATCAAAATGCATAAAAATACACTGGTTTTTTTGTTAGAATTGCACCGTTTTTTTCGCTGATTTTTCTAATTTTGTTCAGTTTACCAAAAGTTTGAAAAATATCAAAAAACTGTTGCATATTTGATAAAAAATGTATAAAATATATCTTGTCAAAAAATGAAATTATTTTTGGAGGTAATTCACTATGGCAGTTAAAGTTGCAATCAATGGCTTCGGTCGTATCGGCCGTCTCGCATTCCGTCAGATGTTCGGTGCAGAAGGCTACGAAATCGTTGCTATCAATGACCTTACAAATCCCAAAATGCTTGCTCATCTTCTTAAGTACGATTCAGCACAGGGCAGATACGCTCTCGCTGATACAGTAGTTGCAGGCGAAGACAGCATCACAGTTAACGGCAAAGAAATCAAAATCTATGCTAAAGCTAACGCTGCAGAGCTTCCCTGGGGCGAAATCGGCGTTGACGTTGTTCTTGAATGCACAGGTTTCTACACCTCAAAGGCAAAGAGCCAGGCTCACATCGATGCAGGCGCAAAGAAGGTTGTTATTTCCGCTCCCGCAGGCAATGATCTTCCCACAATCGTTTACAGCGTAAACGAAAACACTCTTACAGCTGAAGATACAATCATCTCTGCTGCTTCCTGCACAACAAACTGCCTTGCTCCCATGGCAAAGGCTCTCAACGATTATGCTCCCATCCAGAGCGGTATTATGACAACAGTTCATGCTTACACAGGCGACCAGATGGTTCTTGACGGTCCTCACAGAAAGGGCGACCTCAGAAGAGCAAGAGCAGCTGCTGCTAACATCGTTCCCAACTCAACAGGCGCTGCAAAGGCTATCGGTCTTGTTATCCCCGAGCTCAACGGCAAGCTCATCGGCTCCGCACAGAGAGTTCCCGTTCCCACAGGCTCAACAACTATCCTTGTTGCAGTTGTTAAGGGCGCTGACATCACCAAGGAAGGCATCAATGCTGCTATGAAGGCTGCATCATCAGCTTCCTTCGGTTACACAGAAGAAGAACTCGTTTCCAGCGATATCATCGGTATCACTTACGGTTCACTCTTCGATGCAACTCAGACAATGGTTACAAAGATTGCTGACGATATGTATCAGGTTCAGGTTGTTTCATGGTATGACAATGAAAACAGCTACACAAGCCAGATGGTTCGTACAATCAAGTACTTCGCAGAGCTTGCATAATTTAAGCTGAATATTCAGGGACCGGTTGTTTCAGCCGGTCCTTTTTCTTGAACGGCGGGAGCAAGCCCCCGCCCTACAAATTCTTATAGGGAGATTCATATGGGTCTTAAACGTCTTGATAAGTTAATAGCACTCAACTGCAATGTATCCAGAAAAGATGCACGAAAGCTGATAAAGGATGCTGCGGTATCGGTAAATTCAAGAGTTTGTCTGCGTGCGGAGGAGCTTGTTGACCCCGAGGTTGATAACATAGATGTAAAGGGATATAGCTTTACAGCAAAGGAGCATGTTTACATAATGCTCAACAAGCCTCAAGGGGTTATCAGCGCAACCACGGACCCTGCAAAAAAGACCGTTATTGACATCATTCCTCCCGAGCTTAAAAGACGCAGCCTTTTCCCTGCTGGCAGACTTGACAGAGACACCGTAGGTCTTTTAATTATAACGGATGACGGTGCTTTTGCACACAGAATAATGAGCCCTGCACATCATGTTTTCAAGACCTATGAAGCCACATTATCCTTCCCGATTGACGAAAACGATATCAAAAAATTAGAGGAAGGAATTACCCTCGGAGACGGCACGGAATGCTTGCCTGCAAAGGTTAAAGCCTTTACAACAAGTGAGGGATTGCCCGCTGCCGAAATCAAGATAAGAGAGGGTAAATATCATCAGGTAAAGCGCATGTTTCATGCTCTCGGTAACAATGTTGAGCATTTGAGAAGAATTCAGATTGGCTCACTTAAGCTTGATACCTCTCTTGAAGAAGGCGAATGCCGTGAAATGACCGCCGAAGAACTTGAGCTTGTTTTCAAAGATGAATAAAATATAACCAATAACACATTATTGTTTTATCTCTTGCATAGTTTGGTAATAAACTGCTTTGAGAGGTGCAATAATGTGTTTGTTGTTTTAAAGACGGTCTTGCCCGAAAAAAGATATATAGAGCGAAAAAAGCAAGCTAAAAGAATAAGAAAAGCTCCCGCCCTTGTATGCAAAACAGACAGAGGTCTGCCGTTTTATGTTTTGGAAGTGCTTGAAGAAAAGAACGGGATTGACTGGGTACTCACATCCGAAAAATGCGGCAGATATGCCTCGCGAATAATTGCTTCACACAGCATACCGCTGCCTGATAATTCGGGGCTGAAAAGGTTTATCCCCATTTCCATGAACGCGATTCTGATTTTTAACACGGCATTAAAAACAATAGGTCAATCGGACTTGCCGCCGGAAAAAACCTGTATTACTCTGACGGACAGAAATGCGGTAATGTATCAGAGAGTAAACGAATTAATTCCCTTTGCATCAACGGTGAGGGTTATAACATCCCACCCCGAAAGATTTGCCTCTGCATCGGCAGAGATATATGAAAATTACGGCGCTTCCCTTGTAATCCGCAACACATACGAACCCGTAAAGCATCCGGAAATCGTGATATGCTGCGACGGCGCCGTACTTACCTCCATGAGTGATGCCGCAGTTTTCACCGCTAAAAGAAAAAGCGGCGGAAAAATACGTTTTTGCGGCAGCGGAGTTGAGCTTTCCGATTATCACAAAAGCATTATTTCCCCCGATATAGAAACCGTGGATTTTGCAGGCGCATTAACAGAGCTTTGCGGCAGCTCAGAATACAGAGCCTCCTCTTTCAGCAAAACGGAAATAAGCTGTTCGGAATGTGAAAATCCGCAGGCAGAAAAATGTCTTAAATGCTTCATAGGCAAAAAAGTGTAACAAAGTTGAAACTTGACATATTAATATATATAATATATAATATAAAAGACTTTATACTAGTATGTCTATTATCATAATCAAAGGAGATATATCAAAATGGAAAA
Source organism: Clostridia bacterium (assembly GCA_017466365.1). Taxonomy (GTDB): domain Bacteria; phylum Bacillota; class Clostridia; order Oscillospirales; family Acutalibacteraceae; genus CAG-177. The sequence continues at coordinate 147,866 of JAFTUG010000016.1, read as the reverse complement.
AAAGACAGTCTTTACCCGCGAAGATTATAACAAATTGAGCGAAGAGCTTAACAAACTCAAAACCGAGGGAAGAGACGATATAGCCGAAAAAATCAAAGAAGCTCGTTCACACGGCGACCTTTCCGAAAACGCAGAATACGATGAGGCGATGAACGAACAGGCAAAGCTTGAAGCTGAAATTGCAAAGCTTGAGGCTGACCTTCGCAACGCTAAAATTCTTGACGAAACAGAGCTTACAACCGAATTTGTACGCATCGGTTCAAAGGTAAAGCTTTATGACATGGAATATGACGAAGAGGTTGAATATAAAATTCTCGGTAAGAGCGACCTCGAAAACGGCATTATTTCCGACCTCTCACCCGTGGGCTCAGCAATTATGGGCAAAAAAGTCGGCGACATTGCAGATGTTCAGACTCCTTCGGGCAAGATTATCAAAATGAAGGTTCTTGAAATTTCCAAGTAATAAAATCAAAATATTTGGCGATGGGATTCGGGAGAAAATTCTCCCCCTGTCGCTTTTTGGCATTAAGTTAGTTAGAAAGGAATTACAATAACATGGCTGAAGAAAAGATTGTAAATGCCGCTCCCGAAGAGGAGCAGGTTCAAGACACAAATGAACTCCGACAAATCAGGGTTGAAAAGCTCGAAGCACTTCAGGCAGCAGGCAATGACCCGTTTCAGATTACTCTTGCAGAGCAGACCATTCACAACGCAGAGATAGTTGAACGCTTTGAAGAGCTTGAAAACACAGATGTTTCCATCTGCGGCAGAATGATGAGCCGCCGTGACATGGGTAAGGCAAACTTCATTGACGTAAGAGACCTCACAGGCAGAATGCAGGTTTATGTTAAGATTGACGAAATCGGCGAGGAATGCTTTGCCGATTTTAAAAAGTGGGATATCGGTGATATCGTTGAAGTAAAGGGCTTCGTTTTCAGAACAAGAAGAGGCGAAGTTTCCGTTCATGCAAAGGCATTGCGCCTTCTTTCAAAGTCACTTCTTCCCCTGCCCGAAAAGTTCCACGGTCTTACCAATACAGATACCCGTTACCGCAGACGTTATCTCGACCTTATAATGAACCCCGATGTTAAGGATACATTCGTTAAGCGTTCGCTCATTCTTCGCGAAATCAGAAGCTATCTTGATTCACAGGGCTTCCTTGAGGTTGAAACACCCGTTCTTGTTTCAAATGCAGGCGGTGCTGCCGCAAGACCTTTTGTTACTCACCACAATGCTCTTAATGAAGATTTTAAGCTCCGTATTTCTCTTGAGCTTTATCTTAAGAGACTTATCGTAGGCGGCATGGAAAAGGTTTATGAAATCGGCAGAGTTTTCAGAAACGAAGGCTGCGATACACGTCACAATCCCGAATTCACCCTTATGGAGCTTTATCAGGCATACACCGATTATCACGGCATGATGGAGCTTACCGAAAATCTCTACCGCCATGTTGCACAGGCTGTTCTCGGCACAACAAAAATTTCCTATAACGGCGTTGAAATGGATCTCGGCAAACCCTTTGAAAAGATAACAATGGTTGACGCAGTTAAGAAGTATGCAGGCATAGATTGGAACGAGGTAGAAACTCTTGAGGATGCAAGAGCGCTTGCAGACAAGCATCACATAGATTATGAAGCCAGACACGGCAAGGGCGATATTCTTGCAATGTTCTTTGAAGAATATGCAGAAGAGCATCTTATTCAGCCCACATTCGTTATCGACCACCCCATCGAAATTTCTCCCCTCACAAAGAAGAAGCCCGAGGACCCCAATTTTGTTGAGCGCTTCGAATTCTTTATGAACGGCTGGGAAATGGCTAACGCATATTCAGAGCTTAACGACCCCATTGACCAGAGAGAGCGCTTCAAGGCTCAAGAGGCACAGCTTGCCCAGGGCGATGAAGAAGCAAACACAACAGACGAAGACTTTATGATGGCTCTTGAATACGGCATGCCCCCCACAGGCGGTATCGGCTTCGGTATCGACAGAATGTGCATGCTCCTTACCGATTCGCAGGCTATCAGAGACGTTCTTCTCTTCCCCACAATGAAATCTCTCGGCGGCAGCGATTCAACCCAGCCTTCCGTAAAAGCAGAAGCAACTGTTGAAGAGCCTGTTGTTAAGGAAGTAATTGACTTCTCAAAGGTTAAAATTGAGCCTCTCTTTGAAGAAACGGTTGATTTTGAAACCTTCAGCAAATCCGATTTCAGAGCTGTAAAGGTTAAGGAATGCGTTGCCGTTCCCAAGAGCAAGAAGCTTTTGCAGTTCACTCTTGATGACGGAACAGAAAACGAACGCACCATTCTCAGCGGTATCCATGCTTTCTATGAGCCCGAAGAGCTTATCGGCAAAACACTTATCGCTATCACAAATCTTCCTCCGAGAGCAATGATGGGCATTGAATCCTGCGGTATGCTTTTGAGCGCAATCCACGAAGAAGAGGGCGAAGAAAAGCTTCATCTTTTAATGGTTGATGATCATATACCTGCCGGTGCAAAGCTCTATTAATATGAAAATATCGGTTGCACTCGCCGCTTATAAAGGTGAGCAATATATATCCGAGCAGCTCGATTCCATCCTCGGTCAGCTCGGAGAAAACGATGAATTGATAGTTTCCGACGATTATCCGCAGGGCAAAACCCGTGAAATCGTTATGAATTATCAATCCCGGGATAAAAGAGTCCGCTATATTGAAGGCAAAGGTGAGGGCGTTGTCAAGAACTTTGAAAATGCCCTTAAAGCCTGCTCGGGAGATATTATCTTTTTGAGTGATCAGGACGATGTATGGATGCCCGATAAGGCTGAACTAGTTATGAAGGAATTTTCAAACGGTGCAGACCTTGTTCTCCACGATGCATCCGTTACGGATTCCGCCCTCAATATAACCGAACCGTCATATTTTGCCCTCCACGGCTCGAATGCTTCATTCTTCGGCAACATGGCAAGAAATTCATTTGTCGGCTGCTGCATGGCATTCACAAAGCAGGTTTTGCAGGAATCGCTGCCTTTCCCCGAGGCACTTCCTATGCATGACTGGTGGATTGCGCTTGTTGCGTTAAAGAAAAAACGAAATGTTCTTCTTCTTTCAAAGCCGCTGATAAAGTGGCGCAGACATTCGGAAACGGTAACGGGCGGAAAAACTTCAATGCGGCAAAAAATCGAATGGCGGCTTAAGATACTTTTATCTTTGGCAAGGATAAAATAATTTCCAATATGTGCCTTGGAAAGGATTAAACAGAAATGAGTATAACCGTTACCGGCTGCATCGTGACCTACAACAACATTGCAACCATCGACAATGCAGTAGGCTCACTTTTAAAATGCACCGAGGTTCCGTTCCGTCTTTTTGTTGTTGACAACGGCTCAACAGACGGAACAATCGAACATATAGAAAAAAATTATCCCGAGGTTACTCTTATCCGAAGCGGCGGAAACATCGGCTTTGGCAAAGGTCATAACCTCATATTGGACAAACTCGAGTCCGACTATCATGTAATAATAAACCCCGACATTATAGTAAGGGATGACGTTATTGCAAAACTTGCCGATTTTCTTGAGAATAATAAAGATGTCGGCATGGTATCGCCTGAAATCCGTTTCCCCGACGGCAGACTTCAGGTTCTCGGCAAACGCAATCCCTGCCTTAAATATCTTGTTGCAAGCAGGTTAAGAGGAAGCGGCGAACCGAGCGGAATTCTTAAAGAATATGCTATGCTTGACTGCGACCTCTCACAGCCGATTGATATTGAAAACGCAACGGGCTGCTTCATGTTCATAAGAACAAAGCTGTTTAAGGAAATCGGCGGTTTTGATAAACGCTACTTCATGTATTTTGAGGACAGCGACCTTACACGCGAGGTTAATTCACGTTGCAGAACGGTTTATTATCCCAAAGCAACGGTTTACCATGAATGGGGCCGTGAATCCAAAAAGAATTTCAAGCTCAAGCTTGTTCAAATCAACTCCATGCTCAATTATTTTGCAAAATGGGGTTTAAAATAACGGCAGAAACGGGAAAATGATATGAAATATTTAAAAAATTTCTATAAATACAGATATCTGCTTTATGAAATAGTCCGCAAAAACATAAAGCTGCAATACAGAAACTCCGTTCTCGGAATTTTCTGGACGTTTTTGCAGCCGCTTCTTACAACAATAATTCTTGTTATTGTTTTCGGCGGAGTTTTCGGCGGCAAGCGTTCGGGAGTTGTGAATTATCCCATTTATCTTCTCTGCGGACGTCTTATATTTGAATTTTTCACCCAGTCAACAAAGAGAGCAATGCGTTCAATCCGAAACAGCGCATCGGTTATCAAGAAGGTTTATGTTCCGAAATATATCTATCCCCTCTCAAACATAATCGCAAATTTTGTAACCTTCCTTATCTCTCTTACGGTGCTCGTTTGCTTTATGCTGTATTTCTATTTCTTCTCAAACGAACCGCCGCATATTACCCCGTATATCCTTCTTTCGCCTATTCCGATTTTAATTTTGCTTCTTGTAAGCATAGGTGTCGGGCTTATTCTTTCAACCCTTGAGGTTTTCTTTAAGGATGTCGAATATCTTTACGAGGTTTTCTGCACCCTTCTTTTCTATCTCACCCCGATTTTCTATCAGGTTGAGCAGCTTGGCATCAAAAACGAAATATTCAAAATGGCTCTTATGGCAAATCCGCTTTATTCGATAACACAGATGTTCCGAAGCTGCGTGCTTTTCGGAGAGATGTTCAATATCAATCATCTTCTCTATTCACTTGCCTTCGGAATCGTTACCGTTGTTATAGGACTTGTTGCCTTCTATAAGAAACAGGACAAATTCATTCTTCACATCTGATGAAAGGAACGGCTTATGAGCAAACCCGCAATTGTTGTTGAAAATATGAGCATGATGTTCAACCTCAACAAAGAAAAGGTTGATAACATTAAAGAATATTTTATTAAGCTCGTTACAAGAAAGCTTCATTTCACCGAATTCTGGGCACTTCAGGATATCAGCTTCACGGTTGAAAAAGGCGAAAGAGTAGGTGTTCTCGGCTTTAACGGTGCAGGTAAATCAACCCTGCTTAAGGTTATTGCAGGCGTTCTCAAGCCCTCAAAGGGCAGCGTTAAGGTCAACGGCGTTATTGCACCCATGCTTGAGCTCGGCGCAGGCTTTGACATGAACTACTCGGGCAAAGAAAATATTTATCTCTACGGCGCCACCATGGGCTATTCCAGAAAATTCATCGATGAAAAATATGATGAAATCGTTGAATTTTCCGAGCTTAAGGATTTTATTGAGGTTCCCGTCAAAAACTATTCATCGGGAATGCGTGCAAGACTCGGCTTTGCAATTGCAACCGCAGTTGAGCCGGAAATTCTTATTCTCGACGAGGTTTTATCTGTAGGCGACGCAAAATTCAGGCAGAAGAGTGAAGCAAAAATCCGCTCGATGTTTGATAAGGGAACAACCGTTTTATTTGTTTCGCACAGCACACAGCAGGTGCTTAACATATGCAATAAGGCGATTATCCTTGACCACGGCAAGCTGATTGCACAGGGCGATGCAAAGGAAATCTGTGCGCAGTATGACCGAATGGTTAAGGGCGGAAAATAAGCTTAAAAGCAATTTGAAAGGATGAGAAATATGGTTTTTGCAGCAGTATTCGCAGGCGGCATAGGAAGCCGTATGGGCAATTCCGAAACACCCAAACAGTATCTTGAGCTCGGAACAAAGCCCGTTATTATTCATACCATAGAAAAGTTCTTCATTAACGATAAAATTGACGAAATTCTTGTTCTCTGCCCCAAGGCATGGATTGCACACACCCAGGACTTGGTTAAAAAACATCTTCCCGAGGGCAAAAAAGTTACCGTTATTGCAGGCGGTGCTTCAAGAAACGGTACACTCGAAAACGCAATTGAATATATAGAAAAGAATTATGAAACAGATGAAAACACCGTTATCGTAACTCACGATGCGGTAAGACCCTTCCTTACACACAGAATAATTGAAGAAAACGTTGCCGCCGCGCTTGAATACGGTGCATGCGATACCGTTATTCCCGCTACCGACACAATCGTTGAAAGTGCCGACGGAAAAATCATTTCTTCAATCCCCGACAGAAGCAAGATGTATCAGGGTCAGACTCCGCAGTCCTTCCGCCTTAAGGAGCTTGCAAGAGTTCTTTCAAGCCTCACCGATGACGAGAAGGCAATTCTCACAGATGCATGCAAAATCTTCTCAATCAAGAACAAGGCTGTTTATATGGTTGAGGGAGAAGTATTCAATATCAAAATCACCTATCCGTATGACCTCAAGGTTGCTCATACTCTTTTGAAAGGCAAGGAGTCAGATGATTAATTCAGTTTACAGGCTTATTGCACCGGGCATGATTGACGTTGCCTGCACACAGCCGGATATAAAAAGCAGCGTTCTCCTGCGCCCCGTTTACCTTTCGGTATGCAAAGCCGACCAGCGTTATTATCTCGGCAACAGGAGCCGTGAGGCGCTCAAGGCAAAGCTCCCGATGGCTCTCATTCACGAATGCGTTGCCAAGGTTGTTTTTGACCCGACGGGTAATTTCAAACCGGGTGAAATGGTTGTTCCCGTTCCGAACACACCCATGGATGAAGACGATATAATCGCTGAAAACTACAGACCCACAAGCCGTTTCTGCTCAAGCGGTTACGACGGCTTTTTGAGAGATTATATAGACATTGCGCCTGACAGACTCGTAAGAGTGCCCGACGGCGCAGACCTGCGTATTGCATCATTCGCAGAGCTTATCAGCGTTGCCGTTCATGCGGTAACACGTTTTGAAAAATTCGCTCACAAGCGCAAAAACTCTATCGGCATCTGGGGCGACGGCAATGTTGGCTTTATAACAGCTCTCATTCTTAAAGCTCTTTATCCCGAAACAAAGCTATATGTTTTCGGAACGGTTTACGATAAGCTTGCGTACTTTTCATTCGCAGACGGTGCATACCATGTTGACCATGTTCCCGAGGGGCTTAAAATCGACCATGCATTTGAATGCGTAGGCGGTGAAGGCTCACGTTTTGCAATCGCACAGATAATTGACCTTATAAACCCCGAAGGTTCAATAGGTCTTATGGGTGTAAGCGAAAGATTTGTTGATATCAATACAAGAATGGTGCTTGAAAAAGGTCTTAACCTTTTCGGTTCAAGCCGAAGCGGTGTTGAAGATTTTCAGCGCACAATGGATCTTCTTGCCGAAAACCCCAAACTTTCCGCATATCTTGAAAACCTCATAGGCGAGGTTATCGAAGTCAGAACAATCTCTGATATTCACACCGCCTTTGCCCGTGATATAAGCCGCCATTTCGGAAAAACCGTTATCAAATGGGAAAAATAAACATGAAAATTTCCGTTATTATTCCTGCATACAACAGCGAAATGTTTCTTGCCGAAACCCTTGACTGCCTTGAAAATCAAACGCTTGATGATATTCAGATTATTATTGTCAATGACGGTTCAACGGATAAAACGGCTGATATTATTGCGGAGTATGCAAAGAAAAACAGCAATATACTTTCTGTTTATCAGGAAAATTCGGGTGTTTCTGCCGCAAGAAACAACGGGATAAACCACGCCGAAGGCAAATACACCGTTTTCCTTGACAGTGACGATATTTTTTCGCCTGAATCTCTTGAAAATATTTACAATGCACTTGAAAAGGGCAATGCAGATATGGCTGTATGCCGCATAACCAGCTTCGGATACGGCGGCACGCAGATAAATCCCGTTGCGGAAGAGCTTGCAAAAGAAGAACTCATAGACTGCTCGGACAAGCGCCTTTTATGGAATTTTCTGCTCGGCAACAAGTGCTGCAAAACAGCAATGATCAAAAACAGCGAAATTCTTTTTCCTCCACTGCGCTACAGCGAAGACGGTGCGTTCACCATGCCGCTCATTTATAAAGAAAATCCGAAGATTATCGGTGTTTACGGTGCAATGTTCAAATATCGCCGCCACACCCCGAAAGAAAGCTTTTCGGTAAGCCAGAGTATAAGCACGGAGCTTGTCAATCACTTTTTGCAGTCAATGCAGATTGTTTATGATGCAGCCGAAAAAGCGGGATACGCCGAGGATTATCTTCAGGAAATTATATGCAAGACATACTCTGCTCTCATAAATGAATTTTACCGTATTTTATGGAGAGCCGAAAACGAAACTGTACGCCTCATTGTTCAAAAATGCAGTGAGCTGAAAAGCCGTATGAGTGCGGAAACACGCAAAAAATGCGAAACGGTGCAAAAGGATATCGGCAATGAGATTTATGATAAAATCGAAATTTCCCGAAATCCTTTCATAAGCATTATTGCAAAAAACTGCTCGGCGGAATTCATAAACTCGGTTTATTCGCAGTCGATGCCCGTTTTTGAGCTTATAACAGCAAAAAACGATAAGCTTCCCGATGCAGAAAACATAAAACAGCTTTCATCCGAAGGCTTTGCGGCATCTGCAAAAGAAGCCGCAAAAGGTAAGATTGTTTTGCACCTTGACGGCAAGAAGCCGCTTGACACAAGATTTTTCAAGGTTGTAACACTTCTTAAAAAATCTCCGAAATTCGGTTTGTTTCCCGATTTCCTCATCGGATTCGGTGCAAAATTGTTTTTGAAATTAAAATAACCGTTGGTGTTAATTTTGAAAAAACTTTTCTATTCTCTCTATGCCGTATTTTTCAACATCTGCCGCATTTTACCCGTGAAGCAAAACAGAGTTGCTTTCGTTGCACCCCATAACGGCGGCGAAAAGGACTCACTCGGAGTTATGCGTTCATATATTGAAAAAATCGGCGGATACGATATCGTTAATATTTCAACAAGGGATTTGCAGCTTGATTTTTCGGGCATCAAAGCCCTTGTTATATCCTGCCTTAAAGCGGCGGGATTTTTCACTTTAAAGGCAAAAGCACTTGCAACGGCAAAATATATTTTCCTCAACGATAATTTCATGCCGATGGCAGACCTCAATTTCAGCCCCGAAGCGGTTATAACCCAGCTTTGGCACGCCGAAGGTGCATTCAAAAAATTCGGACTTTCCGCACCGCTTGCCGATGATGTTGCTGTTCGTGAAAAGAAATGCTCCGAAAAACTTACATATGTTATTTGCTCCTCCAAGAACGTTGTGCCGATTTATTCCGAGGCATTCGGCGTTGATGAAAAGAAAATTCTTCCGCTCGGTGCACCGAGAATTGACCTTCTTCCGGCTGAAAGAAATACAGATGAAATCAGGAAAGCTTTTGACAATGCCCATCCCGAATGCAGAGGCAAAAAGCTGATTCTCTATGCACCGACCTTCCGTGAAAACGGTGATGCGGATAAAAAACTGCTTGATAACATTGATATGGAAGCATTCAACACACAGCTCGGCGATGAATATTGCCTGCTTATAAAGCTTCATCCGCAGATTAATTCGTCAAAACCCGTTGAAGGTGCGATTGACGTTACAAAAGGGCATGATATCGGAGATTTAACTCTCATCTGCGATATGCTGATAACGGACTATTCCTCCGCCTGCATGGATTTTGCTCTGCTTTCAAAACCCTGCATATTCTTTGCATTTGACCTTGAAGAATATGAAAAAGAGCGTTCATTCTATTTTGATTATGAGAAATATGTTCCGGGTGATGTCGCAAGAAACTTTGATGATGTTATTGAAGCAATAAAAAATCCCCGAAAAAGCGAAGAAAAGCTCCGCCAATTCAGAGAATTCAACTTTGACTATACCGACTGCAATAATGCAGAGCGAATTTATAATAAAATTTTTAAATCGTTATGAGATTTGTTCTCACGGAGATGAAGAAGCCGCTTTTGCCCGATGAAGGCGTATGGGATATACGTCGAGTCGGGAAAAGCGGCTAAAAAGAAACAAAAACGGCTTGAATCGGAAATCCGAAACAAGCCGTAATTTATTTGTTTCTTTTGTTCTTCGCTTCGTGAAGCAAATCTCAAACGATTTTATCAGTCACTTGTGTAAGGAAGAAGAGCAATCTGACGTGCACGCTTAATAGCTGTGGTGAGTTCACGCTGATGCTTAGCGCAAGTACCTGTTACACGACGGGGAAGAATCTTTGCTCTGTCTGAAGTGAACTTATTGAGCTTGTTAACATCCTTATAATCGATGCATTCAACTTTTTCAACGCAGAAAGCGCAAACCTTTCTGCGACCCTTCTTGTTGGGTCTTCTGTCGCTCTTATCGTAAGCCATGGATTAAACCTCCTTTTCAGTTTCAGTTTGGCACGACCTTAAAACGGAAGGTCGTCTTCGGGGATTTCCTTGAAATCTCCTTCATCGGCAGTTGAATATGAGGGAGCAGGCTGTGCAGCTGCGTAGCTGTCTTCTCTTGAATAGGAAGAGCCGCCGCCCGATTCATTCTTTGAGCCGCAGAAACTTACGTTATCTGCAACAATTTCAACAGCCTTTCTCTTATTGCCGTTTCTGTCATCATAGGTTCTGGTCTGGATGCGTCCCTGAACAGCTATCATTGAACCCTTGCGGAAATATTTGCTGACGAATTCAGCAGTCTGTCTCCAAGCAATAATGTCAATGAAATCTGCCTGACGTTCTTCACCCTGACGGACAAAGCCTCTGTCAACGGCAACAGTGAAGGATAAAACGGAAATACCGCTTCCTGTAGTGCGAAGCTCGGGGTCTGCAACAAGTCTGCCCATAATTACGGCATTGTTTAACATTTTGCGACCTCCTTAGTTCTTCTTGACAATGAGTGAACGAAGCACGCCGTCTGTGATCTTAACAACACGGTCGAGCTCTGCGGGAAATTCAGGTGTTGCCTGATAATTGAAGAGAACATAGTAGCCCTCTGCTTCGTCGTTGATAAGGTATGCGAGCTTACGCTTGCCCCATTCATCAACGCTCTCAAGAGTGCCGTTAGCTTCAATCATAGCCTTGAATTTCTCCATGAGAGGCTGAACAGCTTCTTCACCGTTGGCAACTGAAAAAACCATCATTGTCTCATAGCTGATGTTTGCTGACATTCTTAAAGCACCTCCTTCTGGTCTTTGGCCACGGTGCATCCGTGGCAAGGAATAAAAATTTGTTTTAATCCTGCTGCTTATCGCAGCGGTTTATTATTTTAACAGAATAATATTGAATTGTCAAGGCTTTTTCACTTAATTAAACCGAAAATAAGGAAGAAAAAGCCATAAATTCTTTCAAACAAGCTTGCATCCTCTTCATAAGCGAGATAAGTAAAATCCGTAACCGCATTTGTATTGGTTGAAAGATTCTCGATTTTGCCCGTGCCGTCAAATGCACCCACATCAAGAACAACATTTTCAGGGGTTTCGCTCTTGAAATCTGCCTTGAAATTGGTGAGGGTTGAGTTGAATCCCTTGTCTGCCTTGAATGCGGTATGTCTATCCTTATCGGGCGAATACCAGTAGCAGAAGCAATTGTTATAAATGCCTGCTGCATAACCCGTTGTTCTGAAGCCTATTGCAAATTGGTCACTGTAGCAATAGTCAAACCAGTTGTTGCCGCTTTCATCAAGGAAACCGCAGCTGTTCTGATAATCTGTATAATCCGAATAATAGAGCGGGTGAACATTGCGAAGCATATTGCCCGAACCCTTGAGATGAACGCCCGTAAAAATATTGCCAATTCTGACATTTGTTATTGTGTTGTCAAAGCCTTCAACAAGAATGCCGACGGAATCGGTTCTGCCCGTACCGATGATATTGCAGCCTGTTATATCCGCATCAGCAGACCCGCTGTTTGCACCGTACATGATATGAATGCCGACAACGGTGTTTTTTATTGAAACATTCCTTATTGCGGTTTCTCTGCCGCTGTTTACCGAAACACCGTTCGCAACGCCGCTTCCGTCAACAATTCCGCCGTCAATTGCATAGTTGCTTCCGTTGGTATGGGTGTCATTATACGGTTCCTTTCCGCCGAGCTGAATAACAGCCTCGCCCTTCTGCCACTCTCCGACCGCTTTGATTACGGCAAAATCCGAAAGCTCAAGAGAAACACTCTTGCGGGGATTTGCAGGGGTTAAAATCGGCTGTGAAACAAGATATTCGCCATCGGGAAAATATATTGTTCTGTTGGGATTCGAGTCAATGATATTCTGAATTTCAGTCGAAACATCCTCACCTGAATTCACCGCAAAATAATCCGTTACAACAAGATAATTTTTAACAATATCTTCTGCAAATACCGTTAACTGAAAAGCAGTTAAAAACATAATTGCCGCAAGTAAAACCGAAATTCCTTTTTTCATAATTCCACCAACTTTGTTTTTCTTAAATTATAACATTATTTGCGAATATTGCAACAACAATATTACACTTGCATAAATCAATATATAAAGGTATAATATAAAGGGTACGGGTGAAACCCGTCATTAACTCGCCGCAGGCGTATATCACTGCTTCACGAAGTGAAGCAACGGAGGTGACCCCGATGAACGAAAGAATGCCCTATCTTCGCAAAAAATCCATGAGTCTGCCCCTTACTCCCGGGGTATACCTTATGAAAAACAAAAAGGGCGAAATCATATATGTAGGCAAGGCAAAGGCTCTCAAAAACAGAGTGAGCACCTATTTCGGTTCGCAGAATAACCACACCGTCAAGGTTCGCAAAATGGTTGAAAACGTTGAGGATTTTGACTATATTATGTGCGACAGCGAATTTGAGGCACTTGTGCTTGAATGCTCGCTTATAAAGCAGCATACCCCGAAATATAATATTCTTTTAAAAGATGATAAAGGCTACCATTATATAAAAATTACATCAAACGGCTGGAAAAACATTCTTGCCGTAAAGCAGAGACTTGACGACGGTGCGGAATATATCGGACCGTATACAAATTCATTCGGAATTACAAACGCAATCGATGAGGCAAAAAAAATATTCCTTTTGCCTCAATGCTCAAAGATTTTTCCGAGGGATTATAACAAAAGCCGCCCCTGCCTCAATTATTTCATCGGACAATGTTCCGCTCCATGTGCAGGCAAAACCACTGAAAAAGCTCACGCCGAAGCGATTGAGCAGGCTTTGGATTTTATTATAAACGGCTCGGGCAAGGCGATAGATGCACTCACGGAAAAAATGCTTGAAGCCTCGGAAAATCTTGAGTTTGAAAAGGCGGCTAAAATCAGGGATAAAATCAATGCCATAAAAAAAGTTAACGAGAAGCAGAAGGTTGTTGCAGCTTCCGTTGAGGAACAGGATGTTTTTGCCGTTGTATGCTCGGAAAACAAGGCTTGCCTTTCTGTTATCCGTTTCAGGGATTCACGTCTTTATGACAGCGAGCATTTTATTTTTGATACTCCCGAAAATCTGCCCGAGGCAAGGCATGAACTGATAAGAAGCTATTATTCGATGCGTGATTTTGTGCCCAGAAGAATTGCCGTTGATGGCGAGGTATCGGACAGCGAGGTGCTCTGCGAATGGCTTTCATCGCTTGCAAAACGCAAGGTCAACATTGCCCTGCCACAAAGAGGCGAGCAGCATTCGCTCATTGAAATGTGCCGCTCAAACGCAGCACAAAAGCTTGGAATCTATCTTGGCAAAGCCGGGAAAACCACCGCCGCTCTCGATGAGCTTGCAACCCTGCTCGGTCTTAAGTCAACACCCGAATTTATTGAGTCTTACGATATTTCACACACCGCAGGCAGCGAAAATGTTGCGGGCATGGTTGTTTTCAAAAGCGGCATGCCTTATAAAAAAGCTTACCGCAGATTTGCAATAAAGGGATTTTCGGGTCAGGATGACTATGCTTCAATGGCAGAGGTTATAGAAAGAAGAATACTTCGGTATTTTGAAGAAAAAGATACGGGAGAAGGCTTCGGCAGACTTCCCGATTTGATTTTGCTTGACGGCGGCAGCGGTCAGGTAAATGCTGTTAAACCCGTGCTTGATAAATATAATCTCAACATTCCTCTTTTCGGCATGGTCAAGGATTCCCACCACCGCACAAGAGCGATTGCATGCTCGGGCGACGAGCTTTCTCTTACTTCAAAAAGAGCAGCTTTCACGCTCGTTTCCACCATTCAGGAAGAGGTACACCGTTTTTCAATCGAGTACCACAGAAGCCGAAGAAAAAAAGCTTCTCTTTCTTCAACCCTCACCTCAATAGAGGGCATAGGAGAAAGCAGATGCAAGGCTCTTTTGAAGCATTTCAAAACGGTCAAAGCTGTTTCGCAGGCAAGCATTGATGAACTCGCCTCTGTAAAAGGCATGAACAAAAATGCAGCAAAAGCGGTTTTTGAGGCGTTTCACGGTCAAAATACAGACAAAGATGATTAATTTTGTAACTTTTTTTCCTTTTATTAACATTTTATCTTGACATTCGTTTATAAATAATGAGATAATAAATATATATTACCTGCGGAGGATTCAGATGAGAGTAATTACAGGTTCGGCAAGAGGCATGACCCTCAAAACACTCGAGGGAGATAACGTCAGACCTACCACAGATAAGGTCAAGGAAGCCGTTTTCAGCGCAATCCAGTTTGAAATTGAAGGCAGACGCATTCTTGATTTATTTGCAGGCTCCGGTCAGCTCGGCATAGAGGCAATCAGCAGAGGCGCGGAAAGTGCGGTTTTTGTTGACTCCGATAAAAATGCCGTTAAGATTATAAAGGAAAATCTTGCCAAAACAAAGCTTGATTCTGCCGCATCGGTTGCACAGACCGATTCAATAGCATTCCTCACCATGACCGATAAGATTTTTGACGTTGCTTTTCTTGACCCTCCATACGGCAACGGTCTGCTTCAAAAGGCTCTTGCAAAAATCGGCAGCCATATCGCTGAAGGCGGCATCGTAATTTGCGAGCATCCGTTCGGAGAAGAGCTTGAGGAAGAAATCGGCGGTCTTGTTAAACAGAAAGAATATAAGTACAGCAAAGTAGCCGTTACTATTTACCGAAAGGTATGATATTATGAAAATAGCAATTTGTCCCGGCAGCTTTGACCCCGTAACGATCGGACATATCGATATTATCCACCGTGCGGCAAAGCTTTTTGACAAGGTTATTGTTGTTGTGATGATTAATTATCACAAGCCCGAAGGTTATTTTACCGTTGAAGAAAGGGTTGAGCTTTTAAAGCGCAGCCTTACGGACATAGACAATATCGAAATAGATATGCACGGCGGTCTGCTTGCTGAATATGCAAACGAAAAGGGCGCATGTGCTGTTGTAAAGGGTCTGCGTGCGGTTTCGGATTTTGAATACGAATTCCAGCAGGCATTGACAAATAAAAAGCTCAATCCCGAGCTTGAAACCGTATTTCTCACCGCAAATGCAGAAAATATGTATCTTTCATCCAGCGTAGTTAAGCAGGTTTGCGAATTCGGCGGAGATATCAGCGAATTTGTTCCCGCAGAAGTATGCGATGACATTATAAAAAGAATCAAAGAAAGGAACAGGTTTTCAAAATGAACATTGAAAATTTACTTGACCAGATTGAAGATGTTTTAGAGGCAGGTTCAAAGGTTCCTCTGTCGAACAAAACAGGCGTTGATGCAAACGCAATCAGAACTATTATTGAAGATATCAGACTTAACCTTCCGAATGAAATTACACAGGCAAGAGCAATCGTTGCAGACAGAAACAACCTTCTTGTTAAAGCAAAGAATGAAGCTGTTGCTGCCGTAACAGGTGCGCAGGAAAAATCAAGAGCTCTCATTTCAACCGCAGAAGATAAGGTCAGAGCCCTCGTTCTTAAAACAGAGGATTATTCAAAGAGTAAGGTTGCAGAGGCGGAAGCACAGGCAAAGCAGATTATCAACACCGCCAACGAGGATGCAAAAATCATCAGAGCAAATGCCCAGCTTGAAGCTGCAGCTATGGTAGACAGCAGCGAAATCGTTATCCAGTCAAAGGCAACTGCAGAATCGATTTCTCTTGCCGCACAGGAAGAAGCTGCTTCAACAATTGCAGGCGCAAAGGCACAGGCTGAAAACATCGTCAATGCAGCAGCAGAGCAGGCTGAAAGAACTATTGAGGATGCAAGACGCCGCTCCGATGAGGCTATCGACAAAGCAAACAAGTGGTCTGCAGAAATCAGAATGGCAGCAGGCGATTTCGTTGAGGATATTATGAAAACCGCCGACGAAGCAATCGCAACCAGCCTTGAAAGAATTCAGACCGCAAGAGGCAATATCAAAAACGTTATAGGAAAAATCGACCCTCCCGAGATCAGCGAATAATAACAAAAGCCCTCTGTTTTTAACAGAGGGCATAAATGTGTAAAATTTAATCCTGAATATCATTTATTATTTCGATATCCGCATTGAATATTTGCTCGGCAGCCTTTAAAATTTCAGCTTTGCGAACACTGCCGCGGTAATATTCGAGAAGCTTTTTTTCAGCGCTTGTTACCACCTGCGCCTCATTTCCTGAATCGGGTGAGCTCGCAGCGGCAACAGCCGAGGTATCCTCATTGAAAAGCGGATTCAAAAAATCATCGAGAGAAGTATTATAAAGAACGGAAAGCTTCATCACGACATCAAGCTCGGGTGTTCTCATCGTTTCGTATTTCGCATAGGTAGACCTTGCGATTCCGAGATAATCTGCAACCCTTTGCTGTGTCATACGGTTTGATACTCTGTAAATTTTGAGGATATTCCCCATCGCTTCAGGATCAATCGCCGAAAACTTTCTCATCGTGCTTCCCCCTTTCATTATATTTAAAGTATACAGTCAATCGGATAAATTTTCAGGAATTGTTCCGAATTGTCACACTTTTATGAAGGAGTAATAAAATGTCAAACGGTATTTTTGAAAAAACAAAATATTTTATTATCGATATGGACGGAACCTTTTACCTTGACGGCAACATCATCGAAGGATCAAAGGATTTTATCGAGAAGGTAAGAGAAAGCGGCAGAGATTTCTATTTCTTTACCAATAATTCCTCAAACAACGTTGAGGTTTGCCGTGCAAAGCTTGAAAAAATGGGCTTCCCCGTTGATGAAAACAGAGTTATCATTTCTTCCCACGTTGCCGCAGATTATCTTAACAAAAACTATGCAGGCAAGAAGGTTTTCCTTCTCGGCAACGAAAGACTTACGGGAGATTTTGAAAAGGCAGGAATCAATCTTGTCAAGGAAAATCCCGACATAGTTGTTCTCGGATTTGACACCACACTCACCTATCAGAAAATGTGGGATGCCGTTCGTTTTATTGACGGCGGTGCTGTTTATCTTGCAACTCATCCCGATCTTAACTGCCCCACCGCAGACGGCTATATGCCCGACACAGGCTCAATGATTGAGCTTTTTGCCGCTTCAACAGGCAAAAGACCCGTTGTTCTCGGAAAGCCCATGACCGCAACGGTTGACTATATAACCGAAATGCTCGGCTGTGAAAGAGATGAGCTTGCGTTTGTAGGCGACAGACTTGCAACCGACATTGCAATCGGTGCAAACCACGGCATTCCCTGCGCACTTGTTTACAGCGGTGTAACCACTCCCGAAGAATATGCAAATTCAGATATAAAAGCAAGCGTAGCCGTTGAAAATCTCAAGGCTCTTGCTGAATATCTTTAATATAGACAGAGCGTTCAAATTAAACGTCAGTTCGTAACCTTCCTGACGGGCATCTGCTCGGTGCCGAACAAAACTAAAGGCGCTGCACGGCAGCAAAAGGAGCATCAAAATGAAAAAGAAAAAAATCATCGTCATGGCGCAAGGTGCCATGATAGCGGCTATCTATGCCGCAGCAACCTATTTAAGTGCGGTTTTCGCAATCGCTTACGGCAACATTCAATTCCGTCTTTCCGAAGCGCTGACAATTCTTGCCGTATTTACTCCTGCAGCCATTCCCGGTCTTACCGTCGGCTGCATTATAGGCAATCTTTCAAGCCCGTTTGGAATCTGGGACATCGTTTTCGGCTCGCTCGCAACGCTTCTTGCGGCGATAACCGCCCGTGCATTAAGAAATATTAAATTCAAGGGCTTTCCTCTGCTCTCGCTTATTATGCCCGTTATTTTCAATGCACTCATAGTCGGTGCGGAATTAACCTTTCTTCTTCCGACGGATAACACAAGACTTGCAACCTTTGTTATTTATGCGCTCGAGGTTGCGGCAGGAGAGCTTGCAGTCTGCGTTGCAGGCGGAATACCGCTCTATTATGCGGTAAGAAAAACAAAGATTTTTGACAGATTATAATATCCGGGTTGTCTCACTCTTGTGGGTCAACCTTTTTGTATACGCTATCATAAACCATTTTGGTTTATATGTCAATATACCACTTTGGTTTGTCTATAATATTGATATAAAAATTACGGAGTATATCAATATGTACAGACGAATCAGAGAATTGCGTGAAGACAACGATTTGCTTCAAAAAGATATAGCTGAAATCCTCAACTGCACACAGGTTGCCTATTCAAGATATGAGTTAGGTCAAAGAGATGTGCCGTCTGAGGTGTTGATTATTCTTGCAAAACATTATAATACAAGTGTAGATTATATTCTGGGTTTAACCGACGAAAAGAAACCGTATAAAAGATAAAGTACAAAAGCCAAAAATATTTGACAGATTATAACACCCTTCCCCGTTCATCTGAGCGGGGAATTTTTTATGTTAATATAGGTCAGTTTCACCCTAATATCAATAGGTCATTCTGCCATAATTATTGTGGGTGATAATAATGAGCAGACTTAAAGAATTGCGAAAAGAAAAAGGATTAACTCAGATTCAGATGCAGTTTTTAACGGGAATAGACCAGAGCGACTATTCTAAAATTGAGAGCGGAAAAAGATATTTTACTTTTGAACAATGTAAAAGAATTGCACTTGCTCTTGATACGAGCATGGATTATCTTGCAGAGTTAACCGACGAAAAGAAACCGTATAAAAGAAAATGATTTATAACAATTAATCCCGGTGATTTTCATCGGGGTTTTTGCTATATTATTGCTCCGCAATCACCTCATCCGTCGCTATGCGACACCTTCCCCTCAAGGGGAAGGCATGGCAGTAATCTGTTGTATTCACAAAAAAGAATTATAAAAACCAATCTTCTTATTTCGGCTTCTCCTTGAGGAGAAGCTCCGCCATAGGCGGTGATGAGGTGGTTGAGAATCAACAATATAAATTAAAACGGCGGGTGTAAGCCTCTCCCTACATTATTTTCTATTCAATATTATCTCTTATCTTTTATCTCAAATTATTGTATGCCCGTGGCACACACGGACAGACACGGAGGTTTGTCCCTACGGTTAAATCCTACCATAGGGGCGACCCTGTGTGGTCGCCCGAAAACCGCAAAAATCCCCTCGGTTTGGCCGAGGGGATTTACTGTTTATTCAAGTTTTTCTTATATCATTGACAATCATATTAATGTGCTGTATTTCTTTATCGCTTAACCCGCTGACATCAATTCTTGGTGCTGTATCTCTGCCAAGCAAATAATCGGTTGTAACACCGAACAAATCGGCAATTTTAACAAGCATATCTATAGACGGCTGAATGTTATTGTTTTCCCAATTTGAAATTGTTTGCTTGGTAACAGAAAGCTTTTCGGCGATATCAACTTGACTGTAGTTGCCTGCAAGTCTCAATGCCTTTATTTTTTCATTCAGCACACAACACACCTCTTGGTCAAAATTATCAATACTATTATAAAACTTTGCTTGACTTTTATAAAATACTATGGTATTTTAATAATTGACCAAATAAAATGGAGGTATCTGGAATGAAAAACATAGTTAAAAAATTAATTTCCTTTCATTTAGCGATTTCTCTTGTTTTTTGCGGTGTTTGCATCGGAATGTCAGACATCAGAGCACGAGCGTTACCGGGAGATGCGGGAGTGTCAGGTAATTGCGGAGATAACGGAGATAATCTGATGTGGAGATATACCTATGATACCAAAACTTTGGATATCATCGGAACAGGAGATATGCGTGACTATACTGGCGTAGGCACAGGAAAAGTTCCTTGGAAAGATTTTGATGGAATAGAGCAGCTTAACATCAGCAGCGGTGTAACAAGCATAGGAAATTCTGCGTTTAGTTCACTTGGAATAACAAGCGTTGTAATTCCGAACACGGTAACAAGAATAGGAAATAATGCATTTTCCGGGTGCATTGCACTTAACGGAATAGTATTGCCGGACAGTGTAACAAGTATCGGTGCAGAAGCATTTGCTGATACCGGAATTTACAACAATGCAAGTAATTGGGAAAATGGTGTACTTTATATAGGCAATCACCTTATTGAAATTAATAGTGAATTTATTCCGAGTGAATACAGAGTAAAAGACGGTACGTTAACAATAGCAGATTATGCGTTCTATCGTAATTCGGTTACAAGGATAATCATTCCTTCAAGTGTAACAAGTATCGGTGCAAATGCAATGTTGTATGGTACTACATCGGAAATAACATTTGAAAATAACAGCAAATTAACCAACATAGGTGAAGGTGCATTCAGCGACTTGTATTATTTAAAAGAGATAATACTTCCCGAAAGTGTCTTATGCATAGGAGATAAAGCCTTTTATAATTGCATCAGGCTCGAAAATATTCATAGTCCATCATCGGTACAAACAATAGGTGAAAATATTCTTGAAAATACCACAGCATATATTTGTTCAGAAACTGCGGACTGCTATGCAAAAAAATATGCTGACGAAAACGGAATTGAGTTCAGAGTGTGCGGAGAAATTCCGGGCACGGTACCAACATTCAGAGAAAATTGTCCCTTCTGCGGAGAAGAATTTGTGAATGCAGATGAATATAACAGCCATATTGCATATGAGAATGCAAAAAAGGAAGTAAAAATTGAAATTCGAAAGCCTTCAACAACAACTGTAAGCTACGGTGACAGTATGATTCTTCATGCGGATGTTGAAAATATGCCTGTAAATGCTGAAATTGTTTGGGAAGCAGACAACGATAATTTTTCCTTCACACCGTCCGAAGACGGCAAAACCTGTAAGATTTCACCAAAATCAAAGGGTGATACAACATTCACGGCAAAAATTGTTGATAAAGATGAAAACACTATTTGTTCAGACGAGCAGATTATGACCTCAAAAGCAGGATTCTTTGATAAGATAATTGCATTCTTCAAGGGTATTTTCGGCTTAAGTAAAACATATTCAGAGTCGGTTACAAATATTTGATTTTACGGCGGCTTGAGTCAAGCCGCCCTACGCACTGTTTTTAAACACCAAAGAAAAAGGATTTATTGATGAAAAAGAATATGTGTCGCAGAAAACAACTGTCCAGGCTTCCCCTTTGAGGGGAAGCTCCGCCATAGGCGGTGATGAGGTGGATGCGAAGCATAAAAATTCCCCGATGCTCGGCTGAACATCGGGGATTGATTATTTTATTCAGTTCTTTTCAACGCCCATGGTTACCTTTTCGCCGTTGATATCCCAATCCTTTGTATAGGAGCCGCCTGCTGCGGTGAGAATATCGGTTGCGAGAACATCGTGCTTGATTGTGTCAGCATTTGAAGCGAAGATTGCCTCAATCTTTTCATTGCCGCTAACATAAATCTTGATGGTATCCATAACCTCGAAGCCTGCATCCTTACGCATGGTCTGAACCTTGGAAATAAGCTCTCTTACGAAGCCCTCTTCAATGAGTTCATCGGTAAGGTTTGTATCAAGAACAACGGTAACACCCTTGTCGCTTTCAGCCCGGAAGCCTTCCTTCTGAACGGTTTCGATAAGAAGATCCTCAATTGCAAGAGAAATTTCGGTGCCGTCTGCATTGAAGCTGATTGCGCCCTTTTCATCAAGCTCCTTCTTTGCGGCTGAGCCGTCAAGAGAAGCGAGATGGTTTCTGATTGCACCGAGAAGCTTGCCGTACTTGGGTCCGAGAGTCTTAAGCTGGGGCTTGAAGCTGTATGAAACATATTCGGAGGAATCGGTTACAAATTCAAGAGTCTTAACATTAAGCTCATCCTCAATGATTTCGCAGAATTCCTTATCAAGAGCCTTTGCGGCTGTTACGAAAATCTTGCCGAGCGGCTGTCTGTTCTTAATGTTTGCGGTGTTTCTTGCCGCACGACCGAGAACAACAACATTGAGAACTTCTTCCATTGATGCTTCAAGCTCTGCATTAACAAGCTTTGCATCAGAAACGGGATAATCGCAAAGATGAACGCTGATGGGAGCATTCTTATCAACATTGCATACAAGGTTGCGGTAGATATCCTCTGCCATAAAGGGAATCATGGGAGCTGCAAGCTTGACAACAGTTACAAGTGCAGTATAAAGAGTCATATAAGCATTAATCTTATCCTGCTCAAGACCCTGTGCCCAGAAACGTTCTCTGCCGCGGCGGACATACCAGTTGCTCATATCATCAACGAAGCTCTGGAGTGCCTTTGCAGCCTCGGGGATAGCGTAGTTATCAAGATAACCGTCAACTGTATCAATAAGAGTGTTGAGCTTTGAAAGAAGCCACTTATCCATGATGGAAAGCTTATCGTATTCAAGCTCATGCTCTGCAGGATTGAACTTATCGATGTTCGCATAGAGAACATAGAAAGCATAGGTATTCCAAAGAGTACCCATAAATTTACGCTTGCCTTCTACAACCGCATTATCATGGAAACGGTTGGGAAGCCAGGGAGCGGAGTTTGTGTAGAAATACCAACGGATAGCGTCTGCGCCGTGCTTTGCAAGAGCATCAAACGGATCAACCGCATTGCCCTTGGATTTTGACATCTTCTGACCGTTTTCATCCTGAACAAGACCGAGAACGATTACGTTCTTATACGGGGACTTGTCAAAGAGAAGGGTCGAGATTGCCATGAGTGAATAGAACCAGCCTCTTGTCTGGTCAACAGCCTCGGAGATGAACTCTGCAGGGAACTGCTGTTCAAAGAGGTCCTTATTCTCAAACGGATAGTGGTGCTGTGCAAAGGGCATTGCACCTGAATCGTACCAGCAGTCAATAACTTCGGGAACACGCTTCATTTCCTTGCCGCACTTTTCGCACTTGATTGTTACATCATCGATGAACGGACGGTGAAGCTCAATATCATCGGGGCAATTGCTGCTCATCGACTTAAGCTCTGCGATTGAGCCGATTGAATGTCTGTGACCGCATTCGCATTCCCAGATGTTGAGGGGTGTACCCCAGTAACGGTTACGGCTGATACCCCAGTCCTGAATATTTTCAAGCCAGTCGCCGAATCTGCCCTTGCCGATGCTTTCGGGAATCCAGTTAACAGTGTTGTTATTCTTTACAAGGTTATCCTTAACGGCTGTCATCTTGATGAACCAGGATTCTCTTGCGTAATAGATAAGCGGAGTATCGCATCTCCAGCAGAAGGGATAGTCATGCTCAAACTTGGGAGCAGAGAAGAGCTTTCCTTCGCTGTCAAGGTCAACAAGAACCTTGGGGTCTGCATCCTTAACGAACATACCTGCATAGGGTGTTTCCTCGGTCATATTACCCTTGCCGTCAACAAACTGAACGAAGGGAAGGTCGTAGGTTCTGCCAACCTTTGCGTCGTCCTCACCGAACGCAGGTGCAATGTGAACGATACCTGTACCGTCGGACATTGTAACATAGTTATCAACGGTTACAAAATGAGCCTTCTTATTCTGCTTCTTTGCGCTTTCACCTGCACATGCAAAGAGAGGCTCGTATTCTTTATATTCAAGGTCTGTACCCTTGTAGGTTTCAAGGATTTCATAAGCTGCAACGCCGTTTTCCTTATCGCCGAGTGAACCGAGAACGTTATCGAGCAGAGCCTTTGCCATGTAATAGGTATAGCCGTCTGCCGCTTTAACCTTGCAGTAGGTCTCTTCGGGGTTTACGCAGAGAGCACAGTTTGAAGGAAGAGTCCAGGGAGTGGTTGTCCATGCAAGGAAATATGCATCCTCGCCGATAACCTTGAAGCGTACAACTGCCGAACGCTCTTTGACTGCCTTATAGCCCTGTGCAACCTCGTGGGATGAAAGAGGAGTTCCGCAGCGGGGGCAGTAGGGAACAATCTTGAAGCCTTTATAAAGGAGACCCTTATTCCAGATTTCCTTGAGTGACCACCAGATTGATTCAATATAACTGTTATGATAAGTAACATAAGGGTCGTCCATATCTGCCCAGAAGCCTACTGTGCCGGAGAAATCCTCCCACATGCCCTTATATTTCCAAACGCTTTCCTTACATCTTCCGATGAAGGGTTCAAGACCGTAATTTTCAATTTGTTCTTTGCCGTTGATGCCAAGCTCTTTTTCGATTTCAAGCTCAACAGGAAGACCGTGAGTATCCCAGCCTGCTTTTCTGGGTACCATATAACCCTTCATTGTGCGGTATCTGGGAATCATATCTTTGATAACACGGGTCAAAACGTGACCGATATGAGGCTTGCCGTTAGCGGTGGGGGGACCGTCATAGAAAGTATAAGTCGGGCAGCCCTTTCTTTCTTCAATGCTCTTCTCGAAAATCTTATTTTCCTTCCAGAAATCAAGCACGGCTTTTTCTCTGGTGACGAAATCGAAATTCGATGAAACTTTTTCGTACATCTTGCATTCCTCCGATTTATTTGGAATCGTATGCGGTAAAAAAGACCGCACGAATCTATTTTATATACTGAAAAAGTATATCACACGAAATCGGCATTGTCAACATTTACAAAGATTATAATTATTATATTATATATCGTATCTTGCATATTTTTCTAAAGTGTGCTATTATGATTATATATGCTTAAAGTGGTGATTATTTTGAAAATCGTAAAAGCCGTCTTATTTTACTTATGGCAGTTTACATATGCAATCGTTCAGAATATTCTCGGGCTGATTATGCTTGCAATATATAAATCAAAAGGTGCTGAAAGCGAATGGTATCACAATGCACTGATAACCTATATCGATAAGAAAAACTTCGGCGGGGTATCGCTCGGAATGTTCATTTTTATCAATAAAAGCAGAGAAGGCGATCAGCTTCACGACACGAAAATCCACGAATACGGCCACACCGTTCAGTCGCTTATTCTCGGCCCTCTTTGGCTTTTTGTTATCGCCCTTCCCTCGGTTATCTGGTGCAACACCCCGTATTTTGTGAAAATGCGCAAAGAAAAAGGCGTTTCATATTACAGAGCATACTGCGAAGGCTGGTCAAACGAATGCGGTGCATGGGCAACCAAAGAACGTTTCCTCACCCCCGAGCTTATCAACAAAGGAAAATACGGAAAGCCAATGTATCCCAACAGAAGCAGCCGTAAAGACATAAAAGGAAGAAAGAGGAATAAATAATGGAAAAGAAATATCTTAAAACAAGCGAAATTCTTTCATTCTCAACCGCAGGCTTCGGAAGGAGCATGATTTATAATCTCATGTCCATATTCCTGCTCATCTTCTATACCGATGCGATGAAATTACAGCCTGTTCATGCAGGTGCGATTATTCTTGCGGCAAGAATATTTGACGCGGCGAACGACCCCGTAATGGGAATTATTGCAGACAAAACAAAAACAAAGTTCGGAAAGCTTCGTCCCTATCTTCTTTTTTCTCCGTTCCTTATTCTTGTTTCAACCGCACTTCTTTTTAATGTTCCCGAAAGCTTTTCCTATAACGGCAGACTCGCATATTCGGCTGTAACATATATTCTCTGGGGTATCTGTTTCACCATTCAGGATGTTCCCTTCTGGGGTATGAGTGCGGTTGTTTCGCCTCTTGAAAACGAAAGAAACAAATTTCTTTCAACCGCAAGAATTTTTTGCACAATCGGCGGTATAGTTCCGTCTGTTCTTGTTCCCGTACTCAGTGCAGACGGTGCACTCGGTGCCGTTAAAGGCTACAGGGTCAGCGGTATTATTTTCGCCGTTCTCGGTTCGATGCTTTCTCTTCTTGCATTTTTCGGAACAAAAGAACGCGTTGAACAGACAAAAGAAAAAACAACCGTTAAAGAAATCGTGTCCGCTTTCACAAAGAACGCTCCCCTGCTTCTTCTTATCTTTGCAAGCATTCTCGGTTCGGCAATGCTTATGGTTCAGACAGCAGGCAGCTATATCGCAAAATACCTCATTCAGGACTCAGGCTTCATTCCCGCGGGTTCGGTTCAGGTTTCCATGACAGTTGCAATCGGTGCGGGTATGATGGTGGCGATGGTGCTCATGCCCGTTCTGCGTAAAAAGCTCTCACTCAAACAGATTTATATTTTCTCTGCACTTTTCGGTGCGGTTGTTCATGTTGCGATGTATTTCATCGGCTACACCAACTTCTATGTTTTCCTTGCCGTTCTTGTTGTTGCGGGTCTTCCCCTCGGTATTTTCAACGTTATAACATACGCTATGGTTGCCGACAGCGTTGACTACCTTGAATGGAAAACGGGCAGACGCTCCGAAGGTGTATGCTTTGCTTCGCAGACATTTATCAGCAAGCTTACCGCAGGCATTTCAACATTTATAACAAGCATTGTTCTTGATGTTATCGGATTTGAAAAGCTTAACACGGGAATCACGGCAGCCGAGACAGACGGTATTCTTGACGGAATGTTTATCATGGTTTCAATTATCCCCGCAGTCAGCCTTGCTCTTTGTGCAATACCCATGATTTTCAACAAATATACCGGCAAGAAAAAGGAAGAAATTCAGAAAGAACTTCAGGAACGCAGGGAGAGTGCAAATGTCAATGCATAATGAATTCGATGCTTTTTCGCAGGGCGTTGAGCCGGGCGGTTTGAGAAGCAAAACGCAGATAAAGCTTCTTGTGAACTACCTCGTTGCAAACATAAGAGAGCCGATAAACAGCTCAATCATCATTGAGGCTCTTCAGATTCACGGCCTTGCAAATTATTTTGAGGTCACGCAGGCTATCGATGACCTCATAGAAAACGGCAACCTTTCGCAGACCGACGGAATGCTTTATATCACTCCGAAAGGGGTTCTTTCAATCGACGAGCTTTCCGAGGAATTGCCGAATTCCGTTAAAGAAACAGCCCTTGCCGATGCAATGAAGCTTATGCTTCTTGAAAAACGCGAAAATGAAAACACGGTTGAAATCAAAAAATGCGAAAACGGATGCTTTGTAACATTCAGGGTAATGCACAAGGATGTTCCGCTCATGGAGCTTACCGTCTATGCGGCTGACTACGAGCAGGCGGAGCAGCTCAAAAGCAATTTTCTCAATGACCCCGCCCATGTTTATTCAACCGTTGCGGCATCACTTTTCATATAGGGAGTTATAACTATGCTTGAAAATTTAAAACAGAAAGTATACGAAGCAAACCTTAAGCTTGTTGAATACAAGCTGGTGCTTTTCACATGGGGAAATGTTTCCGAAATCGACAGAGAGAGCGGTCTTGTTGTAATCAAGCCCTCGGGTGTTGATTACGATAAAATGACCCCTGACGATATGGTTGTTATGAATCTTAACGGAGAAAAGGTTGAGGGCAGACTCAATCCCTCCTCCGATACACCTACTCACCTTGAGCTTTACCGCCGTTTTCCCGAAATCGGAGGCGTGGCACATACACACTCAACTTTTGCGGTTTCTTTTGCACAGGCTGCAAGCGAAATTCCCTGCTACGGCACAACTCATGCGGATTTTGCTTTCGGCGCCGTACCCTGCACAAGAGATTTGACAAAGGACGAAATCGAGGGTGAATATGAGCTTAACACGGGTAAAGTAATCGCCGAAACATTTGAAAACGGCAATATCGACTGCAACGCTGTCCCCGCAGTGCTTGTTCACTCCCACGGACCCTTCACATGGGGTAAGAACGGCATGGAAGCGGCGAAAAACTCGGCAATTCTTGAAGAGGTTGCCAAAATGGCATATTTGAGCAAAACTCTCGAAGCAAAACCCGCAAGCGAGGATATCCGCAAAAAGCATTATTACAGAAAACACGGTGCAGGCGCATATTACGGTCAGAAATAATTTCTTGACATAGTCCTGCAATATGTATAAAATAGAAATATCGATTTGAAAAGGTGTGTTTTTATGGCTAAATGTCCCAAGTGTAACCGCAAGCTTCACATATGGAATATCAAAGCAGAATGCCCCGATTGCGGTGTTAACATCGCAAACTACGACTGGGAAAACCGTCTTGAGCAAGATGCCGTAGAGGCCGAAAAGGCTTTTGCCAAGCTTCGTGAAACGCTGAAAAAATTCAAATATTCATTTGTGGGAACAAAATTGAGAATTGCAAGAATTCCCATAAGCGTGCTTCCTCTTTTCTCATTCCTTCTTCCCCTCGGAACTCTTTCCGTTGCAATTCCGTTTTTTGAGGAAAAATTTTCACTTAACGCAATTACAATCGTTATGAACATACTCAACTTTGATATCGGCGGAATTTTCAAGGCTCCCTCATCAGAGATAATCGGCGATGCGGCGCTCATGTTCATGCTTTCTCTGCTCTTCGTTGTTTTGAGTGCACTTTCGCTTCTCGTGAGCCTCGTTTTCCTGCTTCTCAACTTCAAAAAATTCAACAGTCTCGGACTTTGCATAACAAACTTTGTTGCAAGCATGATGATGTTTGCAAGCGCCTTCTGCTTCAATAATCTTTCGGGCATGATGGCTGCAAGCACTTTTGCCGATGCGGTAAGCTGCGCTCCGAGCTGGGGTGTTTTTGTAAGCGGAGCGCTTTTCCTCGCTTCTTCAATAACCAACTTCCTTGTTTCACGCCAGAAGGTTGTTCTTCCCGAAGACGAAAAGAAAGAAGAAGCTGAAGAGAAAGAAACGGTAAATGCATAAATAACAGTTAAAGCGGTTCGGTTTTCCGAGCCGCTTTTTGTTGCATTTATATATTGTCTTTTTATAATAAATATGATATAATACAGCGAATTTTTAAGTTATCGGTGATATTATGGCATATTATATAGGTCAGGCTCTCGGCATTATCGTTACAATCGGCGCAATACTGACAATGCAAATAAAAAACAGAAAACCGATGCTCATTGTTTCCGCTGTGGTAAATGTGCTTTCGGCTCTGAATATTCTTCTTCTCGATAAATTCAGCTCAGGCGTTATAATATGCCTTGTTGCTGTTTTGCAGATAATAGATTCTCTTTGGCACGAAACAAAAAACACAGAGGTTTCTCTTGCGGAAAAAATAATTTTCTTTGTGCTTTATGTTGCAGGCGGAATTTTCGGCTTTGAAAAGGGTATCGATATTCTCTCAATTATTGCCGCCGTGCTTTATATGCTGGCAATGTTCCAGAAGAAAGAGCAGCATATCAGGCTGTTTTTGCTCGGCAACATGGCAACCTGGACGGTTTACCATACTGTTCTCGGTTCGACTGCAGTTTTTGCGCAGATAGCAGGCATAATCTCTTCGCTCATTGCACTCTATCGCTACAGAAAAAGCAAATGAACCGTTTGCAGCCGTGCAAATATAATATTAATGATTGAAAAAAGCTTCGGCTTATGATATAATTCGTTTTGATTTTTCGAGGAAGGTATGTAAGATGATTTGTGATACAATTCTGGAAGCAATGGGCAACACACCCATAATAAGACTTCGCAACATGGTTGATGAGAATTCAGCGGAAATTCTCGTTAAATTTGAAGGGCTGAATGTCGGCGGCTCCATCAAAACCCGTACGGCACTCAACATGATAGAGGATGCCGAAAAGAAGGGACTTTTGAATTCCGATTCGGTTATCGTTGAACCCACAAGCGGAAATCAAGGAATAGGTCTTGCACTTGTAGGTGCCGTAAAGGGCTACAAGGTAAAAATCATTATGCCCGACTCCGTAAGCGAAGAACGCAGAAAGCTTGTTGAGCATTACGGCGCAGAGGTTATTCTTATTCACGACGACGGCAACATCGGTCTCTGCATTGAAAAATGCCTTGAGCTCGCCCTGATAATGAAGAGAGAAGACCCGAATGTTTTCGTTCCCCAGCAATTTGAAAACCCCGCAAACCTTGAAATCCAGCGCACAGGCACCGGTAAGGAAATTCTTAAACAGGTAGAAAAGCCCATTCACGGCTTTTGCTCGGGCATAGGCACGGGCGGAACGATTACGGGCATCGGAGAAGTGCTTAAAGAAGCAAACCCCGATATGACCATATGGGCGGTCGAGCCCGAAAACGCAGCCATTCTTTCGGGCGGCTCAATCGGAACTCATGTTCAGATGGGCATAGGAGACGGAATCATACCCGCCATTCTCAATCAGGAAATATATGACGATGTTTGCATTATCAACGATGATGAAGCATTGCAGGCATCAAAAGAGCTTGCCTCAAAGGAAGGCATCATGTGCGGCATAAGCAGCGGAACAAACGTTGCGGCAGCAATGAAGCTTGCAAAGAAGCTCGGCAAGGGTAAAACGGTTGTTACCGTTCTTCCCGATACGGCAGAGAGATATTTCTCAACACCTTTATTTGAATAAAAAATCAGTGCAGGGCGGGGGCTTGCTCCCGCCGCTCATAAAAATTACGGCTTGTACGGGATAACCCATACAAGCCTTTTTTGTTTATGCGGTTGTTACTGCTTCGGTTTGTTCGGGAAGAATTATTTCTTCGGGAATACCGGCAACCTCGGTTGTCTGTACTTCATTTTCAACATCTTCAACTTGCTCTGCTTCACCGTATTTTGCAATTATCTCCGCTTCCATTTGTTCAATATCTACCCAAACTTCCGTTTGCGATGAATACTCGCCCTTTTCGACAGCTTCATCATATTCAGAAGAAAATAAATACGGATAATCCGGTGACAGATAATACTCATTGATAATCGTATCATCAAAGGTGAAAATTATATCCGCATTATATATTTCGTGTATCTCCTGATTTGCAAAATCTTTAGGATTAATTACCGGAACTCCGCCAAATCCTGAAATAACTATTTTGGCGAATTCCAGATTAGCTTTGTCAAAATCCTCACGGCTTATATTAAAATGTTGTACAAACTCTTTTATAACCATTTTATCGTTAGCTGCATACTCTTCCGAACCATACTGCGAATCCCATTCCCAATATGTATCAAGACCAACCAAAACAGCAAACTGATATGGAACAGAATAATATCTATCACGATACTTTCTGGTTGTAATACTTGCTCCTCCTATGCCATCACTTGACGCCTTATTAGTTTGTTTTATTTCTTCAATATTACCTTTTGAGGGAAACACCTCTATATCATGTTTAGATGTAGATGGTATTTCAGTAGTATTATTTTCGGAAAAACAGGAGGTTAATGATACTAAAAGAACAATTAAAACAAAGCTTAGTGCCAAAATCTTTTTCATATATTTCAATTCCTTTCTTCAATTTTTCGTTAATCGTTACCATACCAATATGTCTTATAATAATACAATTCAGCTTCAGAATTAGGATTATATCTTATTCCGTCATTCATATAAAAGAATACAGGGTTTATCAGACTGTTGTAGCTTTTTCTGCCAGCCTCAGAATACTCTTTTCCATTAACTTCATATATTGAACCCGTCTGATTGTTCACTTCAAAATGCAAGTGATATCCATCTGAATCTCCCGTAGTTCCCACGTAACCGATCAATTTTTCTGCCTTAACAGTTTGACCGACAAAAAATTCAGGTTTATTTTTTAAATGCATATATATTGCAACAAACTGTTTGCCGCTTATTGGATCTTTTATTGATTCATCTGAAGTTATCGCTACACAATATCCCCAAAGAAGATCCTCGTTTCTACTTACATAATTAACAGTTCCAGAAAAAGCTGAAATCACTTCGTAGCCGTTTATTTCAGAGGGAGTTCCAGTAGTTATATCAATTCCTTTATGCATTCCCGTTCCACGATTCCGTCTTCCATAAGGAGAACTGATATAATCGGCCTTGTTTTTTCCGGAAGGTGTTACTACAGGCCATGGCCAATTCATATTATTGTACTGCGAAATTGTACCCTTAACAGACACCTTATCTATAGGAATATAACCCCAATAATCTATTCCGTTTATTGTGGCGCATCCGTATGCCCAGCCGTCGCTTGTACCGTTGTCACCGTAAACCTCAAATGACGTTAATATCGGCAAAGTTTTGGTAACTTTATATTCCGAGGTGTCTGCAGTATATAAACTTGTATC
This sequence comes from Clostridia bacterium, assembly GCA_017466365.1. Lineage (GTDB taxonomy): Bacteria > Bacillota > Clostridia > Oscillospirales > Acutalibacteraceae > CAG-177. Next base: position 115,898 of record JAFTUG010000016.1, on the reverse strand, counting down.
ACAGTTTGTTTTTGTTTTCCACGTCTGCGGCCACCTGTAAAGCGAATGAATTGTGCATTCTTTGGTCATTCCGTCTGCGGTAGCGGTTATCGTGGTTTTGCCCGGTTTTAATCCAGTTACTTGTCCCGTTTCGTCATTAAACTTTACGACGCTTTCATCCGCAACCTTCCACTTGATTTCTCCCTTGTAATCAGATGTAAGCACCTTGCCGGAATAAGCTATACCGTCTCCCCAGACATTCATATTTTTTGCTGAAAGTTCAAGAAAGTCTTTCGGAATGTTTGACAGTCTTGAATATTTTACAAAGCCGTCTCTTTTTTCACTTCCGTTATCAAATGTTATGTATGCATATGATTTATATTTGCCCAGAATTTCACATTTTGAATTAAAAAACATCATCTCATTGACATTTGCCGTTGTTCCGGGCGGCACTATATATTTCATCACAGGTGCAACAATTCTTATAAAATTTCTTATAAGCGATGCGAAATCAAGATGCCACGCCACAATTTTAGATGCTGTCGGTGCGGCGTAAATCGGTGTGGAAAAATTTTCAAATCCGCTTTTAACCGGTGAACCTATAGACTCGACACAGTAAACACGAATTTTATCGCTTTCCGAACCTAATTTTGCCTTGCAGGTTATATCCGCATATCCACCTGCCGACATTCCGGTTATCTTGCCGTCATCCGTACATGAAATAACCGACGGATTGCTTGACGACCACTTCACTGCACTTTCAAGTGTATTCTCCGGCATTATCTCTGCAGACAACCGAAATGTTGCACCTTCAACAATCCCGTGCCTCTCAATTATTTCTATGCTGTCTACATCCAGGAAATCGGGAGTAACTGCTGCAAAAACCAAACCCGAATTAAAAACAACGCAAAAGCAGAGAAGTAATGCACAAAACATCGGAATCTTACATATTGTTTTTCTTTTCAAGTCATTTTTACCTCCTTAATTTTACCATTTGGAATTATTTGTGTCAAATTACAGTTTTGTCAACTTTTTGCACAATTTTGTAACATATGCTAAACCATTGGAACCGCCCTCTTTCGTCATTGATGAAAGCAAATTAAAGGATATAATCCCCTGTAATTTTTGCCCTCATATATAAATGACGAGAATTACAAAATGTTACACAAAAATATTACGATTTTTTTGTTTTCTCTGTTTTGTACAAATTGAAGCTTGCTAATTTGTACATTTTGACCACAAAAAACTGCCTCACCATTCACGGTGAAGCAGTCTTTTTTGTTTATTATAACAATTTCTTACGGAGTGTTTCTGCACTCTCTGCGCTCAAATATGCGGGCGGAATATCAAACATTGTTTTGCAGCCCGTCATGCCTTCGCTCTTCATCCGATATGCCGCTCTTGCACATGCAGCAATAACACTTGCGGTAAATTCGGGGTTTGAATCAAGCTTGAGGCTGTATTCGATAACGTGATTATGCTCATCATTCCAGCCCGTTTTGCCCGTTCTGATAACGAATCCGCCGTGAGGAATTCCGCTGTGGTCACGGATAAGCTCTTCCTTTGAAATGAAGTGAACTATGGTGTTGTAATCAGCAAAATAGTTCGGCATATTCACAATTTCGCTCTCGATTCTCGCTTTATCCGCACCATCCTCGGCAACAACAAAGCATTCTCTGATGTGCTTATCACGAACGGTAAGCTCCGGATTTGAGCCGCTTCTCACAGCTTCAAGAGCCGCATCAACAGGAATTGTATACTGTTTAGCATCCGCAACGCCCTCAATTCTTCTGATTGCATCGGAATGACCCTGACTTACGCCCTTTCCCCAAAAAGTATAATCGTTTCCGTCGGGAAGAATGACATTTGCATAAAGACGGCTTAATGAAAACATGCCGGGATCCCATCCGCATGAGATAACGGCAATATTCCCGCCCTCCTTCGCTGCCGCATCAACAGCCGCAAAATGCTCGGGAATCTTTGCATGAGTATCAAAGCTGTCAACAACGGTAAAGCTCTTTGCATATTCGGGGGTCTGCACGGGGAGGTCTGTTGCGCTGCCTCCGCATAGGATAAGAACATCTATCTTATCCTTGAAGTTCATTATTTCGCTTACGGAATAAACCTTTGCGGTTTCGGTAAGAATTTTAACGGTTTCGGGATTTCTGCGTGAAAAAACCGCAACAAGCTCAAGGTCGCTGTTCTTTTTAACGGCGCACTCAATTCCTCTGCCGAGATTTCCGTATCCCATAATTCCTATACGAATGCTCATTTTTATCTCTCCTTTTTATGTCATCCATATGATTTGCAATTATAACACAGTTTTTTAAAAATTGATATAAATATCAAAAAATTTTTTGTGTTTAATTTTTAAAAAATTTATATTAAAAAGGGATGAAATTTCGTATAAAGTGTGATATATTTATACTGTATAATTATAATCACCTACATAATAAGAAACGGAGAGATTTTTTTGGCAAAAACTCTTGTTTTAACCGAAAAGCCGTCTGTTGCAAGGGATATCGCCCGAGTTCTAGGATGCAAGAAAAACGGCAACGGCTGCATAATCGGCGATAAATATATAATCACATGGGCACTGGGTCATCTTGTCACTCTTGCCGACCCCGAGGCCTACGATAATAAATACAAAACCTGGCGCATGGAGGATTTGCCCATGCTGCCGAAAAATATGAAGCTTGTTGTTATCGGTCAAACCTCAAAGCAATTCAAGGCTGTAAGCTCGCTTTTGGGCAGCAACGAGGTTGATAAGGTTGTTATCGCAACCGATGCGGGGCGTGAAGGTGAATTGGTAGCCCGCTGGATAATCAAAAAAGCAAACTGCAGAAAGCCCATGCTTCGCCTCTGGATTTCTTCGCAGACAGACAAGGCAATCCGTGAAGGCTTTGCTGCTCTTAAGCCTGCTTCACAGTATGATAATCTCTATAAAAGTGCACAGTGCAGAGCGGAAGCTGACTGGCTTATAGGTCTAAACGTAAGCCGTGCGCTCACCTGCAAGCATAATGCGCAGCTTTCTGCAGGCAGGGTTCAGACTCCCACCCTCGCAATGATAGTTAAGCGTGAAGAAGAAATTCTTAAATTCCGACCCAAGGATTATTTCACCGTAAAGGCTGATTTTGACGGCTTTTCGGCTATATATAAAGATTCTCGCAATCAGGCAAGATTCTTTGATGCCGCCGATGCGCAGGCTGTTGCGGATGCCGTAAAAGGTCAGAGAGGCACTCTTTCCGAGGTGAAAAAGACCTATAAATTCAAAGCTCCCCCCGCAGCCTACGACCTCACCGAGCTCCAGAGAGATGCCAACAAAAAATACGGTTATTCCGCAAAGCAGACTCTTTCGCTCATGCAGAGTCTTTACGAAACTCATAAGCTTCTCACCTATCCGAGAACGGATTCAAGATATATAACAAAAGACGTTGCCGCAACTCTTCCCGAAAGACTGCGCGCAATCGCAATCGGTCCTTATAAAGATGCCGCAAATGCTGTTTTGCGTTCAAAACCGATTCCGACAAAATACATCGTCAACGATGCAAAGGTAACTGACCACCATGCAATCATTCCCACGGAGCAGTATGTTGACCTCAACAAGCTAACCCGTGAAGAAAGGCATATCTACGATTTGGTTGTGCGCCGTTTTCTTGCGGTATTGAGCGCACCGTTTGAATATGATGAAATGCAGGTTACTGTTACAATCGGCAAGCATAAATTCTACACAAAGGGTCAGGCTGTCAAATCCGCAGGCTGGAAAGCCCTCTATGATTCGTCGCTCAATGATGAGGAAGACGGCGATGATGATGTTGTTTCGCAGCAATTGCCTGCTCTCTCGCAGGGTCAGCCCGTATTCCCGAAGGGCGTAAGAATTGTTGCGGGCAAAACAACTCCTCCTGCAAGATATACCGAAGCAACTCTTCTTTCCGCAATGGAAAATCCGACAGGTCAGGTTGACGACGGCTCGCTTAAAGATGCTCTTAAAACTGCAGGCGGTCTCGGTACACCTGCCACAAGAGCGGATATAATCGAAAAGCTCTTTGATTCTTTCTGCGTTGAACGCAGAGGCAAGGAGATATTCCCCACCTCAAAGGGCAAACAGCTTATCGAAATCGTACCGCCCGACCTCAAATCCGCAGAGCTTACCGCAAGATGGGAGCAAAGGCTTTCACTCATTGCAAAGGGCAGCGCAGACGATAAAAAATTCATCGAAGAAATGCGTTTATATGCAACGGCTCTCGTTTCATCCGTAAAATCAAGCGAAGCCAAATACAGACACGATAATATGACTCGTGAGGCTTGCCCGGAATGCGGCAAATATCTTCTCGAGGTTAACGGCAAAAAAGGCAAAATGCTTGTTTGTCAGGACAGAGAATGCGGCTACCGAAAGAGTATTTCTGTTGTTACAAATGCAAGATGTCCCGAATGCCACAAAAAGCTTGAAATGCGCGGCGAGGGCGATAAAAAAGCCTTTTTCTGTGTATGCGGTTACAGAGAAAAACTCTCCGATTTTGAAAAGAGAAAAGAAAGCTCGGGCGCAGGCAAGAGAGACGTCGCAAAATATATGCAGCAGCAGTCCAAGCAAAAAACCGCAAGCAACCCGCTTGCCGACCAGCTTGCAAAATGGATGGAGGAAAACAAATGAAGCGTTTTCTTTCTTTAGCATTGGCACTCATACTGATATTCTCACTTGCCTCATGTTCCGACGACGGAACGGGCGGGTCAATATCCTATGCCCTTGATGCTTCACCATCGACTCTTGACCCTCAATATGCAGGCGATACTCCGGCACAGATTGTAATAAACAACATTTTTGAGGGACTTGTACGCCTTTCCGAAAGCGGCGAGGTAATTCCCGGCATTGCCGAAAGCTGGGAAATTTCTCCCGACGGGCTGACATATACCTTCAAGCTTAAGCAGGATACAAAATGGAAATGCCCCAATGTAATAAAAAAAGAGTTCGGCGAAGAATTTTATAATAAGTTTAATGTTGCACCCGTAACGGCACACGATTTTGTTTTTGCAATGCAGAGAGCTGTTTCGCCTGAAATCAATTCTTCGCTTGCGCACAGACTTTTTGCCATAACAAACGCAACGGAAATCTATTCGGGAAAGCTTGACTCTTCGGCACTCGGCGTTACCGCACCCGATGATTACACTCTTGTTATAAGCCTGCGTGAACCCTGCAGCGATATGCTTGAAAGATTCAGCGAGGGCGTTTTCATGCCCTGCAACGAGGAATTTTACAACGCTATGGGCGGCAGATACGGTCTTACTTATAAGCACATTCTCTGCAACGGACCGTTTTATATCACCGCATGGGATTCATCCTCACAGCTTATCATCAGAAAAAACAGCGAATATGTCAGAGCAGACGATGTTATGCCTGCTTCCGTTATTTTCAGCTTTATTCCGGAATTGAAAAATATAATCAACAAGCTTGAGGCGCAGTCGCTCGGAGCCGCTCTTTTGCCTCCCGACTGCAAAACCCCCGAAGGCACGGTTGTTACAAAAGAAAATGAGAATTCCGTTTACGGATTCATTTTCAACTGCTCGGATTCGAGCCTTAAAAATGCAAATATCCGTAAGGCTCTCTGCTTCTCAATCAACAGAAGTCTTTTTGAATTTGACAGCATAAACGGCACTCCGCAAACGGGATTTGTTCCCAAAAGCTGTTCGGCAGGAAGTCTCAACTACAGAGCTGCCGTCGGTTCGCAGACTCCCGAAATTGTATATGATAAAGATTCTGCCTCGGCGCTTTGGCAGACGGGTCTCGGAGAGCTTGCGGTAAGCAAAGTTACCCTCACCGTTCTTTGCCCCGAATCGCTTGATTCTGCCGTTCGCAGGCAGCTTCAGATATGGCAGCAGGCAATGGGCATAAGCCTTGCAATCACAATCGAAAACGCCTCTGCCGAAGAAATTGCAAAGTCGGTGTCAAGCGGTGATTATCAGATTGCACTTTCAGGAATAGAAGCCGAGGATGAAAGTGCGGTTGACTTCTTCGCCTCTCTTGAAAACGGCGGTGTGTTCCGCTTCAGCTCCGAAGAATACGGCATGATTATTGACCGACTGCTTCAGGTTGAGGGTGACAGCGAGCTTTTAGGCGGCTGCTTTACCGCTGAAAACTTCATCCTTCAGCAGGGAATCTGCTATCCTCTCTGCTCACGTTCAAGCCGATTTGTAACCTCCGAGGAGGTTGAAGGAATCACTATTCTCAATTCCGAAAGCACGGTCTCCTTCATCGGTGCAAAGAGGTATGACTGATGAAATCCGTCAAAAAGCCACTGATTTTCTCATGGGCGGCTGTCCTGCTGTGCATGGCTGTTATATTTATTTTATCCGCCCAGAAGGGTGACGAATCCCAAAGCTTGAGCGATAAGCTCATCATCATTTTCGGCTTTGAACTCAGCAGCGATTTTATAAGAACCTGCGCTCATTTCCTCGAATATGCAGGTCTTTCTGTTCTTTTATATAACGCATTATACCGTTCATACGGTTATTTCAGACCGTTTCTTTCGGTTATTATATCGGCTTTATATGCCGTAACCGACGAGGTGCACCAGCTTTTTGTTGAAGGACGCGCGTGCCAGATAACAGACATCATAATCGACAGCATAGGTGCGGCGGCAGGAGCTGCAGTGCTGACTGCTTTGATTTTCATTTATCGTAAATTAAAAAGGAGGAAACAAGGATGACAGACAGCGAAAAAATTCTTGCGGCAGGCTGTGCGGCAGGAGTTGCGGCGGCGGCAATACCCACCGTTTACGGCTACATGAAGGCAGCTGCGCCCCGTCCGCTGACAGATGAGGATTTCCTTCACACCGAAAACGGCGGCTTTGTTTCCGAATGCGGTGCATATCAATCACTTCGCGGAATAAACCTTAACGATGACCTTTTTTATTTCACCAAAGCCGACCTCGATGAAAATTCACGCAGCTACGATGTTTTCGCTTCTCTTGAAAGCCGTTTCGGACGTTACGGTGCAAGAGAGCTTGTTAAAAAATATAACGAAGCATTCATATCCCCTGCCGACCTGAAATATATCAGAAAGCTCGGAGCAAACTGTGTGAGAATCCCTTTGCGCTACAGATATCTTTACCGAAAGGAAAACTGCAAGGGCGATATTGATTTTGAGCGGCTTGACTTTCTTGTTGAAAAATGCAAAAAACTTGGTATTTATGTTATTTTCGACCTTCATTCCGCACCGGGATTTCAAAACAGCAGCTCCTCATGCGGCACGGGCGAAAAAAGCATTCTTTTTGATTCAGGCAAAGACGGCTTTGAGGCAAGAAATGCCGTTATAAAGCTCTGGACACAGGTTGCGGCTCACTATAAAGATGAGCCCGCAGTTGCCGCCTATGATTTGCTTAACCGTCCGCTGCATTATGTTGCAGACTGGGAGAAAAAGCTCGATACACTCCACAAATTCTACAGAAGAATATACAAAGCAATCAGAAACATCGGCGATAAACACATTCTTATTATGCAGGCACCTTTTGATACCGACACATTGCCGAGCGAAAACGAATATCACGCCGACAATATTGCCTACGGTCTCTATTCTCATTTCAGAACAACATTTGAAACAGATGCGCTAATCAACTCAATTCGCTCGCTCAAAAGCCGCAACGTACCGTTTGTAGTCTGCAAAATCCGTTCGGAGGAAAATCTCGATTATTCGCTCACCGCACTCAACGATACGGGTGCATCGTGGCTGCTCGGCGATTTCAAGGGCTGCGGCAACAGCTTTGCTTATCTTTTCAGCGGTAACATTTCCCCTGCCGACCTGACCTATGACAGCTATGAAACCATAGGCGAAAAATGGTCAAAGCCGATTGCAACAAAGAATTTTGCCGAAAATAAAGACACCGCCAAAATTCTGAAACGCGCATTCAAATACGGCGAAATATTCCCCGAAATGCCCAAACACGAAAAGGGCAGGTTCAAGGTCAGGGTAAAATTCGGCTTTAATGTTGTCAAGGGAATCAATAAACCTGTAACCGAATAAACAGCATCTTCCATAATAAACAAGAATATATTTTATAATTATTATTGCAAAATGCATCAATATGTTGTAAAATGCAATTAACAATCCAATCAAGGAGGGTTTTTATGCCGACAACCAACATTACAAAAATCAAAACCAAGAGAAACAACCTTTTCCTTCGTGTTGCCCAGGGTCACTTTGCAACAAGCCATTCTCACAGCAACTATTATATTGACGTTGCCGCACAGAAATCCAGACTTTCCGAGGCTAAAGCCGTTGCACAGGAGCTTTGCGCCCACTATAACTATAAGGTTAAAATTGTTGACACTATTCTCTGCCTTGACGGAACAGAGGTTATCGGCACATGCCTTGCCAATGAGCTCACAAAACAGAATCTTATGAACATAAACGCTCACCAGACCATTTATGTTGTAACTCCCGAAATCACAAGCGGTTCACAGCTTATGTTCAGAGATAATATTGTTCCCATGATTAAAGGAAAGCATGTTCTTGTGCTTGCAGTTTCCGTTGCAACGGGTGCTACCGCAAAGGCGGCTGTTGAGGCAGTTAAATACTACGGCGGCGAGGTTGTTGGTATTGCCTCAATTTTCGCAACAGCAGAGGAATGCGACGGATATACGGTAAATTCCGTTTTCAACCCGAACGATTTGGAAGGTTATTTCACCTGCCCCTCTCACGAGTGTCCGCTGTGCAAGGAAGGCAAAAAGCTTGATGCTCTCATCAATTGCCACGGCTTCTCAAAGCTTTAAAAAAGAAACAGCGGTTGTTCATCATTAAGAAGCAACCGCTGTGTTTTATTTGGATATATCAACCCATTTCAGGAATTCAGATGCCTTTTCAAGCTGCGGAATCGTAAGCTTTACGGCGCTGTTGGAGCTTCCGCAGGCAGGGTAAACTATATCAAAACGTTTAAGTGATTCATCAAGATAAACAGTAACATTTTCGTTCCTTCCGAACGGACAAACTCCTCCGACGGCGTGACCCGTCAATTCCTCAACATTTTCAAACTGAATCATTTTTGCTTTGGTGTGAAACTCTGCTCTGTATTTTGCGTTATCGATTTTAACATCGCCCGCAACAACAATAAGAATGGGTTTTTCCTCAACGATGAAAGAAAGTGTTTTGGCAATTTCACCCTCGGTGCAGCCTACCGCAATTGCCGCCTCCCCTACCGTTGCGGATGAAACGTCAAATTCCATAACAAGATTTTCCATTCCGTATTTCTGCAAATGCTCTTTTGCTTTTATAAATGACATAATTAAACCTCCCTCGGTTTGCTTATTCATTTATAACACAACAAAGCAAAAAAGTAAACACTTCAAAACAGGTTATAATAAAACCGTAAAGAAAGGATGTATTAACATGTCAGTTATAAGCGTAAATAACAGTAATTTCGATTCCGTAAAAAACAGCGAAAAGACCGTTCTTCTCGATTTTTACGCAGATTGGTGCGGCCCCTGCAGAATGGTTTCGCCCATAGTTGATGAAATCGCAAGTGAAAATCCGCAGTATCTTGTAGGCAAAATCAACGTTGATGATGAGCCAGAGCTTGCACAGGCATTCGGAGTTGCAACAATCCCCATGCTTGTTGTAATGAAAAACGGCAAAATAGTGAACCAATCAGCAGGCGCAAGACCCAAACCCCAGATTCTCGCAATGTTAGAGGAATAATTATGAAACACATTTATGATATGCTCATTATCGGCGGAGGCCCTGCAGGCTATACAGCCGCTCTGTATGCCGCACGGGCAGGGCTTGATGTTGCGGTTATCGAAAGACTTTCCGCAGGCGGTCAAATGGCTCTTACCGGCGATATCGACAATTATCCCGGCTTTGAAGAAGGCATTGACGGCTTCACCCTCGGAATGAAAATGCAGCAGAGTGCCGAGCGCTTCGGAGCAAAAACGGAATATACCGAGGTTGAGTCTGTTGATTTTTCCGAGAAAATCAAAAAACTTGAAACACCAAACGGCACTTATCTTGCAAAAACCGTGGTAATTGCATCGGGTGCAAATCCCCGTGAGCTTGGTATCGAAGGTGAAAATTTGCTCATCGGCAGAGGCGTTCATTACTGCGCCCATTGCGACGGCAGATTTTATAAAGACAAAACCGTTGCGGTTATAGGCGGCGGAAACTCCGCTGCGGCAGATGCGCTGTATCTTTCAAGGCTTGCCAAAAAAGTGTACCTTATTCACAGAAGAGACACGCTCCGTGCCGAAAAAATTTATCACGAGCCGCTTATGAAGGCGGAAAATGTTGAATTTCTTTGGAACAGCACGGTATCGGATTTCATAACCGATTTAAAGGTTACGGGCGCAAAGATAAAAAGCACCGCAACAGGCAAAGAAACCGAGATTTCATGCGACGGTATTTTCGTGAGCATCGGCAGAAAACCTGCAACGGAGTTTCTCAAAAATTCCGTCTCGCTTGACTCAAACGGTTACATTGTTGCCGATGAATCAACCAAAACAAACATTTCCGGAGTTTATGCCGTGGGCGATGTGAGAACAAAGGCACTCCGTCAGGTTGTCACCGCCGCCGCAGACGGCGCGGTTGCGGTTCACTACGCAGAGGAATACCTTGCAGAAAACTAATAATTCAAAGGCTGAAGCACGGTTTTGTTGCCGTGTTCAGCCTTTTTGTTTTATATTGAATTTTACAGCCTCGAATTAACCTCCGCCCAAACCGATATACTTTCGGCTTGGACTGTTTTTTTGCTTTCAAGGAATCCGCCGTTGATATATTCATTATCGGAATAATCAATATTATTGCAGTATTTTCCGAAATAAGCCCTGCCCTGTACATTATCTTCATCGAAATATCCACCGATATTAACGCTGTTCCCTCTGAAAACAAGCCCGTTTACATTATTCACCTTCATAAGCCTTGACGGCATATCGGTGAATGTGTTTGAGATAATTTCAATGTTTTTAAAAACAGCCGTTTCGGCAGATTTGCCTGCAATATTCGTGCCGATTTCTATTACCGTACCCCAGTCGCTGTGGTTGCATTTTTCAAAGGTGTTTTTGCGGATAATAAGATTATCAACGCCCGTGCCCTCCTGCCAGAGAGTGGGTTCAATATCCATAACAACCTTTATCGCTTGTGCCATCGTTTTATAGAAGCGGTTATTCTCGCATAGTCCGTTTGAGGACTGAAGAAGCAGACCTCTCGCTCTGTTTTCGTGGAAATAATTGTTCCTGATAACATAGTTTCCGCTGTTGCATTCCGTGTTGTAAGCTGTCCAGCCTTCCGTTACACTTTCAGGAATGCTTTCAACAACAACCTCTTTTGTTATCCAGTCAAGAGCTTTGACAGAAATAATCTTTGCAGTTACATCCGTATTCTCGAATTTGGCATTCTTAAACGCAAGAGTATCTCCTGCTTCAAGCCTCATCGCACTTGCAATGAGCGTAAGAGTGTTTCCGTTAACAGACGAAACATAGCCAAGACCGTCGTGAACATTTACGGCATCGTCACCCATTCCGCTTATGTCACAGCCCGAAATGTTAAAGCAGCCGTCGGTATTAACAATATGAATTGCATCAGCAGTCAGCGATACGCATCGGCTCTCCTTATATTCGGGATTAACTCCTATAAAACTGTTGATAATCTGAAAATGAGAGCAGTTGCCCTCGCAGATATAAGCCATGCCTGCACTGCCGAAGATGCTGACATTATCAAAAGTTATATTCTCGCTGTAATCTCTTATGTTGAAAACTGTTCCGTCATAGACATAGTGCCTTAAAATATATGTTTCACCGTTTTCAAAATTATCCATGCAGCCGTTATGGGCAACCCGCAGAGTATCAACCGAAATCTTCTGAACGGCTTTCACAGCGGTTGCATCCTGATAAATATAATTTTCTTTACTTGAACATTTTGCTCCAAAGGTGTATGTTTCAGGGTCGCATTGGGTAATTGCCATCAGTCGGTTATTTTCGTTGCAGTATTCAGCATTCTTGAAAACAAGCTCAATTGTGTTGTTATCGGGACTGCTGTTCTGAACGGTAACAACCGAAGCAAGCGGGCTTTCTGCCCAGTTCCAATCAAAATTAAGGTTGCGTATTTCAACACAGTCGCTGTTTCTGATAAAAAACTTATATCCCGTTGATGAGAAAACAAAGGTTGCATCGGAGCCTTCAATCAGCAAACCCGTGCAGTTATTGGCATCAAGACCGTTGAGACTGCGGAAATAATATGTGCCCTTGTCAATAACAAGCTTTGTCTGCGGATGCTGTGAGCAATAATTGAGTGCGCTCTGAAATGCCTCAAAATTATCCGCATTATCCTCCGAAAGCCCGAAAGCGGAGGCGTTGACTGCATTGAGCTTATCGGCTTTGGGTCGCTGAATATGGAATTTTGTTCCGTTTGCACCGTTTATCTCGTCCGCCGTTCGGTTTTCGCTTAAGTTATCAAGCGTTTCAACAAGCACATCAGGCTTTTCCGGCAGGGAAACAGACGGAGTAAACATCAGAATTACAGAAGCGATAAATGAAACTATTTTTAAAAGCATTTTATCCCTCTTTCCGATTTAAAATTCGTTATGAAAAACTGTTTCTTTCATCGGTCTGTAAACCGAATGCCTTTCGTTTGGAACCGCATCGGGTGCAGGATATCCCATAACAAGAAGCGCAACAGGCTCAATATTTTCGGGAATTTCAAATGCTTCACGCATTTTGAACGGATTAAAATGCATAACCCATGTTGAGCCTACACCAATTTCCGCAGCCTCCAGCATCATATGAGTTGTAACGATGCTTGCATCAACAATGCCGCATTGTGCGCCGTCATAGGGTCTTGTCCAGCATTCGTCTTTGTTATAGCAGATAAGCATTGCACAAGGTGCATCAAAATGGCAACGTGTGCAGTCTTTAAGTTTTGCAAGAGTTTCGTCATTGTTAATAACAAGAATTCTCTGCGGCTGATAATTGCAGCCCGTCGGCGCAATATGCCCCGCTTCAAGAATTTTTTCAATAACCTCTTTTTCAAGAGGCTTATCCGTAAATTTACGCACCGAATATCTCTCGGCTGCAAGCTTCATAAAATCCATAACTGCTCCTTAATATATTTTTGTTTGATTATTTTTCCAAATTCAGTATATCACAGTTTTTTGTGTTTCTCAATACATCTCAATACATTCAGATGAAGAAGAAAAGAAAAGTCTCGCCGAAAGCTGAAGTATAACTACCTGTTGACATTTTATTGACATCGGTTTTTAACGGATTTATAATTGTTTTATATAAATTACAAAGGAGAAAAATGATGAACACATTTGAAAATCTTTTCAGCAGAAGATCCATTCGTACATATAACGGTGAAAGCATAACGGAATCGGAGCTTAATCTGATTCTTAAAGCGGCTTATGCTGCACCGGTCGGCAGAGCGCTGTTTGAAACTCTGAACATCACGGTCATCAGCAGCCGTGACTATCTGAATAAATGGGAGGATTACTGCGAAAGCATAACCGAACACAGGCCGTTTTACGGCGCACCTGCGGTTATTCTTATTTCGTCGCTCATCCCCTCAACTGACCTTAAAAGCGTTAATGTCAACTTCTCGAATGCTGCAATCCTTGTTCAGAATATGGCAATCGCTGCCACCGAGCTCGGCATAGGCTCCTGTCACATCTGGGGTGCAGTCAGGCTGCTCAACGATAATGAAGAGCTTCTTAAGGAACTCAATCTCCCCGAAGGTATGGTTCCCTGCTGTGCAATAACTCTCGGTCACACAGACGAAAACTACGAACTGCGAGACATCCCCGAAAACAAAATCAAAACAAATTTCATAAAATAAGCGCAGAAAAAGCCCGTCTGATAAAAGACGGGCTTTTAAAATTATCAACCGAAAATGGGTCTTAATAAATTTCTGAATATTATGTAAATCGCCATAAACGGAGCTTTTATAATGTTAAAAATATTAACGGAAGGCTCAACATCATTATCCTCCGTTTCGGGGCTGTAATCGGAAGAATGGATTGTCAGCCATGAAATCATGCCTTCGGGATACGAAAGAGCAACATCATTTCCGTTTCCGTCAACAGTAGACATATTAGGATAAGCTCCGTTATCGGCAGAAAACATATCCGCCGTTACCGCCTCCCAGGAATAATGCTCTGTCGGAGCGCGCGTACCGTCAGGCAGGCAAACCCTGCTCAATGTTGAAAACCTGCATTTTTGCGGAACATTTGAAGTTGAGCAGACAGCTTTCCAGTTTTCAACCGTTCCGCTGTAGCTGACCAAATGATCTTTTTCACCCGCTACCATCCACACGGGAACATCGGCAAATTTTTCCGCATCCTTTTCCGATATAGTTATATAAGGACAGACGGGAAAAATTGCGGCAAACATATCGGGATAATTGATTGCCATTTTAAAGGACATCATACCGCCGAGAGAAAAACCGCCCATATAGATTTTTGTTGCATCAATATGCTCACGGTTCTTTTCAATAAAATCATCAATCGCCGCCTTCAAGGGCGCAACCATATCGTCACCCCATGAAATTCCGATATGTTCAGGCGCTCTGACAGCCATAATATAAAATCCGTTTTCAGAGCGGGACTGATATTCCTCCGATGACCAGTTGACAATGTCATTTGACCTTATCTGATAACCGTCATAATGACCGTGAGAATGACCGTGCGCCCAAATAACAAGAGGATGCTTTGAGCCTTCACTTGTTTCGGGTTCATAATATCTGTAATCGACCGAATAAAGACCTGTTTTCGGACCTTCTCCGAATTCAAACTGTTCAATAAGCTTTTCTTTTGAGCCGCCGATTGAAACAGCTTGTGACATAATTGCAAACGAGAAAGTTATCATTATTAATGCCAAAAACAATGCAATGATTTTTTTCATAAACACACCTTTTTATACAATATATTTTATTGTTTCTTAATGCGGTCTGCAAACCAAATATTTCTGCGGCTTGTCCGAATTCAGTATATCACAGTTTATCGTGTTTCTCAACACATTCAAGCAAAAAAGCCCTTGGAATCGGCTGATTCCAAGGGCTTTGATAATCCCCGTTCGGGTCTGATTATCTCTTGCTGAACTGGGGTGCACGACGTGCGCCTTTGAGACCGTACTTCTTTCTTTCCTTCATTCTGGGGTCTCTGGTAAGGAAACCTGCCTTCTTGAGGGCGGGACGAAGATTTTCGTCATACTGAAGAAGTGCTCTTGCAATACCGTGACGGATTGCACCTGCCTGGCCTGTAACACCGCCGCCGCCTACACGGCAAATGATGTCGAACTTTTCAGCTGTGTCTGTAAGAGCGAGAGGCTGACGAACGATGAGCTTGAGTGTTTCAAGACCGAAATAATCGTCGATCTCTCTGTCATTGATTATAATCTTGCCTGTACCTGCATAAACACGTACTCTGGCAACTGAACTCTTTCTGCGGCCTGTACCGTAGAAATAAGGATTTGAATCGTACATTATTTATAGCCTCCCTTTCTTAAAATTCCCATGCTTCGGGCTTCTGAGCAGCATGAACGTGTTCTGCGCCCTTGAATACGCGAAGTCTGGTGAGTGCCTGACGGCCGATAACTGTGTCAGGAATCATACCCTTAACAGCGAGTGTCATAGCGAAATCAGCTCTTGTCTTCATAAGAGTGCTGTACTTAACCTCTTTGAGATGGCCGATGTAGCCTGTGTGACGGTAATACATTTTCTGATCAAGCTTCTTGCCTGTGAGAACAGCCTTTTCAGCATTGATGATGATAACATGATCGCCGCAGTCTGCGTGAGGTGTGAAGATAGCCTTGTGCTTGCCGCGAAGAAGCTTTGCTGCTTCAACAGCAACCTTACCCATGGGCTTGCCTGCTGCATCGATCACATACCACTTGCGGGTAATTTCGCCCGCTTTAGGCATATAAGTTGACATAACTTTTCCTCCGATTTAATTTTTTCGTGCTTGCATATATTATCACAAGGTTTCGATAATGTCAATAGTCTTTTTTGAATTTTTTAATTTACATTCTGCAATCTCTCGTTTTCTCGTTTTTTCTTCTGTTTTCATAGTAAAAGCTCACTTGCGATTTTCAAAAAATTATTGCACGCAAGAAAAAACAGCGTTTTCAGACGTGATTTTCCGTAAAAAGAGTATTTTCTGTTATTCGGGATAAACTAAACACAGTATTTATGAAATGAGATGGTTTTACGGCAATATCAAACGGCGAATACAGTAAAATGACAAAAAAGGCTTCACCGCCCACAAAGAAAATAAAAAACGGCGTTTTGGCATATGTTATCGGTGGATTTGTTTGCGCTCTCGGCGAAGGTCTGGGAATCATTTACGGCAAAATCGGGCTCGGTCAGGACGATATAAAGCTGCTGATACCCGTTACGCTGGTAGTGATTGCAGCGGTTCTGACAGCATTTGGTGTTTTTGACAAAATCGCCTATTATGCAGGTGCAGGGACGATAGTGCCCATAACGGGCTTTGCCAACTCCATAGTATCGCCTGCAATGGAATTTCAGAGCGAGGGCAGAATTCTCGGCACGGGTGCGAATATGTTCAAAATCGCAGGTCCTGTGCTGGTTTACGGCACTCTCGCGGCGGTGATTTACGGGGTTGTTTATTATATGTTTTTAAGATGACAAACCGCTTGCAGCAGATAAGGTTTTAAAAATCACTATTGCTTCGCAATCACCTCATCAGTCACTTCGTGACAGCTTCTCCTCAAGGAGAAGCCTTTTCCGAGCCGCCATTCGGTGGTTCTTTTTGTAAAACGCACAATTTAAAGCCGTTAATTTTGTGCAAAACGCAGAAACATTGGTTTTTTGAAATTTTTTTGTAACAAATTGTGATTTTGGTCATTAATATATGAAAACATTTTTGAGGGAAGTATAACTTTCTCCAAAAAGCTTTTTAAAATAATGAAAGAAGGTGAATCCGATAGGTTGAAAAGATTCATTACATGAACTATAATTACTAATGCAAAATTTAAGGAGGAAAAATGAAAACCAAAAAGCTTTTATCTGTCATTCTTGCAATTATTGTGACTTTCGCAATTATTCTTTGTTCTTTCACAACGGTTTTTGCAACAGACGATATTTTAAAAAACGGTGATTATGAACGTATTTACTGTGGCGAAATATCATATGGTTGGACTGAAGTATGTGAACGACCGACATTCAGTACAGAAGATCTCTACATATACTACACCTTTAATGCGACGGAGGACGGATATTATTTGTTCGGATACGGGACACCGCACACCGATATGTGGGCCGGTATTCTGGATACCACCACCGGCACAGAACCCGATTATGAAGAAACAATATACGACTATTATTATGTTGTTGACAAAATTTATTATTTGGAAAAGGGCAGCTATAATTTCGTGATAGATATATACAGTACCGCGGAGGATGTTAATATACAATCAGAATTTCTCGGCAAAGACATAACCGGTATTTCATTTGATTATGAACAGTTACTCGATTATGACCTTTATTGGTACGGAAGCGAAGGAAGCTATAGCTTTGACTCATATGCAGATGCAACCATAACTTTTTCTTCGGGCAAAATATACGAATTCAATGACGGCGTTCTTGAAGGCACGGTGGATTCGGAGCCCGTTGAAGGAAAAAACAACGTTAAAGTTAATTTTCTTGACAAAGAAATACCCACATTCGTCACAGTTTATCCTGTATCACATTTTATTATGGATGTTGAGTTAAGCAACGTTGAATATTATCTTAAAAATACAGTTGAGTATTACAATCATCTTGAAAAAGAATACCCTTACGGTGAAACAATTACGGTAACTTTTACAAACGGAACGAAGCAAACTGTTGAATACAAAACATCCCAGGAATGGGTAACACTCCCCAACGGTCAAGGATATGAGATATATGTTGGTTATGACACCAATTACAATTTTCTCGTAAAAAACACATACCAATTGGTGATTTATCTGGGATTCAATTGCATAATTAAAACATATGATGTCAATGGTTCCAAAGCAGCATTTATTGAAAATATCAAGGCCCTGCACGAAGATAATAAAGTTCCGCTAAATGAAATTTACGAAAACATGAAACTCATGTTTAAATCGGCAGGAAGCGAAGAAGATCTTATGTGGTGTTTTGAAAACATGATTTTCGGATTGCTTGAAATCTATATAAATTGTTATGATTTCTTCCATTACTATATTTCATTTTCTTTCATTTGATCTATAACAAATAAAAGCTTTAAGGACTGCCTCACCGTACAGTGAGGCAGTCCTTTTTAGTCATTATTCAATTCAACCTATGCAGAAATTATGCTTTCTTTGATACCTTTTTAATGATAAGAAGAGTTGCAATTGTAAGAACGATACCAACAGGAAGAGCAACAAGTGCAAGACCCGACTTGGCAAGTGCGCCTGCAATGATATATGTTACGAATGAAATGCCCGCAACGGTCATTGCATAGGGAAGCTGGGTTGAAACGTGGTTAATATGGTTGCACTGTGCGCCTGCAGAAGCCATGATTGTTGTGTCCGAAATGGGTGAGCAGTGGTCGCCGCAAACTGCGCCTGCCATACATGCCGAAATGGAAACTATCATAAGAGGATTGGTTGCTTCAAATACGCTCAAAACAATGGGGATAAGAATGCCGAATGTTCCCCATGATGTGCCTGTTGCGAATGAAAGACCGACAGCAATAAGGAAGATAATAGCGGGAAGAAGTGCCTGAAGTGCGCCTGCACTGCCTTCAACAAGCTGTGAAATATAAATCTTTGCACCGAGGCTGTCTGTCATAGCCTTAAGAGTCCATGCGCAGGTAAGAATAAGAATAGCGGGAACCATTGCCTTAAATCCGTCAGGAAGAGAAGCCATGATATCCTTGAAGCTGATAACTCTTCTGATAAGGAAATAAACAATTGCAAATACGATTGCGATTGCTGAACCGATAACAAGACCGACTGAAGCATCGGAATTTGAGAAAGCATTAATGAAGCTTTCGCCACTGAAGAATCCGCCCGAATAAATCATACCGATAACGCAAGTGATGATAAGAACAACAACGGGAAGCACGAGGTCGATAACCTTGCCCTTGGGATTAACGTCAACATCGTCATTAGCAACACGGTCGCCTGTTGTGAAGATATCACCCTTTTCGAGAGCGTTCTTTTCGTGAAGTCTCATGGGGCCGTAATCTGTTTTAGATACTGCAAGAACAACCATCATCAGAATGGTGAAAAGTGCGTAGAAGTTATAGGGAATAGCCTGAACAAAAAGGCTGATGCCGCTCTCTGCACCTGCACCTCTTGCAAAGCCTGCAACTGCTGCTGCCCACGATGAGATGGGAGCGATGATGCAGATGGGAGCTGCCGTTGCGTCGATAAGATATGAAAGCTTTGCTCTGGAAACCTTCTTTTCGTCGCATACAGGTCTCATAACCGAACCTACTGTAAGGCAGTTGAAATAGTCGTCGATGAAGATAAGGCAACCGAGAAGAACTGTTGCAAGCTGTGCACCGACCCTTGACTTTATGTGCTTTGAAGCCCATCTGCCGAATGCTGCAGAGCCGCCTGCCTTGTTCATAAGCGAAACAAGCATTCCGAGAAGAACAAGGAAGATAATGATACCCATGTTGTAGCTGTCCGAAAGGCTTGCAACGAAGCCGTCAAAAAGAACATGGTTGATTGCGGTTTCAAAGTTGCCGCTTGCAAAAATAAAGCCGCCTGCAACGATACCGATGATGAGCGAAGAATAAACTTCCTTTGTGATAAGTGCAAGAACAATAGCGATAACGGGGGGAACGAGTGCCCAGATTGTTGCATACTTACTTATGCTTTCACGAACCTTTGCGATAGCCTGCTCAATATGAGCCTTGAAGCCTGCATCGTATGTGAGGTTGTCTGCATAATTTTCGGCATAATCGTGAGCGCCTTTGATTTCCTCGCCTGAAAATTCATTAAGGTCATAATCAACGATTTCGCCGTCAACATCAACGGAGAATGTTGAACCGTCTTCTGCTGCATCTTCCGCCATGAGAAGAACAGCTTCACCGTCAGCTGCAGGTGCTGCACCGTCTTCAGTCAGAATGCCGAATGCGGAAAAGCTGAACATTGCGCCGAGAAGGGCAACAACGATACAGATTGCCGCAAACTTTCTCTTGTTTGTCATTAGAATACCTCCACTTGTTTTTTCAAAAACAAAAGCTCCGATATTCAAATGCGTATCGGAGCGATGCTTTTATAATCTATATATTAAGTTAATATGTTGATTTTGTCAAGAAAAAATTAACGGTTTTTCAGCAATTCGCCTATTTTTTCGCTCAAATCCGCCAATTCACGCATAGAAAGACCCTCCGCTCTTACCGCAGGCGGAAAGCCGCATTCCTCAATAGCCTTTATTACGATATCCTTGGGTATTCCCGTGCCTGCGCTGATAGAATTTGAAGCGGTTTTTCTTCTCTGACCGAATGCGGCATGAACCATTTTAAAGAATAACTCTTCGTTTGTGATTTCAATTTCGGGAGTTTTACGGATATCCATGCGGATAACGCTGCTGTCAACCTTCGGGGCAGGCATGAACGAGCCTGCGGAAACATCAAAAAGCTTTTGTGCATTTGCATAATAATCAACCGCAACCGTAACTGCGCCCGATTGTCTGCTGCCTACGGGAGCGCAGAGCCTTTGCGCCGCCTCCTTCTGCACCATAACGGTTATCGCTTCAATCGGCAGTCTGCTTTCAAGGAGTGCCATAATTACGGGAGAAGTGATATAGTAAGGCAGATTTGCACAGACATAGACAGGCATACCGTCGAATTTTTCTTTGATAAGTGCGGCGAGGTCGGTTTTAAGCACGTCCTGATTTATGATTTCGATATTATCAAAATCTTTGAGAGTTTCATCAAGAATGGGCAGAAGCTTTGTGTCAATCTCGATAACAACAACCTTTTTCGCTCTCTTTGCAAGCTCCGCGGTAAGCACACCGATACCTGCACCGATTTCTATAACGCCGCAGTTTTCGTCAATTCCGCTTTCCTCCGCCATGCGGGGGCAGATTGAAGGATTGATTATGAAATTCTGCCCGAGTGCCTTGGAAAAATGAAATCCGTGACGGGCAAGGATATCTTTTATGGTTGAAACATCGGTTAAATTATACATCACAGCAACCTCGTATCATTAATAATAAGCTCAAAATCACAGCCGAAAAATTCTGCGGATTTTTTGCAGAGCACCATTCTGTCGAGAAAAATTTCAAAATATTCCATGACGGGGCAGACAAGCGTATCAATCTTAAGAGTAAGCGAAATCATGCTGTTTTCCTTGCTGATATCAAGCTTTGAACCCGAAACGGCATAATTAACACGGTCATGGATATCGTTATACACGTTTTTCTTGTTTCTTACTCTTGAGGTGCGAACATCGCTCTTATCCGCAAGAATGAGTGCGGCGGCAATCGGGGTTACGGGCGCGGCCGTTCTTTCGTCGTGATGACCTATCGCCGTTACGATTTTTATTACCTCGTCAGCAGGAAAATTTCTTGCACGCAAAAGCTCAAACGCAAGAAATGCGCCGCTCTGTGCATGGTCGGTGCGGTTAACCGTGTTGCCGATATCGTGCAAAAGACCCGCAATCTTTGCAAGCTCGCACTCCCTCTCATCATAGCCGAGGCTTTTAAGAATCCTGCTTGCATCTTCACCCGTTTTCGCCGCATGGGCAACTCCGTGCTCGGTATATCCTATCTGACCGAGAACCTTGTTGGCAGAATCTATATAGCTTAAAATTTCTTCGTCCTTCTTTAATTTTTCATAACTGAACAAAAAACTCACTTCCTTTTTCAAAAATATTGTTTACACTTCCGTTGATTTTTGTTGAAATATATTTATAATACTATTAGATAGATTTTTCGGAGGGATATATATGTCAATTCTTGTTACAGGCGGTGCAGGTTTTATCGGTTCACACACCTGCGTGGAGCTTCTCAATGCGGGCTATGAACCTATTATACTCGATAATCTCTGCAACAGCAAGAGCGAAAGTATAAAACGCATAAAAGAAATTACGGGTAAGGATGTTAAATTCTATGAATGCGATATCCGTGACCGTGAAGGACTCGACAAAGTATTTGCAGAAAATAAAATTGATGCCGTAATTCACTTTGCAGGTCTTAAGTGCGTACCCGAAAGCATTTCAAATCCCCTTGATTATTATGATAACAACATCGGCGGCACCGTTACTCTTTGCGAAGCAATGAAGGCTGCAAACTGCAAAAAGATGGTTTTCAGCTCATCCGCAACAGTTTACGGCAGCGAAAACATTTCTCCTCTTAAGGAAGATATGCCCGAGGGTAAAACCACCAATCCCTACGGCACAACAAAGCTCTACATAGAAAGAGTTCTCAAGGATGTTTCTGCTTCGGACAGTGAATGGAGCGTTTGTCTTCTGCGTTATTTCAACCCCATTGGCGCACACAAGAGCGGTAAAATCGGCGAAGATCCCAACGGAATTCCCAACAATCTTGTTCCCTATATCACTCAGGTTGCCATCGGCAAGCTTGATCACCTCAACGTTAACGGCAACGACTACCCCACCCCCGACGGCACGGGTGTTCGTGACTATATCCACGTTGTTGACCTTGCACTCGGTCACATCAAGGCTGTTGAGAAAATTCTCGGAGAAAACGGCTGCTTCACATATAACCTCGGAACAGGCATCGGCTACAGCGTTCTTGATGTTGTAAAGGCATTTGAAAAGGCTTGCGGCAAGCCCGTTAACTATGTTATCGCGCCCCGCAGACCCGGCGACATTGCAACCTGCTATTCCGACCCCTCAAAGGCAAAGGAGGAGCTTGGCTGGGTTGCCGAAAGAGGCATCGACGAAATGTGCGAAGATTCATGGCGCTGGCAGTCACAGAACCCCAACGGCTACGGAGAATAATATGCAAAATTACATCTGGGATTTTGACGGCATGCTGTTTGACAGCTATCCGCACATAACCTCGGCATTTCTGAAAACACTCAGCGAATTCGGCAAAGAAGCCGATTATGACGAGGCAAAGGCACTTCTTGAAATCACCTTTGCAACCGCATTTGAACATTACGGCGTTACCGATGAAGAGCGAGCCGTTTTCCGTGAGCATGAGCATAATTACGAATTAAGACCCATTGCCGTTCCCTTTGAAAACACTTATAAAACACTTGAAAAGCTTTGGAGTGACGGTAAAAAGCATTTTTTATATACCCACAGAGGATTTGAATCCTCACAGTTTTATCTCAAAAAATATGATATGGCGAAGTTCTTTACGGCATTTGTTGATTCATCAATGAAATTCCCATCAAAGCCTGCACCTGATGCGGTTAACTGGATTTGCGACACGTATAATCTCGACAGAAACGAAACCGTGATGATAGGCGACAGAGAGATTGATGTTTTGTCTGGCAAAAATGCAGGCACATACGGTTGTCTGTTCACCAAAAAGGAGAACACAGAGTCAGCCGCAGATTTTGTTATAAATGATATCGAGGAAGTTTTGAACATCAGATAAAAATATTATGAAAAACGATAATGATTTACGCAAAAGAAAGAAAATACGGCTTGAGGGATTTGATTATTCTTCAAACGGCTCATTTTTGTTACAATTTGCGTAAAAGATGAGAACACATCTCTATGGTCACAGGTAGGGGCGGATAATATCCGCCCGAATTATGAATTTATCGAGGATGTTGAGTTCCCGTTATCGGAAGTCGGAAAAATCGTTGAAACATCAATTATTAACATTTCTGAACACTACAACAGCGTTACGGTGGATAAATACTGTATCATGCCTGACCACATTCATATGATACTCTCTGTTTACCGTGACGGCGGGCGGATAATATCCGCCCCTACCATATCGACTGTTGTAGGTCAGATGAAGCGGTGGGTGTCCAAGCAAATCGGAAAATCAATTTGGCAAAAATCGTTTTTCGACAGCATTATTGAAAGTGATGCTGTATATAGTGAGGTTTGGGAATACATAAACAACAATCCACGAAAAATGCATAAAGGATTTAAATATTAGGAGGCAATTATGAGAGCAGTTATTACAGTTATAGGTAAAGACATGGTCGGTATTCTTGCAAAAATTTCAACGGAATGCTGCAACCACAATATAAACGTTCTTGAAGTTACGCAGTCAATTCTTCAGGATATGTTCGCAATGATAATGATGGTTGATATCTCAAAATCGGATATCCCCTTCACCGAGTTTTCGGATATGCTCGGCAAAATAGGCTCGGACATGGGTCTTTCAATCCATGCCATGCACGAAGATATTTTTAATGCCATGCATACCATATAAACGAGGTAATTGACTATGCTTAACGCAAGAGACATTCTTGAAACGATAACCATGATTCAGGACGAACATCTTGACGTCCGTACAATCACAATGGGAATTTCACTTCTCGACTGCTGCCACAGCGATGTTGACACAATGTGTGCAAGGGTTTACGATAAAATAACCCGCTATGCAAAAAATCTTGTTTCAACAGGCGAGCAGATTGAAAAGGAATTCGGCATTCCCATCATCAACAAAAGAATTTCGGTAACACCTGCCGCAATGATTCTTGCATCATGTGACGATAAGGATGCCGTTAAACTCGCAAAAACACTCGAAAAGGCGGCTGTTGCCTGCGGAGTTAACTTCCTCGGCGGTTTCTCGGCTCTTGTTCAGAAAGGCTTCGGCCCCGGCGACAGAGAGCTTATTGAGGCAATTCCCGAGGCTTTGAGCGTTACCGACCACATTTGTTCATCGGTTAACATTGGCTCAACCAAAACAGGCATCAACATGGATGCCGTTGCAATGATGGGTCATGTTGTAAGAAAAAGCGCAGAGCTTACCGCAGACAGAGACTGCATAGGTCCTGCAAAGCTCGTTGTTTTCTGCAACGCACCCGAGGATAACCCGTTCATGGCAGGCGCATTCCACGGTGCAGGCGAGCCTGACTGCGTTATCAACGTAGGTGTTTCGGGTCCCGGTGTTGTAAGAGCGGCTCTCGCAAAGGCAGGCGACTGCGATTTGACAGAGGTTGCCGATATCATAAAGAAAACAGCTTTCAAAATCACCCGTATGGGTCAGCTCGTTGCAAGCGAAGCTTCACGCAGACTCGGTGTTCCCTTCGGAATTGTTGACCTTTCACTTGCACCCACTCCCGCAATCGGTGACTCGGTTGCACATATACTTGAGGAAATGGGTCTCGAGGCTTGCGGCTGCCACGGCACAACCGCTGCGCTTGCACTTCTCAACGACGCAGTTAAAAAAGGCGGCGTTATGGCATCATCCCACGTCGGCGGACTTTCGGGCGCATTCATTCCCGTAACAGAGGATGCGGGCATGATTGACGCTGCAAGAAACGGTGCACTCACTCTCAATAAGCTTGAAGCAATGACTGCTGTTTGCTCGGTCGGTCTTGATATGATTAATATTCCCGGTGACACACCTGCAGAGGTTATTTCGGCAATTATTGCCGACGAAGCCGCAATCGGTATGGTTAACTCCAAAACTACTGCAGTAAGAGTTATCCCCGCAATCGGCAAAGGGGTCGGCGAGGAATTAAGCTTCGGCGGACTTTTAGGCAGCGGACCCGTTATGCCGCTTTCAACCTATTCTCCCGCAAAGTTCATTTCACGAGGCGGCAGAATTCCCGCTCCCATGCAGAGCCTTAAAAACTAAAATCAAACAGTTATGGCACCCTCCGTTGTGGAAGGTGCCATTTTTTATTTCTTTATTCTTATACTCGTCACCGAATACTGCGGCACGGTATAGTTAAATTTATCGGAAACACCGTCAACGGTGAATTCTTCCATGATACAGTCCTCTTTTGCACCGAGGATGTTGTCATTGCCGAGGCTGTCGCCTGCAACCTGATTAATTATCGCTGTTGATTCAACTTCTGCACCATTGAGGTCAATCGCAAAGACCTTGCTTGTTTCTGTAACATTTACAAGCTTTATGATGATATCGCCGTTTTCATCTGTGCTGACAACCTGATATGCTTCCGCTTCGGCTTCGTGAGCGGTATCAAAATCAACATAGAGAACATCGTCCATATAGCATTTGACCGTTGTTCCCGAAACAACAACCTTAAGCTCATAGGTTTTGCCTGTTTCGATTGTGCAGGGCTTCTGCGTTTCAAGCATCTTTGTTTTTGCACCGTTTTCAATCTTCTGAATGCACGAAACGGTGTTGCCCCAGCCGCCGATATTCCAGAACCAGCAGTTCTGCGCATCCTTTACGGCAAAGGGAATTATGAAGCCTTCGTCACCTTCAAGCTTTGTTGCTTCAACGGTATAGGTATAGTTATTCCAATCCTCAAATCCGTAGTAAGCAACCTTGCCCGTTTCTGTATAAGGCATCCAGACGTTGTTCTGCAAAAGCTTGCCGTTCTTTATTTCAAAATCGTTGCTGTCATAAACATTATCCCAACCCCACCAAAAGTTAAGGGGAAGCGAAAAATTATCCGCGCCGAGAATTCTGCCCGTTTCGTTTGATACGATTTTTACGTTATCAAACTCTGCTGATGTATACCATGTTCCGATGCCCACTCTGCCGCTTAACGGCTTCTGCTCAACCTTTGCACCGTCAAGAGTTGATGAAAGAAGCTTTGAACCCTGATTCACGGAGAAAAGCTTCTGCACATAGTAACTGATTGAACCCGTAACCTGATGATTATTGAACCAGATGAGGTCGGGAGACCAATGGGTTGCAGTGAGATTTCCGAAAAGGGGCGCATATGCCGCCATTCTGACGATATCGCCGTTTCTTTCAAGACCCGTCATATATGCAGCCTCTGCAAGTGCGGCTTTAAGAGTGTTGGATTTTGCGGCATATTCGCCAAGGAAAACCTGAATTCCGCCGCCGTAGATTGTGTCCGTCATTTCGTCAACGGAACGCTTATAATTATTTTCATCATAGTAATCGGCATTCTGCAAAAACCATTCGGGCTGATTATAATAATGCTGGTCTGTTGCGCCTGCAAAATCCTCCGCAACATCGGAATCGCCAAGCTGCTTTTTTGCGTATTCATAAGATTTCAGGTAATTATCACCGTGAGTGCCGTCGGATGCACCCGATGAATAGATAAGCTCAATGCCTTCATAAAGCTCGGGCTTTTCCGCCTTTGCTTCGTTGAATGAATCGAGGAATGCCTGATATCTTTCAAAGTAAACCTCGCCCTCCTGCTCATTGCCGATGCAGATATATTTAAGCTCAAAGGGTTCGGGATGACCGAGAGAAACTCGCACCTTGCCCCATGTTGTTGTTTCATCGCCGCGGCAGAATTCAATAAGGTCGTGCATATCCTGAACATACTGCCTGAATTCATCGCTGTTCATATCAACGGGGCCTCTGCCACGCATCTGGCAATAGATTCCGCAGTTGATAACGGGCACACCTATTGCGCCGATATCCTCTGCAAGCTGAAAATACTCATAAAAGCCGAGTCCGTAGGTCATAAAGCAGGGATAGGGGTCTTCGGTTGCGGCAACATTTGTCCAGAGGTTTATCCCCTGCTTTCTTGCGGCAACATCGCCGTATATGCCGTTAAATTCAAGGGGCAAGCCGTTACTGCCCGTGCCGATTGAGTTTTTCCAGTTATATAACGTTTCATAATCATAGCCTTCAATAACGCATCCGCCGGGAAAACGGAGGAATTTCGGCTGAAGCTCTTCGAGCATCTCACCAAGGTCTTTTCTCATGCCGTTTTCTCTGCCCTTGAAGGTTTCATCGGGGAAAAGAGAAATCATATCAAGTGCAACGCTTCCGTTATCAATAAGAACTTGGAGAGTTGTGTTTTCAAAATCTGTTCTTGAAGAAACAAGCGATAGCTCATATTTCTGCCATTCGGAGGTCACTGCATCAATTCTGCCCTCTGCCACAGCCGCTCCGCCCGAGCAAAGACGCACGGTAATTCCGCCGTCATAGCCGTCAAGACCCTTTGCATAAACAGAGAAATTATATTCTTTTCCTTCTTCGATTGCCATTCCGTCAAGAAATCCCATATTCTCAATGCCCGAAAGAGCATTGCTACCGTTTGAAAGCACAAGATAATTCGGATTATTTGCATTAAGACAGTCTGCCGCATTGGTTCTAACGGTTGCAGTTGCACCGCCGACAGCATTCCAGCCGTAAAGAGCATCGTTCACCGCAATTTCGGTGAATTCAAAAGAACGGTTAACTACCATTTCGGCATAAAGTCCGCCGTCCGCCGCAAAGTTGATATCCTCAAAGAAAATTCCAAAAAGCAAATCACTGATATCGTGGATTTCATCCTCAACATCAACAGACAATGAATAATCGGCTTTTTCCTCGCTGTAGGCGGTCACGGAATCAGCCTCGGGTCTTTGAGGCTCGGCAGGCTCTTTTTCGGCAAAAATGCCGCCCGTCATCGCCATAAAAGCGGATGTTGCCACCGCAATTACTTTTTTGAGAAACTTGTAAATCACATATTTCATATTTATTCCTCGCTTTATTTGATACCTATATAATATATGAAATGGCTTTTTTCGTCAATAGCTCTTGACATTATGCCGAAAACGAACAAAAATAATTTATGAAAAATTTTTTTGTTTTTTTTACTAACCGTACACCTTCTTGCTTCACTATGTTTATGAAAGCTTTCAAAGGAGAGGATATTTTGGAAAAGCACGAGATTAACAAAAAAATAGAAGAGGTTTCAAAATCGGTTTTATCCTACTGCCTTGCAAGAACATCAAACAGAGAAGATGCCGAGGACCTTGCACAGGATATTCTGCTGAAAATAATGACATCCGTGCAGAATTTACGCAACGATGAGGCATTCTACGGCTTCATGTGGTCGGTTGCAGGCAACGTATATAAGGATTGGCTTCGCAAAAAATCACGCCATAAAACCGCCGAGCTTAACGAAATTGATGCCACGGAGGATTTTGATTTTGAAAAGCTCGATAACGAATCCGACGTTTATCTTCTTCGCAGAGAACTTGCTCTTCTGAACGAAAAACACAGAAAGGCAACCATTCTCTATTATATCAAGAACAAGTCCTGCTCACAGATTGCTGATGAGCTTTCCGTGAGCGAAAGCATGGTTAAATATTTACTCTTCAAATCCAGAAAAATTTTGAAAGAAGGCATGAACATGGAAAGAATTTACGGTGAACAGAGCTATAACCCCAAGGGTCTTGAAATTCAGTTTTTAGGCAACGGACACAACAGATACTGGCAGCTCGGAAGAAGAATCGTTCCGCAGAATATCCTCTTTGCCTGCTATAATGACAAACTCACCCCCGAGCAGATAAGCCTTGAAATCGGCGTAGGTCTCCCCTATATAGAAGACGATATCAACATGCTTGCAGAGCATGACCTTCTCTTGAAAGAAGGCAATAAATACTATACCAACATTCCTATTTTCACAAACGAGCTTTCCGATGAAATTGACAGAAAAACGGCACATCTCAAAGCAATAATCGCCGAAAAAGCAAAAAAAGCAATCCTCGAAAATGAAGAGAAAATCAGAGCAATCGGATTCAGAGGCTGCGATATGAGCAAAAACGTTTTCAGATGGCAGATGCTCTGCATCATTCTCTACAATGCTCTGATTGACGGCCTTGCGAATAAAATTGAGCTTACGCTTCCCGTTGATAAATTCGGAACGGAATGCATCGTGTGGGGAATTGAGAAGGGCAGAAACACCTTCAACTCCGATTATGTTTTCGGCATTTCAACTTCAACAAGCTCAGGAAACGGATTTTTCCGCTTCATGGACTTTGAAAAAATCAGCGGAGAATCGGTTCACTATAATTTCAACGAAAACTTTACAAACGTATTCGTTGATATCACAAAGGGTAAAAGCGAAGGCTTCAGCGAAAACGATTATGCCCTCGTTGCCGACATGGTTAAAAAGGGCTATGTTATAAACAGCGACGGCAGATTATCTGTCAATGCGCCGGTATTCACCGAAGAACAGCACAAAGAGCTTCTCGGGATTTTTGCCGATGTTTCGGAAGAAATTATTTGCGAGGCACAAAAGCTCCTTTCGGATATAGAAAAAATCATAAAAAACCATATTCCCGTTCATATTAAAAAACTTGCAGGCTCTCTTGCATATATCAGAGTTCTCTATGATGCGATTTCCGAACCCGTAGGCGTGCTTTACCGTGACGAATTCATCCTCAAACCCGATAAAGCCGACCTCCTCCCGACAACATATGCCGTTTTAAAATAATTTGATTTTGCATTAAAAATACTGTATAATAAGCTCACAAAACCAAAGGAGAGTTTATTATGAAAACACTCAAAAGAATTTTGTCACTCATTCTTACGCTAATAACCGTATTTTCTGTCTGCTCATTTGCATTTGCAGAAAGTGCAACAGGATTTACCGACGAAGATTTTCTCCGGACAAAGGGTCAGGATATCGTCAACCGGAAAGGCGAAAAAATTCAGCTTAAAGGTGTTAACCTCGGCGCATGGATGATATGGGAGGACTGGCTTTGCCCCTATGAAGAAAGCCTTGACCACTATACCGTGCTCGAAATTCTCACCGAGCGTTTCGGTGAAGAAAAAGCCTATGAGCTCATGGATACTTACATGGATAACTGGATAACGGAATACGACCTTGATGAAATAAAGTCAATGGGCTTCAACTGCGTTCGTGTTCCGTTCTGGTTCAGAAATTTCTACTATGACGATAAAGGCAGAAAAATTCTTGACGAAAACGGCGAATGGGATTTCTCCCGTCTTGACTGGGTAATCAGCGAATGTGCAGAGCGAGAAATCTATGTTGTGCTCGATATGCACGGTGCAGTAGGTTATCAGAGCGATGCTCCCCACAACGGCAAAAAGGGAGAGTGCGGTCTTTATGACGATACCGAGCAGGGCGAAAGATACAGAGAGCTTACCGATGAACTCTGGACCGCAATCGCAAGCCGTTATAAGGATGAGCCTGCCGTTGCGATGTATGACCTTCTCAACGAGCCGATGTGTGATGTTGATGCAGGTGAAATCGAGCGCAGAATCAATAATGAAATGATTTATACCCGTCTTTATGACACAGTCCGCAAGGTTGATGACAGACACATCATCACCATGGAATGCATCTGGACTGCAATAGCACTCCCGCAGGCATGGCTCAAGGGCTGGGATAACGTTGTTTTCCAGGTTCATTTCTACAATAACTCAAACTTCATTTTCAATCTTTTTGCATGGTTCACAAAGTTTATTTATGCCGATGTTCCCATGATGATGGGCGAATTCTACCCTCATCAGCAAACAACCTGGGAAAACTGCTTTAATACCCTCAACGATGCAAACTACAGCTGGTTCCTTTGGACATACAAGGCAACGGGTCACGGAATGTGGGAATCCGACTGGTGCATCAAAGGAAGCAAAGACGGCTTCCACAGAGCTGATGTCCGCACTGACAGCTATGAGGAAATCGCACGCAAATGGGGCGAATGCATCCGCACCGAAAACGGTTTTCAGGATACGGGACACTACGATAAAAATGTTAAAGCTTACCTTTAATAAACAGCAACCGCCGAGGCATCAACCTCGGCGGTATTTTTATTATTTATCTTTTTCGATTGTCTGAAGGAACTGATTTGCCATTGAAATAATCTCGCCCGCACCAAGCTTTGAAGCAATTTTGCTTATCGGCTTAAGAGGAATTTTGCTGACGGGTTTGAGCAAAGGCATGTTGCTGTCAATGGTGATATTGGCGTGGTTCTTGATAAGACGCTGAACCTCGCTGTTAAAGAGAATATCACCTACATTATCATCCAAAGAAAGATTATCGGGGTTGATATCGTCGCTTGCGGAGAACCAGTTTCTTACGAAGCTTTCGCAGCCTTCGGGAAGAACGTAGTCGGGATTTGGGATATCCGTACCGTTAACGGTGATCTCATGCTTGCATTTGCCCGACTTTGCGGTGATAACGTTTTCGCCCTCTTTGATAACCGCATCAAACACAAAAATCTTATCGCCCGTAAGCTCTGTCTTTTCGCCGTTTACAGTAAGAGTTACGCTCTCGCAGTTTGAATAAACCTTGATTTTCTGTTCGCCTGTGGGTCTGTCAACAAATCTTTCGCCTGCGATATGAACGAACTTTTCATCCGACCAATGTGCCTTATACACATAGAAAGCATCCTTTTTGATTTTGCGGTCAAGAGTAACAAGTCCCTTATTGTTTCTGCCCCTTACGCCGCCTTCGTTACGGATAGCCGAACCGAAATCAAACATATTCCATACATATGAACCCCAGAGCCAGTCACGCTCATTGATAGCCTTGACATAATGCTCATGGTAATATGCCTGATAATCCTCGGTGTAATCGCCCTGAACAGGATTTGCTGCATGAAGATTGGGCATGCCCTCTGCGCCGTATTCGGAAATACAAAGCTTGATATGAGGCTTCTTCTCGTGGAAATTATCGAGCCACTTGTCAATGCCCTCAACGGTCTGCATATACCAGCCGAAATAGTGGTTATAGCCGAGAATATCGGGAATTTCATTGAGCTTTGAGTTAACGGGAACCATAGTGAGCTGTGCGGTAACGGTAGGTCTTGTTGAATCAAGCGCATGAGCGATATTGTTAAGCTCGCTGATTCCGTTTACAAGTCCGGGAGCAGCGCTGTTGATTGAAACCTCGTTTGCAACGCTCCAGCAGTAAATTGAGGGATGATTGTAATTCTGACGGATGAGCTCTTCGAGCATGAACTTTGCCTGCTCCTGCTTTTTCTTGCTGAAATTCGAGATAACGGGGATTTCAGCCCAAACAAGGAAGCCGTATTCATCGCAAAGATCATAGAATTTTTCATCATGCTGATAATGAGCAAGTCTGATTGAGTTCGCACCGACCTCTTTGATAAGCTCAACATCTTCCTTATGCTCTTTATATGTAAGCGCATTTCCGAGACCTTCTCTGTCCTGATGTCTCGAAACGCCCTTCATCTTAACATGCTTTCCGTTGAGGAAGAAGCCCTTTTCGCTGTCGAAATAAAATTCACGGAAGCCGAAGCGGTCGCTTACCTCGTCGATAACCTCGCCGTCTTTCTTAAGCTTTGCGGTCATTGTGTAAAGATATGGATTCTCCATGCCGTCCCAGAGAATATGATTCTCAACAAAGAGCTTAACAGCATCCTTATCGGCAGGAATTTCTGCGCTTGCAACCTCTTTGCCCTCTGCATCTGTGATAACAAATTCCTTTGTAAGGCCCTCGCAAACACCCTCTATAACGCTCTTTACAAAAACTCTGCCGTCTGCCTTCGGAGTGATATACATTCCGCAAAGACTCATATCAAGAAGTGCAAAATGTGAAGGCGCAACACCGCTGATGATATTGACATCTCTGTAAATACCGCCGTAGAAGGTGAAGTCCGCCATCTGGGGATATACATATTCATTTTCGCTGTTGTCAACGATAATTCTGATTTTATTTTCTTCTTTTGTAAGGAAGTCTGTTACGTCAAAGCGGAACATCGCATAACCGTTTTCGTGGCTTCCGAGATATATTCCGTTAACATAAACCTCGCAGATTGTGTTTGCACCGTTGATTTCAAGATATGTCTTGCCGTCAAATGCAGGAACAGTCTTTTCGTAAACGCATCTGCCTCTGTAGTAGCTTTCGGATGCACCCTGACCGTCAAGCGCATTCCATGTGTGAGGAAGTGAAATATTATCAATTTCACCGTCTTTAATAAATACCCAGTTTTCATTAATATTGGTAATTTTTCTCATTTTTGTCACCTTTGCTTTCCCTGAAAATCTATTTTACAATATTATATTATATCATTTTATTTCTTATCGGTCAATACACGCATACATCACATTGTGTAATCTCTGTTGACAAACCGAAAAGCGGCCGTCTTATACGGATAACCCTCCGCATAAGACAGCCGTCAGCAGTTTAAAGTGTTTCAACCGGAAAACCGACATTTACCATATTGCCGTATTTCTCCGAAACGGCAAACTCGATATCATCAACGCTCTCACCGTTAAGTGCGCTCTGTATTGCAGATTTGAACACCTTTTCATCAAATGCCGCCTCTGCGTCAATCGAACCGTTGCAATATGCAATTGCATAACCCATGGCAATCTTTATCATAATTGATACAGGTGAGCTTTCAATAACGCAAAGCTTTTTACGGGCATTTCCGTCAACCGCCTCACGCAGATTCTCAAGCAGCTGTTCATAGCTTTCGCCCTTTTCTGCACCGAATGCGGTTTTATAATGATTTTCGGGGCAGCTGCATAATCCGTAAATAAACCCTGCCTCATTTTCAGCGGCGGCATTGATTACAGTATCTGTTGCCACACATGATGCTGAATAGAAAGCAGTATCTTTTCCGTATTTTTCAATGCAGGATTTAACGGCTGCTTTCGCACTCAATTTAATCTGATCAATAGGGTTTATGTTGCACTGATAGTCATGCTGAACATAATCTACACCCCTGTCATCACAGGCAGTCTTTAATGCATCGCCCGTCTTTTGAATGGAAATATTCTTTGAATACTGCGAAGGAACAAGATAAACAACAGTTTTTATTCCCTGCTTTTTTGCCCGTTCGACCATCGCAGCACAGGTTTCTTTGCTGCCCATGGAAACTGCAAGGTCTGCAGTGTTTGTAACATAATAGTCAATCTCGCTCGGATTAACGTCAATGCACTCAATATCGGGTCTTGCCGACTTTACCGCCTTTATCGCATCGGCTGTTCCTTCCACGCCTCTCGCAACTATAATTGCCTTAACATTATGGTTTTCCAAAAGGCGTTCCGCCGCCTCATAAATCGATGCTGTTGACGAACCGTAGCCAACATCAAAGGTTTCAACAACAACCTTATCTGCGCCGTATGTTTCCTGCATCTTCATCGCTTCGGCATACTCATCGCCCGCAGCTGCGGCGGGAGTAAGAATGCCTATAACAGCATCACCGCTTTTAATTTTTTTTGTATTTACCGAGCATGAAGCAAAACAGGTAAGCAATATTAAAACAGAAATAATAACCGAAATAATTTTTTTCATATTTCTACCCTCTTATACAAATTATAGAAGTATAATATCATATTTTTTCGGTTATGTCCATAATTTATTTGCAAAACAATGTAATGTGCATCACGGCATACGACAAAACAAGCAAAAAAGCTGTCACAAATAATGTGACAGCTTCTTCGTATGAGAATCAGCTTATTTCATGCCGTTTTCATAAGCCTCGATCATCTTCTTGAACGTTTGACCCGTAGAAACAGTTGTGTCTGTATCCTTTGATACGCTTTGATTTTCTGTCAGGTTGTCAGACGACGGGTTAATTTGTCCCGCACGACGTTTGAGCTTTCCGAGAAACTTTTCGGTTGATTCTCCCGTAAAAATCTTTATGCTCAGCCTCATACTGCCGTCATCAAGCGGAGTAACAAAAATCTTATCAATATAGGTATCAACAAACTCTTTGGAAATCGTGCCTTTTCTTGCATCGTTCTGTGCCGCCGATATTGCCGCACGAACTGCCGAAATATGCTTTTTGAAATCCTCGCTTGATTCAAGCGCTTCATTAAGCTCTGCAATCGACTTTTCAGCTTCTGCTATTTCACGGTTGCATTGCTCGGTCATCTCAATGAAATCTCTGTCGGTAATCTGACCTGCAACATTATACTGAAGCAACTTGGATTTCTTCTGTAAAGCAAAGTCAATAACCTTTTCCTGCTCCGATATCTTTTGCGGAAGTTTTCCGTTATCGGTCATTTCGGAGTACATACGCACATATTCGGCAACAAGTGCATCTGCATCCGCTTTTGTATCACGAAACACCTCAAACAAAATCGGTTTGATTTCTTCTTCATAAATCGCAAATGAGGAACAGGAATCCGAGCCGCCTTTGATTTTGCCCGAGCATATCCACTTGCTGTTTTTCTTTCCGCTTCTGTCTTTGGATTCACGGCGATAATATGCCGTTCCGCAGTCGGTACAGAAAAGCTTCCCCGTCAGCAGATTTGCGTGGTTACAAATGCCCTGACGTGCTTTTACATCATCACTGCGTCTTTTCAGAATTTCGTTTGCCTTGTCCCACAGTTCTTCCGAAACAATTGCAGGTACTATTTCGCCCGTTTCGTCTTTAAACATTACCCATTCTTCGGGCGGCAAGAATTTCTGCTTCTTTGTGAACATATCAACAACACGAACTTTGTTGCCGACATAGTATCCCTTATATTTAGGATTTGAAATCATATTTGACATCGTTGAATGAGCAATTTTATTGCCCTTACTGTTTCGGTATCCTTTGTCCCAAAAGATTGTTTCAATCTGCTTCATGCTGTATTGGTCGGTAGCATAAAGTTCAAAAAGCTCTCTGACCATAGCCGCCTGTTCTTCATCAATAACAAGCTTCTTATCAACCTTTGTGTAGCCGAAAATGTTGCTGTTACCGAGTACAACATTTGATTTTATCGCCTGCTGATGACCGAATTTGACTCGGCTTGAAAGTTTGCGAAGTTCATCCTGAGCGATTGACGACATAATAGAAAGTCTGAGTTCACTATCCTCGTCGAGCGTATTAATGTTATCATTCTGAAAAAACACGCCCACGCCAAAACCGAGAAGCTGACGGGTAAACTGAATTGAATCGAGAGTGTTTCTCGCAAATCTGGAGATTTCTTTTGTTATAACAAAATCAAATTTTCCGTCTGCCGCATCATCAATCATCCTGTTGAAATTTTCTCTTTTCTTAACAGATATACCCGACAAACCCTCGTCAATATATCCCGGCACAAAAGTCCACGCACGATTCTTTTTTATAAGATTTTCATAATAGCTTATCTGATTGCCAAGTGAATTTAACTGTTCATCACTTTCCGACGAAACACGGGCATAGTATGTTACCCTGAGAGGAATTTCATATATGCTTTTTGATTTCAACTGCATTCGCACACTATGTATATCCATATCTTTTATCCTCCTTAAAAGTTTCGTTGTATCATTATCTGTATATTATCATATTTTAAGAAAGAAATCAAGAGGTCTGCAATAAAAACAGACCTCTTTCTATCTTGACTGACCGGACGGCTTGCGTGCATGAATTTTATTTGCCATACGGTTTCGTTCCGTTTCGGTTATAAGACCTTTTTCATAAAGCGTATCGTTGAAATAAATGAGCCATAACTTTTCAATAACGCTCTGCTTTTCATATTCACTAATTTTTCTGTCTGTGCTTTGCTCATTGTTTTCAGACATCAGCCGTCCCCCTTTCGTTTAATAATCTTTGCCAAAATTTACTGTTTATTCTGTTGAATATAAAAATCTCCTTTCGTTATTCAATATTTTGATTTTGTGTTTTGATATTTTGTCTTTCGGTTTGAGATTTGTTTTGCTCTGCTGCTTTTACATTTGCCATAACAACCGAAATGATATATTTAGCTCGTTTGAGTTCTTCAAGGCTGCCGTAGTTGCTTTCGATTAAAGCTTCATCGGCAACTTTTTCTTTTTGCAGTTTTTCGAGTTCGGCTTTCAGAGATTTGCTTGTTGCCTTCGTATTTTCATCAACCCATCGCTTTGCCCGGTAGAATGAATTTAACTCCTTGCTGTGTTCGGTTTTGAATTTATCTCTGCCGAATTTCTTTTTTGCATACTCATCGGCAACGGATTTATATTTCTCATAATCGCCGAGGAATTTAATTCCTTTTTTGAGTTCTTTGATTTTTTCATCGGCGGTGTCGATACGGCTTTGAACCGCAGAAACTTCTTCAATCATTTTCCATAAAGAATCTGCGGTGGTGACGTTACGTTGCTGAAGAAATGTTACTATCTGCGAAACTTGTTTCAGATCAACTGCAAGATCTTTATTATAGAAATATCTGCTTTTACCGCTGTGAGCTTCTTGTCGTGAGTTCAGGTAGTCAATGAGAATATCTGCGATTGACGGCACTTTTTCTTCTTTGAGTTCGGAAAGAATTTTTTTGATTTCTTCAATCCATTCTATCAATTCAGCAAGTGCTTTTCGCAAATGTTTTCTCACAGAGTTGAATTTAACGATGTCCCGATTCAGAGTGCCGAGAAACGTAACTTCACCTCTGTTTTCCATTTCCGATGCGGCGGGTCCGAGATGAACTGTTGGCACTAAATCTATTCCCTGACGTTCATAAGAACGCATATCAATTCTTTCGGGTCGGTTGTTTTTCTCAAGATATTCGTTGACTTTTTCTTCCCATGCGTGCCGCCAGATTTCCGCATTTTCTCTTTTGTTCCAATCAACAATATCTTCACGGTGTTCGCCGATACGGTTGCCGTGTTCATCAAGTTCATAAACCTTTCTGCACTTTGGTAGCCACTTTCCGTTTTCATCAATCGCTCTCATTGTCAGCATAATATGTGTGTGCGGATTGCCGTCACCTTTATCGTGAATGGCAAAATCGCAACACATTCCTTTTGAAACAAATTGCTCATAGCAATAACTTCTGACAAGTTCTGCATACTGGTTGATCGGAATTTCTATCGGAAGTGCGATGATGATTTTTCGGGCGAGCTGTGAGTTCCATTGAGTTTCGACTTTCTCGGCAGAGTTCCATAAAGTTTCTCTGTCGAGATATTCTTGCGGGGCGTTTTGAGGAAGAATAATTTCAGAATGAATAACTTCATTTTGTTTTCTCAAATAATTTTTAGTCCGATTATCATATTCCGAGAAAAGCTTGGAGCCGCTTTGGTAAGCGGCTCCTGCAACAGCGGATTTATTTTCACTCCGCTTTTGTATTGATATTTGAAAATGGGTACAAGCTATTTTTATCACTCTCCAAAATTAGTATAAATTGTTTGCAGAAAAATGAAGCGACAGATAAAAAATCCGTCGCTTCAAAATTTATTTGTTTCAAAACACAGTTTATCCATTGTTAATCTTTTTTGCTATGGCATCATTTATAAGCAACTGTGCATTTGTTAAGTCTGATACCTTTGTGGAACCATAAAGATTACTATATTTTTCAGCCACTCTCCTTCCGATTTCTGTTTTTCTTTTTGCATCTTCACTGTTTTTTAGGGCTTTTAAACACGCTTCAGTCCAAGCTCCGATATCAATAACTATGGAACTTTTTTCTTTTGTGTTATCGTAGATGTTTTTTTCAATTTTACGTATTGCTCTTCTTAATTGATTATTTATTTTTTCAATTTTTGTTAATGACTCTTCAAAGTATTTATGACTTATAAATTTGTTATGCATTACGGTATTTCTGATATTTCTAATATCATTAAAATTCTCTTGTAGATTTTTAACATCAGAAAAACTTTGAAACTCCCTTTCCCATAAAGACTTTTTCTCTATGGTTTTCAGTTTATTTAACATTTCCTCTTTTGTAATCTCTTTAGTTGATAAAAGTTCAGTAACCACCGCATCAACATCTTCATAAATACAAGGAGTAAACAGCACTTCTTCAATGTCGCTAAAATCTAACCACTCCAAAGATTCTTCTATGTATTTGATGTCATGACTGATTTTTCCTTTTGAAATTTCGGCTATATGTTTTCTGCGTTCTGAATCAATAATCTTAATCCACTCGCGTCCATATGCTCCTGTAAGCGTTAAATAAATGAATTCTCTTAAAAGTCTTTCAAATCTACCAATAACAGGCGTTAGCTTTTTACAGTAAAATTGAGAAGCATCACTGTAAGCATTAATAATATAAAACTTTCTTCTGTGTTCTCCTTTGACAAATCGCTCGTTGAATTCATCTAAAAGTTTTGCTGCCGCCTCACCGTTAAGTGATGTAGATACCTTTAAATATAAAACATTATTATCTTCATGTGACATAAGGAAATTTACATAATTTTCTTTATCATCTTCAGAAAAATAAATTATGTTATTTTTAATAACAAAAGATGCTTCTTTAAGAACACTTTTAACTTCGCTTTGTATTCTAATTTTTTTTGCATCGCTTTTATTTTGCCTGATTAATATGTATTGAGTTTCCATTCCTATCACCCTCGCCTCACATTAAGTTTTCTATCTAAATTACAGTTTATAAAACTTGAAACCAATCAAGTTTTATTACATGGTATTAAAGAATTTGTTACATTATATCATTTTTTGACTTGTTATACAAGAAATCATAAAATTTTCGATAGGGGTAGACGAAGTCGCAGGGGTGAAACCCTTGTCTGATGAAATCAGCGGAACTGTGTTCCGAGTGTTTTTGCAAAAAACCGCAATAACACCGTCAACGGTGTATAATTGCGCACTTTTACAAAGTGGTGTTTTCAGGTAAAAGAAAACCGCCTCACTGAAAGTGAAACGGTTTGATGAAATGTATATTTGATTTTTGTTTCAATAATAAGTTCAACAAATTTGTATTTCTTGTTTTTTAGATACCATATAGAACAATTCCAAGTATTCCCGAAATTATCACAAGCAGAATCGATGAAAACTCTTTCTTTTTAATTTTGTTCCATATCATCGGTACAGCAAACATAACGGTAAGAATTACCAACGAACGCCAATCAAATGAGATTGCAGTTGTTTTTATTGTATCAATTCCGAAGAATACAGTTAATGCCATTGTAACCGCAACAGACAGAATAAGTCCACCG
The DNA here is from genome assembly GCA_017466365.1 of Clostridia bacterium. GTDB lineage: Bacteria > Bacillota > Clostridia > Oscillospirales > Acutalibacteraceae > CAG-177. The sequence goes on along the minus strand of JAFTUG010000016.1, from coordinate 75,378 downwards.
AGTGCGGGTCGCATTCCGGCAATGAAAGTTTTAATTGCAGGATATTTAAGAAGATTTTTTATAACTGCCGCAACAAGCAAGATTATGATGAATGACGGAAGCACAACGCCGATTGTTGCGAGAAGTGCACCGAGAAATCCAGCCTGTTCATAGCCGATATATGTTGCCATATTGACGGCAATCGGACCGGGTATAACCGTTTCAACGCCGACAAAGTTAAGCAGTTCTCCTTCGTTCATCCAACCGTAGGATAAAACGGATTCTCCGATAAGAGAAAGCATTGCATAACCACCGCCGAATGCAAATGCACCGACTTTCAGAAAGGTTAAAAAGAGTTGAAGATAAATCATTTCTTTTCTCCTTTCGCTTTTCTTGTTTTAACAATGAAAGCCAAAAGACCGATAACACCTGCGGCAAAAATAAACAGTACGGATGAAACGTGAATTTCTAAAAGAGTGCAGAGTATCATTGATATGCAGGTGACAGAGAAAGCAGCTATATTCAGCGGAGTTTTCTTCATTTTTTTCAGCATTTTAAAGCCTGCTGAAGCAATCAGATAAACAACACATATCTGAATTCCATTGAATGCAGCAGCAACGATTGCGATATCCATAAATCGCTCATAAAAAACAGAAACGAAATACATAATCACAAACGAAGGTATGCAAATTCCCGCCGTTGCAATAACTGCACCGAGAAAACCTTTCAGCTTATAGCCGATATATGTAGCAACATTAATTGCAATCGGTCCGGGTGTGCTTTCAGCAATGGCAACGACATCCATGAATTCGTCGTGTTCAATCCATTTTCTTTTTGTTATGAACTCATTTTCAAGCAATGCAATAATCGCATATCCTCCGCCAAAGGCAAAGCATCCGATTTTCAGCATTGATATAAACAGTTGTAATATAATACTCATTTTTTCAACTTCTTTTTGTTCTTACAAATTCTTATTTGCAGAGGTGATTATATCATACGCATACGCAAAACTCAACTACACATTTAATCAAAACTGGTTTCGTTGCTCTCTCTGAATTGCTCAATCGCTCTGCCAACTGCTTCGGGTTGAAACGCAATTTTCAGAATTGTTTCAACCTGCTCGTCTGTCAGCTCATCGGGACAACCGAGAAATTTTTCAAGCATTGCTCCACGGGTGCAGAGTCTGTGAGTGCGTTCTTTCCGTGTCAGCAAATTTATCTGTGACTCATAATATTTGCTTTTGTTATGCAACACCTTCAGTTCAGCTTCGCCCTTCGCTTTCATTTCACGAAGTTCGTCAATGGATTTGTTTTTGAGATTTTGATTTGACATTAATTATCACCTCTTTTCTGTTTTAGGATATAAGAAAACCGCTTCACAAATGTGAAACGGTTTGATGAAATGTATTTGATTTTTGTTTCAATAATTAGTTCGACAAATTGGAATTTATCGCTCTGATTTCAGCAAAGAATAATAGCTGACGTCACAAATGCCTTGATTATTTCTGTCTGCACTTCGCAGAGTGCCCTCGAATTTCATTCCGCATTTCATCATTACTTTACCTGAATTTGGATTTCTCGTATCATGTCTTGACTCAATTCGGTTAACATCAACAACGTCAAATAAATAATCCATAACCGCTTTGAGTGCTTCGGAAGTAATTCCTTGATGCCACCATTTTCTGCCGATGCAGTATCCTATATGCACCATCGAAACATCTTCATTGATAAGTACAACGTCAATTCCGCCAATCGGTTCATCGCCGTTTTCTTTTAAAACAATAGCCCAATGGTAATAATTATCGTCAGAATACAGTTTTAGCCAAGATTTTACCGCTTGTTTGCTTACCTTTTCGTTCGGATGAATCTGCCAAGTTAAGTATTTTGTCACTTCAGGATCGGTTGCCCAATTCTTATATACTGCTTCAGAATCTTCTTTGACAAATCTTCTCAGAATCAGTCTTTCCGTTTCCAGTCTTTGTGTTCCGCAGTGTTTCATAAAGATTCCTCCTTTGATATTTTCGGTATCGGACTGAATTGGTATTTGTTTTACCGTTTCCAGATAAATGGAATCAATCGGTATCTGACTTTTGCTTATACTCACGCTAGCCGTCAAGTTCTTCAACGGCTCTGTAATCTTTTTCTGTTTCCAATCGTATTGTTAAGTTATCCATTTATTTTAATCCTTTCAAATTCAAACTTATTGCATATCGGTACAATGCTATAAGACCTGCGCTGAGCAAAGCACCTCCGATAATATCTGTAAACCAATGAACTCCCGAAACAAGTCGCCCGATAACCATAAAGACTATAAATGCGGTGATTAAAAATGACATTGTTTTTTTGAGTGCTGTGTTTTTTATTCTGCTGTTAAACTGCATTATTGCAGTTGGCATAACGCACATTACAATCAGAGTTGTTGACGAAGGATAGGATTTTTCCAGAATTCCGTTAATGAGTACGGGTCTGTAATTTACCGTTATCATTTCAAAAAGGACATACACTGCCATTACGGCAATATAGAATCCGCCGAGAACAAAGATGCTGTAATCAACTTTGCTCAGATGCTTTCTTTTTATCCACTGTGCAAAACCAAATAATGCAAATCCCATTGCCACAAAAATCGGTACAAGACCGAGCCAATCGGTGACGTTATAAAGCGACATATGAACGCCCGTAAGCTTATGAACAAATCCGTTGATTGTTGCAAAACCGACACTTGAACCGTTTGGTCCGATTGTTCTGACATCAATAAACTGAACGGCAACTGTCCACAAAACAAACGCCGTAAGCATAGATACCGATAAATACAAGTATCTTCGATTTTTCTTTTTCATTTTTAAACCTGCCTTTTTCTGTATTCGGCTTCCGCCTGATTAAATATTAAAGGCAAGTGTGAATATACGCAAGAAACGAGGCGTCACAACGCTGACACGCTTCGTATCATCGGCTTTTTATAAGCATAAGACCCTTTATTACAAGAAATACAAACAGCAGAATTGCCGCATACGGCTGTGTGCTGATGATAAACAAAGTAACTCCGACTGCATTAAGTATCAATGATATTCTGTTCTTGTTTCTGACCCAGAACAGTTGCTGACATTTTTGCAGAGCGAGTGTAAGAATTCCGAATACTGCAATACCGATCGCAACGACAAAATAAGCGATTCGCAGATATGATGCGATTCCGGTAAGGGATAAAAGCGAAACTTCCTGTATTATCCCATTAACTTTTTGTCCGAATAACGGCAGAAAGAAGAAAACCGCAACGCTTATATCAAGCAAACCGAACACCAAATCACGGATATGATTTTCTTTTTGTTCAGTATCTTTTTCTGCGATTGTCAGCAACTCGTCGCCTGACAGAAGTTCATCAATTGTTACTCCGAAAAATCTCGCAATGGCTTTGAGTGAATCTATATTGGGGTAACCTCTGCCAGATTCCCATTTTGAAACTGCGGTACGCGAAACAAAAAGCAACTCTGCAAGTTCTTCTTGAGTAAGACCCTTGTGCTTTCGCAGTTCTTGTAATTTTTCATTAAATTCCATAATAACTCTCTTTTGAAATGATTTATTGAGATAATTATATCATACACATATATGTAAAACAACATTATTTTCTTTTCACCCAAACAATATCATATCCCATAACATCAGCCATTTCGACGGCTTCGGAATATCTCAAAGAGCCTCGGCTGAGTTTGCCCGAAAAGTTTGGTACACTGTCGCTCCAACCGTATTCAAACGAGAGCATATCAACGAGTTCACGCATTGTCATTCCTTCTTTTACAATGTAAGATTTGAGCTCGTTTCGTATATCCATTAAATCACCCCTTTCATTTTTTATTTGTGATGCACCGTTCAATATAGGTAGTGTTCATATTCGTTGTTTCGTATGTTTGTTTGCGATTTGGTGAATTATCACACATTTTCGTGAATCGTGTTCGCTCTTGGGCGTATCGCTGTTCTGTATAGATTTCTAAACAAAACCGTTAATTAATTCGCTGATTTCACATCCTTTCATTAAATAATCGCCGTTCTGCCCGAAGTTCGAGTTCCGACAGGCATTCCTCATATCTCTATGGGCGCTGTGCCGTCAGCCTTTCAGCTGCGCTCGCTCTCTTTTGAGAGGTCATAGCGGTTTGTTCTCGTCGGACGGTCATTCAATTGTATTGTTCCGTTACCCTTGACTACATTTTAGCGAAAAATTTCACCGTTTCCCGTATTTCCAAGAGGATGGAAAAACAAAAACTCTTGCCACTTTTAGAGTAACAAGAGCATGTAGTCGGATTGAAAATTATGGTGTTAATATGGTATAATCAGCTGGATTTAAAAATGTTTTGAGGGAAATATATGAAAAAACAGATTGCAAACATAATCACAGGTTGCCGAATTTTTTGCAGTATTTTGATGATATTCTTTCCTGTGTTTTCCGCGGAGTTTTATATTACATATCTTATTTGCGGATTTACTGATATGATAGACGGAACTGTTGCAAGAAAGACAAACAGCATAAGCGAATTCGGAGCAAAATTTGATACTGTTTCTGACTTAATATTTATAGCCGTATCATTATTTAAATTGTTTCCGGTGATTCATATTACTAAATGGTTATGGATCTGGATTGTTATCATATTAATCATTAAAGCAGGCAACATTATATTGGGCTTTGTTCGCACGAAAAAGTTGATATCGTATCATACAGTCGCAAACAAGGTTACAGGACTGTTATTGTTTTTGTTACCTATGACACAACATTTTATTGATTTGAAACACAGTGCCACGGTGGTATGTGCAGTTGCAACATTTTCTGCGATTCAAGAAGGATATTATATAATAACGGGGCGTGAAAGCATTTTATAACCGATTAGACACCAAAAATGACCGAACAGACAAAACTCAGCATTTCTTCTTTTATATTTGCTATGATGGTACTGCAAACAAAAAGGAGGATAACATAAATGCAAGAGATAAAAACAGTTGAGCTCGTAAAGCACTACAAAAATCTGACTGCTGTAAACAAGCTCAATTTAGAAATACGGCAAGGTGAACTGTTTTCGCTGTTGGGTGTCAACGGTGCGGGAAAAACCACAACAATAAAAATGTTAACCTGCCTGACAAAGCCATCCAACGGTGATGCGTTTGTAGGCGGATACAGCATAACAACGCAATCTGAACAGGTGAAGCAATTAATCGGCGTTTCCCCTCAGGAAACCGCAGTTGCACCGAATCTTTCCGTAAAAGAAAATTTGGAGCTAATCTGTGGAATTTATAGTTTCCCCAGAGAGAAAACAAAGAAAAGAATTGAGGAACTTTGCGGGCAATTTTCATTGGATTCCGTTTTGAAAAGAAAAGCAGGAAAGTTGTCGGGCGGTTGGCAGCGTCGTGTCAGCATTGCAATGGCACTTATCAGCGAACCGAAAATACTTTTTCTTGATGAGCCGACTCTCGGTCTTGACGTTATTGCACGGCACGAGCTTTGGGATGTGATTCGCTCTCTGAAAGGTAAAGCTACTGTTATCCTGACAACGCACTATATGGAAGAAGCGGAAGCTCTTTCGGACCGCATCGGCATTATGAAAGACGGTAAGCTTCTTGCGGTGGGAACGGCAGAAGAATTGAAACAAAAAGCAGGCACAAACGATTTTGAAGCAGCCTTCGTTTCAATCGTAAAGGAGGGCACAGTATGAGAATGCTTACTTTTGCAAAAAGAAACGCAAAAGAGATTTTGCGTGACCCTCTCAATCTCGGCTTCGGTCTAGGATTCCCTTTAGTATTGCTGGTGCTTCTGAGTGCATTGCAAAGAAACATTCCCGTAAGTCTATTTGAAATTGATACCCTTACTCCGGGTATTACCGTATTCGGTCTATCATTTATGACGCTTTTCTCCGCAACGCTGGTTGCCAAAGACCGTGAAAGCGCTTTTTTGCAGAGATTATATACAACACCGCTTAAGGGATTTGATTTTATCATCGGTTATATGCTTCCTCTTTTGCCGATTGCACTCGCCCAGACGGTCATATGCTATCTGTTTGCGATTCCTTTGGGATTGACTGTGAGCGTAAACATTATATATGCCGTTATCGGCATAATTCCAATGGCCGTATTCAATATTGCATTGGGACTTTTGTGCGGCAGTATTTTCGGCGTCAAGCAGGTCGGCGGCATTTGCGGTGCATTGCTTACCAATCTCTCCGCATGGCTTTCGGGTGTGTGGTTTGATTTGAAGCTTGTCGGTGGTTTTTTTGAAAAGTTCGCTAATGCGTTGCCGTTCTTTCGCGCAGCAGAAGCAGAAAAAGCATTGTTCGGAGGAAACTCTGAGCTTGCGTTTTCACACATTCTTCCGATAATTATATACTGTATATCTATAACGGCGGTTGCCGTGTTCTTCTTCCTTAAGCAAATGAAAAAACAGTAAGGATTTGATGCGATGAAATATAAACTGATTATCGACAAAAATGCAGATGAAGAGATAATTGCCATCGTTCATGAGCCTTCTTCTCTGACACAGCAGATAGAAAACCTTGTCTGCAGCTATTCGGGTACGGACAGTATTATGGGGCACAAGGACGATGAAATGCGTAAATTAACATTTCAGGAAATAGAGTGCATCACCGTTCTTGACAGAAAAGTAATTGCAATTGATGTGAACGGGAACCAATATCGCATTCAAGACAGACTCCGTGATTTAGAGGATGTTTTGCCCTCCTATTTTATCCGTATCAACAAATCCACCCTTGCCAACGAACACCGTATTCTGCGGTTTGATGCTGCGTTCAGCGGCGGTGTTGATGCCGTGTTTCAATGCGGTTACCGTGAATATGTTTCAAGACGTTGTTTTTCACAGATAAGAAGGAGGTATGAATGAATATGAAAAGGTTTGTTTCGGAATTTTTTCGCCGGGGTTTAACAGCCTGCGGTTTCGGTCCAATCATTCTGGCGGTTTTATATCTGATTTTACATTATAAGGGTGCTGTTGAAACGCTGAGTGTAAATCAGGTATGCATCGGCATATTTTCAATAACTCTCCTTGCTTTTGTTGCAGGTGGTATGAATGCTGTCTATCAAATTGAACGGTTGCCTCTGATGATTGCAATTCTGATTCACGGCGCAGTCCTATATGTCAGCTATTTGGCCACTTATCTTCTCAACGATTGGCTTGATTGGGGTTGGATCCCCGTTCTCGTTTTTTCGGGTATTTTTGTTGTGGGCTATCTGGCAATCTGGGCAGTTATTTATTCCGTAATAAAGAGAAATACAAAAAAACTCAATAAAATGCTGAAAGAAAAACAACAAACTATAAATGAATAAAAATCAAACATTCAACTGCTCTCCTTGTGAGGGCAGTTTTTTCGTTCAATAATTGTAAATTTACCGAAAAATCGACACAAAGTACCACAAAACGGACAGCAAATACTATATAATTAAATTAAAGGAGTGATGATATGTACTTAAAATTAACAATACAAGAACGACTGAAGGATCTGAGAACAGAACAAAAGCTGACTCTTGAACAGCTTGCCGAGAAAACGGGTATTTCAAAATCCGCACTCGGTAAATATGAAACCGAAGAATACAAGGATATGAGTCCGTTCAACCTTGTGACACTTGCAAATTTTTATGGTGTTTCAACCGATTATCTGCTCGGTTTGACTGAACAAAAAAATCACCCGAATGCAGACATCAATAATCTGCATCTGAGTGATGATATGATTGATTTACTTGAAAGCGGAAAGATTAACACGAGATTGCTTTGTGAAATTGCAACCCACGAGGATTTCAGAAGATTTCTGACCGATATTGAAATCTATGTTGACCGCATTGCTGATATGAGAATCAACGATTTGAATGCCGTTCTCGGTGTTGTGCGAAATGCGGCTATGGAAAAATGTCCCGATGAAAACGATTTGTACGTCAGAACATTGGAACTTGCACAGGTTGATGAAGATGAATATTTCAGTCATGTGATACATAAAGACCTTGATCGTATTATCAGCACAATCCGTGAAAACCATAAAACTGACAGAACAACAGCGGACACAGTTTCACCTGCGGCAGATGCACAAAAGCAATTGCAGGATGCATTGAATTTTGAGGGTAGCGACGAAGAAAAGAAGGTCAGAATGTATCTCAACTCCCTCGGCATCGACTATGACTCTCTTACGAAAGAGGAACTTGTAACACAAATAAACATTCTAAAAAAATCAAAGCATATGAAAAGTCCATATAGCCAAAGAGGGAAAACCAGAAAGAAACGTAAATGAGAAAAGCAGGTAACACCAACACCATATTTCCTGCTGATTATCCGTCAACTCATTTTTACGATATTATAGAGCCTTATATTTAACAATCATCAAATAAAACAGATTTCTTATTGAATAACATCAAACATTATGTTATAGTATTTTCATCAGTAAAACAAAGGTGTGAATTAAATGAAACCCATAATCCACAACAAACCCGAATGGCTTTGCGAAACCATAGCTTTGCTGTATATATCAAGACAGCGTGACGAGATGGTTGAACTTATGATAAACCTAATCGGCGAGCGTGAATGGGATGTTCGTGAATTTACGACCCGTCACGAACAACTCCACAAGAAATATACTAATGCTTTTAACAAAAATCGAGTCAGCAGCGAACACGATGAATTTTTCTTTGAAGAAATCCCTCTTGTTGATTATCTTGTTCTGACCGTTATGTATCTAAATAACAGGGATTGGGTGTACGATATTGACTCAACTGATGTTGATGAAATTCGCAATGCAATGAAAGAAAGCTACCGTTTCATAACCGATTCAATGTCAAACGGCTCGGCTTGCTGTGAGCTTGAAGAATATCTTGATTCAAGTGACGGGCTTAATGCAATTTATAACAATCCCAAAGAATATCTTTCTGCTTTTAGTGAGATTATACGCAATAATGTTCCGGCAATGGAGAATGCGTGGGATGAAGTCCGTACAGAAGCACAAGGTTTTGTTGCTTTAAGTTGGAATAATTCGGATGAATTTTACAAGAAATCCAATATAGATATGAAGGCACCGATTAAGCACGTTTATCCCCAGTTGAGCATATACACAAATGCTTTCATAATTAACGAAACCTATTATTATGGACTTTTCAATGCCGACATAAGACCTGAAGAAGAAAGACTTGATGAAAAAGAACGAATAGTTGAAACCTGCAAAGCTATAGGTGACGCAACAAGAGCGGAAATTCTTTTGCTTTTGAGTGAAAGACCGTGGTACAACAGAGAGCTTGCTGCTAAACTGAATTTGACTCCTGCAACGGTAATGCACCACATAGATGTTTTACTTGCCTGTGGAATTGCAAAAATGACTACCTGTGACGATAATCAGAAACGTATTTACTACACTATTGATTCAAATCACGCAAAGTGGTTAACAACTGCATTAGACCGCATGTTTTCAAAACAAGTTTAATGCAAATTAAATTATGTTTGACAATCATCTAATATAATGTTATACTCTTCTCATATTCTATGGGGAGAGTATTTTTATGAATAATTATCAAAACTCTTTTGTCAGCAAAACCGAAATTGGCATTTACAGTTTTGCCGGCGGAGCACAATGTCTTGCGTATAATCTTATAACAAGCTATATGATGTATTTCTATGTCAATGTTTTTAATGTTGACCTGCGAATAGTCAGCGCTATGCTGATGTTTGAGGGTATATGGGATTTGTTTAACAATCCGATAGCAGGAATTATTGTTGACAGGACACGCACAAAATACGGAAAGATGCTTCCATACTTACGAAACGGAGCTTTACCGCTTGCGCTACTTACCATGCTGTTGTTTTGCGGACCGTTTATAATCACAGACGCATCACCAACCGCACCGTTAAAAGTTTTGTTTATGTTCCTAACATATTTCCTTTGGGAAACATGTTACACGCTCGTTGATGTTTCATATTGGGGCTTATCTGCCGCAATATCTCCGAGTCCGTCAGACAGGGCGAACATTTCGAAGAATGTTAGTGTTGCAATGAATGTGTTCGCAGCTATTCCGGGTGTTGCTGTTCCGTTGCTTCTTGATTACACTTCTACTGACAACAGTCCCTTTTCTACCAAAACAGCATTTCTAACAATCGGTATTTTCTCTGCTGTTTTAACTGGAGTCTTTATGATAATCGCTTCATATATAGTTAAGGAGCGAGTTCTCCAATCCGAAGAAAAACCGAGTTTTAAAGAGAGTTTTTCGGAGTTTTTCAAAAACCCATTACTTCGTGTGTTGGTTCTTTCCAACCTAACAAGATTTATTGAAGGAATAGGTTGGTCTGTTGCAACATATTACTACATAGATGTTCTCGGTTATGCGAGCTTATCAATTCTTGTTGCTATTCCAGCTGCAATTTCATGGGGATTCTCATATTCATTTTTAAATAAATTAAGACAGTGCCTACAAAAGAAACAAATTATGTTATTGGCATATTTAAGTATAGGTATTGTTTGGTTTACGGTTTTCTTTGTCGGCACAGTATTTTATAGTTCACCGTTTGTTATGATTCCTGCAATAATGGCAGCTCAACTGTTTAATGGTTTGATGGGCACTCCCGCATCAGTTGTTTATAACGAAATGATGGCTGAAGCAACGGACTATACCGAATGGAAAACCGGAAAACGAAATGAGGGATTGAGTTTTTCAATGAAAATTGTAACGCAGAAAATGAGCGGAACACTATCTCAATCGGTAAGCTCTGTTTTGCTTTCTGCAATCGGTTATAAAACAAACAACTCAAGTGTAAGGTCGCTGCAACAAAACAAAGTGCAAAAAGGAATTTTTAATATTTTTTCTCTGCCGATAGCTATAAGTTATCTGCTTGCGGCTGTTCCTTTCTTTTTCTATAACCTTGATAAAACAACACACGAAAGGATGCTTACAGAGCTTGCCGAAAGAAGAGAAATAAGCAATAGTCAATCTTAATAATAAATTGCAAATGCGATTAAGAAAATTGCTAAATCCTTTATAAGCAAAAAAACAACCTGCATCGTAGCATTTCATTATAGCTATGATGCGGGTTTTGTCGTCTTTTGTCGTAATACTGCACAATTTTTAAGGCTTTGATTTGTTCAAAAAGGAGAAACTTTGAAAAAGCAAAAATTTTTGCGTAACATTTTGCGATTCTTGTCATATATATATGAACTATTTATAAAAGTAGTGATTGTTTATCAATTTAAAAGCACCTTTAACAAATCTCTTCAGGTGAAAGGAGTGAACAAAACATATATCATATAAGCATAATCTCGTTAAAAACTAAAGAAAATTAAAAAGGAGAATAAATTATGAACCAATATCTAAAAGTACCTAGAGGCATTAATGTTGACAAAACTAACGACATTATTATGCAAGAAACCATTGAGGCGATCGGAAGGAAGTATAACCGGGTACTTCTAGGTACTTTTCGTTCTGATTACGCTAAAGGAAAAGCATATCTTTCAAAAAAATATGGAGTTTCAAAAACTGCACTTAAAAAATTACATAAAACAAAAAGAAGCATAGATGCATATAAAAATATTGATATCGCATATTCTAACTATGTCGACATAAATATATTATTTACCGCAAAAATACTTGATAGAATTATCAAGAGTATAACAGATAAAAATATTGATTTTTTAAAAATAGCTGATGAAAAAAGCAATGGTAAATATACCGAAAACAGTCTTTATATTGATGCACTTTTTGAAGAAACTCTATCATGGATGGATACTGCATCAATGGATGAAGAAAACCTAATCACATTTAACCGAAATGAAAAGGCTCACGAAGAACTAATTAACTTGTACAATGAAATCAAAAAAATAACTGAACTAATAGGGGGCTAACAAATGAAACACACCATTAATGAATGGCAGGATATGGGACTAAAAAAGGATGTAGAATATATAACCAAAGAATTAGGCAAAAAAAATTCACACGAAAAACCATTAGTTATTGAGTTATATATCACCATTATAACTTTAGTTGTAGATAAATTCTTTGATTTTTACCAAGCAAAAGAAAAAACACAGTTATATATTTTGTGTTTTCTGCTTGCTGTAGCAACAGGTATTTTACTATATACACTATATGTTTATTTGAAAGATTATTGGACTACAAGAAGCAAAATAAAAAGTTCTGTGTTTAATATAAAACCATACGTGAACACATTTGACAATAATATATGTTATTATGCAATGACCGCGAACAATTTTTATGAAAACTATAATTCAGAAAAAATAAACAACACCAACAAACAAAGTGACTTGCAACCAAACAATTTAATCTTTTTGGAAAAACAAAAATTTTATTACATTGAAACCCATTACTATATAAATAAATGCATTCATGAGCTTAGCAGAATGGAAAATGTATTTGAAAATGTATTTACCGATAAAGCATTAGATGTAACAAAATACTCTAAAATACACGTGTCGCGACTAACAAACATTTTACAGCTTATACATTCGATTCGTTTTGATATATATAAAGATTCCAATATTTTAAAGGCTAGTGATATAGATGAAATTTCAAAAGAATACGATCGAATAATGAAAAAGTTTATTGTTAGAACAAATAATAATAAACTCAAATTCAATTTTGAATGGAAAGAATTAGAAAACAATTAAAATTTTAAAAACAAATTTGTTCTTTAAATTATTATGGAGGTTTCTTGTGAATATACCACTTATAAATTCAGACGATATTGAAGCAATGTTTGGAAATTGCAAAGTTTTAAATGCGCCGTTAAAAGGTGGACAAAAACTAGTTTTCCCTTGTGAAATCAATGGCAAAAAATGTGCATTAAAATTCATTTTACTTGGAGATTCGAGTGGAGATATTGATCCAAATAGAGAAGCAATAATAGACGCAATACAAGCACGAGCAATTCGAGAAGTCAACATTATGGATAATATTGACTCTCCTTTTATTGTTAAATTAGGTGATATTAAAATTCAATCTATTCGCTACAACAACCAAGAAATGCTTGTATATTCAGAAGATTGGATAGAGGGAGAAAGTGTACAAAGTATAATTTCAAGAGAAAAATTATCTGTAAAGGAATGTATAAATCTATGCAGAGACATTGCCAAAGCCATCTCCGAGTTGTGGAGCCATTCTATTGTACACAGAGACATAAAGCCCTTAAATATTATTAGAAAAAAGAACGACGGTACATATGTATTATTAGATATGGGGCTTGCTCTTGATTTGGAAGATAAATCCCTAACTCGCTATGGTGATGTTCCAGGAACAAAAATTTTTCTTTCGCCTGAACAATTAGATTACCAACATAAGAGAGATATAGATTTTCGCTCTGATTTGTTTGCTCTTGGTATAGTTATGTACCAAGCGTCAACAACCAAACACCCATTTTATGAAATCGGAATGACTAACGATGAATTATTTACAAATATTATTCGTAATCCTATTGTCCCGCCTATAAATTTAAATGAAGATATGCCTATAGGCCTTAACAATATAATTTGTCGTCTATTAAGCAAGCAGCCCAACTGTAGATACCGAAAAATAGACATTCTTTTGGATGAATTAAACAATTTAGAAACTAATTTGGGGGAATAACAATGAGTTTATATGCACAACATGGATATGGAAAAGGAAGTAAAATAGATAAAGGCTTAAATGAAGGAGATATCAACGGAGTTATCCTTAGTCCAAAAGCTGAAACTCCAGAAAAAATATTTGAATATTCACAACAGTTGTCTTCAAATCACCCCAATGCCACCATTCTTTTTGATCCACAATTTTTTGTTTGTAATTTTCAAGGAGATATTAATTCTGGAAAGCTCCCCCTTTATCCATACTTTCAAAGCGATTTATCTCGCTCTAAACTTTCAAATCCACAAAACATTCATAATTACACTCAAAAAGTATTTGACTTTCAAAGCACACTTAGATTAAAATCTATTATATCCCCAACCATTGCAATCGATAGTTTTGATGGACGAGAGAGTCAAATTGCTGTTTCGTTGGCTTATGAATCTATAAGTGTAAGCAACAATCCTGAAAAAACTTTAATTTCACTCTGTATAAATGAAAATGCTTTTAATAACAAACCCGCAATGGAAGAATTTCTAAATGTTATTAGCCTTTTGGATGCAGAGGGATTTTATATTATAATTGAAAGGGAATCTAACACATCAAAGCCAACCGAAATATCACCAAATAAACTTACAAATATAATGTATTTTCTTTATATTCTTTCCGAAGTTAATCTCTACAATGTTATTCTTGGCTACTCTGATTTATTATCAATACCTCTATCGGTTGTTGGCAACATAACTTTTTCTTCTGGGTGGTATTCAAATTTGAAATCTTTTAGTGAAGCAAATTATAGACCTTCAACCGGAGGACGAAGACCAAGAAAACGCTATTCTTCGGATCTATTAATGGGATCATTATTACTTATTCCTGAAATAATTACACTTACTCGTAATGGATTACAACAAACATTTCGTGTTGATTCTCCATACAATGCCGCTCTGTCCTCTGAGTCTTCGTGGACAGATGAAATTAGCTGCTTACATAATTGGCATATATTATCCAGAATTCTAACTGAAATAGATTCTCAAAGTTCAATATCAAACAAAATTAGTTTACTAAAAAATAAAATCATAAGCGCTATGGAATCATATTCTATAATTGAGCGATCTATTCCGATGTTGGATTCAAAATCTAATGGTTCACATTTATCTCTATGGAAAATAGCTTTAGAACAAATAGAAAGTGAGTTAGGAATATAAAATGTCTGTTTTCAGTGAACAAGATATGGCAAACGCTTTTGAAAAAAGCCTAATTGAGGAATCCATTGTTAGATTACCCAAGTTTGATTTTTCTTTTAGAGAAGTAACATGTCAACAAGGTATTGCTGACTTTGTTTGTGTTAACTCTAATGGTCTTCTCGAAGAATATAAATTTAATAAGATGTCTTCTATAGAAAACAGTAGTCAAATATTGGCTTTATTAAAAATAAATGTTGGAAGAAAATTTGACTACCTTATAAAACAAACTGGTATGTCTGAAATATCCTTAAACAGACATTTGAAAGAAATGATAAACAAAGGTTATGTCAACGAGATAAACCAAAAATTCTATAGATGTATACCGGACATTTCATCTAATGTAAATATTTGGGCTTTTGAATTAAAATTAACAAACTGGAAAAGGGCAATTTTTCAAGCATTGCAATACAAAGCTTTCGCAAATTATTCTGCTGTTGTCTTTCCTTTTGATAAGTCGAATGTGTTACAAAAAAATTTGCATTTTTTTAAAGAATTAAACATAGGGATTCTACTTTATGATGCTAATACCAACAAAAACAAATGGCTTTACTATCCTAAAAAGGAACGTCCGATTTCAAGATGGCATTCATTTTTTTTGATTGGAAAAATAACAAATCAAACAAGTGATGATAATGTGCTATCTGATGATTTTTAAGATTTCAATATGAAACCTTTTAATTTAATACACTATCGTTATAGGTAAATATGATCTATGCCATTTGCTTTAAGAATTTCTTTTTTGGTCTCCTATTAGGTAAGTATCTTTCACTTTGATTCCTAAACAAAAACAGCGTACGGATTTGCTCTGTACGCTGTTTTTGTTATATACCTAAAACTTTCTGTATCTTTTTGATATTGTTTTGAGATAAATCCGCTTGTCGTGCAAAATCCTCCCACTTTGAAACGGAAGTTTTGACCTGTTCAATGCATTTTATCGCATCGGATTTTTTGATTCCGACTTTTTCTGCAACCTTCATCATATCTTCATCTGTTATGTCATCGGATTTTCCGTTAATAAGCATCTGATGGGCATTAACCCAGATGCTGTCTTTTCTGTAAGAAAATGTCACGTCATACGCAGGCGACAGTGACCATACGCCCTTTTTATCCATAAGGAACGAGATGTTTTTGGTGTGGTCATCATAGTTCTTTGCAAGCTCATTGAAAACCATTCTTCTGAACAACTGAACAAAATCGCTGTACGGAAGTCTGAGCTGTTTCATTACTGCAAAAGCTTCTTCATAGGAATAAACTCTCGGCGAATTGAAATCCATATGAGCCATAGCACAAAGTGACTGCATATGAAGTTTTTCACCTTTTGCACCCTTGCGGTCAAAACGTTTCGTCATAAAATGAGCACTGCCGTTTTCTTTGTAAAGTCTGCTTTCGCTCATTTCAATTCCCGCATCAAGAGCCATAATATAATAGGCATATTCAACTTTTGTGTATTCACCGTCATCGGGTCTTGAATCTCTATCCTTATTGTTCTTGATATTGTCGAACTTTAAAAGCCAGTATTCATAACCCTTACCTGCATGAATTTGTCCCGAACGGATATCGTTTGTTTCGGGGTTCCATGCAATAAGAGTTTTTGCTCTTGCACCACCGACAGATGAACCGCATTCCATCAACTGTGCCATAAGATTGTCGTTTTTCTCAATATGAAGCTTCTCTTTTTCGGACAAAATATCGGAAGCGAGCTTTGTCAGAGCATCGAGGTCAACCTTTTCGTTTGCAGACACAATTTCTTGTGAAGGCTCGTATTCCAATGCACCCATACCACGCTTGCCCGTATAACAAAGTTTCTCAATAACCGACAAACTGTCTTCGGTTCTTCCTTGACTTTCAAGATAGTTCTTTATGACAATGTTACCGAATTTATCGGGAAGCGAATCGGCAACCATTCCAGGCAAGCCGTGAAAAGTCTGTTCGGGCAAAACAGGAAATGAATAAGTGACCGTTGATAACGGCATTTTAACGGGTGAAATTTCAATATTGCTTTTCAGAAAATCGTCATCATATTGAAATCCGACAAGTCCGTTATCTTCCTGATGAAGATATCCGACGGTAGTACCCCATAATTTCACACGGACAGTATTTATGTTTTTCAATCTTCATTCTCCTTATCTTCTTCCCAGACCCAAGTATCGCCCGATTTTTTCTTATCGGGTCTTGCACGTTTTCTTGCAGTCTTTTCCTCAAACATCGCTTTGTAATCGGGTTGAGGTTCGGGTATTAAAACATCAAGATTATCGAGCAAATTGAATTCCGATAAAATTTTGATTATCGTTGACCATTTCGGGTCATCTCCGTTTTCAATCCGCATAAGAGTACTGACGGAAACACCGCATCTCTGAGCAAGTTGCTGTTGTGTAACATTCAAAGAAATCCTGTATTGTTTTATGCGATTACCAAATTCCCTCAGAATCGCTTTTTCACTTTCGAGTTGCATAAACTTCATAATCCCTCCAAATATAACTATTCATATTTGCAGTATTATAATACCAAATAGCAATTAATCTGTCAAGTATGAATGATTATATCGTCAAAATCCCCTTGGTGTTCTTCCTCACACCGCAAGAGCCACTTCGTATGTAATCTCTTTGCTGTGACCATCAAGCCAACGGTAATTGCGGGTAAATTTCACAGTTCGTACGGGACAGATGTTCTTGACCATCTGGCCGCCTACTGAACCTGCTTCCTTGGAAGTGAGGTCGCCGTTATAACCCTGCTTAAGGTTAACGCCAACTTCTCTTGCAGCTTCCATCTTGAACTGGTCAAGAGCAGCTCTTGCCTGAGGAACAACTGAATTATTCTTTGACATTTCGTTTACACCCCTTTGTTTCTTTTTGCGTTTGCTTTATTATTGTTGCAAGCATTCGAGGGTTTATTAATGTTAATTTTTTGATTAATTTGAAAGTTTTGAAATTGTTTGTGATTCCTACGTTTATCATATACCAACAAAGAAACATCGGCTACCTTTAATCAGTCATGTAGTCATTATATGGGGAATTAAGGATCATTTCACTATAAAAAAGTAAAACAAATTTGATATATCTTCGCCCTTATTAATTCTGATATGGTTTTACTGAAAATAATATTTTCAGCCGTTTTGTTTATTTCACTTGATTTAAGCATAAAAACCAATTATAATATCAAAAGGTTGGTGATGCGCAATTGAACACTTATTTTAACGAAATAACATCAAAACCGATAAATACAAACGGCAGCGGTACAATTTATAAAATTCCTGCAGGCGCAATGTGCGGCAACGGTGATCTCGGAGTTGTTTTTGACAATGATGATAAAGATCTTCTCATTCATATTTCAAAATGCGATTTCTGGAAATTTACTCCCGGTGCACATACCGACGGCGGAATAAAAACCGTTGGCTGTCTTCGAATCGGCAACGTTGATTTGTCGGAATATAATATAAAGCAGTATTTTGACAAAGGACTTCTTGAATGCAAATTCGGAAAAATCGGAATGGAGCTGTTTGTTGCTCCCGAAAATCTGATTTATTTTCAAATAAAAGCACCCGAGTCGGAAGAATTCCCGAGTATCGGCATTGAAATGCCCGACACCTGCAATTCAAACAATTCCGAGTTTACGGATAACGGTGTAAAATGTTATCTGCGCAAATTTGACGGCAAAGAGGTTGACCGTGAATCGGCTGTAATTCTCTGCTGCAAGGAGCTTGATACACAAACATCGGACGGTTTTAAAACTGTCAGCTGTTGCATTTCTGCGGTTACTCACTTTGATGACGCCGATTACACCAAAAAAGGTATTGAGCTTGCCTTGCAGGGCGATTATGAGCGTGACAAGGCAAGAACACAAGAAAAATGGAAAAAATTCTTTTCCGCTTCCAAGGTAATCCTTGAAGATAAAGAAATCGAGAAATTCTATAATTCAAGCCTTTATCACCTTGCAGGATGCATGGGCAACAAAGAATTTCCTCCCGGATTATTCGGCAATTTCATAACAGATGATTTCTTCCCCTGGGCGGGAGATTATCATATGAATTATAACTACGAAGCTCCTTACTATTGCATATTTTCTTCCAATCATCCCGAGCTTTTTGACGGATACATGGCACCCGTCAATGATATGCGTGAAGAAGCAAAAAGAATGGCAAAGCTTTTCGGCTGCAGAGGCTATGCATTCCCCGTAAGCTTCGGACCGAAAGCATATGATGTTTACAGCCAAGCGGATTGCAAGGAGCACGGCATACTTTTTCTCGGTCAGAAAAGCCACGCCGCTTATGCCTGCGTAATTCCCATAATGCATTGGTTTTCGACCTATGACAAGGATTATGCAATTGAAAACTACTATGATTTTGTATTCAACACAGCCGCTTTCTGGGAAGATCATCTTGTTAAGCAAAAAGGCAGATACGTTATAAAGAATGATGCGGCCCACGAAATCCCCTATTACCGCGGCGAAAAATTCAATTCTTTAACACATATAGGGCAGATAAATACCGTAAATGCCATAAACTCTCTCGGTCTTGTCAAGCTGCTTTTCAGCGGAATTTACGATATGGCAAAAGAGCTTAATCTCAACTCCGAAAAATATCCCTTGTGGGAGGATATTATTAATAATTTGAGCGACTTCCCGACATTTATCAAGCACGGCAAAAAATGCTTCCGCTACTCAAAAAGAGGCATTCGCTGGAGAAATGATAACACGGTAGGACTTCAGCATATTTATCCCGCTTCCCAGATAGGATTTTCTTCGGGTGAAAAGCTGCTGAAAATCGCAAGAAACACATATTTCATCAATGACAGACGACTTGACGATAACGGTTCAAACTCATACCTTCCCGCAGGCGCAAGAATCGGCGTTGACCCTGATTTTTTGATAGAAGGTATCCGTCAGAACATCAAGGAATTCGGACTTCCCAACAGACTTTTCCGCCATCACGGCGGCGGAATCGAGCATCTTACGACAATTCCCGCAACCGTTAATGAAATGCTCATGCAAAGCCATGAGGGTGTTATCAGACTTTTCCCCTGCTGGGACAAAAAATCAGCTGCCTCATTTGAAAACTTGAGGGCCGACGGTGCTTTTCTTGTTTCTGCCGAAAACAAAAACGAAAAAGTCACATCATTGAAAATCAAGAGTCTCAAGGGCAGAACTTGCAGCGTGGAATGCTCCGATATAAAATGCGTTATAAGAGAATCGGATAAAGAGCAAATTCCTTATATCAGGAACGGCTGCACCGTTTCTTTTGAAACGCAGGCAGATGCAACATATATTTTAATATAAAAATACAGTATTATTTCCAAAGGAGGATACTATCATGGACAAAAAATTGAAGATAGGTGTTTTCGGTGCAAGAAGAGGCTGCGGCATTGCGCAGGGTCTCACTCTTACCGAAAAAGCATACATAAGCGCAGTTTGCGATTATGACGAATCAACTTATGAAAACATCAAGAAATACTGCTGCGAAGAAACAAAATTCTTCACCGATTTTGACGAATTCATCGAAAGCGGCATGGATGCGGTTGTGCTTACAAACTTCTTCCATCAGCACGCAAGATATGCAGTAAAGGCTCTTGAAAAAGGAATTCATGTTTTAAGCGAAACAATGCCTGCTGTTACCATGGCTGAATGCGTTGAAATCTGCCGTGCATCCGAAAAGAGCGGTGCAATTTATATGCTTGCGGAAAACTATGCATACTTTGCAGTTATCAGCAAGCTTACAGAAATTTACAAAGAAGGCTCTCTCGGCGAGGCACTTTACTGCGAGGGCGAATATGTTCATCCCATGAGCCACGAGGAATATGTTCACTACACTCCCACAACAACCCATTGGCGTGCACTTATGCCTTCAGGCTTCTACTTAAGCCATTCATTCGCTCCTCTTATGAGAGTTACAAACGATATTCCCGTTTCGGTTAACGCAAGAAGCATTTACACCGACGGAATGCGTCAGGAGCGTGAAGGCGAACCCATTAAGGATGTTGCATCAATCATGCTCTGCACAATGAGCAGAGGTGCAGTTGCAAGAATTACAGGTTGGGCAAAATTCGGCGGTCACGGCAACTGGTACCGCTTCGCATGTGCAAAGGGCAGCGCTGAAACCGTAAGAGGCGATGAAGGCAAAATCCGCATTGTATACAATGACTGGGAAATTCCCGAAGGCGCTGAAAAGGAAAAGGTTTCAACCGTCGGTTATCCCTTCGATAAGAATAAGGCAAGTCAGTGCGGACATTCGGGCGGCGACTACTATGTAGCCCACGAATTCTTAAGCTGCATTCTTGAAGGCAGACAGCCCTATTTCAATGCATACCGTTCATGCGCTATGTCGGCGGTTGCAATTCTCGGCTGGAGAAGCAGTCTTCACAACGGTGCAGAATATAAAATCCCCGATTTCTCAAACGAGGAAGAGAGAAAGCTGTATGAAAACGATAACCTCTCACCCTTCCCCGATGAAAACGGCGTTGCAAACTATCCCTGCACAAAATATGATGCAGATAAGTTCGATATTTAACAAAACATTTTCAAAGGGTATGTAAAAAAGCACAGACCGCATAAAACAATATATAACAAGGGTTCTACAGGAATTAATATCCTGCAGAACCCTAAAATTTTACTCAAAAGTCAGAAATGAAGAAAAAACAATGTTTTATGCTACGAACAAACTTCGCCATTTGACGTACTTTTGTCCGTTCTGCATATTTTTCCATATTCCCTTTCTGATTAGTCTCGGGACAGCTCTCCTAACTGCTGATGCCTCTGCTTGCTCTTATTCTTCAATGCTTTCGACCTTCATTATAAGATTTCCGTTCCTGAAATAGAATATGAGGTTGATTTTTGCTTTATCGGACAGTCTGAGTTTTTTGCAGAGATATCTTCTCCACAATGCGGTAAACAGAGTTCGTGGATTGCAGACAAATTCAGGGCGGTAAATCGTTATATCGCCGTGTTCTTCCATATCCCTGTAAGCCTTAAACTCATCAAGGCTGCCGTATTCCTTCCATGAAGGGAATCTGTAAACATCATCTTCACAAGGGCAGAGAAGCTTATTAAGCAGGAAGTGTTCAAGCTCGGCAGGAAGCTTTCTGTCAACAAAGCAGTCTTTTACAGAGCATTCAAAAAAAGAGTCGACAGTTTCGATGAATGAGTCATAATGCTTCTCCTGAAAATTAATCTGCCCTGCGATTTCTTCTTTGGTAAAAAACATTCCTTCAGGTGCGGCGATGAGCTTATCTTCGGTATCGTTTTCTCTGTGAACAATGCCGATTATTTTTGCCGTGTATCTGCTCACAGGCTTATCAATACCGAGCAGATAAACATCAAGCTCTTCACCGTCACCGCCGATAACATCAGGGATAAACCCGTAATTTATGGGGTATGTGAGAGTATACTTCTCTTTTTCGTGAACATAGCCGACAGGTCTGTCCATAAAAATCTCAACGGTTTTTCCGAGATATGAACGGACAAGTTTTTTCCTTTTAATAAAACGGGGGTTATCATTCTTTGTTCTGAATTTGCGCTCGGAAAATTCATATGCATATTCGTCAAACACAACCCTCACACTTGATCTGCGGCTGTATTCATATATATCACGAAACAAAATCGATACACAGCCGCCATGTTCATGCCAAATAAAATCATCTGCAAAGCACTCTTCCTCTTCGGAACCCATAAAGGTTGAACCTACATATCTGCAGGTCGGTGTATCATGCACGTCATCATCGGGAGATTTCTCAAAAACCACATAAGATGCACCGCATACGGCAAGGATATGCTTGCCTGATTTTGATTCGCTCAAAAGCTCAACGTTTTCATGGCTTTGAATAAATCTCCTTAAAGCAAGCTCGGCTTCTTCCTCGTTTTTAATGTATATCCGAATTTTCTCTTTAAGCATCTTGTTCATCTCCTATCCTTTCAACATCAATAAACCATAAGCAACCGCCTCGATTAATCGCCGATAATTTCAACGAGCTTATATGCGGTGATTTCTTCTTCAACCGGTTCAATTCCGTAGTTGTTGTATTCATAAACGGCATAAACTTGTTCGAGCTTCATTCTGACTGTACCCGAAATTCTGTTGATTCCGTATCTGTTGATGAATTCCGTAAGAACATCTCCGTACATATAAATACCTATGTGGTTGAAATCTGAATTGCCGGTAAAAATATTTCCGCTGATTTTTACCGTGTCGCCGACCGGTGCATTAATTGCCTTTGATACTTCAATGCCAACTCTGCGAAACGATGCCTTTCTGAAATCAACATCAACTTCCAGGTGCTTTCCGTTATAAAGCGCAGGACGAAGCGCCATTACAGAGAATTCTTCAAAAGTCGTTTTCATAATTTTATTTCTCCTTTTCATTTTAAATCAAAATTAATCGCTCTTTATGCTGCATCGGCAAGATAAATTTTTGCCTGTTCAAAATAGAATTCCGCTCTTTCTTCTTCGTATTTGCGGCTGTCAACCTCAACAGTCTGATTCTCATAAGCATCAAATCCGTCGCGCGATGCATTCTGATAATCATCGAGGTTCTCATAAAAAGCTCGCATATCGTCAAAAACAGCAAGCTGCTGATATTTTTCATCAAGAGAAAGATATGCATCTGCGGCATCATGCTGAAAAGCATGGCGCAGCTCATGGCAGAGGGTTTTTACGGCTTCGGTTGAATCATCATCCATAATAATCTGCATATTAATTGTGACCTCATGCTTTGAATAATCATAAGTTCCGTATGTACCCCAGCCGAGAGAAGCTGCGCAAACATTCACTTCATGGCTGATTCCGAGCTGTGTTTTCTCAACGTTTGCAATTGTCTGCAAAACATCAAGTCTGTCATCAAACGAAAGATTTTTCCAAACCGACTCATCTATGCTTGAAATCACAGGCATATACTCTTCGATAACCGCTTCTTTGTTTTCGTTCACTTCCTCCGTAGGCTTTACTGCAGGTATAAACGAAGGCATGCCGAAAGCATTAAGAGCGGTAACATAAATAAATAAAACAGAAAAGCATACCGCCGCAATGCCTTTAGTTCCGTTAATGCAGCTCAATATTCTGTTTTTCATAATCACGGCAGTCCCTGCAGGATTGGCAGGATTAATCTTTCTAATAAGAACCGCAAAGCTGTAAATTCCGCCAAGAACAATAATCGCCATTTCAATTGCCGCACATAAATACAAATGGCTGTTTTCATACACCATCAGGGAATAAATTCCAAACGGCAAAACAGTATTTGCAAACACCGAAAAATAATTACGCCTGCGCTTATATGTAAGAAGATACGTAACCGCCATAGATATACCCCATATAGCCCAGAGCAAAGTGATTGATGAATTATAAGAAGAAAAAAGCATACAGCGAAACAGGGTTAATCGATAGATAATCATTGCTGTAATCGCCGAAAACACCGTAAGCAGACAATAAACTTTGGGCGACATTTTGTTAATATTTCTCATTGTTAAACATCCTTTTTATAAAAAATTCAAATCAAAAAGCTCTTCAATCTATAAACACTGAAACCACCCCGAATTTCGCAAAATTCGAGGTGGTTTTAAAAAAATTTCAGTTAATAAATATATTTCCTGCCTGTTCGGTTATATAAACAAAAGCAGAATTCTTTTTAATTAAGTTAATTGCTCCGCAAAATGCCGCTTATGCCGTTATATCAATCATCCGTTCATTTCTTTTTCGATAAGCTCGGTTATGCCGGGGGTTTCGTAATCCGCTATATCCTTTATGGATTGCACTGCATTTTTCATGGCATACGAACGGAATTCGGCTATCATGTGGGTATCGTTTATGTTGTCGCCGACGGTTATCATATCTTCATATTTTCCGCCGACAAGTTCAAGCAGCCTATAAAGACCTCTTGCCTTGTTCATATCGGCAGAAACGATATCTATGCAGCTTCCGTTCTGCAAGGGGTTGAGATATTCGCCGAATTTTTTTCTTATCTCTTCGGTAACTCTTGCAGCCTCATCGTTATCGGGAAGAATTGTGCTTATCTGGTTGAAATACGGGATTTCGGGCAAGGTTTCAAGGGTGAATTCATCCTCAAAGCGCTCGTCATCCCGTTCATCAATAACGCATTTAAACGAAGTGTGAACACTTGCCCAATAACATCCGAGACTCATTATAAACTCAAGAAGCGGCTTTGCAAATTTGCCGTCACAGCGGGATTCAGCCATAACCGTGCCGTCGGGCTTTAATATAACCGCACCGTTTGACGCAAGAAGAAAATCGCACTCGAATTTATGCTTTTCCAATATTAAAAACAGGTCCGGCGTGCCTCTGCCGCTTACAAGCCCGAAAAGGTTGCCTGCCTTGCGCCATTCCTTTATGGCATTTCTTTTTTTATCGTCTATACCGCCGTGATTCAGAGTTCCGTCATAGTCGCTTGCTATTATTTTCATGTGTCTCATCCCTTGCATTTTATCTCGGACAGATTATACCACATAATACCGAAAAAATAAATACACCAAAGAATTAATATAATCATTGATTTTCATGCCGATATAAATTATAATTTGCACATGACACACGAAAAGAGGTTTATTATGGCTGACAAGAATTACGGAAGGCTTATTAAGGCTTTGCAGATAGCGGCAGGAATTTTTATGCTGGCAATGGTTATTCTTTGCATTGTTCTGGTTCAAAAATACGATATCAAGGTTTCAAATATTCCCGAGTTAAGTCAGAAAATCACGGGCGGCACTGCAGCAATCGCTTTCGGAATCATACTTTTTTCGGTTGTGAAATCCTTTGCTCTTGTGTTTCCGCCTGCCGTTATTTTTTCGATATGCGGATACATAATGCCGAATTTTTGGGTCGCCTTGCTTGTTAATGTTGTATCTGTTTTTTTCAGCCTTTTTGTTCCCTATTTTCTTGGCAGATTCACGGGTACAGGCATGGTTGAAACGCTAAAAGGCAAATTCAAGGCGATAAAGAAAATTGACGATTTCGCAGGCGCAAACGAAATGCAGATGACCTTTGCAATAAAGCTTTCGGGCATTATGCCGGGCGATTTATCGAGCCTTCTTTTCGGTGCAATGGGAATTTCGGTTAAGAATTACACCGTCGGCGCAAATCTCGGGAACCTTCCGCTTGTTATTGCTTATACACTTTTCGGAATAACGCTCAAAAACGTCGGTGAAAAGCCGTGGGTTGCAGCAATTCCCGTTGCGGTTATAATTGTTTTTATGCTCATCGCAAGCCTTATTACGAAAAAGCTTATTGAGAAAACTAAAAATGCAAAATAATTTAACCCCCGCAGAAATGTGTAAATCACATCTTCTGCGGGGGTGTCATTAATTATCCTATGAACTTAATTGTAAGAATCTTCTTACCCGTGATTTCAAAATCAACGAAGCCGTCAGCATCCATTGTAAGGGGTGCGCTGTCAAGCTCTTCAAGAGTTACGAGCTTAACCTCGCTCCACTTCTTGCCCGAATATGCGGGAAGCTCGAATTCAGCAACCTGTCTTTCAACGGGTGACTGTACCTTTTCGATGGGTGCAATGCCGCCGTTGAGACGGATTGAGTTCTTGATTGTCTTATCCGAGGGATTGAAGAGACGGATAACATAGCCTTCGCCGTCTTCACTCTTCTTGATTGCGCTGATGTTGAGGTTTTCATCCTTAAGCTCAATGAAGGAATGAGTAAGAGGATTCTTGCCGTGAGCTGTGGGAGCAAGCTGACCTGCTGTGAGATAGAGGTTGAAGCGTTCGCTCTCCTGCCATACATTGCCCTCTTCCCAGTCGCCCTTATGAGGCATGAATGCATAGCGGAATGTGTTAACGCCGATGCACTGTGAACCCTTATCCCAGTCGCTGTAGTTCTGCATATCAGCAGTTACGCAGATGCGCAGAGGATATGCACGAATGAGCGAAAGATAGAGAGTGTTGCACTCATCATCTGCAGCTTCGTATGCCTTAAGACCTGTGTTGAGAAGAGCTGCGCCGACCTTGCCGTCTGTGAGGTCAACGAATGAGTTCATGGGATGCTCTGTCATGGGAATTTCGTCATAGAGTGAGTAATCGGGCTTTGCAATGGGACGCTTGAGAACGTCGAACTGACCCTGTGCATATGAGAATTCCGATTTGATGTTGGTCGGGAAACCAACCTGGAGATAGTGGTCTTCGCAGCGGTTGTTGATTGTTGTTTCGATTTCAACGAATCTTGCACCCTTGCGGAGAGTAACAACGCTGTCGATATCAACGGGAAGCTTGTGTTCACTTCTTGATTTTTCGTCTGCGGAACGCTTTTCGGGAAGCATCCAGCGCATTGAAATCTTATATGCGGTTTCAAATTCGCCGTCACGAAGGAGGGTGATTGTTGCCTTTTCATTGAGAGTTGTGAAAATCTCGTTGAATTCGGGCACAAAGTGTTCCCAGGGATTGCCGATTTCGCCGCCGTCTTTGAAGTAGCCGAGGTTTTCGTAAACCTTGCCTGTTTCCTTGTCAACAACATTATAAGTACCGTTGCTGTTGAAGGTAACGCGAAGATATTCGTTCTCCATAGCCTGATTTGTCATAAGAAGAGTAACGGGAGTTGTTGCTCTTACATTATAGAGAGGACGAAGCTTATATGTCTTATAACCCATGGCGGGGATATCGGAAACATAAGCAGAAATGAGATACTGCTCTGTGTGAAGAACGTTCGCGGTATCGTTGGGATTCTGAATAATCTGAGCGTTATTCTTGTTTGTGGAAATAACCTGATACTTGATTGCATTGCCTTCTTCGTCAAGAAGCTCGAATGAATCTGCCTTCCATTCTGCGGGAATTTCAACGCGGAGATTTACTGTTTCGCTTCTCTTGAAGGGTGCAGGGTTGAATACTACAACCGCAGCATCGTCACGGCTGAATGACTTGAGGTCGATATCGCCTGCGATATCCATGAATGCACGCTCAAAAATGCAGCTTGAAAGCTCTCTTGACTGTCTGTAGCGTGACATAACATCTTCATAAACAACGTCTCTGCCGCATGAACCGATGCTGTCATGGCCGTGGTTCTGAAGAAGATAGTTATATGAAAGGTCAATGAAATTTTGAGGATAGGGTGCGCCCGAAAGTGATGCGAAAACTGCGAAAGGCTCGGCGTAGTTTATGAGTCTTCTTTCGGTGTCGAAGTTTTCCTGCTTGATATATGTTCTTGCGGAAAGAATCCAACCGCAGAGAATGCTTACGCTGCCCTTGGTATAGGGGTCGCGCATTTCGCCCTTGAGAACGGGTGAATTGGGGTCGAAGTTATCAATGATGCTCTGTTCCATTTCTCTGAGAGTGCTGTGGAAAACATCTGCATCGGGAAGTGCATCGTTGAGATCCTTTATAAGCTGAACTTCTCTTGCATCGGGGCAGGATGAATCATGGCCTGCGGACCAGAAACGGTGGCTTGTTGTCCAGTCGTTATCCTGTTCTTTAACAGCCTGCTCTGCTCTTGCCTGAATATTTTCTTTATGGTACTCATAGAACGGATGGGTGTACTGATAGTCGAGCTTCCAATCACGGTCGATGAGCTTGAAAACGCCGTTGTTATCATTCCATACCATGTCACGGTTGTTTTCGTTTGTCTGGTTAAAATAAACGGGTCTCTGAACAACATACCAGATGTTGTAACGGGGTCTCTTGCCGAGACGTGATGCCCAGATTCTTGAACCGTCTGGGCTTTCCCAGAAGAATTCCGAACGGGGTGCCTTGTATGTGTTAATACCTCTGTAGAAAGAAGCGAAGTTTATGCCGAATCCCGAATAAAGCTGCGGAAGCTGTGAAATCTGACCCCAGCCGAAGGGTGAATAACCTGTTTTGCTTACACCGCCCATTTCCTTTGCCTGCTTATGACCGAGAAGAAGGTTACGGACGAGTGCCTCACTGCCGACTGTGAATTCATCGGGAAGGCAGAACCAGGGACCGACGGCAATTCTGCCCTCGGAGATATATTTCTTAAGCTTTTCTTTCTTTTCGGGATATACTTCAAGGTAATCCTGAATGGGCATTGTCTGCGAGTCAAAATGGAAATGCTTATAGTCGGGATTCTTGTCGAGAATATCGAGAAGCATGTCTACCATGTAGCCGAGCATATGCTGTGTTCTGCGTGCGGAGAAACGCCATTCTCTGTCCCAGTGAGTGTTAGATATAAAATGACACTGAAGCTTGTTGTTATCCATATCTTTATCTCCTTATCCTTTGATTATTTTCATAATTTCGGCAAAGTTGTTGCAGAAATGCGAGCAAACAGCCTTTGTGCCGCTTGATTCGATGTTACCGCCTGCGATACCGATTGTTGTGTAGCCTGCAAGGCGAACCGAGCATGCACCTGCGCCGCTGTCCTCAATGCCGACAACTCTGTTTCTGTCAGCAAAAGCTTCGCCGAGACCTACGATTGAAGTTTCGGAGTAAAGCCAGGGATGGGGCTTGGGCGAAAGCTCGCCGAGAGTGCCTACACTGCCCTTGCGAAGGGGGAAACCTGCGGAAATGATTGCATCGTAGAAATCCTTGGGATCGCCCATTCCGAGGGTACGGAATGCGGAGAGGATTTCAGGCCATGCCTTTTCATAAAGACCCGAAGTAACAAGACCGATTTTAACGCCCATATCCTTGAGCTCAAGAAGGAAATCCTTAACGCCCTCTGTGGGAGTGAATGCGCCGTCTTTACCTCTGCCTGCCATGATTTCTTCCATTTCTCTGTGAGTATGTTCAAAATAGAAGTCACGAGCCTTTTCGAGGGATTCACCGGGGCAGTATTTATCGATACAATACTGAAGATGCTCGGAAACGCTGTGACCCGAAACGAAGGGAAGGTCGGCATCTTCAAGCTCAAACTTGGGATTGCCGAGCATACTTGCGGTGCTCATCTGGATAATCCAGATCCAGAAATCCTCGCTTCTTACAGTTGTGCCGTCAAGATCCATAAGAACAGCGTTGAGGGGATATTCTGTTTTAACGGGATAAACGGGATAATAAACGGGGTAAGCGATAGCGGATTTAACGCCTGCAAGAGTGTGAGTTCCGAATGAAACAAACTCAACCTTCTTATCGCCTGTTGCAACAATGCAGTCAACGCCGTTTTTGCCGGTTACAAACTTGCCGTCTTCCGTTGTTTCAAGGAGATGAAAACCGCTCTCGGGTCCGACAGGTCCGAGGTCGGGGATAATGATTTTTTTGTCAAGAAGCATGGTTATTTCCTTTCAAACATAGATTTTCAGCTTATTCTATCACATTAACTTAAAGAAGTAAATCATTAAATAAAATATTTTAAAAATTATTTGTATTGAAATGTGCAATATTTGGTGATATACTGTATTATGAATAAATTGGCTTCGCCATGAATTGACAATAAATTGTCATGATTTCTCGCTTTACTCCATGATTTGAATTGCTTTTACATTTAATTCAAATCGGTCACAGGCAGAGCCTGTCCTTAATGCACGGAGTGCAAATCATGCAATTTAAATTGCAATTCATGATGTAATCAATTCATGCCGTAAGGCAATTCATTTTAATTAATTTTATTTTTAATGTATGATAGAAAGGACGATGCAAGTTGGCAGAAATCAAAAATTTCGACGCTGTCGCAGCTCTCGACGCAATGGATGCTCATGTTGACGACTGGCGCGACGCTACCAAAGGCAAGCAGAGAGGTATCTTTTCGTTTGACGATGTTGTAAACGTTAAGCTCAAAACTCTCAAAAAGAGAATTTATACCGATATCGAATCCCTCCCCGCATGGAAGATGAAGGAATGCATCTACAAGGAAATCGGCGATTACGAATATCTTTATGATGAATGGAAGGAACTCAACGTAGGCGATAAGTGGGGTAACAACGGATGGAGCGCATTCTTCAAGAACTCCTTTGATATGCCTGAAAGATTCGCAGGCAAGAAGGTTACTCTCAACGTTTATTTCGGCGGTGACTCCCTTCTTTCACTCAACGGCGAGCCCTATCAGGGTCTTGACCCCTTCCGTAACAGCGTGCTTCTTTCAAACGAAGCAGAAGCAGGCAAGCATTACGATGTTGATATCGAATCATACTATGTATGGCACTCAAACGAATCAACAGTAAAGACTCTTTCATGCTCATTCATCGGCGTTGTTGACCCCGTAATCGAAGAAGTTTACTGGGATTTCAAGGCTGTTTTCAATGCTCTCTTCATGCCTGTTCTTGACACAGGTCTTGCAGAGCTTATCCGTTCGGCTCTCAAGGAAGCTTTCACTCACGTTAACTTTGACGTTGACGGCGACGAATTCAAGGCAGGTCTTCTTGAAGCACAGAAGGTTCTTAAGGAAAGAGTATATAACAACCCCAACTACAAGACCGAAGGCATGCTTTCACTCGTAGGTAACTCCCACCTTGATATCGTTTTCATGTGGGCATACAAAGAATATGTCCGTAAGCTCGGCAGAACTCATGCAACAATGCTTCGTCTTATGGAGCAGTATCCCGACTTCATCTTCTCACAGAGCACAGCTCCCACATATATCGAAATGGAAAAGAGATATCCCAATCTCTTCAATCAGGTCAAGAAGCGCATCGAAGAAGGCAGATGGGAATATATCGGCGCAATGTGGGTTGAACCCGACTGTAACCTCGTTTCGGGCGAATCCTTTGTCCGTCAGCTTCTTCACGGCGTAAGATACGCTGAAAAGACATTCGGCATCACTCCCAAAACCTGCTGGGTACCCGACGTATTCGGCAACGGTTATGCTATGCCTCAGATTCTCAAGAAGGCAGGCGTTGAGTATTTCGTAACTCATAAGATGGGTATCTGGAACGATACCAACCCCTGGCAGTACAGCACCTTCTGGTGGGAAGGTCCCGACGGCTCAAAGGTATTCTCAATCGTTCCTCCCACTCACTTCATCGGTACTGTTGAGGCAGACTCCCTCAAGATGAACTGGAAGAAGTACACAGACAAGGCAACAATCGGCGAATCCATGTACTGCTACGGCTGGGGCGACGGCGGCGGCGGTGTTGACACCGAAATGCTCGAATATGCAAAGCGTTATAAGAGCTTCCCCGGTCTTCCCGAAACAAAGCCCAGCAAGATTGAAGATTCACTTGCAAGAATGAAGGCTAACGCAACCGATACAAACATCCCCACATGGAAAGACGAGCTCTATCTTGAAGAGCACAGAGGCGTTCATACCACAAAGGCTCTCCTCAAGAAGCTCAACAGATACAGTGAAAATCTCTACCGTCAGGCAGAAATCTTCGCATCAATCGCTATGAAGTACGGCTATGAGTATCCTCTTGAAAAGCTCAACGAAGGCTGGCAGATGATTCTCACAAACCAGTTCCACGATTCACTTCCCGGCTCACATATCACCGAGGTATTCGGCGACCTTTGCAATATCTATAAGGATATCATCGCAATCGGTGAAGAAGTACGTGACGGCGCTCTCAACGCTATCGCAGGCAACATCGGCGCAGGCGCAAAATACGGTAAGCCCTTCGCACTCTTCAATTCACTCGGCACTCCCGCAACCTCAAAGGTTGAGCTTCCCTATAAGGATGTTGAAATCTTTGATGCAGACGGCAACAAGGTTCCCGTTCAGGCATACACAAAGCTTGACGGCACAAAGGTTCTTGTTTTCGTTGCAAAGGATGTTCCCGCAGTAGGCTATAAAGTATATTACACAAAGGATGCTGCAGTTGCAGAAGCAAAGGCAGTCGAAAGCGCAGACATTGAAAACGCAAACTTCAGCCTTAAGTTTGATGCAGCAGCAGAGCTTGTTTCAATCTTCGACAAGAAGAATAACAGAGAAGTTCTTGAAGGCAAGGGTAACGTATTCCGCATTTATGAGGACCTTCCCGGCAAATACGATGCATGGGATATCGTTGCAACTTACACAGACCGTGAATTTGAAACCGAGGCAGGCAAGGTTGAATCCGTTGTTTCGGGCGATGTTTTCACCTGCGTAACAATCGCAAAGAACATAATGAAATCAACTCTCAAGCAGAATATCATTCTCTATAATGAGCTTGACAGAATTGATTTTGATACATTCATCAGCTGGCATGAGCAGGAGAAGCTCCTCAAGGTTGGCTTCGACGTTGATATCAAGGCACAGAAATTCACAAGAGATATCGCTTATGCAACTATTGAAAGCTCAAACTACCGTCATAATCCCTATGACAAGGCAAAGTTTGAAGTTTCGGCTCATAACTTCATCGATATGTCCGAGGATGACTACGGTCTTTCAATTCTCAATGACTGCAAGTACGGCTATGAAGTAAACGAGCAGAGAATGATTATTACTCTTCTCAAGGCTCCCATGAATCCTGACCCCAAATCAGACAGAGGCGACCACTACTTCACATATTCTCTCTATCCCCATGCAGGAAGCTGGAAGGATGCAGAGACTCTTGTAAGAGGTCTTGAACTCAATAATCCTATGCTTCCCGTTGAGCTTTCAGAGGACGCAAAGGGTGCTGACTGCGGTTCATTCATCTCCGTTGACGGAAAGAACGTTACTCTTGAAGCAGTCAAGAAGTGCGAAGATGAAGATGCTTACATTGTCCGTTTTGTTGAAAAGGCAGGCAGAAGAGCAGCTGTTAAGGTTGATTTCTTCGCTGAAATCGCAGGCGTTACCGAATGTAACCTTCTTGAAAGAGAAGATGTTGCGGCTGATATCGCAGACGGCAAGACCATGAGCTTTGAAATCAAGCCCTTTGAAATCAAGTGCTACAAAGTTAAGGTTAAATAATCCGACATATATGCAGAAAACCCTCCGGAATTCCGGAGGGTTTTTATAATGCATATATTTATCTGTTAAGAATGAGTTTTGTGAGTTCAACGGGATCAACAATCTTGCCGTCCTTATAAACACGCATGTTGCCCGAAGCAATTTCGTCGATAAGAATAACTTCGTCATTGTTATAACCGAACTCAAACTTGATATCCCAAAGGTCGAGACCGATTGACTTGAGGTCATCAGCAACAATCTTTGTGATTGCAAGAGTCTGTGCCTTCATGCTTTCAAACATTTCGGGGCTCATAACGCCGAGAGCTGCAAGACCTTCGCCTGTTACGAGGGGATCGCCGAGTGCGTCATTCTTGAATGTGCATTCAACATAACCGCCTTCAAGAACTGTGCCGTCTGCAATATATTCGCCGTATCTTCTGATGAAGCTGCCTGTTGCAACAAGGCGGCAGATAACTTCAAGGCCGTGACCGAAAACTTTACCGGGAAGAACTTCCATGGTTGCATCATCAATATTTGCACTTACATAGTGGGTCTTGATACCTGCAGCCTTGAGAAGCTCGAAATAGTGGATTGAAGTCTGGAGATTTGCCTTGCCGATGCCTTCAATTGTAAGACCAACCGTATTTTCACCGGGATCGAAAACGCCGTCTTTGCCTGTGCAGTCGTCCTTGAACTTGAGCATTACGTTGCCGTTATCAAGCTCATAGACGTCTTTTGTTTTGCCTTCATAAACCTTTTTCATGTGAGACACACTCCTTTGCTATTTAAAACACTAATAATTTATCACATTTTTTTTGATTTGTATAGATTTTTTTTAAATTTTTTCGACTCATTCCACGATTTTTTCAGGTGTTACAAAAATGAGAAAAAAAAGGGGTTATGATATATAAAATTTTACTATATCCGATTTATTGATAATTCCGAATTAAACATTGGTCTTATCACCCATAATCATTCTGAAAAGGATAACGCCGGGACGGGTATCTGCGAATTTTTTCTTTATCTGCTGTGCCTTTGTGAGCTTTTTCGGAACAGGTGCAGGCTTTATGAAGCGAGCCATATTTCCGTCGTCGCAGATAAACGGCTGGGTCATGCATATTCCGCCTCTGCCTTTAAGCTGTGCTCTGACATAACAGCTTATTTTGTCGCTCTTTTCACGGAGTTTAACCGTTGAAACAAGCTCTCCGTCGGCTTCAGATGTTACGCTTTCAATGATTTCGCCGTCGGCGATCCATTCGATTGCATTGCAGTTTTTGCCCTTGATTGTTATGGTATCCGCATCATCGTCAACCGTAATTTCCGTAACAACGGGAACTGCTCCCTCGCCCTTGAAATCCTCGCCGAGTTCGTTCTTCGCATAACGTGCAACCGCAAAGAAATTGCCGTTTTCCATAGCCTTGCGGAGATTTTCAAGCGAATATTCGGGAAGAATGAAATCCATGAATGCGGTGTCAATTTCGCATACTCTGTGCGCATCGCTGTTTCCGAAGCCCCAGACCGTTCTTTCGCCCTCCGGAATGAGGGTTTTGAGAAGCTCATCCCAGAGAATTCTGTCGCTTCTGTTGGGTCGGTCATACATATTGAGAACCTCAATGCCGAGGCAGGATTTATAACGTCTTAAAAGGTCTGCAAAGAATGCAATGTTTTCGGGAACCTTTGCAACCGAGGGGTCTTTATAAGCCTGAAGCCAGTCGGTGGGGTGATTTATATGTGAAACACCGCCGCTTTCTTCAACAAGCTTTATCGGAGTTTCAAAATCGTTTTCCTTGCCGTATACGCCTTCATACGCATCATTCGTGAAATAACCGTTTACATGATTCTTTACCAATGTAAACATATTCATTTCAATTGCATCGGGAACGCACATGAGTCCCCTCTTTTTTGTTCTTGTGTTTGCGGGAGTTCTGTATGTACCGTTAAGGAAAGCCTTATACTGCTCTGTTGTGGGGTGGCTTCTCTTGCCGTGCCAAAGATACTGGAAGGTAAAAAGCGGAATTTTTGAAGGCTCTTTATCCCATTCCTTGCCGAAAATTCCGTGCTCCGCAAAGGCGAGAATATCAAAATCGTTATCGTAAAAGCCCTCTATCATTTCGGTCATGGTGTAGTTTGCATCGCTGTAGGTTGAATGGGTATGCAAATTTGTTTTGTAGTGATTATCGCTGTTCTTTATCAAATCATTTACTTCCGCATACGGATTTATAATTTTATAATCAGCCATGATTTACCTCCGAATAATTTATTTCCATTTTAAAGTATATCACATCGGTGAAAATTATCAAGCAAAAATTCACGGCAGAAGGTCATTATAATCCGCACCGAGTATTTCCTTGATAAGCTTAAGCTCATCGGGATAAATATGTCTCTGTCCAACCTCAATTTTTGCCAGCGCGCTTCTTGTTATATCACACCCGCTCACCTGAAGCCGTGCAGAAAGCTGTTCTTGGGTAAGACCTGCCTTTTCTCTTATTTCCCTGATTTTGAAGCCCACCTGCTTTTCGTATGCTTTATTCAATCAATCACCTCATCTTGCACCCAAACAGGAGCAAATTTTCTTGACTTTATTTTATGTTGGTGATATGATATTTTTGCACTTATATAAGTGCAAAAGCTGCAGAAAGGGCGGTAAAGCATTGATTTCCGAAAAAGAAACATCAATCAGGAACAGCTCCGTTGCGGAAAAATCCGTTGAATGCCGCTCGGTCGGACTTGACATTCTTTTTTTATCTCTCGGTTTCGGTATGCTGTCGGTTTTCGGCGGATTATACATATACACTTTTACCTCGTCCGAATACATTGTTCCTGCCGCCACGTTTGTTTTGGCGCTTTTATCGGTTATTTTCGGAACACTTCAGTATATACGGTATTATGACAGATGCTTTTATATTTATTCCGACGGCATTGAAGGAAACAACATGCCTCTTCCGCGGTTTAAGAATAAGAGCATGTTTGTTCCTTATTCCGATATCACAAGTGTAAAACATATAAAAATTCTTCCGCTGATTGCTTTGAAAACAAAAGAAAAAACATTATATTTCCCCGTGCCGAGGAAAAGCAAAAAAATGCTGACGGAGGCAATCCGCAGCCGAATATCTGCCTGACAGACCGCTTATGCGGTCTTTTTTATTGACAACGGAATAATATAATGATAACATTGATTCGGGAGGAATGGAAATGAAAAACGAACTCGGAAAAAGCATAAAATCCTTTGACTGCCATTCCGCACTCAACGGAAAACGAATTATTTTGATTACTGCAGCAATTTTGATTTTCATTTATTGCTTGCTTCAGGTTGATTTCAATTCAGTTTCTGCCGAATTTATATCATCTGCCGTCATTTTTGTTTTACTGCTGATTATTACGGTTTCGGGATTTATAACTCAAAAAAATGCTTTGTTTCGGTTAACGAAAACGGCATTTACGGTATCAAGCCAACCTTTCCCGGCAGAGCAAAATATTTTACTGTTTACTATAAAGACATAGTAAAAATCCAAGATTTGATTATGCCTTTAAGTAAAATTCCGCCCGTGGCTTTTATAAAAACAAATTCAAAAAATCTTGCTCTTTTTTGTCTTAAAAAGAATGATTTGGATTTTCTTATTAAATACTCAAAAAGCAAAATAAACAAAGGGGAACAAAAATGAAGTGCTTCAACTGCGGTGCAAGAGTTAAAAAGAGTGAAGAAATATGTGCCGAATGCGGTGCGTACATAAGCAAAGCTGCCAAGACACCCTTTTCATCCGTTCAAACCGAAACCGATGATGAAATCAACACCGAAGAGCTTGAAAAAGCGGAGGAATATGTCAGAAACATTGAAAACAGTCCCGAAAAATACGACTTTAAGGATTATCTCATATTGCCGACGCTTCTGAAAATCGGCGTAGGAATTGCCATGATAATCATAAGCATTGTTGCAATTGCCGATTCACCGCACTTTTTCCGAGCCTCTTCCGTATATTCCGTTCTGCTCTTTACAGTTGTCGGTGCTCTTTCGGTTTTCAGCGGCATTTCATCATTCATTCAGGAAAGAAAATGCGTTCTGACAGTAACCGACGACAGAGTTTTCGGCACGATTCCGTGCGGAGTTTTTGATACCGAAAAAATTGATATCAGTATTGATGATATAATCGAAATTAATGAAACGGGCTTTCACTCAAAAAACTCAAATCCCAAGGTACATATCGTAACAAAGGAAAGGGAGATTACAGTAAAGGGTTCGTCAAAAATCATGCTTTCCGATTTCAGCGATAAGCTTAACTATAAAATAATTGCAAAGGAAAATAAAAATGAAAATTAAAAACACGGTTTTATCGGTTATCTCTTGTTTGATGATATTCGCATTTTCAATATCTGCATATGCAGCGCAAAGCGATATCGCCATCATAGGCGGTGCGGACGGACCGACTGCAATTTTTGTTGCAGAACCCAATCCGACATTTCTTTTTATCGCTCTTGCAGTTGCAATAATATCTCTTATTATTGTATCGGTAATTTTAATAAAAAGAAGAAAAAAATAATAAATAGTAGATTTTACTAAAAAAGACCGTTTTTTACGGTCTTTTTTGTTGCGGTAAATATTGACTTTAAAATGTATTTTGGGTATCATAATAGGGTAAAAATATTATAATGGCGGGAGTTTTGGATATGATGAAAAATACCGAAAAAACCATGGAAAAAATCGTTGCCCTTTGCAAAGGCAGAGGCTTCATTTTTGCAGGCAGCGAAATTTACGGCGGTCTTGCAAACACCTGGGACTACGGTCCCCTCGGCGCAAGAATGAAAAACAACGTTAAAGACACATGGCGCAAAAGATTCATTCAGGAAAGAAAGAACAGCTATGAGGTTGATGCTGATATCCTCATGCATCCCAGAGTATGGGAAGCAAGCGGACATGTAGGCAGCTTCTCCGACCCTCTTCTTGACTGCAAGGAATGCAAAATGCGTCACAGAGCGGATAACCTCATTGACGACTTCAATCCCGATGCTCATGCAGACGGCATGACAAAAGAGGAAATGTTTGAGTATATAAAGGCTCATTCAATCCCCTGCCCCCACTGCGGCAAGCACAACTTCACAGACATCAGAGAATTTAACCTGATGTTCCAGACCTTCAGAGGCGTTACAAACGACAGCAAGAGCGTTATCTATCTCCGACCCGAAAATGCACAGGGTGAATATGTTAACTATCTCAACGTTCAGAGAACAATGAGAGCAAAGCTTCCCTTCAGCATCGGTCAGATAGGTAAGGCTTTCAGAAACGAAATCACACCCGGTAACTTCACATTCAGAACAATCGAATTCGAGCAGATGGAGTTCCAGACCTTCTGCAAGGAAGGCACAGACAGCGAGCTTTACGATTACTTCAAGGAATACGGCATGAAGTATTATCAGGATCTCGGCATTAATCCCGAGCATCTCCGTTTCCATGACCACGAAAAGCTTGCTCACTATGCAAAGGCTGCGTGCGATATCGAATTCCTCTTCCCCTTCGGCTGGGGCGAAGTTAACGGCACACACAACAGAACAAACTTCGACCTTACAAGACATCAGGAATACAGCGGTGCGAAGATGGACTATCTCGATCCCGAAACCAACGAAAGATATATCCCCTTCATCATCGAATCAACCTACGGTCTTGACAGAACAGTTCTTGCTCTTCTCTGCGAAGCATATGACGAAGAGGTTATTGATGCAGAAAAGAACGATACAAGAGTTGTTCTTCACTTAAGCCCCGCAGTTGCTCCTTATAAAGCAGCGGTTCTTCCTCTTTCAAAGAAGCTTTCACCCGATGCTCTCAAGGTTTATGAAAAGCTCCAGAAGAAGTTCATGGTTGACTTTGACGAAACAGGCTCAATCGGCAAGAGATACCGCCGTGAGGATGAAATCGGCACTCCCATCTGCATCACCTTCGACTTTGATTCACTCGAAGATAACTGCGTAACGGTTCGTGACCGTGACACAATGCAGCAGGAGAGAATTTCAATTGATGCGCTTGAAGATTATATTGCTTCACGCATCGGCTTCTAATCAGGTTTATAAATAATTCAATCATACAGAAAGGAACATGAGTTTTATGAAAGTTAATTTCACCGAAACCGTGCTCAGAGATGCTAACCAGTCTCTTATCGCAACAAGAATGCCTTTCTCGGATTTCAAGCCCATTCTTGAAAAACTCGACAAGGCAGGCTACTATTCACTCGAATGCTGGGGCGGAGCAACCTTCGATTCATGCCTTCGCTACCTCAACGAAGACCCCTGGGATAGACTCCGCAACATCAAGAAGGCTTGCCCCAACACAAAGCTCCAGATGCTTTTGAGAGGTCAGAACCTTCTCGGTTATAAGCACTATCCCGATGACGTTGTTCGTGCTTTCATCAGAAAGAGCGTTGAAAACGGCATTGATATTATCAGAATTTTCGATGCTCTCAACGACGTTCGCAATATCGAAGTAGCAGTTGACGAAACTCTTAAGTGCGGTGCTCATGCATCAGGCACAATCTGCTACACAATCAGCCCCATTCATAACCTTGAAAGCTATGTTAAGCTTGCAAAGCAGATTGAATCACTCGGCGTTCAGTCAATCTGCATCAAGGATATGGCAGGCATTATGAGCCCGAAGGAAGGCTATGACCTTGTTAAGGCTCTTAAGGCAAACGTTAAAGTACCCATCGTTGTTCACACTCACTCAACAACAGGTCTCGGTTTTATGACACTTCTCAAGTGCGTTGAAGCAGGTGCAGATGTTATCGACTCCGCTATTTCATGCTTCTCAGGCGGTACTTCACAGCCTGCAACCGAAACTCTTGTTTATACACTTAAGCAGTACGGCTACGAGGTTGACGTTGACGAAAACGTATGCAAGGAAATCAACGATTTCTTCAAGCCCATTCGTGCAAAGGCACTCGAAAGCGGACTTCTCAATCCCGTTGTTATGGGCACACAGACAGATGCTCTCATTTATCAGATTCCCGGCGGCATGCTCTCAAACCTTGTTGCACAGCTTACCGCACAGAACAAGCTCGACAAGCTCGATGAAGTTCTTCTTGAAACTCCCAGAGTTCGTGAGGACCTCGGCTATCCTCCCCTCGTAACTCCCATGAGCCAGATGGTCGGTGTTCAGGCAACGGCCAACGTTCTTGCAGGCGAAAGATACAAGAATATTTCAAAGGAAGTCAAGAGCTATATCAAGGGCGAATACGGCAAGGCACCCGGTAAGGTAAGCGAAGAGCTTCAGAAGCTTGTTCTCGGCGAAGAAAAGCCCTTCACAGGCAGATTTGCAGATACCCTTGCTCCCGGAATGGAAGAAGCAAAGGCTTATCTCGGTGACAAGGCAACATGCGAAGAGGATGTTCTTTCATATATCGCATTCCCCACCCAGGCTGAAGCTTTCTTTGAGAAGCGCGAAGCTGACAGAAAGAACACATTCTCATACACAATCACAAGAATTGACTGAGGGTGACGAATATGTTTGCAGATAAAATCACATTAACCATGCCCGAAACATTGCTCGTTGCCGTTGCAGGTATTGCAGTTGTTATTGCCGAGCTTGCATTGATCACCGTTCTCATTCTTGGTCTTTCAAAGATAATGAGATCAATCGAAAGTAAACTCACAGGCGGAAACGAAGAAGCAGCGAATGCTTCCGTAATCCCCGTACCCGTTTCAGCTCCCGCACCTGCCGCTGCTCCTGCAGCAGCTCCCGTTGCATATGCTCCCGCAGGTTCAATCCGGCTCATTGATGTTGACGAGCCCACAGCAGCAGTTGTTATGGCTCTCGTAAGCAATCAGAGCGGCATTCCTCTTGAAAGACTTGCTTTTAAGTCAATCAGAGGCATCACCGAGCTTGTTGATGTTGACGAACGCACAGCGGCAACAATAATGGCAATCGTAAGCAAAGAAAGCGGAATTCCGCTTAACAGACTCAGCTTCAAATCAATCAGAAAAGTGGAGGAATAATTATTATGAAATACGTTGTAAATCTTAACGGTAAAGCATATGAAGTAGAGGTTGAAGAAACCCAGGCAGTTATTATGAATGTATCCGATGCACCCGTTGCTGCAGCTCCTGCTGCACCTGTTGCAGCTCCTGCTCCCGTTGCAGCACCTGCACCTGCAGCAGCTCCTGCTCCTGCCGCTGCACCCGCTCCCGCAGCAGCTCCTGCTCCCGCAGCTCCCGTTGCAGGCGGTACAAACATCACAGCTCCCATGCCCGGCACAATCCTTGCAGTTAACAAGCCCGCAGGCTCAACAGTTGCAGCAGGCGATGTTATCATCATTCTTGAAGCTATGAAGATGGAAAACGAAATCGTTGCTCCCTGCGCAGGCACAGTTGCACAGGTTCTTGTTTCAAAGGGTTCAACCGTTGAAACCGATGCTGTTCTTGCTGTTATCTCTTAAGGAGTCAACACATGGAATTCATCACTGAAATCTTAAAAGGAATATGGGAAAGCTCGGGTCTTGCCCTGCTTCAATGGCAGAATGCGGTTATGATTCTTGTTTCCGTGGTTTTCCTTTATCTTGCTATCGTAAAGAAGTTTGAGCCGCTGCTGCTCGTTCCCATTGCATTCGGCATTCTTCTTGCAAATATGCCCGGCGCAGGTCTTATGGATGACCCCACGGGACTTATGGATACATCCAACATTGTTGAAGGCGCACATTGGTATGACTCGGGCGTTTTGAGATTGATTTACGCAGGTGTAAAGAGTTCTATCTTCCCCTGCCTCATCTTCCTCGGAATCGGCGCAATGACAGACTTCGGTCCTCTGCTTGCAAATCCCGTAAGCCTTCTTCTCGGTGCAGCTGCACAGCTTGGTATCTATATTGCGTTTGTTATTGCAATTCTCCTCGGCTTCACACCTGCGGAGGCAGCATCAATCGCAATCATCGGCGGTGCAGACGGCCCTACGGCAATTCTTGTTGCATCAAAGCTTGCAGGTCATCTTCTCGGACCCATTGCTCTTGCGGCATATTCCTATATGGCTCTTATTCCGCTCATTCAGCCTCCTCTTATGAAGCTTCTCACAACAGAGAAGGAAAGAAAGGTTGAGATGAAACAGCTCCGCACCGTAAGCAAAGCAGAAAAGATTATTTTCCCCGTAATCGTTTTCGTTGTTGTTTCGCTTCTTATTCCCGATGCCGCGCCGCTCATCGGTATGCTCATGTTCGGTAATCTTCTTAAGGAATGCGGCGTTACGGACAGACTCAGCGAAACCGCACAAAACGCACTCACCAACATCGTTACCATTATGCTCGGTGTTACGGTCGGTGCAACAACAAACGGCACGGAATTCCTTAAGCTCGACACTATCAAGATTGTTATTCTCGGACTTATTGCTTTCTGCTTCTCAACAATCGGAGGTCTCCTTTTC
The DNA here is from genome assembly GCA_017466365.1 of Clostridia bacterium. Taxonomy (GTDB): domain Bacteria; phylum Bacillota; class Clostridia; order Oscillospirales; family Acutalibacteraceae; genus CAG-177. The sequence continues at coordinate 32,540 of JAFTUG010000016.1, read as the reverse complement.
GGAAAGCTGCTCTATGTTGTTACAGGCGGCAAAATCAATCCCCTCATCGGTTCTGCAGGCGTTTCCGCAGTTCCAATGGCAGCCCGTGTTTCACAGGTTGAAGGCAGAAAATATAACCCCACAAACTTCCTTCTCATGCACGCCATGGGTCCGAATGTTGCGGGCGTTATCGGTTCAGCCGTTGCGGCAGGCTTCCTGCTTATGATGTTCGGTAAATAAAATTACAAGGGGTTCTACAGGAATTAATATCCTGCAGAACCCTAAAAAATTACTCAAAAGTTAAAAATGAAGAAAAACAATGTTTTATGCACGAACAAACTTCGCCACTTGACGTACTTTTGTACGCCTTCGGGCAAGCAATAACAAGGCTGAAGCCTTGTTATTGCTCAATTTGTCCGTTCTGCATCTTTTTTACTATCCCCTTAAAAAGGCTGTTAAAAAACTTACGTTTTTTAACAGCCTCTTTTTTATCTGTTTTCAAGACTCTGCTCAAACATCCAGTCAACCCATTTTTCGTTTTTGTAGAACTTCAGGCAAAATTTATGACCGTATTTTTCCCATCTTGTATATTTAACATTACCGCCGATTTTTCGGAGCATTTCAACACAGTAATCGTCATTTTCTATCGGAACAACCTTATCATCGGACGAATGACCGACCCACAGCGGAACATCCTTTATTCTGCCGAAATCTTCTGTGCCGTCCATTTTATTTGTATTGTAATTATTCCCCATAAGCGGCATTGCGCAGGCGATAAAATCGGGATAAAGCCACGCCATCGACCATGACTGATGACCGCCGAGAGAACCTCCGAAAACATAAATTCTGTTTTTATCGGCTTTTGTTCTGCATGCAGCCTCCTGCGCCAATTCTTTTATAATATGAATATATGCATCAATCGACTTCAGACCGTTCGGAAGCTGGGGCACAAGAATATTGCAGTCCTTCTTAAGGAGCTTAATACCCACGGAATTGAAGCCCATAAACTGCCGCCTGTTATTGTTGCCGCCCAGACCTCCGCCGTGAAAATATATCACAAGCGGCTGATTATCCTTCTTTGCCCTTTTGATTCGATAAGATACATTCGCATCAGGATGAGTATAAATAAACTTTTTAAATCTTGAAGGCGTTAAAAATTCAATATGCTTCAAATCGGGATTATCCGCTTTGGCTTTCTTCACCTTTTTCTCCGCTTTAGCGGCTTCTGAAATCATCCTGTAATCGCTTTTGTAAATTGAATCAACAAATTTATAGCTATAGTACGGATTCACTGAAAACACCTCAATCCCGTCATCGGTAACAACATAGTGAACATTATTTTTTCCTGCGGCAGAAATATAAACCTTTTTTCCGTTGATATTCGTTATATATTCCTCTTTGAACGAATGTTTAAAAATCTCAACTACATCAGAAATATCTTTATCCGTGAAGCGTATTATCATTATCCCGTATTCGGAATTCATCTTGTATTTATACTTTAAAAAATCATTTAAACAGCAGCATTTTCGGGTTAAATAAACACGGTATTCCATAAAAACATCCCCTTTTTCTTAATTATAGTTCTCTTTCGGAATAAAATCAACATTTTTTCATTACAAATATAAGACGCAGAAAAACAGATTTTGGTCTATTTTTTATCCCTCTTTTCTCACTTGTCTTTTCCGATTCAATATGCTATTATATTATATTGGATAATAAGGGGTGATTTGATGTTTGCAAGAATAAACAGCATGGGGCTTTTCGGAATTGAAAGCTACATGGTCGGAGTCGAAGTTGACTTCGGTCAGGGCTTGCCGAGGATTGATATAGTCGGTCTGCCCGATGCTTCCGTAAACGAATCACGCAACAGAGTTCGTTCGGCTGTCAAAAACTGCGGATATTCTTTTCCGCAAAGCCGTGTCACAATCAACCTTTCTCCTGCCGATATAAGAAAAGAAGGCCCCGTTTACGATTTGCCGTTATTCATCGCCATTCTCAAAGCAGGCGACCAACTCAACTGCAAAATCGATGACTGCGCTTTCATCGGCGAATTATCGCTCGACGGTCTTGTGCGGCATATCAACGGTGCGCTTTCCATGGTTATAAGAGCCAAAAAGAGCGGCATAAAACGGGTTTTTGTGCCTGCTGAAAATGCGCTTGAATGCTCGGTGGTCAGCGGTATTGAAATTTATGCGGTTGAAAACGTAAATCAGGCAGTCAAGCATCTGACGGGCGAGGAAATTCTCACTCCCGTTAAATATGAGGAATTGAGCAAAAACGAAAACGCATTCGGTCTGTTCGCTCCCGATTTCAGGGACGTTATGGGTCAGCAGGAAGCCAGATATGCCATGGAAATTGCAGCCGCAGGAGGGCATAATATCATTATGGTAGGCCCTCCGGGTTCAGGCAAGAGCATGCTTGCAAAAAGGCTGCCGTCTATTCTTCCTGACATGACTTTTGAAGAAAGCCTTGAAACCACGGAGCTTTATTCCATAGCGGGAGCAATGCCCGAAGGTGTTTCTCTTATCCGTGAAAGACCGTTCAGAGCGCCTCACCACACGGTATCCCCCGCAGGTCTTTCGGGCGGCGGAGTAATTCCGAGACCCGGTGAAATTTCACTTTCACACAACGGAGTTCTTTTTCTTGATGAGCTTCCCGAATTTTCGAGAACGGCTATGGAGGTTCTGCGCCAGCCGATAGAGGACGGCAAGGTTACTATTTCAAGAGCGAACGCTTCACTCACATATCCCTGCTCAACCATGGTGGTATGTGCCATGAATCCTTGCCCCTGCGGATTCAAAGGACATCCCAAAAAGGAATGCACCTGCCCCGACATTGCGGCAAAACGTTATCTCGCAAAGGTGTCGGGTCCGCTTCTTGACAGAATGGATATTCATATTGAAGTTCCTCCCGTTGATTTTGACAGCCTTTCAAGCAAGGTGCCCTCGGAATGCTCGGCGGATATAAAGAAGAGGGTCAACGCCGCAAGAAAAATCCAACAGGAGCGTCTTGCAGGTTCGGGTGTTTCCTGCAATGCAAAAATGACTCCTGAACAAACAAAAAGATTTTGCGTTGCCGAGCCTTCGGCAATGGCTTTTCTTGAAAATGTGTTTGACAGACTCGATTTCTCTGCAAGAGCCTATGACAAAATTCTGCGTGTTGCAAGAACCTCGGCAGATCTCGACGGCAGCGAAACGATAAAGGTTTCCCACATTGCACAGGCAGTTCAGTTCAGAAGCCTTGACAGAAGATTTTGGCGCAGATAAAATTCACTTCAGATATTGATAATGCATATGTTTTGTTATATAATAAACTGATAATTAATAAACGGAGAAAGATGTATGTTAAAGCTTGAAAATGTTTCCTTCAAGGTAGATGTTGACGGCAAAAACCTTGAAATTATAGATAATATCAACATTGAAATTCCCGACGGTGCCTTCACCGTTATCACGGGACCCAACGGCGGCGGAAAATCAACCCTCGCCCGTCTTATCATGGGAATTGAAAAGCCCACAAACGGTAAGATTTATTATAACGATATCGATATCACCGATATGTCCGTTACCGAAAGAGCAAAGCTCGGCATAGGCTATGCCTTTCAGCAGCCACCGAGATTCAAGGGTCTCACTGTGCGCCGCCTTCTCTCACTTGCAGCAGGCAGTGAATTACCCGTTGATGAATGCTGCGGTTATCTCACAAGCGTGGGTCTTTGCTCAAAAGACTATCTCAACAGAGAAATGGACTACTCTCTTTCCGGCGGTGAGGCAAAGAGAATCGAAATTGCAACCCTCATGGCAAGAAAGCTTGACCTTGCTATTTTTGACGAGCCCGAGGCAGGCATTGACCTCTGGAGCTTCTCAATGCTTGTTGAATCCTTCAAGGCAATGAGCAAGGGCAGCCATAGAAGCGTTATAATAATTTCTCATCAGGAAAGAATTATGCAGCTCGCCGATAAGATGATTGTTATTGCCGACGGCAAGGTCAGAAACACAGGCACAAAGGACGAAATTTTCCCGCAGCTTATGGGCGAATTCAGCGAAAACTGCAGCTTCAGAGGAAAGGAGAATTAATCGATGGAAAAAAGAGATTTGGGATTGCTTGAATCCATTGCCGACCTCCACGATATTCCTGCAGGCGCATATAATATAAGAAAAAACGGCGAAGGTCTTTCAAGACGCTCCACCGCAAACATTGAAATCGTTACAAAAACGGACAAGCCCGGCATTGATATAATCGTTAAACCCGGAACAAAGAATGAGAGTGTTCACATTCCCGTTATAATCACGGAAACAGGCGTTGACGACCTTGTATATAACGATTTTTATATCGGCGACGATGCTGATATTCTTATCGTTGCAGGCTGCGGAATTCATAACAGCGGCGACGAAAAATCACAGCACGACGGTATTCACTCTTTCCACATCGGCAAAAATGCAAAGGTGAAATATGTTGAAAAGCATTACGGCGAGGGCGACGGCAAGGGTGAAAGAATTCTTAATCCCGTTACCGTTGTTGAGCAGGATGAAAACTCCGTTTGTGAAATGGAAATGGTGCAGATAAAGGGAGTTGATTCCACCGTAAGAGATACAAAGGCTCACCTCAAGGCTGGCGCAAAGCTCATTATGACGGAGCGCCTTCTCACCCACGGAAACCAGTATGCACGCTCGGATATGGATGTTTACCTTGACGGAGAGGATGCTTCATCGCAGATTATTTCACGCTCCGTTGCAAAGGATAACTCGAAGCAGATTTTCCACCCCAACGCAATCGGCAATGCAAAGTGCAGAGCTCATGTTCAGTGCGACTCCATCATCATGGATAACGCAACGGTAAGCTCCATTCCCGCAATCACCGCAAATTCAGCCGATGCACAGATTGTTCACGAGGCGGCAATCGGCAGAATTAATAATGACCAGCTTATAAAGCTAATGACCTTCGGCATGAACGAAGAAGAAGCCGAAGAAGTTATAATTCAGGGCTTTTTGAAATAGGAGAATAGAAATAGGAGAATATTATGATTATTACAGATACAATTAAGTATATAGGCGTAAATGACCGCAATATTGACTTATTTGAAGGTCAGTATGTTGTTGAAAACGGCATGGCTTATAACTCATATGCCGTAATTGGAGATAAAATTGCAATCATGGATACGGTTGATGCTTCTTTCGGCGAAGAATGGCTCGGAAACATCAAAGCCGTTCTCGGTGAAAGAAAGCCCGATTATCTTATTGTTCAGCACATGGAGCCTGACCATTCCGCAAATATCAATCTTTTTATGCAGACTTATCCTGAAGCTGTTGTTGTTGCTTCGGCAAAGGCTTTTGTTATGATGAAGCAGTTCTACGGCTCGGATTTTTCCGACAGACAGCTTGTTGTCGGAGACGGCTCAACTCTTTCGCTCGGCGACCGTGAGCTTACATTCGTTACCGCACCCATGGTGCATTGGCCTGAAGTTATCGTAACATATGACAGCAAGGATAAGGTTCTTTTCTCGGCTGACGGCTTCGGAAAATTCGGAGCATGGGATGCCGATGAGGACTGGGCATGTGAGGCACGCCGCTATTACTTCGGAATAGTCGGAAAATACGGTGCGCAGGTACAGGCGCTTCTCAAAAAGGCTGCAAACCTTGACATTGAAAAAATCTGCCCCCTCCACGGTCCCGTGCTTACCGAAAATCTCGGTTACTACATCAATCTCTACGATATCTGGTCATCCTACGGAGTTGAAACAGAGGGCGTTGTTATCGCTTATACCTCCGTTTACGGCAACACCAAGAAGGCGGTTGAGCTTCTTGCGGAAAAGCTTCGTGAAAAGGGATGCCCCAAGGTGGTTGTTAATGACCTTGCACGCTGCGACATGGCAGAGGCTGTTGAGGACGCTTTCCGTTACGGAAAAATCGTTCTTGCAACCACAACCTACAACGGCGAGATGTTCCCCTTTATGCACGAATTCTTAAAGCATCTTTCCGAAAGATTTTTCCGGAACAAAACCGTCGGATTTATCGAAAACGGCACATGGGCACTCATGGCTGAAAAGTTTATGAGAAGAGCGCTTGAAAGCTGCAAAAACCTCAACTATACCGAAGCAGGCGTTCACATTAAATCTGCAATGAACGATGCAAATATCGCAGAAATCGAAGCACTCGCAGAGGAGCTTTGCAAATAATAAACGCTGAAAGTGTTGCAAATTTATGGATTTGCAACACTATTTTTGTTTTTATGATAAAATATTAATGATTTTTTAATAATTATAGTCTATACTTTAAAAGCTGAGCGCCGTAAATGGCTATTTTTGAGAAGGGCAACAAAGAATGATGAAAAACAAAGCACACAAGAATCAAGTTAAGGTTGTTATCCCCGAATATCAGACAATAAGAGAAATTATTGTTAAAGGCACCGCAGCAGGCGGTGATAAAAAGCAATTCATGTTCCTTGATAAGAACAAGAATATGCAGGAAATCAATTACAATCAGTCCTGGAAATTAATCAGCAGCCTCGGAACATACTTCTTCTCAAAAGGACTGAAAAACGGCAAGAAAATTGCACTTATTTCCGAAAACGTTATCGAATGGGTATTTGCTTATTACGCAACTCTCGTTGGCGGAAATGTTTCCGTTCCCATGGACGCAAAGCTTTCGCTTGATGACCTTGAGGATCAGCTTGTTCGCTGCGGCTGTGAAGCTCTGGTTTATTCTCACAAATTCGCAGAGCTTGCAGAAAGCCTCAAAAAGAACCCCGAAATTCAGATTAAAGAATACTTCTGCATGGATAACTTTGAAGAATACTACGCAGAAGGCGCAAAGCTCATTGCAAACGGCGATGATTCCTTTGATAAGGTTGAAATCAAACCCGATGACCTTGCATGCATCTGCTATACCTCGGGAACAACCGGAAAGAGCAAGGGCGTTATGCTCACTCACAAAAACGTAGCCAGCAACTGCTCTGCATCATGCCGTGTTCTCACAGGCAGACACGCAATCGCTTTTCTTCCCCTTCACCACACTCTTTCATGGGTAAGCGCACTTTATGCAACCTATATAGTTGTTGAGTGGGGATATCTTTGCGACAGCCTTAAGGATATTCAGAAGGATATCGTAAACATCAAGCCCTATAACTTCACAGGTGTTCCCCTTGTTGTTGAAACAATATACGATAAGATATGGAAAACCGCAAGAAAAATGGGCAAGGAGGAGCTTCTCAAAAAAGGTCTCAAAATCAGCAATTTCCTTATGAAATTCGGCATTGATATCCGTCGTAAAATATTCAAAATGGTTATTGATAACCTCGGCGGTAACCTTGATATGGTTATCTGCGGCGGTGCATATCTTGACCCCAAATACGAAAAGGGTCTTTACGATTTGGGAATAGATGTTTTTAACGGCTACGGTCTGACAGAATGCTCCCCCGTTATCACCTGCAACCATCCCGGAAAATTCAAATTCGGCAGCGTAGGCACTCCGCTTGACTGCTGTGAAATTAAAATTCACGAACCCGATGAAGAGGGCGTTGGCGAAATTTATGTAAAGGGCACCAACGTTATGGTTGGTTATTACGGCGACCCCGAAGCAACAGCTGCAGCCTTTGACGGCGAATGGTTCAAAACCGGTGACTACGGCAGAATTGACAAGGACGGCTTCCTCTTCATGGTTGGCAGAAAGAAAAACCTTATCTGCCTTTCAAACGGCAAAAACGTTTCTCCCGAAGAGCTTGAAGAAAAGCTTATGGCGGCAATCCCTTACATAAAAGAAGTTCTCGTTTATGAAGAAGATAAAAGAATTTATGCTGAATTCTTCCTTAACACAGAAGATTATCCCGATGCCAAGGACAAAATCAAGAACGATGTTAACGAATTCAACAGCAAAATGCCTCTCTTCAAGAGAATAAATAAGGTCCGCACCCGTGATGATGAATTCCCCAAAACAACCACTCTTAAAATCGTAAGAAAATATCAGTAAAAATTTTAAGCCCGCCTCTTTCGAGACGGGCTTTGGCATTTAATTAAGTTCTAATTAAATTATGCCTGTTCCTGCTTCTTTGCAAAGCACTCGCTGCAGAAAACAGGTCTGTCCTCACGCGGCTTAAAGGGAACTTTTGCAACTCCACCGCAGGAATCACATGTTGCTTCAAACCATTCACGCTCACCACGAACTGCGTTCTTGCGTGCGTCACGGCAAGCCTTGCAGCGCTGGGGCTCGTTTACAAAGCCTTTTTCAGCATAGAATTCCTGTTCGCCGGCTGTGAAAGTGAATTCATTGCCGCATTCCTTACAGATGAGAGTTTTGTCTTCGTACATTGTTTTTAACCTCGCTTGAAAAGTATATTTTTCGCCCTTGGACGGAATCGCACCGTCACCTTTGTTGAACAACGCTCTGCTTTAAGCTACGGGGGCATATTTTAACACTCATTCCGGAGTGTTATCATCTTTATTGAGTTTTTCCTGTATCTTTTTTCTGCTTCTCTGCAAAGCATTGTCAACAGCTTTTTCGCTGCAAGCAAGCTTTGCGGAAATTTCCGCATAGCTGAAACCGAAAAAACGAAGAATAATGACCTGCCTTTCCAAATCAGAAAGACTGCTTTTGATAAGACCTGTGATATATTCAAATCCGTCCATTGAAGAAACAATCTTCACAGGATCAGACTCATCGCCGCTTATTTCATCCGCACCCTCTTCAAGGGGGAGCGCCTTTGAAAGAGCGGCATTTTTATTGTTATAGCTTGCACGAACAGCAGAAAGAATTCTGTTATTTATGCAGGTTTCGGCATATGCCTTGAAGCTGCCCTTTTCGGGGTTGAAGCTTCTGACTGCCTCAAGGAATCCGAGCATACCTTCTTGAGTGAGGTCATCACCTGCAACTCTGGAATTTGCATGTGCATAGCCCTTTGCAGTTGCAATGGGGGTTATTGCGGAAATCAGAAGAGCCATGGACTCATCGTCACCGTTAGCGGCAAGCACGGCAAGCTCTTCATAAGCCAAAGATTTTTTCTGTTTTCGCACTATAAACTACCTCTCAAAATCCTTGTATGCTATATAATAAGCCAATTTTTGAATTTTGTCAACAACTTTTTTCACACATTGAAAAATAATTTAGTAAAAAGTTACTAAAAACGACAAAATTCTTAATTTTAATATGTATGGTCGCAGACCTCTTTGATTTTTTTCTCGAGCGCAAGAAAATCCTCAAGCGCATCGGGCTTCTGATTGGGATTGCGAAGAAGTGCGGCGGGGTGAAATGTGCCCATAAAAAGAATTCCGCCCTTTTCGATGAAATCACCGTGCTGTTTTGTAACCTTGAAATCCTTTGAAATAAGTCTCTGCGCCGAAATCCTGCCGAGGCATACTATGATTTTGGGGCGGATAAGCCTTGTTTGCTCACGCAGCCAGCCTATGCAATGCTCCTGCTCCTCGGGAAGAGGGTCACGGTTTTTCGGGGGACGGCATTTTACCATATTGGCAATATAGATATTCTTTTTGCGGTCAAGGTTAATCGCTTCAAGATACTTATCAAGCAGCTTTCCGCCTCTGCCGACAAACGGCTCTCCCTGCAAATCCTCGTTTTCACCCGGCCCTTCTCCGATGAACATAACTTCGGCATTTTCGTTGCCGACACCGAAAACAAGGTTTGTTCTCGTTTCGCAAAGTGCGCATTTTCTGCACTCCATGCATTCAGCCTTAAGCTGTTCCCATGTTTCATACATTGCCGTTTCCGCCTCTCTTCTCAAAAAATTCTGCGGATTTTTCCGCATCCCTTCCGATTTGTTCCGAAAGCTCGTTCATCGAGTCAAATTTTGTTTCGTCACGCAGATATTGAAGCAATCTTACTTCAATTTCCTGACCGTAAAGATTACCGCTGAAGCCTAAAATGCAGGTTTCGCTGCGAAAATCCTCGTTTTCAAATGAAGGACGCAGACCGATGTTTGTAACCGAAGGAAATTCCTTGCCGTCAACAACCGTAACAGAAGCATAAACGCCCTTTTTCGGCTTCACAAATCCGCTGTCAAACCGCTGGTTAATCGTTGGAGCACCGATAAGCCTGCCTCTGTGCTGACCGTCAACAACGGTAAGCTTATAGCGGAATTCCCTGCCGAGCATTGAGTTGGCAAGGGAAATATCTCCGCTTTCAACCGCCTGCCTTATTCGGGTTGAGCTGACAGGCTTGCCGCCGAAGTCAACGGGCGGTGTCACTTTAAGCTCAACTCCGTGCTCCGAGCAGAGAGCTTTGAGTTCTTCGATTCCGCCCTCGTTATTTTTGCCGAAGCGGTAATTCCAGCCGCAGCAAACGCCGCCTGCATTGAGCTTTTCAATCAGGATTTTTTCAAAGAATTCACGGCATGACATATCCTTGACTTCTCTGAAAGAAACTATTCTTTTGCCTGCTCCGAGACGGGCAATTAACTCATCGCGCAGCTCGGGCTGCAAAATCATATCGGGCGATTTTCCCGCAATAGTCAGCATGGGATGCCTGTCAAACAAAAGAACAAGGGGCAAAAACCCGTGCTTTTTCTGCATCTCAAAAGCACAGGAAATAACCGCTGTATGTCCTTTGTGGAGTCCGTCAAAGCTGCCGAGAGTGACAGCCGTTTTTGTTGTGGAGTTCATTTAAGCTCCTTATTTTTTCTTGAATTGCTGCTTCATGCGAAGCTCTTTTGAAAGAATTCTCTTGCGAAGGCGGAGCGAATCGGGAGTTACCTCAAGAAGCTCATCATCCTTTATGAATTCCATGCACTGCTCAAGGCTCAATACGCTGTGCGGCACAAGGCGCAGAGCATCATCCGAGCCGGATGCACGGGTATTTGTAAGATGCTTCGTTTTGCAAACGTTGCAAACTATATCTTCATTCTTGGCGCATTCGCCGACTATCATGCCTTCATAAACCTCAACGCCTGCAGGGATAAAGAGTCTGCCTCTGTCCTGCGTGTTGAAAAGTCCGTAGGCTGTGCTCATGCCCGTTTCGTGAACAACAATCGAGCCTCTTTCACGGGTCTGGATATCTCCCTTATAGGGTGCATAGCCGTCGAAAAGCTGATTCATAATTCCGTTGCCGTTTGTATCGGTGAGGAATTCGGCACGGTAGCCGATAAGACCTCTTGACGGAATTTTAAATTCAAGATGGGTTGAGCCGCCTTCACGGGCGCCCATATTTTCAAGCTCACCCTTGCGCGAGCCGAGTTTTTCAATAACTGCGCCAACATACTGCTCGGGGACTTCGACGATAAGCAATTCCATAGGCTCCATGAGCTGACCGTCGATTTCCTTAAAGATAACCTTGGGTCTTGAAACCTGGAATTCATAGCCCTGACGGCGCATTGTTTCAATGAGGATTGAAAGATGAAGCTCGCCTCTGCCCGAAACCTTGAAGGTGTCGGTTGTTTCGGTTTCTTCAACTCTCATGCTGACATTCGTTTCAACCTCTTTGAAAAGGCGGTCACGGATGTTTCGGGAAGTAACAAATTTGCCTTCTTTGCCTGCAAACGGGCTGTCATTAACGATAAAGTTCATCGAAATGGTAGGCTCATCTATCTTTATGAAAGGAAGAGCCTCAACGTTTTCGGGGTCACATGCCGTTTCACCGATATTGATGCCCTCAATACCCGAAACGCAGATGATATCGCCTGCTTCGGCTTCTTCGCACTCAACTCTTGCAAGACCTTCAAACTGATAAAGCCTTGAAACCTTAACAATCTGGGTTGTGCCGTCGGTTTTGCAGAGGGTAATCTGCTGATTTTTCTTTATTTTGCCCCTTTCAACTCTGCCTACACCTATTCTGCCCACATAATCGTCATAGTCAAGGCTGGAGAAAAGAACCTGCAAAGGCTCATCGGGATTTCCTTCGGGAGCATCAATATTTTCAAGAATCGCATCGAAAAGAGGCTGCATATCACCTTCTCTGCAATTGGGATCAAGGCTCGAATATCCGTCTCTTGCACTTGCATAGACAACGGGGAATTCAAGTTGATCCTCATCTGCACCCAGGTCGATAAAGAGGTCAAGCACCTCGTCAACAACCTCATAGGGGCGTGCATTGGGACGGTCAATTTTATTGATAACAACAAGAACCTTCTTCTTGAGGTTGAGTGCCTTTTTGAGAACGAATCTCGTCTGAGGCATACATCCCTCAAAGGCATCAACAAGCAGAAGAACGCCGTCAACCATCATAAGTATGCGTTCAACCTCGCCGCCGAAATCGGCATGACCCGGAGTATCGACAACGTTGATTTTTGTTCCTCTGTAGTGAACGGAGGTATTCTTTGAAAGGATTGTTATTCCTCTTTCACGCTCAAGGTCGTTGGAGTCCATGACTCTGTCGGCAACCTGCTCATTATCACGGAAAGTTCCGCTCTGCTTGAGCATTTCGTCAACAAGGGTTGTTTTGCCGTGGTCAACGTGAGCAATGATAGCAATATTTCTCAAATCTTTTTTGTTGGACAAGGGGTTCACCTGTTTTCTTAAAATTATTCTGAAATTGCAAAGCCTTCGGCTTCTCTCTTTGCTTTAAGGTCTGCAAGCATCTTCTCTTTATTCTTGCCCGAAATCTTATAGAAGAACATGGGAAGAGAGCAAAGAAGCATGCTGATACCGGGAATAAGTGATACAAGAGAGAACATTGCAAATCTCTGACCGAAATCAATGTCAAATGCAAATTTGAGTGTTTCTGTTGAAAGCATATCCTGAGGATTCATGCCGATAACCATATAGAGAACGATAATTCCGCAGGTTGCGAATGCGTTGCCGATTTTGTTGATAAAGCCCTGGCAAGCAGAACCGAGACCGTTTTCTCTGACGCCCGTTGTAAGCTCCATATAGTCAAGGCTATCACAAATCATCGCATAGGAGATAACATTGATAACGCCGAGAGGAATAGACTGAACAATGATAAACGGAGCGAGAATATAGAGGCTTGAAAGGTCGGTCACATAACCGATAACGGTTGTTATAACACTTGCGGCAAAGCCTGCAAGACAGGTTGTGATAACAATTTTCTTGTAGTCAAACTTCTTCATGAGCTTGGGCATGAGAAGAGTTGTGCCGAACATACCGACAACCGTGCAGATAAGGAAAAGTGTATTTACAGCCGAAACGCTTGTTTCATATGCCTTTGTTTTTTCTGCAAGTGACATTGCGTCGGTGATTTCAGGTCCGATGTAGAAAGAATAACGAGCAACATGGATTGCAGCAGCCTGAACAAGATATCTGCCGCTTGAAAGAATACCCATGATTACAACAAGCATGAGGGGCTTGCACTTGAAAATTCTTGAAAGGCTGCCGGGCTGACCGGGAACCTTTTTCTTATCGGGAAGAACAACTCTTTCCTTGATGTGGAAATAGCTGTTGACATACATAACACCGCCGATTGCAACAGTTGCGATTGCGATAATAAGATACTTCATTTTGCCGAATGCAATGGGGTTTGTGTCCTCGTTGATGAACAATCCGACAACAAGAGGAATAATGAAGAAGAACACCTCGGGGATTGCCGAACCGATACTGTTGATAATCTTTGTGAACGAGATAACATCACTGCGTTCCTTTGAGTTCGGAGTAAGAACATTGGGGAGAGTCCAGAAAGGAACGTCAGCCAGCGTATAAGACATACCCCAGAGAACATAAACGATTGCGGTGAAAATCATAAGGGGAACGGGTTCGAGGTTCGGGCTGAGGAACATGAGAATGGTAAGAACGGAAATAATCGGGGTTGCGATGATGATATAGGGTTTCATTCTTCCGTTCTTAAGAGACTTTCTGTCAACAATCATACCCATCATGGGATCGTTGATTGCGTCCCATACTCTTGCAAGAAGCATAAGCAAAAGAACAAACATAAGAGGCAGCTGAAGAACATTGACATAGTAGTCGCTGATTTTGCCCGACATGGTGGCATAAATCATGCCCTGACCGCCTGCGCCGAGAGCATACATCCACAGCTCTTTTTTGCTGACGTATTTTTTGTCTTCCATGTATATCTTCCTTTCGTTATGAAATTATTGTTTCTTTGACATCTCTTCACGGAACTTAGCCTGATGTCTGAGATATGTTTCTTCGGGGATATCGGGGTTACCCTTTGAATAACCGGGAATAAACATATCACCTGCAACCTTGGGGTCGGTGCAGCGAGTATCGTTTCTCCACTTTTCCCTTTCTTCGGGATTGCGGAGATTGGGGATTTCCATGGGAATACCGCCTTCAAGAGCCGAGAAATAAGCAAACATACCGGGAAGGAACATATCAAGTCCTTCATAAACGTCAATGGTGTCTGCTTCGTTTCCACGGAGTGCTTCGATAACGTTGTGCATGAAATAATAGTCTGCACCGCCGTGACCAGAGCTTTCCGCGAGCTTTGAAAGACTGTCACCGGTTGATTTTACACAAGGCTTTGAGTTGTTATCACCCTCATTTTCGTCGCAGTTGACATAGAGAGTCTGAACGTCGCCTGCTTCGGCATCTTCACGGGCGGTTTCCATTCTGCCCTTTGAACCGTTGATGGAGAACCAGATGGAATGACCTGCACAGCCGATACCGTGAACACTCTTAAGAACTGCGCCGTTTTCAAGAGTGATTATTTCAAGACCGATGGGTGCAGCCTTTGCTCCCATGCGGTACATTCTGTCGTTATAAGCGACCTCAAATCCGCTGACCTTGACGGGTCTTAAGCCCGTGATATGAATAAGCGGACCGATTGAATGAGTGCAGTAATAGAAAGCGTGCATGAGGGTTCGCCAATGGTCAGGTCTGCCCTGGGTATGCATATGCCAGTCTGCTTCGAGATTGTGCATATATTCGCCTTCGCCGTATTCAAACTTACCGAGTGCGCCTTCCTCATAAAGCTCTTTCATCTTTTTGGGAGCGGGCATATAGCAGCAGTTTTCGGCAAAGAAATACTTCTTGCCGCTTCTTTCAACCGCCTCAACAAGCTCAACCGCTTCCTTCATTGTCTGAACGGGAAGAACCTCGCTGATAACGTTGAAGCCCTTATCGAGAGCCTTGACCGCAAAGGGTGCATGCTCCGTTGCATAGTTTGCAAGCACAACAACGTCCATATCCGCATGAGTCAGGAACTCATCGTAGTTATCATAAAAGGTAACTCCTTCGCCCTCGTAATCCTTCTTTGCAAGGTCAAGCATGGGAATATAATTATCGCAGATTGCAACGGTCTTTGCGCCCTTTACACCGCGGCAATACTCAATCATGCTTCTGCCTCTGCCGACACCGAGAACGCCGACCTTGATGGTTTTTGCTTTTTCGAGCTTTCTGCAGAATGAGCAATCCTCATTCACCATGTCAACCGAGTCAACGCCAAGCTCTGCAAGCATCCACTCCCAGCGCTGCTTCATTCCCTCGTCATATTCAACGGGAACAAAGCCTGCGGTAAGATAGCTCTTTACAGCGCCCATGCGCCATTCGTCGGTTGTAAGATAAATATAGTCAACATCCTGCGCAGCAAGCTTTTTAACGCAGGCATTGTTGAGATATTTTCCGAGACCCTTGCCTCTGAATTCGGTTCTGATTCCGACCATGTGAAGCTCGCCGCAGTTATCCTCGGGATGGAAAACGGCGGTTGCGGTACCTATATGCTCGCCTTCATAATCAATGAAGAAAACGTCGGTTTCCATGTTTATATCGTCATGGTTGGTAATGCGGTCATCAAAACGGCTTTCATCGGCATCGTCTGCCTCAAGACCGTTTTTGCAGCACTCAACCCACGGCATTTTGTCGGATGCATCTTTATAATTTACGATTGAATAGCCCTCGGGCAGGGTTAAATCCGCAACGGGAGTACCCTTGAGCCAGTACATTTTAAGCTGTGCCATAATTTATCACCTTTGTTTAGCCTTTACTCAAAAAAGGGGCTGTTTTTACAGCCCCTTTTGAATTTATTATTCGCCCTTCATTTCAAGGAGCTTAACCTTTCCGTCATAGGAAGCCTGGCTTACCTTGATTGAATCTGTGATAGCTGCCTTGATATCGTCTTCTGTTGCACCGAGTTCAAGTGAGTACTTTCTGTCGATGAAAAGATTGATATCCATGATATCTGCAAGACCGTCAACATCAATACCGCTTTCGATGCCCTTTGCGGCATATTCCTTCTTAACCTTGCCGAGACCCATTCTCATCATCCAAGGCGGAACGCTGATAATCTTTCTGTTTTCGCCCATGCCTCTTGCTGCATAAACAATCTTGAGGAATTCCTTCCATGTCTGGTTATACATGGAGATAGGCCATGCCTTTGCACCCTTTGACTTTTCTGCTGCACCAACGATAACCTCACCAACCTGACGAACGGTAAGCATTGCTGTGCCGCCGCCGGGATACATTGTGCAGGGAAGCTTATCCATCATCTTGATCTGCTCAATGAGGATAACCCAAACGGGCTTTCTGCCGGGCTGTGTGCCGAAGATATAGGGAAGCTCAAGAACTGCAACGTCGAAGTTTTCATCTGCAAATGAGAAAGCAACTTCTTCCTGGTCAATACGGCTTCTGATATAAGGATGCTTCTCTGTGAGCTTCATGTCGGGTCTTTCCTTTGCAAGATATGCAAAGTATGAACCGAGGATAACAGCATTCTTCATGCCGATTTCCTTACAAAGGGGAAGAATTCTCTTAAGAGGAGCTATGTTATACTTATAATATGCATCATAAACGGGTGCGGGGAATTCAACTCTTTCGTCAATACCTGCTGCAAATACGAAGCAGTCGCAGCCTGCCATTATAGCCTTGATTTCTTCATCTGTCTTTTCATAGATGTTGCAAAGCTCAATTTCCATTTCCTCGGGAATGGGTGCACCTTCGGGAAGAGGGGGAAGAGCAACGCTCTTTACCTGATGGCCTCTTTCGAGGAAGATTCTTGCTGCTTCGCAGCCGAGAAGACCTGTGCCGCCAATCATAAACACTTTCATTGGATATTTCCTCCTTAATTATTATATATATACTATATATCTTATTTATAAATTAGTCAAGAAAAAATTAGCACAATTTTGTCACACATTATCGAGCGAATAAGAGAAGAAATCAAGCGGGAACCAGCCCTGTGCAAAATCGGGAAGTCCGAGCCTTTCCTTTGAATAAAGACCGCTTATAAATACTATCGCCTGATTGTGGTCAAGCTCAATATCCGCATTCCCGTCCGCTTGGGCAACAGTCACATTATTTCCGTCAACGGTAACGGCAAGGAATTCATCGCCGTTCATGCCGTGGATAAGGATTTTTAGAGTGCCCGATGCAAGGTTCATTCTCTGCGCCTTAAGTGCAAGGAACGCATCGATAAAGTTGCGGAAATTGAAAATATTAATCATTTCGGGAGTACCGATTGAATAGCCTCCGCAGTTTTTTGCCATGAAATCGCAATACTCTGTATCGAATGCGGGAAGGTTTATTGCAACGCCTTCAAGATTTCCCGTTTCCATAGCACACATGATAAGCTTCAGCATATCATTTATGTCAACTGCTCTGATTTCGTGAAGATACTTGCCACCGTGCTTTTCGAGAGTAAAATATCCCTTGAATTCATCACCCTCGAACGCTGCATATGGAATATTGTTCCATGAGTGAAGAATATCAATATAATCCTCTTCTTTTCTTTCAACAAAGAAAGGTAATTCTTCGTGGAGCACCTTGATTTTTTTGATTATGTCTGCATCCTTTTCGGTGATTTCACGGGCAGTAAATCCCGATTTTTCAAGCTTTCCGAGAATTCTTCTTATGTTGCCATTATCGATAAGAAAACGGTATTCAAGACCTATGGGTTCATATCCGAAGAAGCCGTATCTCTGTCTCTGACCGCCGAGGAGAGAATAGTCAAATTTCTCTTCACTCATTATATTGAGAGCCATTTGCATTGTATCTTTCATATAGCCCTTGCCTCGGCAATCCGTTGTTACTGCAACATTGCCTATGCCGAGAATCTTAAGCTTTCTTCCTGCTGCAACAGCGTTGAGAGGATAACAGCCTACAGCGCCCTTTATCTCCTCACCCTCCATAACAACAACATTGTTATATGCAGGTGAATATTTATCTTTATAGAGCTTCGGCAGAAGGGTAATAAACTTCTGATTGTTAGGGTCATCGGTAAAGAAAACCGTATCGAGCATTTCTATAAGCTCTTTTGTGTATTTTTCGGGGCATCTGCCTTTATAAATATTGTTCATATCTCTTTCCTTATCTTAACTTCATAAAATCGTTATAGTTGAGAATTCTGTAATCCTTATTGTTAACGGGTCTCGCCTTTTCCTTCTTGCGGCGTTTAAAAAGGAGAATAATCAAAATGATAATTATTACCGCCGCCGCAATGCGGAACAGCCATGAGGAAAGAACGGATTTTGCCGTGCTTCCTATGAAAGCGAAAATTCCGATTTTTGCATCGATATTGGAAACAAGGTCAATTTCCTTTATAACCTCGCCTGCATACATTACTCTGCCCTTGCAGATAACCTCGCCTTTTTTAACGGGTGCATTAACCGCTTCGGGTGCATCCACAAGCTCAACAAGAAGGCTGCCCGAATCCGTCCCCTTGGGAACAAGGCTGTAAACCGTTTCGGCAGGCGAAAGTGTTATGTAATCAACGGATTTTGCATATTTTACGGGTATTTCGCCGACAACTCTTGTTGTGTCCGCAATTGCGACAAGCTCAATATTCGAGAAGGTCCATTCAAGCATTTCCTTGCAGTCAAGAAATGAGCCGTTTTCATTTACGCCGTCGTTATCAACATCGCTGAAGGTTGAATTGAGAGCAACCGCAACATAGTTGTAGCCGTCCTTTGCCGCATATGCAACAAAGCATCTGCCTGCATTGGAGGTTGAGCCGGTTTTGCCGCCCTTTACATATTTGCAATAGTAATCCTTATATGCGCTGTTGAGCATATAGTTTGAGGAATGGATTGTTCTTGACTGCTGAAGGTTTGTTTCGGGAAGAACATAGCTCTTTCTTGCAACGATTTCTTCAAATGCCAGAAAAGACATTGCGTGAGTGATGAACTTTGCCATATCCGTTGCGGTAACATACTGGTTTTCATGGTCAAGACCGTGAGGATTTTCAAAATGGCTGTTTGTGCAGCCGAGTCTTTCGGCAACCTCGTTCATCATGGAGATAAACTTTGCTCTGTCACCGCCCGAAACATAGTCTGCAAGAGTTGTTGCAGATTCATTGGCACTGACAAGCATAAGGCAGCAAAGAAGGTTATAAACCGTCATCTGCTCGCCTGCCATAATGCCGCCAAGCGAGCTTCCCGTTCCGTCAAGCTCTCTGATGCAGGACTCGGGAACTGTTACCGTTGCCGTAAGGTCCGAACAATTCTCAAGCACGACTATCGCCGTAACAATCTTCGTAAGGCTTGCGGGGGCGGTCTGCTTGTTGGCATTTTTGGAGAAGATAACCTCGCCGTTATCCGTGCTTACAAGCAGAAGGCAGTCCGAATAAAGCTTCATTTCTTCCATAACGTCGTCATAAGCCGCACTTGCATTTGTCATGCAGAATGTGCTTACAAAAAGAACTGCCGCTAATAATATACTTAATATCTTTTTCATTTCACAACACCGTTTCAAAAAAATTCGATAGAAAACAGTATATCACAAATTTAACGCTTTGTAAATAAATATATACTTTAAAATATTTGGTTATTTCAAAGCCTTGATTTTTTCACATTATTAGAGTATATTAATTAGGACTATGATAATAAGGAGTGTGGAGAATGGTATATGTAACCGGAGATATGCACGGCGATATTTCCAGATTTGACTCTCCTGCAATAAAACAGCTCAAAAAAGGCGATACTCTTATTGTATGCGGCGATTTCGGCTTTGTATGGGATAACAGCAAAATCGAGCAGAAAATCCTCAAAAAGCTTGCAGGCAAAAAATTCAATGTTTGCTTCATTGACGGAACCCACGAAAATTTTGAAATTCTCAATTCTCTCCCCGTTTCGGAATGGAACGGCGGAAAGGTTCACCATCTCGGAGGAAATCTTTACCATCTTATGAGAGGTCAGATTTTCAAAATCGACAATATGACATTCTTCACGATGGGCGGCGGCGAAAGCCCCGATATCGATATCCGTTTTGAAGAAAACGCATGGTCGAAATATGAATTCCCGAGCCGCGAGGAGCTTCTTGAAGGTGCGGCAAATCTCGAAAAGCTTAACTGCCGTGTTGACTACATCATAACCCATGAGCCTCCCGTTAAAATCAAGGGATTTTTAAAGCTTAAAGACAGCGAAACCGCAAGCGTTACGGGTCTTAATACCTATCTTGAGGAGCTTTCGGAAGCCTGCGTTTTCAGACGTTGGTTCTTCGGTTCAATGCACCTTGATAAGTACATTTCAAACTCTCACGTTGCGGTTTTCCAGAATGTTATCAATGCAATAACGGGTGAGGTTCAGAAATGAGTGTATCATCAATTTTAAATCTCAAATCCGCACTCGGCAAAGGCGAGGCTTTTCTGATAACCTCCGAGGAAAACATGAGATATGTCACGGGGTTTCCTCACTCGGAGGGCAGAGTTCTCATAACGGGAAACGAAGCTTTGTTTTTCGTTGACAGCCGCTACATTGAAGCGGTACAGAAAAGCGTTGATTCATGCGAAGTTGTGCTCATGACTTCTTTTCACAAACAGCTCGGCGAATATGCGAAAAAGCTCGGTGTTAAAACCGTTTTCACCGAAGCGGAAGGCATAAGCGTTGCGGATTTTTTGGTGCTCTGCAAAAATGTTTCCTGTGAATTCAAAGCAGAAAAAGCAGACGAGCTTCTCACCTCTCTTCGCCGCAGAAAGAGCGAGGAAGAAAAGCATAAAATTCTTGCTGCGCAGGCGATTGCCGAAAAAGCATTTGACCATATTCTCGGCTTTATAAAAGAGGGCGTTACGGAGCGTGAAATCGCTCTTGAGCTTGACTTTTTCATGCTGAAAAACGGTGCAGAAGCAATTTCGTTTGACACAATAGCCGTCAGCGGCAAAAACACCTCTCTCCCCCACGGAGTGCCGAGCAGCAAAAAGATTGCAAAAGGCGATTTTATAACCATGGACTACGGTGCGGTTGTTAACGGATACCACAGCGACATGACTCGCACGGTTGCCGTAGGTGAAATCTCCTCAAAGCAGGCAGAGATTTATGAAACCGTTTTAAAGGCACAGAAAAACAGCCTTAAAGTTCTCAATGCAGGCATTTCGGGATTTGATGCCGATAAAGCCGCAAGGGATATAATAGAAAATGCGGGCTACGGTAAATTTTTCGGTCACGGCACGGGTCACGGAGTGGGGCTGCAAATCCACGAGTCACCGAGACTTTCACCGAAAAGCAAGCATACACTTGAAATCGGCGATGTTGTGACGGTTGAGCCGGGAATATATCTCCCCGATGAATTCGGTGTACGCATAGAAGACATGGCATATATCACCGAAAACGGCTTTGAAAACCTTACAAAAACACAAAAATCACTTATAATTCTTTAATGATAGGCTTTTCTTTTAAAAAAAGACTTGAAAAATCATAGTGAATAGTATAAAATAGCTGTGAAAACATATAAACATATATAAGGAGAAATATTTTTATGGTATCAGCAGGCGATTTCAGAAACGGCGTAACCTTCGAAATGGAAGGCCAGGTTTATCAGATTATCGAATTCCAGCATGTTAAGCCCGGTAAAGGCGCTGCTTTCGTAAGAACAAAGATCAGAAACGTTATCGGCGGTGCTGTTGTTGAACGTACATTCAACCCCACCGACAAGTTCCCCACCGCTTACATTGAGCGCAAGGAAATGGAATATTCATACGAAGACGGCGGTCTTTACTACTTCATGGACCCCGAAACATATGACATGGTTCCCATCGGTGCAGACACACTTCCCGAAAACTTCAAATTTGTTAAGGAAAACGAAACCTGCCGTGTTCTTTCATACAAGGGCAGCGTTTTCGGTGTTGAACCCCCCACAACAGTTACTCTTCAGGTAACAAAGACCGATCCCGGCTTCGCAGGCAACACAGCTACAAACGCAACAAAGCCCGCTACTCTTGAAACCGGTGCAGAGGTTAAGGTTCCCCTCTTCATCGACGAGGGCGAAATGATTGTTGTTGACACCCGTACAGGCGAATATCTCAGCAGAGGCTAATCAATATATTATTTAATTGGAGGACAAAGAAATGACCGTAACAGAAAAGGTTGCATATCTTAAGGGTCTTGCAGAGGGTCTTGCACTTGATGAAAACAAGCCCGAAACAAAAATTATCAATGCAATGATGGACGTTCTCGACGAACTCGCTCTTACCGTAAGCGATCTTGAGGACGGCATGGATCTTATCTCCGAGCAGCTTGACGCTGTTGACGAGGATCTCGATGAGCTTGAAAGCTTCGTTTATGAAGAGCTTGACGATTGCGATTGTGACTGCGATTGCGACGACTGCTATGATGACGAAGAAGAATACTACGATGTAGAATGCCCCAGCTGCGGCGAGGTTATCTGCGTTGACAGAGAAATCCTTGAAGAAGGCAGTATCACTTGCCCCAACTGCAACGAACTCCTTGAGTTTGATGTAGAATGCGATTGCGACGACTGCGAATAATTTAAACATCAAAAAGCCGCCTTGCATAACGCAGGGCGGTTTTTAAATGGAGTTACTATGATTAAAAACATAATCTTTGACATGGGCGGAGTGCTCATTGACTATAATCCCGAAAAAACTCTTTACGGGATGTTTGATAAAGAAACCGCCGACATTCTTCTGCGTGAAATATTCAGAAATCAGCTCTGGGCGGATAAAGACAGGGGCATCATAACCCCCGAGGAAATCATGCTTCAAAAACGCAACGCAATCCCTGCAAGGGTTTTTGATAAGGTTTGCGAAATGGTGGATAATTTCTATCCCTATATGCCGTCTTTTCCCAAAATGATTCCTTTTATTGAAAGCCTGAAGGAAAAGGGCTTCGGGATTTATCTTCTTTCAAACGCTTCATCGGATTTCCACGAACGCAGAAAAGATATTCCCGCGCTCTCTCTCTTTGACGGCGTTCTTATTTCTGCCGACTACAAACTTCTTAAGCCCGAAAAAGAAATATACCTCGCACTTTATGAGAAATTCTCATTAAAGCCCGAGGAATGCTTCTTCATTGATGATGTTCAGGCGAATATCGACGGTGCAAGAGCAACGGGCATGGACGGACATTGCTATTATCACGGCGATATCGAAATTTTGAAAAAGGATATGACCGATAAAGGCATATTATAATTTGTTATAAGCGGTCAGATTGAAGTTTTTGATTTCCACCGTACAGTCATAGTTTCCGTGGATTTCAAAGCCTATGTTTGTTCCGCCGAAATAAAATTCCTCTTTTGAAATTTTTCTGCCGAAAATATTATCCTCATTTGCGCGCTTTACCGCATCGTTAATATGCTCGGTAAGGTCAATTTCAACATGCACCCATTCATCGGAAACATACGGCTTCCCGTTTCTGAAAAGCGAACGGCTTTTAAATCCGTAGGTATCCTTTGTTGAAAGGCTGTAAATCATGCAATTGCTCGCTTTATCGAGCGCCCAATAGGTGTCCTGATATCCTCTGTCATCAAACAGATTGAGCCCGAACCATATAAACTCATGTTTTTCCGTGCCTTTCATATAGAAATACGCAAGAAACTGGGCGGCGTTAATGCCGTCCTTATTTGTTGTATCAACAAAATCGGAAAGCTTTATGTCGAGCGATGCCACTATTCTGTCCGCAGAGCAGTTATAGAAGGATTTTTCTTTATCGGAAAGTGACGCATAATCGCAAATCGGCGACTGTTCAAGCAGAAGATGAGGCCATGCGCCATCTCCCGCCGCTTCACCGTTATAAATGTTCGCCGCATTAAGACGCATCAAAACCGATTTTTCCGCAGGATTATATTTAACGGTCTTGGATAAGCCATCGGTTATTGTGTATTTATCGCTTTCAACACGGTCTGCCCACAGACATTTTCCCGAATTCCATTGAGCAATCATCCAATCGGGTGTGCTGTTTTCGTTATAAACAAAATCACCGAGTGTTACCCCCGCACCGTTTTCGGTCTGCTGAGAAACAACCGAAAAACCTTTTTCAAATTCGGGGTCACGGAAAAGCTGCTTTGATTCATACCCGCTCAAAGGGATGCCGAAAGCAGAAGAAATTGCAAGATAAAGCATAAAAATTAAAGATAAAATTTTTGCAAACATAATCATCACCGCTTCAATTATATCATTTATAAAAATAAAAGCAAGATTATATTGACTGCACCGAAAACAAAGTGGTATTATATATACAAATAAATATGTAAAGGCATAAGAACATGAATTGTTATTCACAACTCGCAAAAACCGTTCCCGAATTTATGTCGCTTGCCAATGCAATCAGGAAAACCCGTCTCCCCTGCGGAGTTACGGGGCTTTCGCACATACACAAGGCGCACGTTATCGCTTCAATGTGCATGTGTCTTATGCAGAAGGCAATCGTTATTGTTCCCGACGAAGCAACGGCAACCCGTATGCGGCAGGATTTGGAGGGCTTCGGAGTGAATGCTCTGCACTACCCTGCAAGAGATTTTTCATTCCGTACACTCGAAACAGTTTCAAGAGAATATGAACACGCCCGCCTGAAAGTGCTTGATAAGATGCTTTCGGGCGATTACGACGTTGTTGTTCTTTCGGCGGAGGCTTCAATGCAGCTTACCGTTCCTCCCGCCATGCTTATGAACAGCAGCTTTTCAATAGAAGCAGGCGAGGATTATGACTCCGAAGAGCTTATTTTAAGCCTTATGAGATGCGGCTATACACGTAGCGAACAGGTTGACGGTGCGGGTCAGTTTGCGTTAAGAGGCGGTATTCTCGACTTCTTTCCGCCCGACTCAAAGCAGCCCTGCCGAATCGAATTCTGGGGCGACACCGTTGACAGCATTTCGTTTTTCGACCCCGAAACGCAGCGCAGAACGGACTCTGCCGACGAAATCCGCATAACTCCCGCCCGTGAAATTCTCTGCACACCCGAGATGCTTACGGCTCTTATTGAAAAGCATATTGCAGAAAACAAAATCAAGGGCGAAGCTCTCAAAAATCTCAATGACGATATCACAAAAATGAATGACGGAATCCGTCTTTCTTCTCTCGATAAATATTTACCGCTTATTTATCCCGATTGCTGCAGCATATTCACATATTCCGAAAACGCCATGCTTTTTGTCTGCGAAAGCTTTGCTGTAAAGGATAAGTTCAGCAGCGCATCGCAGCTTCTTTTGGAAACCGTTAAGGGTCTCTTTCAGGACGGCGTTCTCTGCAAAGGTCTTGACTGCTACGGAATAAGGCTACATGATTTATTCTCATATTACGAGGATATGGGTGCGGTTTATCTTGACAATCTTCCCCGAGGCAGCTTTGACACCCCCGTAAAAGAGCTTATCACCTTTACCGCAAAACAGATAAGCCCGTGGAACGGCACTCTATCTGCGGTTGTTGACGACCTCAATGCCGTAAGACAGAGACTCGGTCATTCCTGCGCTGTGCTTGCAGGCACGGATAAAGCGGCAAAAACTCTTGCAGACGACCTTGAAAACGAAGGAATTCCCGCACTTTTCTGCCCCGTACCCCCTGCCGAATTCCCCGAAAAAACCGTCTGCGTTTTGCCCGGAGGATTTTCCGCAGGCTTTGAATATCCCAACGCAAAATTCACCCTTATAACCTACAGAGCAAGAACAGTAACCAAAAACCGTGTTGCTGCAACGAAGAGGGGCAAAAATGCCTTTAATAATCTCGATGAGCTTCACAGAGGCGAATATGTTGTTCACTCGGCTCACGGTATAGGCATTTTCGAGGGAATACAGACCCTCGAAGCTTCGGGCACAACAAAGGATTATATCAAAATCCGCTATGACAAGGGCGATAATCTTTATGTTCCCGTTACCCAGCTTGATCAGGTTTCAAAATATATAGGACCGAAAAACGATGATAAGCCGCTAAAGCTTAATAAGCTCGGCGGCAAGGATTGGCAGAAGACCCGTTCGAGGGTCAAGAGCGCAGTCAAGGACATGGCGAAGGAGCTTATCGAGCTTTATTCAAAGCGCATAAAAATGAAGGGTCATGCCTTTTCGCAGGATATAGATATGCAGAACGACTTTGAACGCCGTTTTGAATTTGTTGAAACAGATGACCAGCTCCGCTGCATTCACGAAATAAAAAAGGATATGGAAAAGCCCTATCCCATGGACAGACTTCTCTGCGGTGACGTCGGCTTCGGCAAAACCGAGGTTGCACTCCGAGCCGTTTTTAAGTGCATAGCAGACGGCAAGCAATGTGCAATCCTTGTTCCCACAACGATTCTTGCACTTCAGCATTATCAGACAATCCTCAAACGCTTTGAAGGCTTTCCGATTGAAGCGGGCATGCTTTCACGTTTCTGCACAAAAAAAGAAACGGAGAAAACGCTCAACGGACTCCGCAGAGGCTCGGTTGACGTTGTTGTCGGCACTCACAGAATAATATCAAAAGACGTTCAGTTCCGTGACCTCGGGCTGATTATTGTTGACGAAGAACAGCGCTTCGGCGTTGCTCAAAAAGAAAAACTAAAGCAGAATTTCCCCACCGTTGATGTTCTCACATTAACAGCAACACCCATTCCGAGAACCCTCAACATGGCGATGACGGGAATACGTGATATGTCCGTGCTTGAAGAAGCACCGCAGGACAGACTCCCCGTTCAGACCTATGTTATCGAGCATAACATGCCCGTTCTTGTTCAGGCGATGGAGCAGGAACTTCGCAGAGGCGGTCAGGTTTACTATCTCTACAATCGAGTTGAGGATATCGAGAAAAAAGCGGCGGAAATCAAAGCAATGCTCCCCGATGCCAATGTCGGCATAGGTCACGGCAAAATGAGCGAGGACGAATTGAGCGAGGTATGGAGAAGGCTTTTAGAAGGCGAAATTGATATTCTTGTTTGTACAACGATTATCGAAACGGGCGTTGATGTTCCGAATGCGAACACCCTTATCATCGAAAATGCGGACAGAATGGGTCTTGCCCAGCTTCACCAGATAAGGGGCAGAGTCGGCAGGTCATCACGCCGTGCAAGCGCATATTTCACCTTCACAAGAGGCAAGCAATTGAGCGAAATCGCAACACGCCGTCTTGATTCGATAAGAGAATTCACCGAATTCGGTTCGGGCTTCCATATAGCCATGCGTGACCTTGAGCTGCGAGGCGCCGGCAATGTTCTCGGTGCAAATCAGCACGGTCACATGGAAACCGTCGGCTATGAGATGTATGTTAAGCTTCTTGAGCAGGCTATCAGCGAGGAAAAGGGCGAAAAATCCGATATTCCCGAAAAGGACTGCGTTATTGACCTTCCGATTGATGCTCATATTCCCGATAACTACATCGAAAGTGTGCCGCAGAGGCTTCAGATTTACCGCAGAATTGCCGATATCCGTAACGACGATGATGCCTCCGATGTTATCGACGAACTTGTTGACCGTTTCGGAGACCCGCCGCCGTGCGTTGAGGGTCTTATCAGAATTGCGCTTCTCCGAGGCAAAGCAGCTTCGCACGATATTTATGAAATCACCATGCAGGGTGATAAGATTGTTTTCAAAATCAATTCGCTTGATATGGAGCTTATCGCACGCACCTCTGCCCATTTCAAAGGCAGATTCGTTGTGAGTGCAGGCGGAGGCAAGCCTCATATATCCGTGCGCCTTCTCAAAGGTGAAAACCGCCTCGGACTCATTCAGCGCGTGCTGGAATATATGGATAAAGAGTAAAAACCACGTTTTTACAATTCGGAATTAACGTTCTGCGACGCATTTTTATATTTACAAATATACTGTAAGTGTGTTAATATCAAATTATAAAACCAAGGAAAGGTTGGATATAATGAAAAAGTTTTTGTGCGTAGTTCTTTCCCTTGCAATGATTATTTCGTCATGTGCAGTAATGGCTTTTGCTTCGGGTGAGGTTAAGGGCGAAATATCGGATTATCCCGTAATCATCGTTCCGGGCTACAGCTCAACCAATCTCTATTACGGCGACAGCCTTGAAACAGGCGAAGCCGTATGGGGTCTCAACTGGGATCATGTGCTTGAGCGTGTTTTCGCAAGAATAGCAGAGCTTGGCATGGGTCTCGGCGCATTGACCGTCGGCAACGCAGATTATATTGCCGATGTTCTCGCGGAAGAAATGACGGCTCTTTTTGAAAAGCTCCGCTGCAATCCCGACGGCACAAGCGCATACGAGCTTCATCAGGACTATACCGAGGCTGCCGATAAAAACAACGCTGTTCTCATAGAACGTTATCCCGACGGAAAATACAGGCAGGAAATAGAGATATCCGACGAAATCGCACAGTATATCGGCCACGAAAACATCTATAATTTCAGCACCGATTTCAGAATGGGCGCAGAATACTGTGCAGGTCTGCTCGATGATTTTATTCAGTCCGTTAAGAAGCACAGCGGCAAGGATAAGGTTAATCTTTTCGCAGTCAGCCACGGCGGTCAGGTTACGGCAACATATCTCACTCTTTACGGTTATAAGGGCGATGTTGACAATGCCGTTTTAACCGTTCCCGCAATCGGCGGCGCAGGCATTGCATATGATGCCATGACGGCAAACATCGAATTTGATGAGGAATGCCTTGTACGTTTTGTTGAAAACGGAACAATGACCGAAGAAAACTATAACTGGCTTGTGAAAGCAAATCAGCTCGGTTTTATAGATAATCTTCTCAATACGCTTTTCCCCAAGCTTATCCCCACTCTCGGATATTGGGGAAGCCTCTGGGATTTCATTCCCGCTCATAAATACGAAGATGCAAAAAAGCAGCTTCTTGACCCTGAAGAAAGCGCAAGACTCATCGCAATAAGCGACCGTTTCCACTATGAAATTCTGCCTTCCGTAGGCAAAAAGCTCACCGAATGCATTGAAAACGGCATGAATATTTCGATCATTGCAGGCACGGGCGAAAGAATCGTTACGGGCATGAACGAAAATTCCGACGGCATTATCACCACCAATGCTTCAACGGGCGCAACCTGCGCACCCTACGGCATGAGATTTGCCGACGGCTATGTTCAGAAAAATTCCTGCGGCGGCAAAAACAAGATTTCTCCCAATATGGAGCTTGATGCTTCAACCGCATATCTTCCTGATAACACATGGTTTGTTGACGGACTTTTCCACGGCATGACATATAAGGATAACTACACAAGAATTCTTATGATGACCCAGCTGCTGACCGATAACATAACCGATGTTTATTCAAACGAAAGCTATCCCCAGTTCAAATATTCAAGCAACGCCTCGCACACCGTTCACGCTGTGTTTGACGGCTGTGACGAGGGAGTTCTCAACGGCGAAGCAGAAAAGCTTATCGTTACCAACGTATGCAACAGCGGCAAGGTAAACATTCTTGCTGTTTACTGCGACGGTGCAAAGCTTAAGTTTGATATCCCCGCATTCAACAGCCTCAACCCCGGCGATACCCTTGAAATTCCGTTCACGGGCGATATTCCCAAAAAATCCGCAAGTGCAGTGAACATAACCGTTTATTACACAATGGATAACATAACTCCCGTCGGTTACAGAACACAGACCTTCACTCTCGATAACGGCAAGGCTGCCGAAAAGCAGGAGGGCTATGTGAGTGCAGAAGCAAAAACACCGTTTGACGATGTTCTTTTCGGTGAGTTTGACGCAATCCTTAAAAAGCTCGGTCTTAAAGAGCTTCTCTCAATGTTCTACACCATTATCTATTGCATCACAACATCACTTTCCGTTTTTTAAGGGGGGTAAACCATGGCTGATTTAAACAGTTCAATCTGCATATCTTCGCTTCACGCTTCTGCGGTTTCGCTCATCGGCGGTGAAGCTTATGATTCAACCGAAAAACCCAATGCGGCAATTACCGCCCTTGCAGAAAAAAAGCTCGGTGATAAGCCTGTTGACCGTGTTATCATCTACAATCCCGATGCCGTTGCACTCTGGGTATGGCAGAAATATACGGAAAAATTTGCACCTGCAATGGTTCGCTCCGACCTTGCAATGCCCATGCTTTCGGTTATGCCGAGCGTAACTCCCGTCTGCTTTGCTTCGATGTACACGGGAGTAATGCCCGATGTTCACGGAATAAAGAGATACGAAAAGCCCGTTCTCACAACCGAAACCCTCTTTGACCGATACATAAAGGCAGGCAAAAAGGCAGCAATTGTTTCAACAACGAACGACAGTATTTCCGTAATTTTCCTTGAGCGTGAAATGGATTATTTCATCTATGACACACCCGAAGAGGTCAACCAAAAGGCTCTCGAAATCATTGACGAGGATAAATATGACCTTGTTGTTATCTATAACGGCGATTATGACGGAACAATGCATAAATTCGGTCCCGAGTCCGAAGAGGCACTCGCCCGACTCGATAAGAACATTGCCTTTTATTCCGAAATGGTTGACAAAATCCACACAAGACTTGCCGATAAGAATGTTTTCTACGGCTTCTGTCCTGACCACGGCTGCCATGAAATCGACGGCGGCTGCGGCTCACACGGACTTGACATGGAAGAGGATATGAACGTTATCCACTTCTACGGAATTAAAACAGCGGAATAATTTTACACAATAAACATACCAACGGCGGCTGCAATCGCAGCCGCCGTTGGTAATTATATTTTAACTATTCTCTTAATACCACAAAAATCCAAAAAAGAAAATAAGAACAAACCACTGCTCTTGCCTCTCCAACAGATTCACCAGTGATAATTCCACCAAAATCCGCACTGACTAATAAACTCTCATTTACGGCTTTAATCAAAATCCGATAAATGTGCAGATACTGTTTATCATGCCGATTACAAACATGACTATCTGTTTAACCGTCTTAACAATCCAAAGGTTACTGAAAAAATCCAAGATGTCAGGCTTTTCGGACTGAATCGGTGTGTTGTTTTCTTCGGTATCAATGACAGTTACTGTAATTTCTCTTTCATACTTATCGGAATACTCAACTGTTATCACAGCTGTACCCGATGCAACCGCAATAATTTCACCGTTGATACCGGTTATTGCAACATCAGCATTTGAAGTGTGATATTTTTTCCCAAGCGCAAGCAAATATGACTGACCCGCTTTAAGGGTAATGTTTTCCTTAACAGTTACCTTCGGCTGATTTTTGAGAACGGGATATCCGCCCTCTTCCATTTTCCATATGCTTTCAAAATCAAAACCTGCAAATGATTCCTGATTTTTGAATTCTTGCTCGGTAAGTAATTTTACATTAACAAAGGGTTCCTCATTAAAGTTTTCAGGTAAATTCTCCCAATCATATGAAGGTATCATATCCTCATTGATATAATAAGCATTTGTCATATAGTGGGGCATACCAATTGCTAACGAAGTGTGGAAAATATTTCCCGACACGGCACCCGCAAGCCCCTTAAATCCATCAGGAACAACTATTTCTCCGACATTATATACACACTGTGTTTCATAGGACTCTCCGCAAACTCCTCCTATGCGTATGCGGTCACTTGTGAAATCCGTTGAGACCTCTCCCGTGTTATAGCAGTCGATAACTGAATTGGTTGAAACCATAATATCATCGCAGTTTCCGCATAAACCTCCGATTTCCATGTAACAATACTTATTTTCCCATTCTCCGACAAGAGAAACCTTTCCGTGGTTACTGCTCTCGGAAATTATTGAAGAAAATGTTAAATCGGCAATTATTCCGCCCGCAAACACTTCTTTGGCATATTTAAAATTCTCAACCGTTACTTCGGCATAGTTGCTGCAGCATGATATTTTGCTTGCCTTACATCTTCCTGTAAGCCCTCCTGCAAAGCATTCCCCAAAACCGTCTGCAGTCACTTTGCCGAATACCGTACAGCCTGATATTTCCGTGCCGTAGCAATACCCTACAATTGCACCAATAACGCCGTATCCCCTTGTTTCACCTCTGTGCTTTGCCAAAATATTACATTCGGTCAAAGTAATGCTATTGAATTTTGAATTCTTAACATAGCCGAACAAAGCGTAATAGTATACCATATCCTCTGTCTGCGTATCATTAATGGTAAGGTGAGAAATATTATATCCGTCACCATCAAATTCACCCGTAAACGGTTCATCGGATGTGCCTATCGGCTCCCAGTTTTCATAAACGGAAAGATCGATATCATTCATAAGGATATATTTACCGTCAAGGTCATTGCGGATGTTGTTTAAATCCTCTGCGGTATAAATCGGAGTATAACCTTCCGAGATTTCCTGTGCAGATGCAAAGGCACATATACCAAAGCTCATAATAATTGCAAGAATGACAGATATAAACTTTTTAATTTTCATTTTGTTTGCCTCCGTTTTATATTGATTAATTTTTTGATTGAATAACCTAAAAATTTTTGTTATCACCTCGATTATTTTGATTGTCAAATAATCAGCCCATTGTAATCTCCCTCTTTCGTCATTGATGAAAGTAAATTAAAGGGTATAAACCCCTGTAATTTTTGCCCTCATATATAAATGACGAAAATCACAAAATGTTACACAAAAAAATTACGATTTTTCGCTTTCTCGGTTTTACACAAATTTTAT
>JAFTUG010000003.1 GCA_017466365.1 Clostridia bacterium | reverse complement strand
TCAACAGTGCCGAAAATACTTGGCTGGAAGCGGCCCGGGAAGATAGGTCGACGCCGACATTTTTTGCCTTAATAGCTCAGTCGGTAGAGCACGCGGCTGTTAACCGCGGTGTCACAGGTTCGAGTCCTGTTTGAGGCGCCAAAGCATGATAATCCGAACCTTTTCTTTTCACAGAATCGGTTCGGATTATTGCTTTATTTCTGATATTCACTTTCTTTCAAAATGCAACGGAGCAGCTTGTTTGCTGCTCCGTCTTTTTATGTCTTGTTCTGTTGGTTTGCTTTCCATTCAGCAAATTCTTTCTGACCATCTTCACTGTTGAAAAACTCTAATATGTCCGGATACAAGGCTTCTGCCAATGTCTCCAATGCGTCTTCCGTTATGCCCGAAATTAATCCGGACGGCTTATTTCTTTCAGCCACGGAATTTGTTTTGATCTCCTTTCTTGTCAAAGGAGAAAGTTTAAAATGAAAATATCAATCACATATATATTTTATATCATTATTTTATTTTTGTCAAATCAATCCAAACAGTCTTATGAAACTAATTTCTTACAACTTAAAATCTCGGCTTTGTAACGCATAAATCGTAAAATTAGGGTTACAGGTCAAACTATACGTACCCCTTAATTACCGCACTTTCAATTCCTTATGTGTCAACGGTTTCAGAGGCTCTATTTGTCTACTTTTCCTACTTTTTTAAACAAATAAAAAGGAGTTTTTGATTTATGATTAACAACATTATTTTTTGTGAATTTAATATCGACACCGCTTTGTTGAAGTGAAATTATCTGACGGCTCAATGGTGTCAATTGACTGCGATGTAGTTGAAGACGAGTATGATCGCAGAATGTACATAGTATCGGAACTCGATTGTCTTATCTACAACGAGCCTATGAACTATGTCAGATTGTTGCTCAGGGGTAAAAAGGAAGAATATTTGCGAAACAATACGAATTATACTCCGTTATCGAATATGAGATAAAATGCTGAAAGGGGCTGTGAAACAAACAGCCCCTTTTTGCTATATTAAATTAAAACTTATCTTATGCCGTATTTTTCAATGATATAATCCATATCCTTATCGCCTCTGCCCGAGAGATTGACGAGGATTGAGCCTTTATTCATTTCTTTTGCGAGCTTCATTGCATATGCAACGGCGTGTGAACTTTCAATTGCAGGGATAATTCCTTCAAGTCTTGAAAGTGTATAGAACGCATTTATTGTTTCTTCGTCATCAACAACGCCGTATTTTACTCTGCCGATATCGTGAAGAAATGCGTGCTCGGGACCGCAGGATGGATAATCAAGACCGCTTGCAACTGAATAAACGGGTGCGGGCTCGCCGTTTTTATCCTTAAGCATAATGCTGTTGAAGCCGTGCATAATGCCTTCTTCGCCATAGGTAAGACTTGCTGCGTGGTCTCCGAGTGCCGTTCCTCTGCCGAGAGGTTCAACGCCGTATATGTCAACAGGGTCATTGAGGAATCCCGAGAAAAGACCCATTGCATTTGAACCGCCGCCAACGCAGGCAACAACCGAATCGGGTAATTCGCCTGTCATTTCCGTGAACTGTTCTCGCGCTTCAATACCGACTATACTCTGAAAATCACGCACCATCATCGGGAACGGATGAGGACCGACAACCGAACCGATGCAGTAAATTGCATCCTTATATTCATTACAGTAAGCTGCAAATGCCGCATCAACCGCTTCTTTAAGAGTTGCAAGGCCGTCGGTTACCTCAATAACATTTGCGCCGAGAATCTTCATTCTCGCAACGTTGGGCGCCTGCTTTTGTATATCAACAGCACCCATATAAATGTCGCATTCCAGACCGAAATATGCTGCTGCGGTTGCGAGTGCAACGCCGTGCTGACCTGCACCTGTTTCGGCGATAACCTTTTTCTTGCCCATATATTTTGCAAGCAGTGCTTCACCCATGCAGTGGTTGAGCTTGTGAGCGCCCGTGTGGTTTAAATCTTCTCTTTTGACATAAATCTGAACACCCGTGCTGATGTTTTCCGAAAGCCTTGCAAGATGTGAAACAGGTGTGGGTCTGCCCTGAAATTCTTTGCGGATTCTGCGAAGTTCATTGATAAAATTTCTTGATTTACAGATTGTGTTATATGCCTGTGTGATTTCATCCATTGCAGTCTGAAGCTCGGGAGGAATGAACGAGCCACCGTATTTGCCGAAATAACCGTTTGCATCGGGATAGTTTTTGAAGTATGTGTTGAATTCAATATTGTTGTATTTCATAGTAATAATCTCCTTAAAATAAAGTTGTTTTGTGTTATGAAATCTAAATTTTTATTTGTGCAATTCAAGATTCGCCATCGTTTTGACAAGATAAACATATTTTTCCTCCTATAAAACAAAAAGTCCCTGACAGAAATATAAAATCTCTGTCAAGGACGAATAAACTTATTCGCGGTGCCACCTTGATTCACGGCAATGAAGCCGTGCGCTTAGCAGGGTACCAACATACCCCCGACAACTTACGTATGCCAACACGTTGCAGAATACTCTAAGTAAAACTTATTTGACTGCACCCTCAGCGGTCCATTTGACAACTTGTTTCTTGCCTGATTCTCAGCATCGCAGGCTCTCTGTAAAGGCATCATTGCCGTTATCTCCGCTTCAACGGTTTGAGCTATTGAATTTGGTTGCATTATAGCACCATGATATGCGCTTGTCAACAGGAAATTCACGGATTTTTTGAATTTTTTTGCGAAAATCCGATGCTTATTTTTAATAAAATAATGGCTATCCGCACAAAAAATTTTACACAATTACCTATTGACACGGTAGGTTAATGGTGGTATAATCCAATCAACCTACTTGATAGGTGTGTAAAAGAAGGTGTTCCCAGTGCAAAAGCTCTTTGAAGAGTTATTAAGAGAAAATTTCCGTTTCGGACGAATGTGTTTTTCGGTTTCATCAACACACAAAACATATTCAATAACGAAAGGAAATATTAATTATGTCACAGTATAAATTTGAAACATTACAGCTCCACGTAGGTCAGGAAAATCCCGATCCCGCAACAGATTCACGCGCCGTTCCCATTTACCAGACCGCATCATACGTTTTCCATAACTGCGAACACGCAGCAGCAAGATTCGGTCTTGCAGATGCAGGCAACATCTACGGCAGACTGACCAACTCCACTCAGGATGTTCTTGAACAGCGTGTTGCAGCCCTTGAGGGCGGCGTTGCTGCTCTTGCTCTTGCTTCGGGTGCGGCTGCCATTTCATATACCTTGCAGGCACTCGGTCAGAACGGCGGTCACTTTGTTGCACAGAAAACCATTTACGGCGGCAGCTATAACCTGCTTGCACATACTCTTCCTAATTTCGGAATCACAGCTTCATTTGTTAATATACATGATTTGGCTGAAGTTGAAGCCGCTATTCAGGATAACACAAGAGCTATATATATCGAAACTCTCGGCAACCCCAACAGCGACATTCCCGATATTGATGCTCTTGCCGAGCTTGCACACAAGCACAGACTTCCGCTTGTTGTTGACAACACCTTCGGCACACCTTATCTTATCAGGCCCATTGAACACGGCGCAGATATTGTTGTTCATTCGGCAACCAAATTTCTCGGCGGTCACGGTACAACTCTTGGCGGCGTGATCGTTGATTCGGGCAAATTTGATTGGGCTGCATCGGGCAAATATCCTGCAATCGTAGACCCCAACCCTAGCTATCACGGTTTTTCGTTTGTAAAGGCGGTTGGTCCTGCTGCATTTGTAACATATATCAGAGCAATATTGCTTCGTGATACGGGAGCAACTCTTTCACCTTTTGCGGCATTCTTGCTTTTACAGGGTGTTGAAACTCTTTCTCTCCGCCTTGAACGTCACGCAGAGAACACAAAGAAGGTTGTTGAATTTCTTAAAAATCATCCTCAGGTTGAAAAAGTTAATCATCCGTCATTGCCCGATCATCCCGACCATGAGCTTTATCAAAAGTATTTTCCCAACGGCGGCGGTTCGATATTCACCTTTGAAATCAGGGGCGGTGTAAAAGAAGCCCATAAGTTTATTGATAATCTTAAAATATTCTCGCTTCTCGCCAATGTTGCAGATGTCAAGAGCCTTGTTATTCACCCTGCAACAACAACCCATAGTCAGTTGAGCGAAGAAGAACTTGCAGATCAGGATATCAAACCCAACACAATCCGTCTTTCAATCGGTACAGAGCATATTGATGATATTATCGCTGACCTGCAGAACGGATTTGAGGCGATAAAATGAAAACTGCAAAAAAACTTGCCCTTTCCGCAATGCTTGCCGCATTAGCCTGCGTTACAACCATGGTTATTAAAATACCGTCACCGCTTAAAGGATATATCAATTTAGGCGACTGCATTGTTCTTCTTTCCGGCTGGATATTGCCGCCGGGCTACGGCTTCCTTGCAGCAGGCGTCGGCTCCGCTCTTGCAGATATTTTTTCGGGATATGCTGTATATGCTCCCGCAACCTTTGTAATAAAAGGATTGATGGCAATAATTGCATATTTTATTTTTAAAATTCTCTCCCCAAAAATGAAAGAATTTACCGCAAGACTCATAAGCGGTACATTGGCGGAAACAGAAATGATTCTGGGATATTTCGTGTTTGAAGGCTTTATGTACGGATTCTCGCCTTCTCTCGTCAACATTCCTGCAAATGCAGTTCAGGGCGTTGCGGGTCTTATCATCGGAATTATACTGATTAAAATTATAAAAAAACAAAACCTCATAAAAATACTGAAATGATAAGGTGATTAACATGAAAATATATAAAAACGCAGCGGAACTCATCGGCAGAACTCCGCTTCTTGAACTCACACATATTGAGAAAGCATATAATCTCAAAGCAAAAATTCTTGCAAAGCTTGAATATTTCAATCCTGCAGGTTCTGTTAAGGACAGAATTGCAAAGGCAATGATTGACGATGCGGAGGCTTCGGGAAAGCTTAAACCTGATTCGGTTATCATTGAGCCTACAAGCGGTAACACAGGTATAGGTCTTGCTTCGGTTGCCGCCGCAAAAGGCTACAGAGTCATAATCGTAATGCCCGAAACCATGTCTGTTGAACGCAGACAGCTTATGAAAGCCTATGGCGCAGAGCTTGTTCTGACCGAAGGCGCAAAGGGTATGAAGGGAGCAATCGCAAAAGCCAAAGAGCTTGCCGAGGAAATCCCCAACAGCTTTATTCCCTCTCAATTTACAAATTCTGCCAACCCCAAGGCACATTTTGAAACCACGGGCCCCGAAATATATGAAGATACCGACGGCGAGGTTGATATTTTTGTTGCAGGTGTCGGTACAGGCGGAACGGTTACGGGTGTGGGTGAATATCTGAAATCAAAGAATCCCGATATCAAGGTCGTTGCAGTTGAACCTGCATCATCGGCAGTGCTTTCAACGGGTGTTGCAGGTGCACACAAAATCCAGGGGATCGGCGCAGGCTTTGTTCCCGACGTGCTGAATACGGATATTTATGATGAAATAGTTACCGTAGAAAATGATGATGCTTTTGCAACGGGGAATTTCATCGGCAAAAACGAAGGTGTTCTTGTCGGAATTTCTTCGGGTGCAGCCGTATTTGCCGCCCTTGAACTTGCAAAACGCCCCGAAAACGAAGGTAAAACAATCGTTGTTCTGCTTCCCGATACGGGCGACAGATATCTTTCAACACCGCTTTTTGCTGAATAAAAAGTCAAGCTCCGACAACTGCTTTAAGCGGCTGACGGAGATTTTTTAATTTATACGAAAGGAAAAATCTATGCAGATATATTTAGACAACGCCGCAACAACAAAAATGAGCAAGGCGGCAATTCAATCAATGCTTCCGTATATGGATGAAATATACGGTAACCCGTCAAGCCTGCATTCGGCAGGGCAAAAAGCAAATGAGGCTTTGAACGGTGCACGTCAAAGAATTGCAAATCTGCTCGGCTGCGAAGCAAGAGAAATTACATTCACTTCGGGAGGCAGCGAAGCTGATAATCAGGCGATAATTTCAGCCGCAAGGCTCGGAGAAAAGAAGGGAAAGAAACACATTATCTCCACCGCTTTTGAACATCATGCGGTTTTGCATACATTGAAAAGACTTGAAAAGGAAGGCTTTGAAATCACCTTGCTTGATGTTCACGAAAACGGCATTGTTCTTCCTGAACAGGTTGCAGAGGCAATCAGACCCGATACCTGCCTTGTGACGGTTATGTATGCCAACAACGAAATCGGTACAATACAGCCAATCAAGAAAATCGGTGAAATCTGCCGTGAGAAAGGCGTGATTTTTCACACGGATGCCGTTCAGGCGGCAGGTCATTTACACATTGATGTTAAAGAACAGAATATTGATATGCTGTCACTCTCTGCACACAAGTTTCATGGTCCGAAGGGTATCGGTGTTCTTTATGTAAAAAAAGGAATTCCGCTCACAACTCTTATCGAAGGCGGTGCACAGGAAAGAGGAAAACGGGCAGGAACGGAAAACATTCCTGCAATTATGGGTATGACCGCAGCTTTTGAAGAAGCTTGTAAGCATATCGACGAAAATACAAAGAAGCTTTCAGCTTTGAGGAACATGTTAATTTCGGGACTTTCTGAAATTCCTCATTCAATCCTTAACGGCGATGCGGAAAACAGACTTCCAGGCAATGTTAACTTCTGCTTTGAAGGAATTGAAGGCGAATCGCTACTTTTGCTTTTAGATGATGAAGGAATATGTGCATCTTCGGGTTCGGCTTGCACTTCGGGCTCGCTTGACCCAAGCCATGTGCTGCTTGCGATCGGCAGGGTTCACGATATAGCTCACGGTTCACTCCGCCTTTCACTTTCGGAAGAAAACACCCAAGAAGAAATTGAATATACAATCAATGCCGTAAAAGAGGTTGTTGCATATTTACGCAGCATATCACCGATCTGGAGAGACCTTGTAAACGGCAAGAAAGAATTTATTATAAAGTGAGGTCAGAATTATGGCTCTTTACAGTGAAAAAGTTATGGATCATTTCCGCAATCCCCGCAATGTCGGTGTGATTGAAGATGCTGACGGTATAGGCGAGGTCGGCAACGCCAAATGCGGAGATATCATGAAAATATATCTTAAAATTGAAAACGACATCATAGCCGATGTGAAATTTGAAACCTTCGGCTGCGGAAGTGCAATTGCATCAAGCTCAATGGCAACAGAGCTTATTAAAGGCAAGTCTGTTTCGGAAGCTCTCGCCTTGACAAACAAGGCAGTTGTTGAAGCTCTTGACGGACTTCCTGCTCATAAAATTCATTGTTCCGTGCTTGCGGAAGAAGCTATCAAGAAGGCTTTGCAGGATTACTACGATAAAAACGGCATTGAATACGACAAAAATGAGTTCCCGCGCTGCGAAAACTGTGACCACTGCTGCGGTATTCAATAAAGCTCTTGATTTACCTACTTCAAGTGTAGTATAATTAAAACTAACAAAAGAGATGAATTCATGAAAATTTCGGAATTGTTAAATAAAGAATCGCTTTCGCTTTCATTTGAGGTTTTTCCGCCAAAAACCGAAACCGCTTTTGAAAGCGTAAAGACCGCAACCGAAGAAATTGCAAAGCTTAAGCCCTCTTTTATGAGTGTTACATACGGTGCAGGCGGCGGCACAAGCAAATATACGCTTGATATTGCAAAGAATATCAAGGAGCTTTACGGTGTGCCAACCCTTGCTCACCTTACCTGCGTTTCTTCTTCTAAAGAGATGGTACACCGGAAGATTGAAGAAATCAGGACTGCAGGAATCACAAATATAATGGCACTTCGCGGAGATATTCCTGCTCATCTTGAAAATGCTGACAGAAGCGGATGGGATTATCAGCATGCAGTGGAGCTTGTGCGAGAACTTAAAGAATCGGGTGCGGATTTTTGCATCGGCGGTGCCTGTTATCCCGAAATTCATCCTGAAAGTTCAAATCAAAAAGAGGATATAAGGTATCTCAAAGAAAAGGTTGATGCAGGCTGTGAATTTTTAACCACGCAAATGTTTTTTGACAACAATCTGCTCTATGCTTTTCTGTATAAAATCCGTGAAGCGGGAATAACCGTCCCCGTAATTCCCGGAATCATGCCGATAACCAATGCAAATCAGGTTGAAAGGTCGGTTAAGCTCTCGGGTTCATTTATGCCGCAGAGATTCAAAAGTCTTGTTGATAAATTCGGCTCTGATCCTGCCGCCATGAAGCAGGCAGGAATAGCTTATGCAACCGACCAGATTATTGATCTTTATGCCAACGGCATAACCAATGTTCATGTTTACTCAATGAATAAACCCGATGTAGCCGAAAAAATTCAAAATAATCTCTCTTACATATTAGGGAAATAAACTGCAAGGAGAAATATTATGCTGGTTTCTACAAGAGGAAGATATGCCCTGCGTGTAATGATCGATTTGGCTGAACATTGCGGCGGCGAATATGTATCTATGAAGTCTGTTGCCGAGCGTCAGATGCTTTCATTGAAATACCTTGAGAGAATAATACCTGTTCTGGCAAAGAACGGTCTTGTTGAAGGTGTTCACGGTAAGGGCGGAGGATACAGACTGACCCGAAACCCGAATGAATACAAAATCGGAGAAATCCTGCGTTTAACCGAAGGTGATCTTGCTCCCGTTTCCTGCCTTGAATGCAACGCAGAAAAATGTGACCGTGCTGCGGAATGTAAAACCTTGCCGATGTGGAAAGGATTTCACGATATTGCAAATAAATATTTTGACAGTATCACACTCGAAGATTTGATGTGAATTGCTGCAAACCGTTTCACTTTCGGTGAAGCGGTTTTCTTATACCCCAAAAGAGAAAATGATGATAGATATTGTCAAATCAAAATCTCGAAAAAATCCATTGACGAACTTCGTGAAACGAAAGCAAATGTCGAAACTGAAATGCTTAAAATTTTTCTGCTGTTAAAACGAACTGACAGATGAGCAGGTCGAAGAAATTCTGAAAATTGCGTTTCATCCTACAGCAGTCGACAGAGCGTTCTCCGCAAAGACCGATAACCGTCCTGAGTTTCAGAATATGATTAAGGACAGCGGTAAAAAACTTTTTGATGTAGTGCTTGTCTGGAAACTCGACAGGTTTGCCCGTAACCGTTACGACTCCGCAAAATATAAATCGGCGCTCAAGAAAAACGGAGTCAAGGTTGTGTCTGCAACCGAAGTAATCTCCGACGGTGCAGAGGGCATTATTCTCGAATCGGTTCTTGAAGGTTATGCAGAATATTATTCTGCGGATTTGTCCGAGAAGGTTGTCAGAGGTATGACCGAAAATCTTCTCAAAAACAAATTCAACGGCGGTACTATTCCGTTTGGTTATGTGGTTGAAGACCAACATCTGAAAGTCAATCCGCTTACGGCACCATTCGTTTGCAGAGCATTCGAAATGTATAACGAAGGTGCAACGATGAAAGAAATCCGTGACTGGATGAACGAGCATCAGTTGAAAAATCCGAGAGGCAACCCGATGACCTACAACACAGTTGAGCATATGCTTAAAAACAGACGGTATATCGGTGAAGAAAAATTCAGGGATATGGTTATTCCAGATGCACTCCCGGCGATAGTTCCGATGAAACTATTTTTGCAGGTTCAGGATAAAATTGCGGTAAATAAAAAGCTCCCGCCCGACGAAAAGCGGAAGACGATTATCTGCTGACAACAAAACTTTTCTGCGGATATTGCGGAAAGTTTATGATTGGTGAAAGCGGAAAAGGCAGAAACGGAACTGTTCACAGGTATTACAAATGCACGACAATCAAAAACCTGAAAGGGGATTGCAAAAAGAAATCCGTCAAGAAAGATTGGATTGAAGATCTGATAATCAGAAGAACGATTGCAATGCTCAATAATGATGAGGTTATTGATGATATCGTAAAGAAACTTCTTGCCTTGCAGGAAAAAGACAGCTCGGAACTTCCGTATTATGAACGTGAACTTGCGGATACCGAAAATTCAATTGATAATTTGCTGAATGCAATACAGCAGGGGATACTTACAAAATCGACAAAAGAGCGATTGGAAGAACTTGAAAGCAGAAAAGAACATCTTGAAATTCTGATAGCTGAAGAAAAGATGATAAAGCCGAAATTGAGCGAAGAATTTATAAGATTCTATTTGACAAAATTCAGAAGTCTTGATATGGCAAAACTCGCTCACAGAAAAATACTGATAGAAACATTCGTCAATTCGGTATATATTTTTGATGACAAATTAGTGATAACATATAACGCAGACGAGAAAACAGAAACCGTAACTCTGGAAGAGATAAACGGTTCGATTATAGAATGCTCAGGGGCGCCAGAAAAAGAGCAGTTCATGCAAAGCATGAGCTGCTTTTTTCTTATGTTTTCAGCAGGATTTGGTTCTTTGACACCGTAACATTAACAATGTGTTGCGGCTGTTAACCGGCTCAAGTGCCGCCGCTTCCTGCGGAAGATAAAGGCGGTGCTTGAGCAGAAAGAAATAGGGAGTATCACGATGCGCTCCAAGCAAGTGAGACGACCATATTTCTGACCGACATGTGTCACAGCTTCGTGTTATGCAA
Source organism: Clostridia bacterium (assembly GCA_017466365.1). GTDB lineage: Bacteria > Bacillota > Clostridia > Oscillospirales > Acutalibacteraceae > CAG-177. The sequence goes on along the minus strand of JAFTUG010000003.1, from coordinate 31,484 downwards.
GAAAAATCATTTTATTTTTTGATAGTTTTATTTTTGCTTTTAGATCATGCGTTGCAGAATATAAATTTTGAGGGGCTGCAGAAACAGCCCCTCGGATAAAGAAAGAGAGTAAACCCGAAACAACCTTTATTGTTGCTTCGGGTTTATTTTAGCATTTGTGATGTACCATAAAACGGACTTGAATTTTTCTGCTTACAACTTTCTATTTGCAAATTTCATTTTCAATTTTTGTCATTAACTCACTCGGTTTCATGCTCATTGCATCGGCAATTTTGAAAAAGGTTTCAAGAGTCGGTTTTCGTTCGCCTCTTTCTATTGCACTTAAGTGTGTGCGCCTATTCCGGCAAGACCGCTTACAACCTCCTGCGAAAGTTTTTTTATCTTCTCTTGCTTTTTGTATTGCTCCGCCGACTTTTATTCCGTTTAACATATAAACATCTCCCTTAAAAAAATTGTAAAGGGAAATCTTCAAAAATATGAATACATATGTTGTTAATTGAACACAAATGTGTTATAATTAACCGAATTTTTAACAATATATACTCTATTGTTTATTTTCTGAATATGTATTAAGAGGAGAGATGGAAATTGCTGAAAACATTAAAAAAATCATTGGCAATTATTCTTGCGGCGGCAACGATTCTTTGCTGTGCGCCGCTGTCGGGTATTGCGGATCTCGATTTGCCCGAATTCGGAGGATTCAGGAAGCTTGCAGATTCTGTGTCGGAATTTTTTGATGGCTTTGCAACAAAGGCAGAGGCAAGTGATACCGAATATAAATCAGGGCACTATACTTATTCTATCCATTATAATAGCGGTACGGTAAGAATTGTTTCTGTGGATAAATCTTCAGTTAAGGGAGATGTTTTTATTCCGGAAACCCTTGACGGTTATCCTGTGTCAGTCATAGGCGATTCTTCATTTTCCGAGTGTACCGAAATTACAAGTGTAACAATCCCTGACAGCGTGACAAGTATAGGTATGGCTGCATTTTACAAATGCACAGGACTAAAAATTGCAACACTCGGAAACGGAGTAACAGTTATAGGAAGTCATGCTTTTTACGGCTGCACAGAACTCACGGATATTATAATTCCTGACAGTTTAAAAATTATAGGTGACAGTGCATTTGAAAGCTGCAATAAGCTCTTATACTTTAATATGCCTCACGGTGTTGAAAACATCGGGAACAGTGCATTCAGAAATTGTGATATGATTTCAAATATAACAGTTCCTGACGGTGTGGAAAGTATCGGCGAATATGCATTTTATTCTTGCGGTAGCTTATTAAGCATAAAAATTCCCGATAGTGTGATTACAATAGACAAATGCGCTTTTGAACTTTGTCACAACTTGACGGATATAACACTTCCTGACAGTTTAATAAGTATTGGTAATAACTCATTTGAGTTGACCGGCTATTCTCGTGATAAAAATAATTGGGATGATGAAGCTCTGTATATCGGTAGACATCTTATAGAAACAAGCAGCAACCTAAATGAGATATATGAGATTAAATATGGAACACTAACCATTGCGGATGGGGCATTTAACAGTTCTAAAAACCTAGCAAACATAAAAATTCCTGACAGTGTAAAAATTATCGGTCAAAATTCATTTCTCGGTACTGCTTACTATAATAATACGAACAATTGGGAGAACGGCGTTCTTTACATTGGTAAAAATCTTATCGATGCAACGAATTTTGAGGGTGAGTCTTATAGAATAAAAGACGGAACTGCAACTATTGCTAATTATGCATTTTACAGTTCTAAGAATCTTGTAAGTGTAACAATTCCCGACAGTGTAGCAAATATAGGTATATGTGCTTTTAGGGGAAGAAATACAGATGTTTATTATAACGGAGATATCGCAGGATGGTGTTCTATAGATTTTGCCGGCGGATTCTCAGGCCACTCAAATCCAACGTATTACACAGATAATCTACATGTCGGCGGAAAACTTTTAGAGGGAGATCTTATCATACCTGATGGTGTAACATCCATACCAGCTTATGCATTTTACGGTTGCGACATCACAAGCATAACCATTCCCGATAGTGTAACAAGTATAGGAGAAATGGCATTTTATAATGATGATTACACTCTGCTGAAAAGTGTTAATTACAACGGAGATATTGAAGGTTGGTGTTCTATAGATTTTGCCTGCCGATACTTATATTACATATTATCGGGTGGTTTTATATCCTCAAATCCGATGTATAATGCTTCTTATTTATATATTGACGGAACGATTTTAGAAGGAGAGCTGGTTATACCGGAAGGTGTAACCGCTATACCGCATTATGCGTTTAAAAATTGCAGGAATCTCACAAGTGTTATAATACCTGACAGTGTAACAAGCATAGGACCCGGGGCGTTCTCTTCTTGTTCGGGTCTTACAAGTGTGACTATTCCCGACAGCGTAACAAGCATTGGTCATGGGGCGTTCTCTTCTTGTTCAGGTCTTACAAGTATAACAATCCCTGACAGTGTAACAAGTATAGGGGATAATGCGTTTGAGTCTTGCAACGGATTAACCAGCATCATCATTCCCGACACAGTAACAACCATAGGTGATTGTGCATTTAATGAGTGTGCTTCTCTTAAAACTATAACAATTCCCGACAGCGTTTCTTATATCGGAAAACGTGCGTTTTTTGGTTGCAAATCCCTTACCAATATTGACATCCCTGAAAACGTGCATATAGCTGATAATGCATTTGATGGTTGTGTCAGTATTAAAAATATAAAAATTCCTGACAGCATGACAAGTATAAGTGAGGGTGTGTTTAGCGACTGCACAGGTCTTACAGACATAACAATCGGCAACAATGTAAAAAGTATAAGCAACTGTGCATTCAGAAATTGCACCGCACTTAAAGGTGTAACTATTCCGGACAGTGTGAAAAATTTAGGCCCGAGAGTTTTTAAAGGGTGCACCGGTCTTGAATATGTCCACATTCCTGCAAGTGTCACTTCTATTGAAAAAGAAATACTATCAGAAACCTCCGCTTATATCTGTTCAACAACCGAAAACTGTTACGCAAAACAATATGCTGAAGCAAACGGTATTGAATTCAGGCTTTGCGACGGAAGCCACTCAATCGATTCCGGCGTCGATGATGAGAACAATAATCAGGAAAACACAAACACTTTAAAGCTTATCCATTCTTCCCCTGCCGATAAAGCAACTGCTGTATCGTATGATGACGATTTAGTGTTAAGATTTAATCAGAATATTATCGGAAACTTTGGTCCGGAATCAGCAGGCTACGGAGAGCTTGCAATACGAAATTATGATACGGATGAAACCGTGTTTTCAACCTATGATGTTTTCAAGGGCATGTCCATTAGCTCTATGCCGGAAGTGCAGGATAACTGTTTACTTATCAGAGGAGCATTCAAGCGTATTGAGCCGGGCGAAAAATACTATATTTATCTTTCTTCGGGAGTTATAAAATCAAAAACAGATTTGTCATTAAAATTTAACGGTTTTACAGATAAAGATGATTTTACGTTCTCTTATATTTCTCCGTCTGTCAAGGAGGGAGCATACATCGATGTTTATTCATCCGAGCCTATGGTGAATATAGCTCCCGACGAAGAAATTGAAATAAAGGTTGTGCTGTCACGCGACGGAGAGCCTTGCAAACAGGAAGGAATCACTTTCAGCATTGCCGACGGCAGCGTTGCGGAAATTGCAGAAGTTGTAAAGCAGTCAGAGAATACCCGTGTTATCATCCGAGGAAAAAAACAGGGCGCAACTCCGCTGAACATCACCGCAACCTACGATAACGTAAGCTGTTCTGTTCCGATTACCGTAACCACAGAAAAAACAGTGTATTATTCTACGGATTTAGAGCAGTTTTATGACGGAAATCCGCTTTATGTTGACGGCATGTTTATCGACGACTTTGATGTAACAGAAAATGATGACGGCAGTGCAGAGTATAGCTTTGACGTATATAATGTTGATTGCTGTATAGGTGCAGTGGATGTTTACACATCAAGCGGAGAAAGAATTGAGTCTGTTATGATTGATAAATTTGACGGCGACTATCCGTCAAATATATTTGAACATACGGAAACTGCAATGAAAATGCTGTGGCATATCGGTGATTATCTTGATGTTAACGAATATAAAGGCAGTACCCAGACAGAAAAAACCTCTGTTTCGGTTTATGTTCCCGCAAACGGATATTTCACAATAACAAAAAGCATCCTTGTTTCTGACTCATGCGCTATTTATAACATCAGCAATCTCGGCTTTGAAGTTGTATCAAGCGTTGCCAAAAAGCTGAAACCCAAAGAATCGGAAATAACCCAAGAAATGGCAGAAAAGGTTTTATCCGAAGAACAAAAAACATATATAGAGTTTATTGACAAAATCCGTCAGAAATTCTTAAAAGAAGAGTTCAAGCTCACTACAGAAATCGCTTCGGGATTTGCGGATGAACTGCTTGAATACACAGGAAAGCTGTTTATTGCCGCCGGTAAACCCATTATTGACTGCATTATTGATGTAGCCAAAGGCTATTTTGAAAAAGATATCTACAATGTACTTTTCAGCGTTACATGGGGCAGTTGTGTTGATGATATAATAAACAATTGCTATTATGCACCCATAAAAGTGGCGAAACTCTGTTCACAAATCGCACTTATGAATGAGTATGTGGATTACAGGTCTGTTTATGTTTATCAAATACAAAACAACGGAGAAAGAATCTCAAACGGAGTAAAAGCAAAGTCTGAAATACTGAAGGACAATGTGATATTTCATTCGGTTACCATAACATCGGGCGACGAGGTTGATTATGTGAAATCGATCCATAACCCTGATGTACATTGTGATGTTTTTGATATTTCCATTATTCAGAACGGTGAAAAAGCTGATTTGAATTATCCTGTAACAGTATATATCCCCGTACCGGAAGGCTGGGATCAAGAAAAAATATCCGTATATCATGTCGGCGATGATAATAAACACGAAAAGCTTTCAATAACCGTTGAAAACGGATATATAAAATTTACAACAGATGATTTCAGCCTGTTTATTATCGCAAGCGGCGAAATGGATTTTATGGATAACTTTACCATAAATAATCTTAACAATTCTGCCTCTGTCAACTATGGCGATTCTCTCTTGTTAAGCACAAATGATTTGGCTTTACCGGAAGGCGCATATATTAAATGGGAAGTTGTTTCAGGCAAGGGAGTAGAATTGAATCAAAGTGCAGACGGAAAAATCTGTAAAGTGACCTCTGTTTCAAGCGGAACTGCAACGGTTAAAGCCGTTGTTGTTGATAGAAACGGTGTTCCTATAAAAAACGGTTTAGGACGAGAGATTTCTTCGGAGCAAACAATAACATCGAAAGCAGGTTTCTTCCAAAAGATAATCTCATTCTTCAAAAACCTTTTCGGAATGAACAGAACCGTAATTCAGTCAATTTTTAAAGGCAGTTTTTGAGAATAATTACCCCCGTACAGTTCGTCTGTACGGGGGTTTGCCTTAATAATCTTTTGAATTCAAAAGATTATTAAATAAATGCTCTGTAATCATAATCGTTGACAATTCGCAAATGCGAAGTTATAATTGAAATTGGATTTATTCAGTGAAACGGAGAATTGATATGACGGATATGCAGATAAATTTTATAAGATTTTTACTGGCTGTTTCTGTTTTGTGTTGGTTTGTGCCGGCTGTTTTTGCACTTTACAAATGGTTTACCGATCATAATAAAAAAGATAAAATTACAGATACCTCGCCGTTAAGCAGGAAGCTTATGATTCTGTCTGTTTTTCTTGTTGTTTCAGTTTGGTTTTTACGCTTGGCAGTATCATACTATTCCGAAATCATCGGAAAAGGTGAGGGGCTTACTGTGATGGAATTGCTGTTTGACAGCTTTATACATGCTCTTCGCACCTTGAGCTTGGATGAGGAATATGTCCATTATATTGTTTTGGGAAAAGAAATGATAAGGGATATCGTATCCGAAAAATATTGGTGTGAATATGTGTACGGTATTTATGCATCGTGCTTGAATTTATTAACACCGCTGGCCGGAGGGGCTATAGTTTTTGATGTTTTGACGACCGTTTTTCCAAAATTAAAACTCAAAGTTTCGCTTTTCAGAAATCAATACTATTTCAGTGAATTAAACGAACGCACATTAGCTTTGGCTAAGAGTGTTTTGTTGGAAAACACAGGCATTTGGGAAAGACCGTTACTGGTGTTTACCGATACATATTTAGATGATGAAAGCGAAAAAAGCTCGGAATATTTTTTGGAAGCCAAAAAATTAGGTGCAGTATGCATCAATGATGATTTGGCTCACTTGAAGGTTAAGTGCTTTAGAGAAAAGCAGATTTTCTTAATGGATGAAGATGAAAAAGAAAATATCAAGACACTTTCGGAAATGTGCGATAACGGTTATGATTCAATGATAAAAGAAGCACAGATATATATTTTTTATCAAGATGATTCATATGCTATGATAGAGAAGAGAATCTATGATAAAACAAAGAAACATTTTGAAGAGTCGGGTGCTCATAATGATACACCTGTTATAACAAGGGTTAAGGAATATGAAAATTTGATTTTAAAGCTGTTAGCCGAAAAGCCTCTTGTTGAACCGCTGCTGTCAAATGAAAGTGGGCTTGAAATAAAACGTGACGAGAAAAGAGAATTCAACTTAACAATAATCGGCAGCGGTAAAATCGGCATGCAGATGTTTCTTTCCTCCACCTGGGCCGGACAGTTTTACGGCTATAGATTAAATATAAACGTTGTTTCGGATGAGAAAGAAAAAGATTTTGAGGACAGACTCAACAGGATTAGTCCGGAAATATTGGAAAGCACAAGAGAAGAATCTCCGCTATTGAAAACCTATCCGGATGAAAATGATGAACATTTCCAAGAACCGTATTTTACGGTAAGGTACGGCAGATACAAAATGAACAGCGTTGATTTATCAAAGGTCGAATGTACAATTCTTGGGGCTGCCAAAGACAAAAATACTGCCGTTGATAAAGAACAAGAAGCGTTTAATATTTTGGAGTCCGATTATATTTTTGTTGCTTTGGGCAGCGATGAACTGAATATAGCAATAGCCGAAGAGCTTGAAAGGAAAATAAGCGTAAGGCAAAAAATCAGCGGCAGTCAATCAAAAAAGGTTATTGCTTATGTTGTATATAACGATAGCTTTTGCAGCATTCTTAACAGCGGATATGATTCTTTGAATCCGAATATTGATATGTATCCTTTTGGCAGTGTTGAGGAAACATACAGTTATAAAAATGTCACTATGGTTAACAGGGATCCTTCGGCACTTTCTGTCCATGATGTATATTCTAAATCTTCATGTGAGGAAAAGAAGAAGGAACAAGAAAAACGCTTCAACAAATCGTTGTATGATAATTTGTCCAGCAAGGCGAGAGAAGTTCACTTGAAGTATCGTATTTTTTCTTCGTATTTATATGCAAAAGAAAATTATCACGATGCTGCAAACAGGGAAAATCTCAAATCCTTTGATGAAAGGGCAATCGATAATTACCGAAAAGATGTTCTTAGTGAAAATGCGAGAGAGGAAGTTTTGCAATATTTGACCTGGCTTGAGCACAGACGCTGGAATGCGTATATGCGTTCAATCGGCTTTTCACAGGTTAAAATGAAAGGAAAAAACATCAATCAGAAGATACATGGCTGTTTGTTTGAATGCTCTGAAACACCGATAGACGGTAACGGCGAAATTAGAATTAATGATTTAAAAGCACGATTATTGAATGTTGTAATCGGTGAGCAGGAACTGAATGAAAAGCTGTTTGAAAAATGTATATGTTCTTGGTTAAGACTTCCTGAAAGCGAACAAATTCAGCCTGAAATTCTTAATGAGAATCTGAAAAAATCTATTGAGAAATTAAAATTATTGAAAGATGGAAATAGAGAAAAAACAGATGAAGCGGAGATGAAAAATAAAATAACAGATGTAAAAAGAATTATTGATATATGCGTTGACTCAAGCAGAAAAAGAAGTGAAGATGGTCAGCCGTTTAAGGAAAAGCCGCTGGATATGCTGGATTTAGCTTCCGAGCTAAACGGAACGGATATGAAGTTTTATGATTATCCCAAGGATACCGATACCCGAATTATAGAGTCAATAATAAAACTAACTCAAGGAGAAAAGTGATATGTATAATCCGAATCCTGTAGATACAAGCAGAATTGTATTGTCCGAAGAGCTTCTTGGTCTTACAGAAGAAATAGCCGAGAATGTACATGATATATGGGCAGCAGGAAGAATTTCCGAAGGCTGGATATATGGTGAAAAAAGAGACGACTCAAAGAAAACCACACCTTGTCTTATTCCGTATTCGGAGCTTCCCGAAAGCGAAAAAGAATATGACAGAAATACGGCGCTTGAAACATTGAAATTGATAGTTGCTTTGGGATATAAAATTGAAAAGGAAGATTAAATAGAATTATACTGTTTAAGTTGGGAGAATTTTAATGGAATTTGACTATATTTCGGCGAAAGAGGCTGCCGAAAAAATCGGAGTGACCGAAAGGTGGATACAGCAGCTTTGTAAAGACGGAAAGGTTGAAGGTGCGCAGCAATTCGGGGCTCAAAGAATTTGGCTGGTTCCCGTCAAATGGGTGCGAGAAAAATCAGAGATAAAGCAAAGATAATAAAAATTAAAGTGATTGAGGAGGAAGAATATGAATCAGGATATGACAAACAGCAAGCTCTTAAGCCATCTTTTTGAGTGTGCGGAAAAAATCAAGAATAACAATGGCAGTAAAATATTGACCGTGAATCATGTCTTTGCCGCTGTTTTGGAATATTGCAACAATACTTCGGAGTCACAAGTTAACTCGGAATATGATGTTTCTGAAGTTAAAGCATTATTTGAAATTGTTAATGATATAACAAAATCGGAAAAGCTTTCTTCTTATATTGAAATGTTATGTTCAAAAAAAGAAACTTATATAGACGATCTTTTGTTCAGGCAAGTTATGGCTTCATCAAAACAAATTTCAGAACAAAAAGGGAAAAAGAATATCACGGCTGACATTTTCCTGAAATGTATAATCGATTCACCGACAGATGAGATTAAAACAATAATGTCGGGTTCGGATAAAAAAGATAAGAATTCAAATATAACCTCCGATGCGGTTTCTAAGGCTGCGGAAGAGTTTTTGAAGTTTATTCAAAAGGATAAAGACGAAGAAAAAGACGGTGCAAACGGTGAAGCCTTAAGCGAAGAGACGGAAGCAGAATGCAGAGATTGCGGAATGAATCCTAAAGAGCAAATTGCTGCGCTGACCGAAAAAGTTAAATCAATGCAAAGAAAATTGAGCAGTGTTGTTTTTGGTCAGGATAATGCAATAAGCATTTTTGCATCCGGATATTTTCAGTCAGAACTCAGAAGCATAACTGATAAAACAAGCAAAAAGCCTAAAGCAACATATTTGTTCGCAGGGCCTCCCGGTGTTGGTAAAACATTTTTGGCCGAACAAGCAGCCGAAATGCTTGCTCTTCCTTTTATGAGATTTGATATGAGTGAATACTCTGAAAGAGATGCACTTATGGAGCTGCTGGGCACCAATAAATCATTTAAGGGCGATAAAGAAGGCGGGTTAACCGGCTTTGTTGCAAAGAATCCGAAATGTGTATTGCTTTTTGATGAGATTGAAAAGGCAAATATAGCGGTTATTCATTTGTTTTTGCAGGTGCTTGATGCCGGCAGACTTCGCGATACCAATACAAGCAAGGAAGTTGATTTTTCGCAAGCTATAATCATTTTTACAACCAATGCCGGCAGAAAAGTTTACGAAGGTTCGTTAACTCCGAATTTGTCGGGCATTTCCAGAAAAACAATATTAAGAGCTTTAGAAACGGATATTGACCCGAAAACAGGTTTAGGCTCTTTTCCTGCTGCAATTTGTTCAAGATTTGCAACGGGTAATGTTATTATGTTTAATCATATGGAAGCACACTCCTTAAGAAAAATTGCAGAAAAGGAAATTTCCAGAAATGCCAAATGTCTCGAAGAAGAAACAGGCATTAAGTGCAATGTTTCTGATGATGTTTATTCCTGTGTATTGTTTTCGGAAGGCGGACATGCCGATGCACGAACCGTGAAAAGCAGGGCTAACAGCTTTTTCAGCACTGAATTATACGAATTGTTCAGATTGATTTCCAGCGGAGATAACGTCATCAGCATTGAGAATATTGAAAATATAGATGTTACATTGGAGCTTCCTGAAAATGAGCAGGTGCTGCGCTTGTTCCGAGATGATTCCAAAGGCTGCATATTGTCTTTCGGAGACAAGGAGGCATGTGACAAAATTGATGTAATTGCAGAGAAAAAAGGCTATAATAGTATAAATGTTTCTTCGTTAGAAGAGGCAAAGAATATAATTAATAAACAGGATGTGGAGCTTGTTTTTTGTGATTTGCATAGCGGAAAACGTTCCGATGTTTGCAGGGAATTGAATATCGAAGATGTAGATTCCGAAGGAAGGGCTTTCTTTAAGTATGTATGCGAATCAACTGATGCACCTCTTTATGTTCTTGCCGATGATACCCATAAGTACAGAGAAGAGGAGAAATTCTCGCTGACAAAAGAGGGTGTTCGCGGTATTGTCGATGTTAGTGCAACAGAAGAGTTGGATGCGGCAGTTTCTGAAATTTTGATGCAATTGCATCATCAGCAAAGCATGATTGATTTGGCGAAATCAAGCAAATTAATTACATATGAAACCTCACAAAGCATAACATCTGACGGCAAATCAGCGGAAATAAGATTGTTTGATATTTCTTTGGAAACAGCCGTTGATGCAGAGGACAGCGGTAATATTTTAACTGATGTTTCCAAACCGAATGTTAAATTTGATGATATAATCGGTGCGGAAAGTGCCAAGAGTGAGCTGAAGTATTTTGTTGACTATTTAAAAAATCCGAAGACGTATTCGTCAAAAGGATTAGGCGTTCCCAAAGGCGTTTTATTCTACGGACCTCCCGGCACAGGTAAAACCATGCTTGCAAAAGCGGTTGCAGGTGAATCGGATGTAACTTTTATATGTGCTTCAGGCAATCAGTTCTTAAAGAAATATGTCGGTGAGGGTGGAGACATGGTGCGCAATTTATTTGCCACAGCAAGAAAATATGCACCCACAATCATATTTATAGATGAAATTGATGCTATTGCTAAAGAAAGAAAAGGCAGCGGATTTTCCTCTGAAAGCATATTGACGGAGTTTTTGAACCAGATGGATGGTTTTAAAACTGACGCAAAGAAGCCTGTTTTTGTTTTGGCGGCAACAAATTTTGAAGTAGAACCCGGAACAAGCAAAAGCCTTGACGCAGCTCTTTTGAGACGTTTTGACAGACATATTTATATCGATTTGCCGGATAAAAAAGCGAGAATCGCATATATAAATATGAAAATAAAGGACAAGCCTATTTTTAATATTTCCGGCGAAGAAATAGAAAATATTGCTGTCCGTTCTACCGGAATGAGCTTGGCGCAGCTTGCATCTGTTTTTGAATTCTCTATGAGAATTGCAATCAGAGAAAACAAGAACGAAGTGGATGATGGAGTTCTTGAAGAAGCATTTGAATCGTTCATTTTCGGCGAGGAGAAAAAATGGGATATTTCGGAGCTTGAAAATACAGCATATCACGAGGCGGGGCATGCATTTTTGTGCTGGTACAACGGCGAAACGCCGTCATATTTAACCGTTGTTGCCCGAGGCAATCATGGCGGATATATGTTCCATGGCGATACCGAAAATCGTGGCACCTACACAAAAGCCATGCTGCTCAACAGAATCAGAACCGCTTTGGGCGGCAGAGCTTCTGAATTGGTATTCTTTGGTGACGAAAACGGTCTTACTACGGGACCGAGCAGTGACTTAAGAAATGCAACAGCTATTGCAAAAAATATTGTTTGTAATTTCGGCATGGATGATAATATCGGACTGGCTGTTGTTCAGGAAAATGAACTTTCAACCGGAGCGATGTCACAACAGATAAGAGATGCAATAAACAATATTCTTAAGACCGAGTTGGAAAATGCAAAGAAAATCCTTGCCGATAATCGCAAAGCGGTTGAAAAAATAGTAGAGGAATTATTGCAAAAGAATCATTTGACCACAAATGAAATTGACAGAATTTTTTCTGCGTATGCAACAAAAAACATCTAACTTTTTTGCGAAAAAAATTCGGAATGAAGTTTATGTTTTTATAAGAGTTCTGACAACATAAAACAATGTAAGAAGAATAACGTAAAATTAGGATGTATACAAATGACGATAGTTGAGTTTTTTGATGGTGTGTCAATAGTTAATATGGCTAGCTGTCTGGCGATTAAGCCTGATAAAATCATATTTATCGGTGAAAAAAAGCCGATGAAGAAACAAGAAAGTGTATATTTGAGATTTGCAAATGCGCATGGAGTTGATGTTGAGTTTGGTTTTAAGCCAATCAACAAGAACAGTGTTGAGCAGATCGTTTCGGCTTTGACAGAAATCGTTGAGACTGAAGAAAACTGTGCCTTTGACCTCACCGGCGGTGAAGATTTAGTTCTGGTGGCGATGGGCATTGTGTTTGAAAAATACAGAAGCACAGGAAAAATTCAAATGCATAGGTTTAATGTAAGAACAGGAACGGTTTACGATTGCGACAGTGACGGGGTTTTACCGGATACAGAGCCGCCAAAGCTTACCGTAAAAGACAACATCATGCTGTATGGAGGCACCGTTGTTTCATATAACGGTAATAAAGGTACATACGAGTGGGTGTTTGATGATGATTTTGAATCGGATTTAAAAACCATGTGGGATATATGCAAAAAAAATCCCGGTTTATGGAACTCACAAATAGGTACGTTTTCATGTATTTCCGAAACCTGCACCAAAGCCATGTCACAATTAGAGGTCTCTGCAAACAAGGCTCACATAGAAGAAGTTATGAATAGTCAAAAGCACAAATATGTTTGGGTTTCGGGTCTGGTAAAAAATTTTTGCAGATACGGGCTTATTGAGAATTTAGCGGATGATGACGATACGGTTTCTTTTGCGTTCAAAAATGAACAGGTTAAGCTATGTTTGACAAAAGAAGGGACTTTGCTTGAACTTATGGTTTTGCTTCATGCCAAAGCCGCAAAAGAAAAAGACGGTTCCGCCAGATACGACGATGCGGTTAACGGAGTTTACATTGATTGGGATTCAACAATTCACGATATATCCGAAGAAGAAAAAGATACAGAAAATGAAATTGATGTTGTTTTAACGAAGGGCTTGGTTCCTGTATTTATTTCCTGCAAAAACGGATATGTTGATGAAACAGAGCTTTATAAGCTGAATACAGTATCCGAAAAGTTTGGCGGGCCGTATGCTCAAAAGGTGCTGGTCGCATCTTACTTCGGAAAAAACAGTATTGAAGGGCACAAGTATTTTGTTCAGAGAGCAAAAGACATGAAAATACAATTAATTGAAAATGTCCATGAGCTTTCTGAAGAAGAATTTGCAAAAAAAATAAAGAATATACTTTGCTGATTAATGGTGTATCAGGGTCTGTATTTACAGAGCTCGAAAATTTTCGAAAAAGAATTCATTGTTTCTTTTTCTTCTTTAATTGACAGTGCTTCTGCATATATGATATAATTTTCAAAAAAGGAAAAAGATGTGATTTCAAATGGTTTTTGATGAAAAACAATTATATTCTGATTTGGTTGACGAAATATGCGGAAGAGATTGTCCCAAATACGATAAGCTTGTTATATTTGTGCATAATCTGTTAAGCAAAAAAGTGAAAAGCTGGTGCTATAACGATTCGGTGTTGCGTGGCGGTATGCATGATGAAGATGTTATGCAGGAAATACAAATCAGAATAATGAAAAAGTGTGAGGACCATTTCTTTAAACCTGTATGCGGAATAACCGATAAAACATGTGAAGAGTTTAAAGCATGGTGCTTCAAAGTAGCAAAAAACTATTTTCTTACATACTGTGTAAAACAAAAAAACAGAAAAGAAGTTGAACTGAATTTATCGATAAAACTTGATGACGACGAGGTTGAGCCATTTTCATCCGAGGATTCCTTTGGAGAAAAAGAAAAATCGGACGAGAATAAGAGCAGACTAAAAGAATGCTTTGCCATAGTTTTTGAGTTAAAATCGAGTCTCCATATAGTTTTAACCTGGCTTTCGGTTTCGTTGGTTATGATGGTATGTGACACAAGCAAGATTGAGTCAACGCACTTTTTAGTTGAAAAGTTTAGCGATATTACTCTCTGTGAAATGTTTGATTTGGTCGTGAGATTATTATTGAAGCTTGATTGGCTTATGTTTGATGAAGAACAGTTGAATAAACAAAAGAAAAAGCTTGATACAATCAACAAAGACACCGGAAAAAGAATCGGTGATATGAAATATTCGGAATTTTATATGAGCAAGGGTCCGGAAATGTCTGTAAGTGATTGGATTAACAGAGTTAATGCCCAAATCAAAAAACAATTGAAAGCTGATTAAAAGGTGGAATAAATTTGGAACATTTAAGTGTAGAAGAAATAATTAAATATGTTACGGCAAATAAAGTTGATAATGAAACATTAGATTTATTATCAAAGGTTAACGGACATATCAGAAATTGTTCATCTTGCAAAGAAAAGGTAAATTCTTTCGAGTGCATAAATGATGAAATTAAAAAGGCAGTTTTGGAAAATAATTTTGATTTAAATATTATTGATGATTTAATAAAAACAAAAAAGAACGTTAATAAGAATTATTGATAAAATAACAGGAGGATTTGAAATGGCAGAGTTAAACATGGCAAAAGCAAAGGAAACATACGAAGTATTATGCAAAATGTTGGATAACAAAAAGTGGCACTACGATAAAATTGAGGATGATTTGGTTATCAAATCGGGTGTGAAGGGCGACGACCTTCCTATTGATTTTATTATGAGGGTTAATCCCAGAAATGAGATAGTTTCCTTTTTCTCGTGGATGCCTTATAAAGTTGATGAGTCCAAGCGCATAGATTTGGCCTTGGCTGTCTGCACGGCAAATTACGGCTTGGCTGACGGTTCGTTTGACTACAATCTTTCTGACGGCACAATTTTATTCAGACTTACCTCCAGCTACAAAGAAAGCACCTTGAGTGAGGAGTTGTTTGAATATATGCTTATGGTTGCCGCATCGACGGTTGATATATACAATGATAAGTTTTTTATGATTTCAAAAGGAATGCTGACAGTTCAGCAGTTTATTGAATCCGAACAGAGTTCTAAGTGATTTAGGCTATATGATTTGATTCATAAAAAGTGAAGTGAAATCAAAAAACCTCCTATGGTAAAACACCATAGGAGGTTTTGCTGTTTAATTATCCGAAGAAGGGAGCGAGTATATATTCGTTAAGGAAATCGCTGACGGTTTTTGCGATAAGATTGATGGTGAGGGGAAGCATTTCGGAGTAGCCGTTTGCGCCGTAGTTATCGTAGAGCCAAAGGCTTAATTCGGTAAAGAAGGTTGAGGGTTCTTCTTCAACCTCTGCTTCTCTTGCGCCAACCTTAACAAGAATTGCCTTAAGTCTTTCTTCGATTTTCTCTTCCTGACCGTCGTAGCATACAGTGCCGTTTACAAAAGCTTCTGCCTCTGCGATTGCGGCTGCAAGCTCTGTGGCATCTGCTGCGTTGAGGGCTGATGCATCAACTGCTTTTGCAGCGGGAAGAAGGTTGTTTTTGATATCTCTCGGGTCTCTTGCTCCGTTGAATTGAGGATAATCGGGAGTTGAATAAACATCCTTTATATCATCGGTTGCAAGAAGTTTTGTAGCAAGAGAAATTATGATATCGTTTCTTGCTGTTCTTTCGTGATTCTGACCGTCAAAATAGAAGGTAGTATCGGGAAGGAGACCTGTAGAAGCATCAACAACATTGTCGGGTGAAATGTGGTTGTGTGCAGGGTTGGAGCAGTTTACGCTTGTGTTAGCCTGCTTATAGCCTTCACCGAGAGTTTCGCCCACGAGTGCGCTGTGAACACCCATGGCTGTTGAGGAAAGATGGATAACGCCGTCTGCATTGTCATTATTCCATGAGTTGCCTATCTGGTAAAGAGGTGCATCGTAGTCAACAATATCAAAAACCTGAACGCCGTTATCAACAAGCTTCTGAATGTTGGAAAGGGAGTTAAGCTGTGCCTTGTAGAATTTATCTGTCTGCTTCTTTATTTCGGGCTTTGAACCGAGGAGAGCGTTTGAAGCTGCGGGATAATATTCCTTGGGGCAAAGACCCCAGAGCATTGTGATGTTTGCCGCAACGTCTTCAACAAGGCAGTTTGCAACGTTTGTGAGAACGCCTGTGAGAACTTCATCGGGAAGAATTCTTGCGATAACCTCAATCATTCTTGCTTCTTCTTCATCCATAAGAGTTTCAAGGAAGCCGTTATAGAGGAATTCGGTGTTAAGGAATGCAAGGTTCTTTGTGTAGAGATCGCCAACGATTGTTGAACCGTTGAGTGCGGGAACGATGTAAACAACCTTGTTGAGATCGTTCACAACTTCGGGATAATATTCAAAAAGTCCGTTGGCAACAGAACCGCCCATGCTGATGGGGACGATATTAACCTTATCGTGACCTGTTTCAGCCTTAACCATCTGAATGAAAGCATAAAGCTCATTTACGATGTCGAGATTGTTGCCGAAGGAGTTGTAAGCGAAATAATAGAGATGGTCTTCCCCTGCGATTTCGGAATATGCCTGAAGGGGAATGTTGTCGTAAATTTCGCCCTTTTCGTAATCGCTGCATTCTGCAACGGAATAGGGGTATTTTTCAACCTCAATATTACCGGTGTTTTTGCCTGTTTCAGGGTCGCAGTTGTTGACTTCAAACGCATCAAGCACAACATCACAGAGAGCATCGGAGAGAAAAACATCGTGTTGAGTGATGAGGGTAAGAAGTACGGGGCCGAGTACGGTTTTTACTATTGAACCGACATCAAAAATTGCTGGAAAGCAGCTGATTCTTTCACCGTTATCATCAAGGAGGTAATCGCCGTTTTCATCGAGAGCCCATACATTGGACTGACCGATACCGGGAACAACGATTGAGGGACAATGCTCGCAGTCACCTTTGCACTCCGTTTTAACTGCAGCTGATGCGGTAAGTGAAAGCATTGAGAAGGCGAGAACAAAAGCGAGGATGAGGGAAATGATTTTTTTCATAATTACAAGCCCTTTCCTAATGTTTTAACGGGAACAATCATTTGCAGATTGTCCCCGTTTGTATTTAGTTATTACTCAAAAAGTCCGCCAAAAGCGAGGTCGAATAATGCTCTGAAGGGAGAGAGAATTCTGTCAACAAGGCTGCCGCCGCCGAGAAGGAAGAGGGATGCCTTGCTGGTTGCAAGAAGAATGCTTTCAAGAATGGGGTCAATGAAGGATTCTTCTTCCTCGATATTCTCATAGCCTTCTGCGCCTACCTTGTGAAGAATGTTGTTGAGTCTGTCTTCGGCAGCTTCAACCTTCTTCTGGTCAGCAATTGTTGAAGCGATAACAGCTTCGCCTTCTGCGATAGCCGCATTGAGTTCTGCTTTATCCTCTGCTGTGAGTGTCATTTCGCCCTTTGCTTCTTTTTCAAGAACATTATATGCATCGGGAAGTCTCCAACGGCGGATATATTTTGTTGTGCATGAGCCGTTGAACTGGGGATATTTTTCGGGGTTATCGTTAACATCTGTAACTTCGCCGAGGATGATAGCCTTTGCAAGGTTAAGAACAACATCGTTGTTGCCTACTTCGTGATGCTGTTCAAGGAAAATCCAAGTGTTTTCGGGAAGAACTGCTGTTGAAACGTCAACCATATTGTCGGGTGATACATGATTATGATTGGGATTTGTGCAGTATGTGTTCTTTTCGTATTCAACATCCTTAAGGGTCTTTTCGCCGGGAGCACCTGTTGCACCCATCGTTGTTGATGAAAGGTTGATGATACCGTCGGAGTTAACCTTTTCAGCGGAAGCAACGATGTTGAAATATGTATATTCCTGTTCGCCGAGGTCGAGGTTTGCGCCTGCGATTGAGTTAACGCGGACACCGTCTTCAACTGCTGCAAGAATGTTCTTGCCGAGGTTGAGTCTTGCCTGCTGGAAGCGGTCGGTTCTTGCCTTGAGAACGGGCTTGTCGGTAAGATATCTTTCGGCAAGAGCTTCATATCTGTATGAGGGAATCATTGCCCAGAACTGCGGGCAGTTAACCATCATGGTGTCGATAATACCGCTCATTGCGCCCGAAAGAAGCGCATCAATGCCCGAACGGGGGAAGATGTGGAGCAGGGTATTGATAAGATAACCGAGAGTGGGGCTGTCGTTTGATTCGACAAAAATCTGAGGAATGAATTCCTGATAGAGATACTGGTCGCAGAGTCTCCATTCTCTTGCGTACATGTCAGCAACGATGTCTGTACCGTCAAGGCATGCAACAGCGTTAACTATCTGGTCAATGCCGTCGTGGCCGTACTTATCAAGATAAGCTGTGAGAATTGTGCCGCCGAGGCTGACGGGAAGAAGAGTAACCTCATCGTGTCCTGTCTGCTCCTTGACCATTTCGATATATTCGTGAAGGTCATCAGCCGAATCCATGGGGTCGCCTACAAGGTTGAAGGTGAAGAAATAAGTGTGGTCTTCACCGATAACGTCAACGAGGGACTTCATGGGAACCATTCTGTAAACCCAGTCAACCTCATCCTCGGTCATGTGCTCAAGAGAATGATACCATCTCTGGGTCTTGAGGTTTTCAACATGGTCGCCGTTCTCATCGCATCTCTGGATTGAGAAAAGGTCGCAAACAAGGTCATAAGCAACCTTATCGAGACCAACGTTTGTCTGGAGAACGAGGGTTGCAAGAACGCTGGCAACTGCCTTTGCGATAGCACTGCCCGAAAGAGCTGCTTCGTTGAGAATAAGCAATGTGCCGCCTATCTGACTGTCACCGTTCATAACGGGCTGGTCATTTTCGTCATAGAGATATGTAGGTGAATGGTTGATGCCGGGGAGAATAATTACGGGTGAATGCTTGCAGTTTCCGTCACAGTCAGTTTCGGTTGCTGCCATAGCACCTGCAGAGCCTGCCGAAATAAGCATTGCAGCGCAAAGCGCAGCGGCAATCACTCTTTTGATTACTTTTTTCATTTTGGGGTACACTCTCCTTCATAATTAAAAGATAATATATATTAACATATAATTAATAGAAATTCAATATTTTATATGAAAATTATACAAAATGACAAAAATGTGGCAAAGCATCAAAGCTTGCCACATTTTTTCTTCATATTTTCAATTACGGAATAGGGTATTTTCATGTTGCCGAGTCCCGTGCCTATTGAAATATGGGGCTTCATTTTTGCGTGGAAATCCGTGCCGCCCGATATCATAAGTCCGAGCTCCTTTGCCATGGACTGATATTTTTCCTGCATTTCGGGGGTGTAATCCGTATAGTAACCCTCGAGTCCGCAAAGCCCGCAGCCTTTAAGCTCAACCAAAAATTCTTTCAGCTCATCATCCGGGAGCTTTGTCAGGTGCGGATGAGCAAGAAAGGATATTCCGCCGCATTTTTTTATCAGCTCGATTGCATCACGGGCGGTAAGGCGCTGCTTTTCACAATAGGCATATTTGCCTACGGACATATATTTATCAAAGCCTTCTTTAACGCTTGAAATATATCCCTTATCCATAAGCACTCTTGCAAAATGAGCTCTGCCAACGAAATTATTCGGTGCAAGCGCACGCACCTCTTCCAGTGTGATGTCAAAGCCCAATTCATTAAGTCTGCTGCAGGTTACATAGTTGCGTTCTATTCTTAAATTGACAACCTCTTTGAGCATTTTAAGCAAATCGGGGTTTTCAATATCGATAAAATAGCCGAGAATATGTGTTTCTGTTTTTGACTGAACGGAAAATTCAATTGCAGGGATAACCTCAACGCCGAGCTTTTTGCCTGCTTCAACCGCTTCACGCACGCCGTCAACCGTATCGTGGTCGGAGAGGGCAATGGCGGCAAGACCCGCCTTTTTTGCCTCGGCAACAACTTCAGTCGGTGTCATCGAGCCGTCGGATTTAAGAGAATGAGTGTGTAAGTCTATATATTTTTCCATAAAAAACACCTTGTCAGTCAATGTCTGCAAAAAATTCTTCTGTTTTTTCGGCTTTGTATCTGCCGTTGCTCACGTCAATGAGATTGGCGTTGAAAGAGTCAACAAGCTCGAGTGGCAGCCTGAATATGAGAGTTACGTTATCCTCAAATATTGTGTCCTCAATAACTCCGCCCGCTTCGGGAACAAGCGATGAAAGCTTGCCGTAGAAATAATAGTCACACGTTACTTTGAGTCTTGCACACATTGCTCTCGTAACAATTCCGCCTGCGGCAACGGCAATGGAGGCAGAGTGGGAATAAGCCCTTACAAGACCGCCGGCGCCGAGCATGATTCCGCCGAAATATCGGGTAACAACCACCGCACAGTCGGTAACACCTGTTTTTTCAAGCACGTCAAGCACGGGAATGCCTGCCGTGCCTTGCGGCTCGCCGTCGTCGGAATATCTTTTTATGCCGCTTTCACGCAGAATATAAGCATAAACATTATGAGTAGCATCCCAATGCTTTTTGCTGATTTTTGCAATGAATTCAAGAGCCTCATCCTGCGTCGTTACGGGCATGATGTGACCGATGAAACGCGACTTTTTAACAATATATTCATCCTGCGAGGCAGTTTTTATTGTTTTATAGCTTGCAGCCATTATATAACCCCCAAAAGTACCCATAAAAGCAAAGCGGTGCATATTTCATGCACCGCTCATTTTGCTTATTATTTGTTGTTAAGATTGAAACGCTTGTTGAAGCGATCAACACGTCCGCCGGTATCAACGAGCTTCTGCTTACCTGTGTAGAACGGATGGCATTTTGAGCAGATATCAACACGAAGGTTTGCCTTTGTTGAGCCGGTTGCGATAACCTCACCGCATGCGCAACGGATTTCGGTCTGTTCGTACTTAGGATGGAGTCCTTCCTTCATTAATGTCACCTCTTTCGGTATATCCATAAACATAACGCATGAATTTTATCACATATAAAGATAAAATGCAAGCCTTTTTTGAAAAATTTTTCGTCACGGGCATATTTCAATGCTTTTTCCGAGCCTGAATGAATAAATAACGGTTCCTTTTACAGGCATATCAAGCACCTCGGCGAGACAGCGTCGGTAAATTCCGAGCTGCTCTTTATATTTATCCGCAAGCTCCTCGCCGCTCTTGGCTCTGTCGGTTTTAAAGTCAACGATAACAAGCGAGCCGTTTTCAACGAAGGCGCAGTCTGCAACGCCTTCTATAACAACACTTTCACCCTTCGCCTCGCTTTCCGGAAGCTCGGGTATCATCTCTTTTAAGGGAATGCAGGCGGTAAACGCATATTCCTTATAGACCTTTTCGGCAGACAGAATACGCCGTGCAAGGCTTCCTGCGAAAAATTCGGAAATTGCTTTTTTATCAACCACGGAAGCTTCGGTATCTGTCAGCATGCCTTCATTAACAAGCCTTTCAAGCTCGGAGTCAACATTTTCTCCCGCTTTTTTGTAGTCTGCAAACTGCATGAATCGGTGGGTTGCAGTGCCTCGCTGTGCCGGAGTGAGCTTATCCTTGCCCACAAACGAAGGCTTGCGTGAAGCAAAATATTCTCCGCCGATTTCTTCATCGTCCGCTTTTGAGGCAATTCGTTTTGCGATTATTCCTTCAAGTGAGGAATAGGGATAAACATAGCCGAGCCTTTTGGATATTTCGTCAACGGTTTTTTTATCCGGCTTTGCGGCAGGCACTTCGGGAATTATTTCCGTTTCTTCGAGGTTGCCCGTAATTATCTGTGTTTTGAGAGGTGTATCGCATTCCAGAGCAATGGAAGAATCGGTCATCGCCGCATTACGGAGAGCATGTGCATCGGGATGCCTGATAAGAGCCGAAAGAATGCAGTCTGAACAGCTGGAAAAGCCGATAACCTTAAACGGGTCAATGAGTTTTTCTTTTCTTGTATTTGCGGCGATTTTTGCAAGCTCTTTATTCCAATCCTTGCTTGATGCAAGAATAACAAGTTTTTCCTTGGGACGGGTGAGTGCAACATAAAGAATACGAAGCTCCTCCGAGCGCTCTGCCTTTTTGATTTCAAGGACTGCGGCAATTCTGGCAAGAGAATCGAGCTTTGCTTTGCCCGTGCTTGTTTTCAGACCTATGCCTCCCGTGGGGGAAATGAGCAAGTCATCGGCTGTGGAAAGATTTCCGTAGGGTTTTTCCGTTGCGGCAAGAAAACAAACGGGGAATTCAAGCCCCTTACTTTTGTGAATGGTCATAATTTTTACACAGTCTGCGTTTTCGGAGTCTGCTGTGGATGAGCGTATATCGTTTCCGCTTTTGGCAACAGACTCAAGGTGACGAAGAAATCCCGAGATACCTTTTCTGCCCGTGCTTTCGTAGCGGTTGGCAAGGTCGATGAAGCTGTTGAGGTTGGCACGGCGTTTTGAACTGTCCTTCATTGCGCCTACAATTGCGCCGTAGCCCGTTTCTTCGATAAGCCTTCTTACAAGCTCGCCTGCACTTACGGTGCATGCAACCAGCCTCATATCTCTGATTTTTTCAAGAAAGGCTGCGGCTTTTTCATTGCCGTTTTCTGCTGCAGTTACCACGCAATGATAAACCGAGCCCTTTTTCTGCGCCGCACGCATAAGTGCAAGGTCATCGGGCAAAAAGCCGAAAACGGGGGAGAGCATGACTGCGGTGAGGGGGATATCATCAACGGGGTTATCAATGATTTTTAAAAGCGAGGTTATAAACATTATTTCAGGGGAGGCGAGAAAGTTTTCTTCGGTTTCGCAGCTGAAGGGAATACCCCTTGCCGTGAATTCATCGGCAAATTCCTTTGATGAACGCTTTACGCTGCGAAGAAGGATGCAGAAATCCTTATAACGGGCTTTCCTTTGCTTATCGCCGTCTGTGAAGGTCGTGCCGTCGGATATTGCTTTTTCGATATAATCGGCGATATATTTTGCCTGCGCCGTGCGGAAGTTTTCTTTTTCTGTTTCGATAAGGCAGATTTCCGTGTCTGCACCCTTGCTTTCGGGGTAAGCTGCGGCGGCTTCAAGATGCTCCTTTTCGTCATATTCAAGACCGCCCGCATCTCTGCTCATAAGAGAGCTGAAAATAAAGTTTACTATCTCCGTAACACCCTTGCGGCTTCGGAAATTCTTGCCGAGAGTGACTCTTGCAGGATAGTTTCCGTTTTCATATTCTGAAAGGCCGTCACGGCGAGCGAGAAAAATCTCGGGCATTGCCTGCCTGAAGCGATAGATGCTCTGTTTTACGTCGCCGACCATGAAAAGATTGCTTTCGTTTTTTGAAAGAGCAGAGAAAATCATATCCTGCGCTTCGTTTACGTCCTGATATTCGTCAACAAGAATTTCGGCGTAGTTTTCGGCAAGAGAAAGTGCAAGAGGAGTTTTGTTATAGCCGCCTTCGCACGGCTCAACAAGGAGCTTTAATGCAAGGTGGAGCGTATCGGAAAAATCCGCGCCGTTTTCTTCAAGCTTCAGTTTGGTAAATTCCTCGCTGAATTTCAGTACCGCCGAAATAAGCTCGTTTATGACGGGAGCGAGATATTTCGTATCTTTTTTATGTTCTTCTTCGGAAATGAAATATTTTGATGCGAATTCAAGCACCTGCTTACGGTAAGCTGTGCGTGTGTTTTTGCAGATATCCTTTGCCGGACCGGTGTAGCCTCTCGGTGCATTGGCGATTTTGGCAAATGCAGCCTCCGAAAAAGCTTCGATAATACCGTTCCAGTTTTCTGTTGAAATTCTGTCAAGGAGCTTATTGAGAAGAATAAGGTCATCTTCAAATGCAGGTCTGTATTTCGCTTCAAGCTCGGGTTCATTTGCAAGGAGCGATATGCAATGCTCCGCATCGGCAATGCATGAGCATATTAACTGAATCGCATGGTTTATTATTGTTCTGCCCCAAGGGCTTTCTTCAACGGATGAGGGATTATTGAATTCTTCCGCAAGGGATTTAAGCCATAACTCGGGGAATGGGTATGCCTGCGAGAGAGAATAGAGCTTCAGAATTGCATCAATCAGCTTGCCGTCGTCACGGGTATCGCTTATCAGCTCCGTAAGCTTCATAAAGCTTTCACTCTGTTCTTTATAAAGAGAATCCGCAACGGCAGAAACCGCCTGCGAGCGAAGAACGGCAAGCTTTCCTTCATCAAGGAGGCTGAAATCGGGGGCTATTCCCAAAGCATGGAAATTCTCTCTGACAAGCCCTATGCAAAAGGAATCGATGGTGCAGATATTCGCACACGGAAGCATAAGCTGCTGACGGCGCAGACGTTTATCCGAGGGGTTGAGTGCAATTTGCTTACCGATGGCGGCATGAATTTTTTCTTTCATCTGTGCCGCCGCCGCTTTTGTAAAGGTTACAATCAGCAGGTTTTCAACGCCGCAGGGATTTTCGCTGTCGCATATACGGCGTATAACTCTTTCAACCAAAACTGCGGTTTTTCCCGAGCCTGCCGCCGCACTTACAAGCAGCGTGCCTTTTCTCGCATCAATCGCTTTCTGTTGATCCGTTGTCCATTTCATCCGCATCATCTCCTTTCTCTAAATTTTCGAGAACCGTTTTCAGGTCATCATCAAAAAGAATTCTTTTCGGAATATTATCTTCATATGAGCAGACCGCTTTATAGTCGCAGTAGTCGCATACGAATTTATAGCTTTCACCGTAGGCAGGTAAGGCTTCGATGCTGCCTGAATGAAGAGCATCCGCCATCTCGGCAAGAATGCCGTCTGCCTTTTCCTTGAGCTTTTCAAGCTGCGTGAGACCTATAAGCGAGCCGACAAATTCGCCGCCCTTATATTTAACGGGAATATATGTGCCGCTTTCGGTTGAGTCCATTGCCTTTATAACCTCGGAATTATCAAGCACAATTCCCGTCATGGTGCATTTTTTTTGCCTTTCAGCTTCGATTTCTTCATCTGTTGCACCTCTCTGAACCGAAACAAGCGGAGAATTTGCAGGATAATAAAGAACGCCTGCAGGGGTGAAATCGCCGTATTTTTTGCCGCCGTTCTGCCAGAGAGTGAAAAGATAAATGAGCATCTGCATATTCAGACCCTGAACAACATCGCTGAGTCGGAAATTCTTGCCCGAGGATTTATAGTCAACAATTCTTATATATTTCTTATCGCCAATAACGGCCTCGTCAACTCTGTCGATTGCACCCGAAATGATAACCTTGCCGTTTTGAGTTTGAACCTCGTAAGCGGGGATTTCACCTTCGCCGCCTATTTTCAGCTCAAAATCGGAAGGGGTAAAGCTGCTCTGTGAAAGCTCTTTTATTAGCCTTTGTGCAACATCGCATACCGAATAAATGAGCTTATTGAAAAGATAAATGAATCTTTCACTTCTGTTTTCGCCGTCAAGCTTTGAGTTGAGATATTCGTCAAGCAGCGGCTTTATATAGCTGTGAATATCAGAATAGGACATTCCCGTAAGGGTGTCTCGGTCAAAATCGGTGAGAAGCTTTTCAAGTGCATAATGAATGATGTTACCCCTCTGCATTGGGTCAAGCTCCGCAACCTTACGGGGCATTGCCTTTATGCCGTAGCGGCAGAAATATGAAAACGGACATTTATGGAAGCTTTCAACCCTTGATGCCGACATATACATATTTTTACCGAAAAGAGCCTGCGCCGCATCAGGATTTTCGATTTTAAAGCTCCTGCTTCCCGATGCACGGTCAAGAGCCGATATTTTGCCCGAATATTCGGGGTCGGCTTCAAAATATTTGCACAAAGAAGCATAGAGAGAGTTGCCGTCAAGCTTGTTTTTTGCAAGCTGTTCAAATGCAAAATCCTTGCCTTCAACATAATATAAGCCGTTTTCTTCCTCGGCGATAACTTCGTTGCATTCGGGGAAAAGAGTTTTGATTTTCGTATAAAGCTCGGAGGGGTTAAGCTGCTCGCCCTTTGCATTTCTTTCGGGACAGCATACAAAAAGCTTATCCGAAGCACAGCAGAAGGCATTATATGCGATAAGCTTTTCTTCGGCAAGCTTATATTCTCCGAAATCCGAAAGCTCAATGCCTAGCTCGCTCATTTTACGGCGGTCTTTATCGGTAAGTGCCGAGCCTGAAGAGGGCAGAGCGGGGAAAACACCGCTGTTTGCGCCTGCTATAAATACAATTTTCGGTGCAACGGTGCGAATTCTGTCAGCCGAGCCGATGGTTATTTCGTCAAGACCCTGCGGAAGCGAGCCTACGGTCTGCACTCCGAGCATGAGTTCAAACATGCGTGCAAATTCCCTGGCGGTAATATATCTGCCCCTTGTGAGTGTTTCAATACCTTCAAGCATATCCATAACAACATTCCAGAGCCTTTCAAGCTCAAGTGCAAGTCCCGCTTCGCCTTTTGATGCGAGCGATTTTGCAAGTGTTCGGATGTTTTCGGCGGTATCTGTTTTTTCAAGGAAGGCATAAACAGCCGCCGCTGCTTCTTCTCCGGTTGACTCTGCAAGCTTTTCTTTTAAATCATAAAGAGGGGAAACAATTCTTTTTCGTATGGAATTGAGCATATCAAGCTCGGCTTTTTCATCTTCGCCCGCTTCTTCTCCGAAGCCGTTGGGGTTTTGTGTCCATTCACGAACCCATTGCGAGCCGTTGATGCTCCAAAGATAGCAGTAATTTTCAACTGCCGAAATTTCTTCGGTGGTAAAGCCGGAAAGACCTGTTTTAAGGTATCGCATGAGAGATTCGGTACCGAAGCCGTTTGATGCAATGTCGATTGCACTCTCAACAAGAGCAACAACGGGTGAAACGTCAACCGGCTGACGGCTGTCCTCAAAAACGGGAATTCCGCACTTTTTCAGCGCACTGCGAAGGGGGGCTTCATATGAGGAGCTTTCACGGGCGATAACGGCAATATCACGGCATCTGTAGCCGTTTTCCCGGATTAATTTCTTCGCCGTGCAAGCGATATATTCGCATTCGGAATATATATCTGACGCTTTGCATAGTGTAATGTTACCGCATTCCTCCTCGTAAACATTCGGGTTGAGCGAGAAAAGCTCTTTTTCAAGCGCCGCAAGCTCGGGCGATGAAAACCTCTTGAAGTCGGGCGGGAAATTATTGAATTTGTTCCTCATGGAGAGATACTGCGGCTTTGCAACGGCAACACCGCTTCGTTTTGCAATATCGATAAGCCTGCGTGCCGTTCTTTTTGTGTGTGCAAACAAATCCGTTTCATCGTCGCAGTTGTCAAGGTTATCCGTGCAGAGTGTAACATATACCGCCTGCGATTTTGAAAGCATACGCTCTATGATCTTATATTCCTGCATCGTGAAGCCTCGGAAAGCATCAATAAAAACAAGTCTGTTTTTGAAATAATCGCTTTCGGGGAGTATATCATAAAGCTCCGTTAAAAGGTCGTCGGGATTGAAATAGCTGCCCGCTGTCATGGCATCGTAGGCATCAAGCACGGTTGTTATGTCGCCGAGCTTCATTTTGAGAAGTCCGTTCTCCGACTGCGCCAACGCAAGACGCACCGCATCGGAAGAAACTGCGCTCTGCTTAAATTCGGACGAAAGAGTTACGAATTCGGATATAACAGACCTTGACGAGGTGTGTTTTCCGTAAAGAGCGAGCTTATCCTTAACGCTTTCAAGTGCCATGGACATAAGCACGGCTTTTGACGGCTCATCAAGCCTTCTGCGCTCATGCAGAGCAGGTCTGCCCACAAGCTTTTCACCAAGGCTTGTGAAGCTTAAAACATCAATATCCGCCATTGCTCTTGTGCCGATTTTTTCAAGCATGATTTTTTCGGTCATAAAAGAAAACTGCTCGGGAACAATGAGAGTTATTTTTTTGTGTCCTCCTGTGGAAAACTGGCTTATCAAATTCATAATATGGGTGGTTTTTCCGCCGCCCGTTGCCGATAATATCAAATAAAGCATGGCAATCCCTCGTCTAAAGTGATATGTATAATATTATATCACATCAAAGTCCGTTTGTCAGTACTTTTAAAACGGAATTGAACTGTTTTCGGGCGATTTGGGTCAATTTTGCCTCAAAATCACATGTTTTTCGTATTTGAAACGTATTTTTATTTTCGGAGAAGCCGTGAATGGCTTTGCATCCGTTTTTGAATTGTTGACATATTTTTTTCTGTGTGGTAATATAGAAATACTATTTTTAAATTTGAAAGGAGTAAATCCAAAATGGATGACCCCGGCCCTGCGATTCAGTTAGCGGCAGCCGCAGCAGCTGAAGTTTCAACAGACCCCCTCTCTATTATTCTTAAGGTACTGCTTTTGTTTGTACTTATCATTGTAAATGCATTTTTTGCAATGAGTGAAATAGCGATCATTTCTCTCAACGATACAAAGATGCAGCGCCTTGCGGAAGAGGGCAACAAAAAAGCAAAGCAGATTGTAAAGCTTACGGAAAACTCAAGCAGATTTCTTTCAACCATTCAAATCGGTGTAACGCTTGCAGGCTTCCTGACTTCTGCATCGGCATCACAGAACTTTGCCGATATGCTTACAAATGCTCTTGCCAAAACAGCCGTTGCCGATGTAATCCCCCTCGGCATTATCAACGGCGCATCAATCGTGATTATTACAATCGTAACATCATATTTCTCGCTCGTTCTCGGTGAGCTTGCTCCCAAGAGAATAGGCATGCAGATTCCCGAGAAGGTTTCCTTCAAGGTTGTCGGTGCGCTGACCTTCATTGCTTCTGCAACAAAGCCGTTTGTAAAGGTGCTTTCGCTTTCGACAAATGCGGTTGTCCGTCTTTTCGGCTTTGACCCCAATGCCGATGAAGAAGAGGTAACGGAAGAAGAAATCAGAATGATGGTTGATGTTGGCGGCGAAAAAGGCGTTATTGAAGACTCACAGAAAGAAATGATTGATAACATTTTCGAGTTTGACGACCTTGACGCAGGCGATATTATGACCCACAGAACGGAAATGACTGCTATTGAGGTGACCCGCTCTCTTGAGGAGGTTGCCGAGCTTGCAATAGAAAACGGCTATTCCAGAATCCCCGTTTATGAGGATGACCCCGACAGCATTGTCGGCGTTCTCTATGCAAAGGATTTGCTGAAATATGTCGGTCACACAATCCCTGCCGATTTAACTATTTCCAAGGTAATGAGAAAGGCACTCTATGTTCCTGAAACACAGTCCTGCGGAGATTTGTTTGAGGCAATGAATAAGAGCAGAACCCAGTTTGCCGTTGTTGTTGATGAATACGGCGGCACGGCTGGTATCGTTACTCTTGAGGACGTGCTTGAATCCATCGTCGGCAATATTCAGGATGAATATGATGACGAAGAAGAAGAAATCAAGCAGATAAACGAAACAACCTTCACCATTGACGGCACAACAGACCTTGACGAGGTTAATGAGCTTGTCGGAGTTGAGCTTCCCGAGGGCGATTACGATACTCTCGGCGGCTTTGTTATCAGCCTTCTCGGTTATCTTCCCGAAAAGGTGACTGATGAACCGATAGTTGCCGAATATGAAAACCTTAAGTTCACCGTTCTTTCAATCGATGAACGCCGCATGGATGAAATCAAGGTTGAAATCCTTCCCAAACCCGAAACGGATGAGGAAGAGGATGAAGATAAATAAAAACCAACGGGTGTACCAAGCGGTACACCCGTTTTTTATCTTTTGGGATAAGCTTTTTGTTCTGATGTTCTGCCGAGTATATAGTCCGTTGACGTTTCAAGAATATCTGCAAGCTTACAGAGCATTTCTATTTTCATCGTTCTTCTGCCGCTTTCGTACATGGAATACATCGACTGCTTGATATTGAAAAACTTTGCCATATCACCCTGTGTCAGGTTTTTATCCTTTCTCAATTCTTTTAAAATATCGGTATAAACTGCCATAATTGCCTCCGAGAAATATTACAAATGCTGTTATTGACAATTAGAACATATTGTGATAAAATTCGGTTGAATTATTACAGCGTATGCAATAAAAAGAAAGGGGCGATTTTATGAAAAGAAATTTCAAAGGTATATTATCGCTGTTGCTTGCAGCGGTAATGATTTTCAGCTCTGTTGCAATCGGAGTAACAAACACCGACTTCGGTGCTTTGTTCACACAAAAAGCCGAAGCGGCAGAAACAAGCGGCACCTGCGGCGAAAATCTGACATGGACTTTCGATGGAGAAACAGGAACACTCACCATCAGCGGCACGGGTGAGATGACAAATTGGTCATCTTTGTCATCTGTTCCGTGGTACAGTATTAAATCCGATATTCAAAAAATAATAATCAGCACAGGTGTAACAAGCATAGGTGTTGCTGCTTTTGAATACTGCTACCATCTTGCAAGTATTATAATTCCTGACAGTGTTACAAAGATAGGAAATTACGCTTTTTATTATTGTCTTGCTATGGAGTATATCCATATGCCCTCAAGTGTAAATACAATAGGAAATAATGTTATTGTGTCTGATGATAAAAAAGAAGAAACTATTGGAACCTTGAAATTTGATTTGCGCAATCCCAGTGACGAAAATGCAGAAATGTATGCTCAATTGGGTATTACCTATGAAGTTGTAGAGAGTTGGAAATCAACAACTGCTATTTGCTCAAGTTCTGAAGAATCAGTTGC
This sequence comes from Clostridia bacterium, assembly GCA_017466365.1. GTDB lineage: Bacteria > Bacillota > Clostridia > Oscillospirales > Acutalibacteraceae > CAG-177. The sequence goes on along the minus strand of JAFTUG010000003.1, from coordinate 766 downwards.
AAAGATTTATGCTGATACATATGGACATAAATTTATACTTTGTAACGGTCACAGCTCAACAGGTAATGAACATACTCATTCCTACGCCTCTGAAATAACAACTCCCGCAACATGCACGGAAAACGGTGTTATGACATATACCTGCACAGAATGCGGTGATGTTTATACAGAATCAATTCCTGCGCTCGGTCATAATGCAGGCGAGTGGGAAATTGTTACAAATTCAAGCTGCACGGCAGTTGGTGAAAAGGTAAAGAAATGCACTGTGTGCGGTGAGATTCTCGAAAGCGAAGAAATCGCAATGACAGAACATATCGCAGGCGAATGGGAAATAACATCAAATGCAAACTGTATTGAAAACGGCGAAAAGGTCAAGAAGTGCATAAACTGCGCTGAAATTCTTGAAACAGAGGTTATCCCTGCAACCGGTCATAATCAGGGTTCGTGGATTATTTCTATTGAACCCACCTGCACAGAAGAAGGCGAAAAGGTTGCAAACTGCACAGTTTGCGGCGTTGTTGTTGCAAATGATGTTGTTCCTGCAACGGGTCATACCGCAGGCGCATGGGAAACCGTTCTTGAACCTACAACCGAAACAGAGGGCAAGAAAGTGAAGAAATGTAATGTTTGCGGTGTTACCCTTGAAGAAGCAGCAATCGCAAAGCTTCCTAAAGAACCCGTAAAGGATAATGCGGTTGTAAAATCCCCCTCAACAACCACAATCAGCTATGGCGATGCAATTATTCTCCATGTTGATGAATCAAAG
>JAFTUG010000015.1 GCA_017466365.1 Clostridia bacterium | reverse complement strand
TCTCGCTTTCTTTTTTCATAAAAATTGAACCTCCTTGTATTTTAGTAATGCGGCTGCCAAACCACTACTATTATACTTGGGGGTTTGATTTTCTTTCAAGCCTTTTGTGCTTGCTTTAAGCTCGCCCGCTTTGGCTTTACTGAAGTCTTTTTTGCCCCCGGCTGTACCGGGGGTTTATTTCCACACCTAAAGGCACCAAAAATATGCACCTCCAAAAGTGTCTAACTTTTGGGGTGCATATCAAAAGAGGTGGTTGCTTTATTAAAATCTGAATCGTTTAAAACCCAAGTATTCATTTATTTCAAGAGGTTGAAAAAATAATTTTTTATGGTATTATTTTATTACCGGGTTAAAATTTAATGAGGTGTTATTATGAAACTTGAAACAAACATATTAAAATGGACAAGGGAGCCTGCAGACTACTCAATAGCTGCCGATAAAATTGAAATAACAACTGCTCCCAATACAGATTTATGGCAGAGAACATATTATCATTTCAGGAATGACAACGCGCCCGTGCTTCAGATGGAAACTGATGAAAAGTTTTTCTCTTTTATTGTCAGAACGGAATTTGAAACAAAACACCGATTTGACCAATGCGGTATTGTTATGTACCTTGACAGCGACAACTGGATAAAAGGATCGATTGAATATGAAAACGAGAAGTTTCAGCATCTTGGATCTGTTGTTACAAATAACGGTTATTCCGACTGGGCAACAACGGAAATTGATGCAGATATCAAATCAATGTGGTACAGATTCAGCCGCAGAGAAGACGATTATTGTATCGAGTGTTCCGACGACGGTATAACATTCAGACAGATGAGAGTTTGCCATATGTGGAACGGTGCCGGTACAATCAGATTCGGAATCTATGCATGCAGCCCGGAAAATTCTTCCTTCAAGGCAACTTTTACAAACATGGAAATTTCCGAATGCAAGTGGCTTGCCCACGACGGACAGCAGCCGGATGAAATTTAAAAAGTGAGATGTTTTATGAAAAACAAAAAATTCTTCTTGAGCAAAGCGCAGGATAATTACCCCAAGCTTTATTACAAAGACATAAAACCTGATATCACCGAAATTGCCGTTTCAACCGGTGACAGCATTCTGCTCGACCTCGGTGAACACGCAGTCGGACATTTTTCCTTTGCATTTGACAATGTCAATGATTTTATTGATGCGCCTGTACGATTAATCATCAAATTCGGTGAAGATATGAGGGAGATCGAAGATGATTTTTCTTTATATAAGGAGGGTCTCTCTAAAACGTGGTTGCAGGAAGAAATAATCAATCTTGATTATCCGCAAAAAACAATTCTGCCCAGAAGATACGCTTGCAGATATATAAAAATAACGATAGATAAAACCAACAAGCCTATTAAGTTATTTGACTTTTGTTTCCGTGCATCAACCAGTGCCGACGTGTCCGTCCTTAAGCCTGCAGAAACAGCAGACGCTTTGTTGAGCAAAATTGACCTCGTTGCAACAAACACTCTTAAAGAATGCATGCAGTCTTTTTTTGAAGACGGACCCAAGCGTGACCGCCGTCTCTGGACAGGTGACCTCAGGCTCGAAGCTCTGACGAATTACTATACATTCCAAAACCTTGAAATCACCAGAAGATGTTTATATCTTTTTGCTGCCGGCGACTGCGATAAGCTCGGCTTTCTGCCTTCATATATTTATGAAACACCGTATTATTTCTCGGGTTCAGCACATATTGCGGACTATGCGCTTTTGTTTGTTGTGACCGTTTGTGATTACTATAAGCATATCGGTGATACAGGTGTTGTCAATGACCTTATAAGCATCTGCAAATCACAGCTCGAAAGCTTCAGAAACACACTCGACGAAAATCTGATTGTAACCCGTCAGGAAGGCTGGTTTGCTTTTATCGACTGGTGTCCGGGTCTTGAAAATCTGACTGCGTTGCAGGGCGTGTACCTCTATACGCTTGAACATTTTTCGGAACTGTTAAAATCAATCGGTGATGAAGAACATGAAAAATATTCAATTCACCTTTCCGAAGTACGTAACGCCTGCAAAAAATATCTTTATGATGAAAACAAACACGCCTTTATCAATAAACTTGATAAAGGTCAGTTCAACGTTCATTCTCAGGTGTGGATGATATTGGGCGGAGTTATTGACGGAGAAGAAGCGAAAAAGCTTCTTGTTTCCTGCCTTGACAACAAAAACGCAAAACAGCCTGTTACCCCTTATATGCGCCACTATGTAACAGAGGCTTTGTTTAAGCTGAACATGAGGAATAAAGCGGTTCAATACATAAAAACCTTTTGGGGCGGCATGCTTGAACACGGAGCAGATACCTTCTGGGAGGCTTATATCCCTGAAGACCTTGATTTTTCACCATACGATAACAGAACAATAAACAGCCTTTGCCATGCATGGAGCTGCACACCTTCATATTTTATCCGCAAGTACGGATTATGATTTTCAAAACACCAGATATAAATGCAGATTGAATATCTTATAAAGAAAGCCGGTTCATCACTCGGATGACCGGCTTTGTTTAATATTTAACGGAAATTATAATAACCGAACACAAGCAGACCCACCATTAAGATATGGAAGAAGGGAAGAACGGTTATGTCTCCGCCGAAGGAAACAAGAAACTCCTTGACGGATTTTGAATTTCTGTAGTTTTCGATTACTCTCTTGGGACGGTAGAAATACACAAGGTCAAAGAGAACATAGCCTACGCAGTAGAAAATCCAGGTTTCCCAAAGAGTGTAGCCTCTGATTGCCTGAACGGCAAGTGCAACCGCACCGATGAGAATAAGGATAATACGGATGAGCTTTATGTTCTTGAAATCCCAGTATCTTTCAAGACCGTCATGCTGTGCGATAACATAATACATAGTAAAGCAACAGATGATTGATGCCATGGTTGTTGAACCGAGCATAACGAGAGCAAGAGGACCTACCATGTAGCAGGGGCGCTCAATCACCTCAACTATGTTCATATCAACCTCACCGAAGGCGCGGGTAATTTTGTTGCCGTTTCTGCGGTAAGGAATGATGAAGAGGAATATTGTGAGAATAATCAGAGCGCAGAATGCCCACGAAAGAACTGTGTCAACCTTTTCGGGGAGCATGTACCAGAGCTTGCCCGCTGCTTCGGCCTGTTCAAGATTCTTTGCTGCAAGAGGCCAGCCGAGAACAAAAGCGCCTGCGATACCGAGACCGTTAAAGCAGCCCTGAGTGAATTCCATGATTTTCCAGCCGTCAACAATCTTGAGCTTTTCCCATTTGCCAAAAAGCATTTTGCCGTTTTTGAGAGGATGAAGCTCTTTGTCATAGAAGGTAATGGCGATAACCCAACCGATTGAGCCGGCAAGAGCGCCGCCAACCCACATAATAATCGTGAAAATATCCCTTCTTATCGCTGCCATAACAAGCACGCCCGCAACTATCACAAGATTGCGTCCCCATTCCTCACGGCTGTCCTTCGAAAAACAGACCTTGGGCATTTTTCCGTGTTCGGGGTCATAGGGAGTGTTGAAAATGCGGTATCCGATTTCCTGAACCAACGGAACAAGCGCAAAGAAGATAACGAAATCATACCATTTATAAACAACACCGCTCATAGCTGAGAAGCTCATACCGAGAAAAGCCGAGCCCAGACCGCTCCAGATGGAGCCTTTGAAAGCGAGGGCAAGATAACCGAGAGGCGGATTGTAGCGAGGACTATTGTGGGTGAGAACAAGACTCATTGTTGAGCCATAAGGCTCCATACCGCCGTAGAAATAGCCGAGCGCGCAGGCTGCAGCAAACAGATAAACATTATCCATCAGAAGCTCTGAGCCTGTGTACCAGACACAAAGAATACCCATGAATGCACCGGGAAGCATAGCGCCTTTTTCTCCGCCGATTGCAGAGCCGCGAATACCCCAGCCGAAGCACATGGTTATCATGCTTATAGCCAAAAATGCAAAAATGTTCTGAGTTTCCATATGCAATACCCTTTCTTAATCTTAATTCTTTTCTACACGAACAACCGCATAGCCGATTTTTTTTCGTCCGCAGGTATATACCATATGGAGAAGATTTCCCTCTGCTACAATTGAGGGATAAGAAAATTCAACTGCGGGTTGAGTTTCAAGATCGATGCGGACGGGGTACGTTGCGCCGTTATCCTCTGAAAGGAAGAGGCAGAGAGGCGTTCTGTCACCCCAGTTTTCGCTTACGGGATTACAAATAAGACCAAGAACTCCGCAATCGGTCATCGCGGCACCGATGCCGCTGTTGTTGTTGGGCATATCGGTAGGTCTTGCTACTGACCATGTGCGTCCGAAATCGGATGATTCGCTGCGGTAAACCCAATTAAGATTTGTGCGTGCGAGCATATAAACTCTACCGTCGTGTGATTGGTCCTCCCAAACCGCAGGCTGAATAAGACCTTCGCCTTCATTGGGAAGCTCTTCTTTACGGTTGCATATTGTGCCATCGGGCAGTTCAAATGCAACGGGTGCGGAAAGCTTCCAGGTTTCGCCGTTGTCTTCGCTGTAATCCGTCCAGGATTCCCAACGGTCGGCCAAATCTTCGGTTGAACCGGGAGCGAGAAGCGCACCGTTTGAAAGCCTTATCATCTGATTTTTAACCGGACCTCTGCCGCCAATATCGCCGGGAACGAGCTCTGTCGGAGCCGACCAGGTTTTACCGCCGTCGACAGAAACGGTTTTCATTGAGTACCAATGGCCCTCATCAATACCGCTTTTATAAATAAGCGTGAGAACACCGTTCTCAGCAAAAAGAGTCGGGTTCCAGTCTGCTTCGCCGTCATCGGGAGTAACGGGAACAGGAACACTCCATTCGCCGTCACGGCGTGCAAACCATATGCGCACATTGGGATTTTTTTCTTTTATGCCGCCAAACCAGGCAGCTGTGGGCTTGCCGTCGCAGATAGCAACCGTTGCTGCATGGCATTCCCCTGTTTCTTCGTTGATTCCTTCGGTTGCAAGGTATTCCTGATATAAAAGTTCAGCTCTAATCATTTATCAATGTCTCCCATTCAGAAATTATGGTATCTGCTACAAATCGGTTTTCTTCCTCACCGAGATTATAATAATAAAGTATATGTATTTCATTATTAAAGAAAGCTATTCTGGGATAGCCGATATCTGTGTTGACCGCATCTGTTCGCAGCGCAACAGGCTCTGACCAACTTTTTCCGTCACGGGTGGTAGTAACAAAAAGTCCCCGGGGATCCTGTCTGCGAAAAAAAGCAAGAACGACGGTTCCGTCAGGCAACGAACAAAGTGCGGGAGGACTTCCGCCGCTCATATCTTCATCTATGAAGGCAAGCTTTGTTTCATAATTCCAGGTTTTTCCTTCGTCATCGCTCAGGTAAACATCAAGCTGTGTAAAGCCCGGCTCATTTTCGCTGGCATACCGTGCAATTCCGAGAAGCGAGCCATCGGGAAGCTTTGCGAGGGCAGGCATGATGCGAAAATCACCCTTGGGAGGGTCTTCGCCCATCATACCAAGCTTTTCCCATTTACCGTCAAGGGTAAGCTTTGCGGCAAAGGCATTTCCTTCAAGACCGTCAGCCTTAACACCTGTCATTGCAAGAAGATAATAACCGTCGCAAACAAGATAGTCCGTTCTTGCGCTGACGCCGACAAGACCGAAATCGGGAATGCGGAAAGGACCTTCCCAGCTTTTACCTGCGTTATTTGTAACCATAAGCTGAGTGAACACGTTACCGTCCCAGCCCGAAGGCATGAGATATAAACCGCTTTCAGGTTTCAGTAAGTCGGGCGGCAAATCGGGAAGAGGGGTTTTGTTTTCATAATCAATCGCCGGAATTTCGGGATATTCATGATTCCATCCCGTTTGGGGGCAAAATCTTGCGAACATTCTTATTGTAGGTTTTGTTCTGTCAAGCGCATGAACATCGGGGCCGTTGTAGTGGTGTATACCCTTTTCAAAGCCAACAAGCAATTCATCGTTAAATTTCCAGATACCGTGGTTTGCAGGCCAGCCGAAAAAGTCGGTTTTGCCGATAGCCACGGTGTTATGTGTAACTTTCATATTTTTCACCTGTATGAAATAAAAATCATCTGAATATTTAAAAGACCCCGAATGAAATTTTTCCTTATTTCATTCGGGGAGGGTCGGACAATCAGCAACCGTGACGTTCTTTATAAATACGGATAACCTCCTGAAGATCTTCCTCTGTATCTACGCTGACTGCTTCATACTGTGCAGGTGCGGGAACGATTTTGATTTTGTAGCCGTGCTCCAGAACCTTGAGCTGTTCAAGGGATTCAGCCTCTGAAAGAGGTGTGGGTGCAAGCTTTGTGTATGTGTTGAGGAATTCATGTGTATATGCATAAATTCCCACGTGTTCAAAATACTTCGCAGCTTCTGCGTGGCGGGGATACGGAATAGGTGAACGCGAGAAATAAATTGCATTGCCGTTAACATCGGTTACAACCTTAACAACAGTGTTGTTGAGAACATAGTCGCCTTCAATGGGAACGCTGCCTGTTGCCATAACGCATTCGGGGCTGTTAATCAGAGCAGACCCGATATCATCAATTATTTCGGGGGGAACAAGAGGCTCGTCGCCTTGAATATTGATGACATAATCACAGTCATAATTGCTTGCAGCCTCTGCAACTCTGTCGGAACCCGTGGGATGATTAACGCTTGTCATAACAGCTTCGCCACCAAATGCGATAACAGCATCATACACACGCTGATCGTCTGTTGCAACAACAACCTTGCTGAGAATCTTCGATTTGCTTGCGTTTTCATAAACATGCTGGATCATGGGTTTTCCGCATATATCTTTAAGAGGCTTGCCGGGCAAACGGGAAGAACCGTATCGTGCGGGAATAACACCTAAAACTTTAGCACTCATATCTATAATCTCCTTTTTATGGATTAAAAACTATATTTGTCACGAAGGGCATTGCGCATTTTGTTGAGTGAGAACGGCTTGATTTCATCGCAGATACGCTCACGCATTGCTTTGCCTTCGTCTGTGTTCTGGGGAGCTGAAGTGAAATCAAGCGTCACGCCCAGTTCGTTGCAGACACGGTCAACAAAAATCGGCCAGAGCTCACCGATATCGCCGATAACGGGGATGCTGTTTTCAAGACGGGTGAAGGCTGACATTTCCATACGGAAGGGGATTTTTGTAAGCTTGGTCTTGGGAAGGCCCTCGTTGATTGCTTTCTGAATAAGCTCACTCTGTTTATTGAGATCCCACGAACGCTTGAGATTTTCGTCAAGGTCAAAGCGGATGAGAGTTTTATCCTTGAGGCTGTAGGTGGGCAGACCGTTCATTGCAGCCCAGATTCCGTGGCCTGTGTATGTTTCAAAAGGACCGTCGTGGATTTCCTGAGTAAGAGCAACTGCGGATTCAATAATAACATCGGCTTCCGAAAGCATTTTTGCAATACGCTTGCAACGCTGGCTTACGGGGATGCTGTCAGAAATGCAAAGACCAACCTGTCCGCCGCCGATAAGCTGAGGAACGCTTACAAGAACAGGTACGCCCTTGATTGCGCCTGCGCCGATCATAGTGTTCGGGTCAGCGCCGAGACCCGCAACATACTCAAAGCTTTCGCCGAGTGTCTGTGCCGCAACCATAACCTCTGTGGAAACCGTTTCATTGAAGTAACCTACAGGATAAGCCATATTACCTGCAGCCTTGATGATAACCTTGCCTTCTGCCTTTTCGCAGATTGAAACGAGTTCTTCATCAAGAGGCAGCTCAGAACGGATGCGTGCCCATTCCTCTTTGCTGAGCTGGGTAAGTTCATAGATGTTGCCGCGGCAACGGATGTTTTCGGGACATTTGTCGCCGAGAATATCTGCATTGAAACGCTTGACTTTGTCAAGTGTACCGCCCATTTCATGAGAGATAACTGCAGAGCTTGTCGTTACGCCGTCGATAAGACCTGCGTGGATAAGTGCGGCAATCAGAGTTGTGACACCCTCGTGAAGGTTGGGACCGCTGCCTATGACAGCCGCAACCTTACCGCCGCGCTTTTTGACTTCAATAACTTTTTTAATTGCTGTATTTAAAAATTCTTTTGTTTCATCGGGAAGTGCCTGATAAAGCTGTTCAACCAGAGCCGGTGATGCCATAATTATTTCTCCTGTCTAGATTTAATTATATAAAACATTTTTATATGAGTTTTTTGCCGAAGCAAGCGTCATCGTGGTCGAGAAACAGAAGCTCAAAGCCGTATTTCTTATAGAAATTGACAGCCTTTTCATTTCTCGGTCCGCAGGTAAGACAGACGCCGTGAATTCCTTTTTTTGCCAGATGGTCACATAAAGCTTCAACCATTTTGCCGCCCATACCCATTCTCTGATATTCGGGAAGAATATCGATATGAAGGTGAGCAGGATACTCGTTCTTGAACTTTTCCTGACAATTGTACGCCGTGGAAGCCCACTCATATCTGTCCTCACCAAAAGTGTTTGAACGGGGAAGATAGTCCCTGTCGTAAATCTCTTTGAATCTGTCGAAATTTTCAGCGCAGATTATGTATCCGACTGCCCTGCCGTTATCATCAAGAACAAAGCAATTTTCAGGCTCGTGTTCAATATAATAATTGCAGAAAGTGTTATGATAAAACTGCCCCGTCAAAAAATCCGGCACTTCTTCGGGACCCTCGCTGTTGTGATTTACAAACTGCACATCAGCGCGGTCTTTTTCTTCATATTTCCTGATGAATACCATTACAACTCACCACCCTCAATCCGGTATAAATTTACATTATCATAAAAAATTAAAAAAGGCAAGAAAATAATGCTTGAAATTTTGAAAATTTTGTGTATAGTAAAGATATATAGTTTTTGGGGGAGATTGATATGAAATTTAAGGAAAGTTTCACAAAAACAGCAGTGAAAACCCTGATGGATGTCATTCTTTCAACCATTCCGAAAAAATGCTTTACAACTCAGGAAAATTCAAATAAATTCATGCTCACAGGTGACGAGAAATTCTCGTACGTTCCCGGCAAAAAATGGACCTGCGGTTTCGGTAAAGCATCATTTACCCCTGACGATTATGACAGCAAAACATATTATATCGCAGGCTATGATTCAAACAACCCCGTAAAGGGGGTGCTGGATAATCTGTATGCAAGAGCTGTTTATCTTGATGATAACAGGGGTGACGGCGGCGTTGTTTTCTGCGCACTTGATTGCGTCGGCATGAGCAGAAAGGATATAAACGATATTAGAAAGCTTGCACTTGAAAGCGGAAGACTCGGCAAAGTTAAATCAATCAACATTTCTTCAACCCACACACACGCAGGAATTGATACCCAGGGTCTTTGGGGCGAAAAGATTTATAAAAGCGGCAAAGACGAGTCTTTTATGAACAGTCTTAAAAAAACGGCGGCGCAGGCAGTTATTTCGGCTTTTGAGAACAGAAAAGACGGCAGGTTTTTTATGGGGCATACTGTTGTTGAAGATATGCAGGCAGATGTCAGAACACCCGAAACCTACGACAAAAATCTCACCAGATTCCGTTTTTCGCCCAATGATAAAACGGGTGACATTTACATAGTGAATTTTGCTTCGCATGCAGAACTTCTGGGAACAACATCGCTTGTCAGTGCTGATTTTCCTGCTTACCTCATCAAAGAAATTGAGGAAAAAGCGTCCGGCGCAGATGCCGTTTTCTTCAACGGCGCCATAGGTGGTATGATTTCCGCAAAAGAAATAAAGAAGGTATACAGAGATTCGATTGACTGCGAAGCATATATGAAGGACTTTGGCAAGCAATTGGGTGAAATCGCTCTTTCCGTAAGCAATGAAACGGAGCTGATGCCCATTCTCAATATAAAATCCAAAGGTATCGCCGTTCCCGGTGACAATACGGTGCTTATTCTTGCAAGATATCTTAAGGTTCTCAATAATGATATCGGAAGAACAAAAAAGAGAAGCAAGGTCTGCATTTATTCGGAAGTAGGATATCTGGAATTGGGTGATAAGGATGTTGCCGCATTCCTTATTCCCGGCGAACTCTTCCCCGAGCTTTACAACGGAGAATTTCTTTCGGAAAAAGACAGCGCAAACCACAGACCGTCAGATTACCCAAAAGTGCTTTCCGATATGACGGACTGCAAACACAAGTTTGTTATCGGTCTTTGCAACGATGAACTCGGCTATATTCTTGCGGAAAACGATTTTCTGCTGAATGAAGCACTGCCTTATATCAACAAGGCAACCGACGATATGGACAGAGACCACTATGAGGAAACAAACTCAACAGGTCCGGCAACAGGAAAAATCATTCTCGATGAAACTGAAGACCTGATTGAATCTGCAAAATAACCGAAAAATTTATATGTAAGGAGATGCAAAAATGAAAAAGCTTTCACGCTCAGTCATCGCATTGTTTCTTGTATTCACAATGGTTTTTACGGTAAATGCATCAGCATCTTTCGGATTTGGTGAAAACAAAAATCCCATCCATGCCGTAACAAACATTCTCGGCGGTATTATTGACGGGGTTATTGGTTTTCTCGGAATTCTGACTCCTACGCCCGATTATCCGACGGTAGAGGAGTATTTTGCAGGCGAAAGCAAAAATTTCTATGAGGGAACCGAAAATTTCATCGACACTCCCGCTGACGGAGCAAAATGGTCGCTCGGCTTTGGCAAGGAAAGCCTTGTTCCCGATAATCTTCTTGACGGAAGCAGGGAATACTACACCGGCGGATACTTTACTCAGAAGGTAAACGGAGTTTTTGATGACCAGAAGGCGGTTGCGATTGCACTTAACGACGGCTCGGGCAGAGGCACAACCGTTTTTGCTTCAATCGACGGCATTGGTGTTGCAAACAGCGATATTCGTGCAATCAGAGCTGCAGTTGAAGAAAAGCTTGAGAAAAGCAATATAAAAAACGATATCAATGCTATCAATATAAATGCAACGCATTGCCACACGGTTATTGATACACAGGGCATAGGGCTTGATTTGTTGCTTGAAATTCTCAAGAGCTTCTTCGGCGGGGCAGACAGGTCGATTGATCACGAATTTCTTGAAATAATGATTGACCGCACAGCAGATGCAATTGTTGAGGCGTATAAGAATATGGAAACGGGATCGCTCTATTATTTTGAAACAGCAGGCATGGGCAAAGACGAGCAAAACGGTCTTTATTCCGAAGACGATTATCCGTATCTTGTCAACAAAAGATATTATACGGAAGGCTATCAGCATTTCTTTGCCTGCTTCAAGTTTGTTCCCGACAATAAAGAGTCTGCAGGAACGATTTTTACAAACATAGGTGCACACCCGACTATTGTTGATGAAACCACAAAGCTTCTTTCCGCAGATTTTCCCGCTTTTATGGAAGAAAAAATCAATGAAGCAGGTATGAATTTTATGTTTATCCAGGGTGCACAGGCACCTGTTTCCGTTAATAAATGGGCAGATGTTCCTGCATCAACCGTTGGTGAGGTTGATGCAAAAATCGTCGTTAACCCCACTGCGGAAGAATACAAGACGGCTATTCTTTACGGATATGAATATGCAAGACTTATATTGGAAGCCCAGAATAATGTAAAAGAAATTGAGCCTGTTCTTAATGTAAAAATGACAGAATATGCAATAAAGCTTGAAAAAGGTCTTTTCGGATACGGCGCCACCGAAGGGTTTATCGGCACAACAACGGTTGAAGATTCTTCAAGCAAAACGGGCTATTCGATTATTACGGAAGCAGGTTATATAGAAATAGGCAAGGATATTGTTCTGCTTACGGCACCGGGCGAGATTGTTCCTCAGCTTATTTACGGCAATGTTGTTTCCGCAGAAGAATCCTATAAAGGGACAGAGTGGACTCTTGAACCGACTGCAAATCTTGTTCCTGAGGGAAAAACTGTTCTTGTTATGGGTCTTTGCAACGACGCAACAGGCTATATTCTTCCCGATAACGACTACGCACACTTCATCACCGATGTAATCTGGGACACAGACGGCGCAGATAAAATTTTCGGAACCTATCACAGACATTACGAGGAGCTGCTTTCGGCAGGAAGCACAGCCGGTTCTGAAACCATTACTGTTCTCAACGAGCTTGTGAAAAGTGAAAACCCTTAAACAGATAATCAGGGCTGTCGGTTCTTAATTGTATCGGACCGACAGCCTTTTTAGAATAACAGGAGGACTTTTTATGACCAAGGAAACCGCCGCAAAAAAAGCCAAAGAGCTTGTTGCGAAAATGACGGTTGAGGAAAAACTTTCTCAGCTTTTATATAATGCTCCTGCAATCGAGAGGCTCGGCATCAGAGCGTATAATTGGTGGAACGAAAGCTCGCACGGTATTCACGGAGCAGGCACAACCACTGTTTTTCCCCATGCAATAGCAATGGCTTCAACCTTTGATCCCGAGCTTGTGGGCAAGGTTGCCGATGTTATTTCGACAGAAGGCAGAGCAAAATACAACATGCATCTCAGATACGGTGATCATGATATTTTTAAGGGCATAACCTTCTGGGCGCCGAATATCAACATTTTTCGCGATCCCCGTTGGGGCAGAGGTCAGGAAACCTTTGGCGAAGACCCGTTTCTCACCTCGGAGCTCGGCGTTTCCTATATCAATGGGATTCAGGGCAACGGCGAATTTCTGAAAGCGGCAGCCTGTTCAAAGCATTTTGCCGTTCATTCGGGTCCTGAAAAAACAAGACACGGGTTCAATGCAGTTGTCGATATGCATGATATGTGGGAAACTTATCTTCCCGCATTCGAAAAAACAGTCAGCTCGGGTGTTTCAGGTGTTATGGGCGCATATAACCGTCTGAACGGCGAACCCTGCTGTGCCCATTCTTATCTCATATCGCAGATACTCCGAGAACAATGGGGTTTTGACGGCTATGTTGTTTCCGACTGCGGTGCACTCAAGGACATCTATAAATTCCATAAATTTGTCGAAACAAGGGCAGAGGCTGCGGCTGTTGCTCTTAAAAGCACATGTGACCTCAACTGCGGCGACACCTACGACGCTCTGGTTGATGCATATGAGCAGGATTTAATCAGCGAAGAAGATATAACCATGGCGGCGGAAAGACTTTTTACAATCCGTTACCGTCTGGGTGAATTTGAAGAAATAAGACCATATTCGGATATCGGATTTGACAAGCTTGACAGCCAGGAGCACAAGGCACTCAACCGGAAAACGGCAGAGCAATGCATTGTTCTTCTTGAAAACAAGTATAATTTCCTTCCTCTTGATAAAACCACAAAAAAAAGAATTTCCGTTGTCGGGCCGAATTCCCTTTCCTTTACCGCACTTGAAGGCAACTACAACGGCTATGCATCCGAATATGTGACCGTTGCAGACGGTATACGCAGAATATTCAGGAATGCTGCAATCACAGTTGAAAGGGGCTGCAATTATTGCGACGAAAGCCTTAACCATTGGAGCGGTTTTCAGAATATGATAAGCGACGGTGTTGCAGCGGCTGCCGAAGCGGATATAACAATTCTTGCGCTCGGTCTTGACCGTTCCGTCGAAGGCGAGGACACGGGATTTGATGATGATTATACGTCAAGCGGCGATAAGCGCACGCTCTGTCTTCCTGCAACTCAGCAGAAGCTCGCGGAGGCAGTCTGCAGTGTTTGCGAAAATGTTGTCGTTGTTCTTCTCTGCGGAAGTTCAATTGATGTGGGCGAAAAGGTGAGAAACCATGCAAAAGCCGTTATTCACGCATGGTATCCCGGTTCAATGGGAGGTCTTGCACTGGCAAATATCCTTGCAGGTGATGCCAATCCTTCGGCAAAGCTTCCCGTCACAATTTACAAGGGTGACCACGATATTCCCGATTTTGAAGATTACAGCATGAAGGGCAGAACCTACAGATATATTGACGGCGATGCACTTTATCCTTTCGGCTTCGGTCTTTCTTACACAAAATTCGCCTATGAAAATGCAAGGCTTGTTTTTTCAGACGATGAAAAAATAACGGTGAAAACGGATGTCAGAAACATCGGTGATAAAGACGGAAAGGAAATCGTTCAGGTTTACGCATCCTACACCGACAGCAGATTTGCAACGCCTCATTATCAGCTCTGTGCGGTAAAATCCGTTGTGCTTGAAAAAGGCGGAAAAGCAGAAATCACCCTTGATGTTGACCGTTATTGGATAAAAGCCGTCAATGAAAAGGGTGAAAGAGTTGAACCCGACGGCAGAATCACCCTTTTTATCGGCGGGCATCAGCCTGATGCCGTAAGCAACAGTCTGCTTGGGTATTCGTGCCTTGAAATCGAGCTGCAGAGCAACGGCGGAAAGGGTTGAAAATGGCTAAGAAGTTTTTTGATTATATCATCCACGGAGGCGACTATAATCCTGACCAATGGATAAGAACACCCGAAATATGGGATGAGGATATGCGTCTGATGAAGCTGGCTCAT
Organism: Clostridia bacterium; assembly: GCA_017466365.1. Classification (GTDB taxonomy): domain Bacteria; phylum Bacillota; class Clostridia; order Oscillospirales; family Acutalibacteraceae; genus CAG-177. Next base: position 17,299 of record JAFTUG010000015.1, on the reverse strand, counting down.
ATCAACAGCGCAACGGTCGGCGTATTTTCATGGGCAGCACTTGAACCTGAAGAAGGCGTTTATAATTTTGAATGGCTTGATACTGTCCTTGATAAGATGCATCAGAACGGTATTGCTGCAATCCTTGCCACTCCGTCGGGTGCACGGCCTGCATGGCTTGCCGAAAAATATCCCGAAGTTTTAAGAAAAGACGAAAACGGGATACGCCGCAAATTCGGTGACAGACACAATCATTGTCTCACTTCTCCGGTTTACAGAGAAAAAGTCCGCAGCATCAACAGAATGCTAGCGGAAAGATACAAAAACCATCCCGCCCTGAAAATGTGGCATATTTCAAATGAATACAGTGGAGAATGCCGCTGTGAGCTTTGCTGCGAGGCTTTCAGAAAATGGCTCAGAGAATATTATCACAACGATATCGATGGGCTGAATTTCAAATGGTGGAACGCATTCTGGTCGCATTCCTTCAACGATTTTGACCAGATTAATCCGCCCGAAAAAAACGGAGAAGACAGCGCGTCGGCTCTTAATCTTGCATGGCAACGTTTTATAACCGACAGCCACATTTCTTTTTTTGAAAATGAGATTGCACCCCTGCGTGAAATCACTCCGGATATACCCGTCACAACTAACTTCATGCGAAGATACAACGGAATTGATTATCAGAAATTTGCAGAACATGTTGATCTTGTATCATGGGATAATTATCCTGCGTGGGATAAAGGTAAAAATCCTGATGAAGCACTTGAAGCGGCGTTTTTACACGATTTTTTCCGTTCATTAAAAAACGGTCAGCCGTTTTTCCTTATGGAAAGCACACCGTCGCTGGTAAACTGGCAGGATGTCAACAAGCTCCCCAAATCGGGCATAAATGAGCTTGCATCAATTCAGGCTGTTGCACACGGTGCGGACAGCATACAGTATTTTCAATGGAGAAAAAGCAGAGGCGGAGATGAAAAATTTCAAGGTGCGGTTATTGATCATTGCGGACACGAAAATACAAGAGTTTTCAGAAACGTTGCAAAGCTTGGAGAAGCACTTGAAAAACTGAATTCCGCTGTCGGAAGCGAAACCGAAAGCAGAGTTGCGGTTATATATGACTGGGAAAACGGCTGGGCAGTCAATGTTTTCCGGGGTTATAACAACATCCGCAGAGATTATGTGAAGGAATGTATAAAATGGTATGCTCCGTTTTATAAAAGGGGCTTCAGCATTGATATTATTTCAATGCAGGACGATTATTCAAAATACGATATTGTTATCGCACCGTTTCTCTATATGCTTAAGGACGGCACGGAAAAACGGATTGAAGAATACGTTAAAAACGGGGGCTGTTTTGTTGCAACATATCTTACAGGCATTGTTGATTCGGATGACCTTTGTCATCTTGGCGGTTTTCCCGCAGCAAATCTGAAAGAGGTTTTCGGTATATGGTGCGAGGAAACTGACTCTCTCCCTGAAGATATGCCGGGCAAAGCCGAATTCAACGGCAAAACTTACGAAGTGAATCACATATGCGATATTATTCACGCAAACGGCTCAAAGATACTGGGCAGATACAAAAGCAATTTCTACAGTGGAATGCCCTGCGTTACAGAAAATGCATTCGGAAAAGGTAAAGCATACTACGCCGCATTCAGAAACGACAAGGATTTCGCCGATGATTTCTGTAAGATGCTTATTGATATCAACTCCATTGTACCTGATGCGGATTTCCATCACGGCGAAGGTGTATTTTTAAGAAAACGCGGCAACAACATTTTTATTATGAACTTTGCCGACGAAGAAAGAGATATTGTGATTGACAGGAAACACATAAATATCATAACCGATGAAACGGTTTACGGTAAAATAACCTTGCCTGTTTGCGGTTATCTTGTTATTAAACCCTGCTGAAAAAATAATAAACCGCCTCATTGGTGCACGGTACCTGTGAGGCGGTTTATTGTAATTTAAAAATCTGCAATTTACGTGTTATGTAATATTCTCATTATTGTTGTATACTTCTGTTGATTATTTTTGTTTTTTCAAAAAGCATAACGACTATAGGTATAATCACTATCTGGAGAACGATTCCCGGTAGTGCATTAACAACAGCACCTGCCCAGAATGCGGAAAAACCGAATTTTGTTGAATCTAATCCCATAAAAAAGAATTGCACGACACCCCACACAAGCCTGCCTGCAATCATTGACAGTAAAAGTGAAACATAAATGTTAATCTTCTTTTGGGGAAACACACGGTATAAAACACCTGACATAAGTCCGTAAACGGCAAGTTCAAACGCCATTGCAAGAGCTTTCGGAAACAACGGAGGCATACCGAGAGTTAAGGAGCGTAACAAGGGAGCTATGGCACCCACGGTCAAGCCCCAGGGTGCTCCGCAGATGTATCCGCAAAGGATTACAGGAACATGCATCGGACACAGCATAGCGCCTATCTGAGGAACTTGTCCTGTTAAAAACGGCATTACATATGCAAGTGCGAGAAACATTGCCGCTAACGCAAGATTAAATGTGTTTTTTTGCTTTTTCATAAGAAGTCCTTTCTTTTTGCGATTGAAAAAAGGTGAAGTTATCTCTTCTGAGAAAACAACACCTTCATCGTATCGCATAATTAAATAAAGTTATGATATAGTAAAAAGAACTTCTGTTCAAAGCTATTCTTCTGAATAACAAAATTATTATATCATCTGATAACAATTATTTCAAGTGGCTGTTTATGATTTCTTCAAGTTTTGACAAGGCGTCTTCAATCAGCACGGAGAGTGTCATTTTTGTAACCCCGGCGACGAGATTTTCACATTTATTTATCGGTATGAGAATACGAACGGCATTGCTCTGACCGACAGCTTTTGCAGCTTCGGGAGTTACTTCGCCGAGCAAAGCATCCGCAATAACAATTCCGATTGGTCCGATGATGACATCTGCTTTTCTGCAGGCAACAATTATGGGATTTTCGCCGGTTGCCGCTTTTTTTGCACCTGCCTTTACCATTGCAGTTGTTGCTGCTGCATTTGTGCCGACTGCAGTTAAATTAATATCGGGATATTTATCGATAACCGTTTTTATTATCTGTCCTCCAAGTTGACCTCCCTGACCGTCGATTACCAGTATATTCATAAATATCCTCCTCTTAAACTCTTTGATAGATTTGATTATATAACAAATTTCAATACACTTATGTACACTTTGTATTCCGGAAGTGAATTTAACTGCAACATAATGTAAACCCTTACAAATCCAAATCAGTTTCGTTATGATGCTTTGTATTAAGTTTGGACAAAAGACATACCGTCTCGTCGTAGTTTTCCACGTGTTTAATGTTCTTAGAAGCAATATGAGCACCTGCACTGCCACCTATGTAAACAACACCTGATTTTACATATCTGATTATATCTTTATCAAAGTTGCTTTTTCTGATTTTATCAAGTGTTCCGAAAGTGTTTCCGCCGCTTATGTAGATAACATCAATATCAAGATTTCTGAATTCATCAGGAATGTTGTGGTCGAACACATAAACATTTTCTTTTGCAAATCCAAACTCTTGCATACGGTCATAATATACATCACCTGAAATAGCTTCTTTCGTTGCTTTTTCGTTGGGTATAAATAGCAGTCTGCATTTGTTTATAGAATAAGGCAGATTATCCATAATCACTTTTTGCGATTTCTCATTTCTGAAATCACAGGATGATAATATTAGTTTCATTTTGCAACCTCATCCAAACCGTAAATATATCTGAATGCAATTTTGTCGGAGGAATCGCTTTCCTGACCTTCGAGTTCTTCTTTCAAAGAGTTTTCTTTATCAATGATGAACCATATTGTTTTGCAGCCGTATCCTGCCGCTGTCGGCATAAAAACATCTGCAACCCATTTTGTATCGTCGGGATGGTTTTCAAAACCCGTGCGTGTGTCTGCAACATAGTCGCACTTATGCTCTTTGATTATTTCAAGTGCAAGCATAAGCGGCTCACGGTAGTTTTCGTGAGAACAAAACTTTTTCCATTTCACAAATACTATATTGTAGTTTTCATCATAATGCACTTCACAGAATTCGGATTTATACATAAACACCCACCCTTTTATTCTAAGTATCCTTTTCCTTTGAGCCAATTTAAATATCTTGTCTTTTGTCGGTCTATCATTTTGTCCGAATTAACAAATTGGATAAACTCACTTTCACTTATCCATTTAAAAGATATTGTTTCGCCTTGCTGCGGTTTTTCTTTTTCCTTATCGCAATCAGTATTGCATAAAAAACAGTGAAACAAAGATTGACCATCTTCAAAAACATAGCAAGCAAACTCTGTAAATTCTTCGCATACAATACCTGTCTCTTCAGAAAGTTCTCTTTTTATGCAGTCAAATTTATTTTCGCCTTTCAAAGCAGAACCGCCGGCGGTTGCTTCAAAGTAACCGGGATAAATATTCTTATTGAAATCTCTTTGCATAAGAAGATAATCGCCATCAATATGTCTTACGAGTACCTCACAAACAAGATGATAAAGCCCGTCAGGTATGTTTTCGCCCCGTATTAAATCTATGTTTGCTAAAGTACCGTCTTTATAATATGCATCCCATAATTCCATAGGTTTTCTCCTTGTTTGAGATGAAGTTTTTATTTCACAGCAAATGTAGCAATATATTGCGGATAGTATTTGCCGATTATGTTTCCGCCTTCTCCGTCACGATCTTCGTATAATGCTTTGAGTGTAAATCCTGCTTTGAGCTGACCGCCGATTTGCTCATCCAATGTATGGCTGAACTGCACACCGTCACCGTTTGCAATCATTGCGTCAAGCCGTTCTTTCGGCATTTTGAGGGGATTGAACGGCAAGGGATTAACCACTTTCAACGGATCATCTTCTTCAAATAAATAATCTATGCCGTTATCAAGACCCGAAAGCAGTCTGCCACCCTTTTTGAGTACACGGTAACACTCGTTCCAGACGTGATAAACATCTTCAACATAGTTGTTTGAAACGGGATGAAAAATCAAATCAAAACTTTCATCTTCAAAAGGAAGCGTTTTTGACATATCACCTTTGATGATTGTGATGCTGTATCCTTCTCTTTCGGACACCATTTTCTCTGCTTCAAGCTGTCTGTCGGAATAATCAAACACCGTACACTCCGCACCGAGCTTTGAAAGCACGGGCATCTGCTGACCGCCGCCGCTTGCAAGTCCCAACACTTTTTTACTTTTCAAATCACCAAACCATTCGTGAGGAACGGCAATGCAAGGAGTAAGAATAACCGAAAAATTATCAGCGGTAATTTTCTCATATTCTTCGTGACTTATGGGTAAGGTATATTCGCAACCATCTTCCGCCCAAGAATCCCAAGTTTCCGAATTTATTTTAGTGTAATCAATCATAATCTCACCTTATAATTTAAATCTTTCCTTTATCATTTCTGCAACAACTTCCGGTGCAAGATTTGAGTTGTCAATCTTAATATAATTCGGGAATGTTATTTCACCGTCATAACTCTCTGTACGATATTTTTCATCAGTGTCGAGCAAATCTTTTCTTGCAAAATCAAGATTTCGCTTTGACGGTTTATTGTTAAGACGGTTTTCTGTTGAGTTCCTTTCAAGCCTTATCTCCTGTGAAGCAACAAGCTCAACATAATAAACTTCTGCACCTTGCTCTTTGAACAAATCGGAAACGTATTTTATGTAATCCCAGTCGCCTTGATGGTCGAAAGCCCAGACATAGGTGAATATCATTCCGTAATTGTCGCTTTTAGAAAACTCCTCAAAGAAAACCTGACGCAATCTGTGTACCGTTTTGCCTTCATAATATCCGAAAATCTCTATAACGGGCTCAATGGTCATATGGTTATGAAACAGCTTGAGGTCTGTGATTTTGGCAAGCTCTTGCCCAACTGTCATTTTACCTACGGCCAGATTGCCGAATATTATAACCAATTTCATAGTATCACATCCTTTAAACTTTCCTTGCTAACTGTAAATCTATTGTATCGTAAATAGTAATTTCTCCGCCGTGACGGTTAATTGCATCTTCTATCTTTGAAAAGAACTCATTTCGGATTTTTTCTTCAATAACGATATGGTCTGAATATGTACCGAGAAGCATTATATATTCCTTTGCGGAGAATGTGCGTGTGCGGTAAAACAGCTTGTATTGAGTATCCGTAAATCCGTATTTTTCTGCAATCAATGCTCTGTTCCAAGCCTGAGTTTCGGAATATTCAACAAGTGGTTCTTGTTTCTTGTTGTGATATTTGTAATAGTATTCCGCATAGATTCGATCCATTTCTTCTGACAAAGTGGGTTTGTCTTTATCTCGGTACGGATGATTTGCAAATCGGGCAAAAACACCGCCGTTTTTCAGCATATCAAAGACCTTTTTGTATCCGATTTCTTCAGGTATCCAATGAAAAGCAGAAGCGGAATAAATCAAATCGTACTCGCCGTTCAACTCAACATCTTCAAACTTTCCCGAAACCGCTGAAAAGTTCGGATAACCTTTAAATTTCTCACGGCATAGTTCGCAGAAATTTTTGCCGTAATCAACTGCGATAAGGTTACAACCCGTTTCCAGAAAAGGCAATGTTGCCTGACCGCCGCCAATGCCGATTTCAACAACACGGCTTGTATTATTGATTGGTGCGTAATCAAAGATAGTTTGATACAACTCATCCACATATCCGGGTCGCAGTTTTTCGTAGGTATCTGCAACTGTATCAAAAGTCCAATTCAAACTATTATTATTCATAATTACTCCTCAACAAAATCAATCAACTGTTTCAGATTGTGTATTGTCCATTCTTCGTTGTTTTCTCCGCTTCGGTCAAGATAAAAAGCAGTAAAACCTTGCTTTCTTGCACCTTCGGCTTCTTCTTTGCAATCGTCAACAAATATGCTTTCAGATGCGGTTACACCTTGTGCTTCAAGTGCAGCGTTGAAAATAATCGGACTCGGTTTTCCAGCACCGACCAACGAGCTCGCACAAAACGATGTGAAGTATTTTGCAATACCAAGCTGTTGCAAAGTGAATTCAAGAGACGGCGATGTATCGCTGATAACTCCCATTTTGTAGCCACGGTTTTTAAAATATTCAAGCACCTCAACCGTTTCTGAAAACAAAGCTCTGTCACCGTTGCACCAAAGCTCATTCAAAAGGCAATCCGCTTTTTCTTCAACGTTTTCCGTTATACCCTCACCGACAAGCAGATGATAGTAATATCTTCTGAAAAACTCACGTTCATCATTAAGTGTTTGGTACCAAGGCTTTCTGCCCTCGCTTGCAAGGTGAAACAAAACCATCATTTTATTGTAATCCAGCTCAAACGGCTTGCCGCTCCAACTGCTGATTTGCTCGTTACGCCAAGCCTCTTTTTCAGCAGTAAAATATGTCAGTGTTCCGTCACGGTCAAAGAATATTGCTTTGTGTTTCATAACAAACTCCTTGGACTATTTGTTTTTAATTTCAAATCGCTTTCCGTTAATATCTTCAAAATACAAGACTGATAAATCTTCGTTTGCGCCATACAGAAAAAGAGATTCTTGCTTTCTTGCTAATATCTCTCTTTCAGCTTCGGTTGTTTGTGATAAGAGGTTATAACTTTTATCACATCGCTCAATCCAAAGCTTTTTATATTGTTCAACAGGAATAATTCTGTTTTCAAAATCAGCAACAGTAAATATTTTGTGCCTTTTGCACCACTCAATATCGTTACGATATTGAAGCAATCCTATATCAGACACAATAATTTCGTCAGTATCATAAACAACAGGAATAAATGTAATACCTGATTTGTAGGCTGCATAGGCCCGGCTATGTCCGTCTGTTAAAGTGTATTTGCCGTCACCGAAATCATGAACAGGCAAAGGAGGATACTTTTTGGTATCTTCGGGACAAAACCATTTGTAAATATTATCAAGTTTCTTTTTATTTAGATAAAGCTGACTGACACCTAAATCTGATATCGGCATCAGTTTTATGCCTTGAAATTCTAAGCTCATATATTACTCCTAAATAAAAAAGCACCTCCGAAACGGAGATGCTTGCAATTCACAGAAAGATATAAATTACATCAATCGCAAACGGACAAAACGGCTCTCCGATTCATTGTGCCAATCACCATTGTCATCTTGTCCACCTGCCTTTCAGTAATTTTTATTTATTGTAACAATATAAGAATAGTTTGTCAACAGTTTTCAGTTGCCGTGCAAAAGTGTTGATTTAAAATTCAAAAGTGTTTGCAACAGATTCCGAATGGCGCACCTTCTCGGTGTTTTTTAAACTGCATTTGTTTAATTTTTATGGAATGCAATTTTTTTGAAAATAGAAACCAAGTTATTATGACATCCTCGTATAATAAAGTAGTAGTTATTAGAGTCCCTCTCCAAGGACTGTATGCTATACTGTAATGGATACTGTGGATCGGTTTCACCTCCTACCGCAAGACGGTTTCAGAAAGGCTCCGACCACAGACCTTTACGAGTTTGTTAATTAGTTAGATACCGCCCGACGGTTTATTTAGAACGAGGTTACAAGACGTAAAGTGCCCTGTGGGTTCATACAGTGTCAAAAATTATTAACGGGTGTATCATTATGGTTTATGTTGGAATTGATGTTGCAAAGGACAAGCACGATTGCTTCATTGTCAATTCCGAAGGTGAAGTTTTGTATGATGTGTTCACAATACAAAACAACATAACCAGTTTTGAAGATTTGCTTTTTAAAATCAAGACCGCCGAACAAAATCCGGATAAAGTAAAAGTAGGACTTGAAGCCACGGGACACTACAGTTGCAATATTCTCGGATTTTTGAAAAACGTGGGTCTGGAAACCATCGTAATCAATCCGCTGTACACCAGTCTGAGCCGGAAGAGCATGACACTGCGTAAAACCCAAACAGATAAAGTCGATGCTCGTACAATTGCAAATATGATAATGTCTGACGTGAGCTTAAAGCCCTACTCAGACAAATTATATCACAACGAAGACCTGAAGTCACTAACAAGATACAGATTTGATAAAGTTTCTCAAAGAGCAAAACTTAAACAATCCATATCCAGACTGGTAAATATACTTTTCCCGGAGCTTGAAACACTTGTTTCAACGCTTCACGGCAAGGCAATTTATGCTCTTCTTTCAGAGTTTCCGAGTGCTCAGCACATTGCATCGGCAAACTTAAAGCACCTTACACATCTTTTGGATTCAGCTTCTAAAGGTCGTTTCAAAAGAGCATCCGCAGATAAAATCAGAGAAACTGCAAGACATTCCATCGGTTTGTATTTACCTGCAAAATCTCTTGAGTTAAAACACACAATCAAGCTTATCTATGAATTAAATGAAGAGGTAGCGGAAATCGAAGCGGAAATCAAAAAGATTATGGATGCCATCGATTCTCCGATTTTATCAATTCCGGGAATCGGTATGAATATTGGTGCAATCATTATTTCTGAAATCGGAGACTTTTTCCGATTTGACAGTCCTGATAAAATACTTGCTTTTGCAGGTTGTTCACCATCTACATATCAATCCGGTCAGCTTTTTTCTTCTCACGCAAAAATGGAAAAGAGAGGCTCGAGATATTTAAGATGGGCTTTACTTAATGCAGCAGCTTATGTCTGCAATTGGGAACCTGACTTTTCTGCATATCTTGCCAAGAAAAGAGCAGAAGGAAAACACTATTATGTTGCTCTTTCTCACGTTGCAAAAAAATTAGTCAGACTTCTTTATCATCTTGAAACAACAGGTGAAATTTATCAGCCTAAAATGTCATCCTGAGCCTGAAATGAAAATTTAATACAAATCAGTCGGCGTAGCGTGCCCTTTACAAACCGAAGAAATTAAATGCTAAAATTTTTTCGGGAAGGTTGTTACGTCTTTTTGTTGTGTCATACTGAGCCGTCACTCTTTTTGACTTGCATTTAATTTCTGTTTGTCAAGGGTGATGAATATTTTTTGATTTTTTCTTTTTGGGGGCTTGACTTTTAATAGTTAGTCTTTCTATAGAAATAACGACAACAGGAGAAAATCCACTCGGAGAGAATTCCGGTGGTTGTGCATTCTCCGATGCATACAAAACATGCGAACATAAACAGCGGCAAAAAGATGAATTAAAAGAGTCGGAGTTCTTTTGATTCGTTTGTGCCGCACGACCGATGCGTATTGTTGCGTTGGATTTTGATTCCTGATCAATTTAAAACATCTTTAGAGAAACACTAATAAAGATGTGTTTGCTTACGGACCGAAATGCGGAGACGGCAAACAATTGATAAGGACAACCAAAAGCATCAATCGCATCCAATTCAATCTCACGAAACAAGTGAGATTGGAGTGATGAAAACATAGGATTGTTTTCATCACAGCAGACCGATTCTTTAAGTTTAAGTCGGTCTGCGCATAAGGGTTATCACGAAAAATTACAGTGATTTTTACGTGATAACCGCTTATGCAAGGTTTTTGAGAGAAAATTCTGCTCAGAAACTCTTTGGTGTGAACAGGATGGTAACCTACTCAACCGGCCTTTTCTCGGCGGCAGAACAATGTTTCTGTATGGAAATTGAGACATCACCGATTGATTTAACGAATGGGTTGGCAGAAACACCAACAGAAAAAAGTTTCAAATAATCAGCAAAGGAGAACTGCCATGTCAAAAGAAAACAAAGTCAGAGGTAAAAGCATCACAAGACAGCTGCGTGATGAAATTGAAGCTTTTTTATCAACAAAAAGCTTTGTTACTCAGAAAAACTATCGCAAATGGCTTACGGCATATATCATATATTGCCGTGAACACCACAACTGCAAAACACATTCCGAATGCATGAAGCACATTCAGGACTACTCGGACTATCTGCAGGAACAGTGTTATCCTGCAACCACTATTCACAATTATCTTGCTGCTGTATGCAGCTTTTACGGTGTGCCTATGAATCTGATCACAAAGCCCATCCGTCACACAGCCGAATACAAGAAATCCCGTTCCGATAACGGTAAGGTGATTCGTGCGGATAACAACCCCGATAATCCACGTTATGAACGCTCTGTAGCATTTCAACATGTCGTGGGAATCAGGGTGTCTGAACTTGCCAAGCTTGAGGGGCGGGATCTGGTCAGGGATGAATCGGGACAGCTTTGCGTTTTCGTCAAAGACGGAAAGGGAGGCAAGGATTCTCTTCAAAGGATTCTTCCTGAAGACGAAGCATTCATTGAGAGCTATTTTGAGGGTGTTGGCGAAAAAGAAAAAGTTTTTCAGCCTATTGAGCTTTCAAATTCCATCGACTATCACCACATCAGAGCCGAAAACGCCAAACGATGTTATGAGTATTATCTCAACAAGATTAACACAGAAGAAGGTTATGCAGAAAAACTTGCAGCCGAAATCCGTTTGCGTTGGGAAGTGTATTGCACGAAGAAGCTTCCTAATGGCACGGTTGTTCGCAAACCTTTTGACGAGAAACTTATCAGCGGTACATACAAAATCAGAAGTAAAAACAAAGAGTTGGCAATCAAATACGGTTTGCCCACTTCATACAACAAGCTGGCGCTTGCGGCAGTTTCAATTTTCCATCTCGCACATTGGAGAAATAACGTCACTATGCAGTCGTATCTTTTATCGCATTAAAGGCAATGCCGGCGGATTAACCGCCGACATTGAGTGAGATAGAGTCAGATAACGCTTCGCTGGCTTAAGCCTGAACCTTTGAAAAAACATGAGTGTAGATATTAAGAGTTGTTGTAGGATCGGAATGTCCGAGCGATGCCGAAACCTGATTAACATTGCAGTTGAATTCTATCAAAGCAGTAGCGTTGAAATGACGGAAACTATGAACATTTACATAGCGGAGTCCCTCTTTTTTACAGAATTTTTGAAGCCAATGTCTCGGAGTGTCGGGACCCATAGGCAAACCGTTCCAAGCGGTGAAAAGTCTGTCTGTTCCATGCCAAGCATCACCGAGTTTTGCTATATTTTCATCCTGTTCTGCTTTAAGTTCCCGTATTGCGTTCATAACTTCATCGTTAACTTTCAGACTTCTGTAACCGTTTTCAGTTTTCGGTGTTCCTGTTATTATACCTTTTTCTTTAGAATAAACCGAAGTTCTGTTTATGCTGATAACCTGATTTTCAAAATCAATATCAGACCATTCAAGCCCAAGAATTTCACCTTTTCTGAAGCCCGTAAACATCGCGATGATGAAAAATACTTTATATTTCAAAGGTGCTTTTTCGGAAAGGAGGTTTACCAATGTCTGCATTTCTTCCAAATCGTAAATTTCACGTTTTTTAGTTTCAACCTTAACAGTGTGTACTTCTTTGCAAGGTTTTTTTAAATATATACCATAATATCTTGCAGCAAAATCATATACATCGGATATAAAGCCCTTATAGAGCTTTTGTGTTTTGACCGAAAGCCCTTTACCTGTATGTTTATTTGCACCGTCCTGAGCAAGGCTGTTGATAAATTTCTGAATATGCATTGTTGTTATGCGATCAAGACGCAGATGCCCGATTGCTTTATATGTTCTTTCTTTGCAATCCTCAAGCCTCTCAATGGTAAGCTGCCTGAGCTTACGTTCAAGCTTTGCCTGTTCAAGAAACTTATCAGCCATTATTTCAAACTTAATATTGGCATTTGAAACATTGCCACACTTAACTTCTTCCTCGAATAATACGAGTTGGCGCTCGAGCTCCTTTTGAATTTGCTTTTCTGTCATACCGGCTAACGGCTTCCATGTTTTAGTTTTAACATTCTGACTTCCGTCAGCCTTGTAGCCGTCATAGACCTTTAAGCGGTAACTGTTACCGCGCTTTTCATATCTTGCTATAAAATCAACTTCTTTCTCTGAAAATCGCAAACGTACATTTGTTTGGTTTGCGTATTAATTATAACTCAAGATTAATAAAACGTCAACGTACGTAACGTACAAAATTGGAGGTGATAAAATGTCCATGGCCCCTAAAATACGCACAATAAAGCAGGCAATTAAGGAAATAAAAGAGTCTGACAGCAAGACCGCTTTAACAGAAAGAGGTCTCCGTAGGCTCATTGATGAAAAGAAAATTGCTTCTACCCTTATAGGGAATAGGAACTTGATTGATATGGATCAGCTTTATGATTATTTATCGGGCAAAAATCGCTCATAAAAAACACCCGATAAGACCCACGCAAAAAGCCGGGAGGCCTTGATACTAAAGACTTCCCGGCTTTCGTGTTTTTCAGAATAAGGACCAAATAAGGACCATTTGCGGATTTTTGAAGAAAAGGAAAAAGCTGAAATCGTTGTATATCAACGATTTCAGCCTTCTTTAAGATGGTCCGAGTGGCGAGACTTGAACTCACGGCCTCTTGACCCCCAGTCTGTATATAATTACGACTACAGGCTACTAAAAACCACTTAAACAAACTCTGAATGCCTTGAAAAATAAGGCTTTAGACCACTTGCTACCCAAATCTCAAAAAATTATTCAAAAAATATTTCTACCGTATTTTCGGTGATTTGGTAGAGAAAATGGTAGAAAATAAGTCTTTGCTTTCTTTGCTTAAAAACGCACAAAAAAATACTCATCAACAATCAAGAAGGGACATAATCAAATATGTTCCTTCTTGAATTATATAGGAATAAAAACACTATGTCAATATAAGAATTTGAAGAAAGGAGGAATCCAATGTCAGATGCAAATGAAGTTGTAAAGCATATTCATTTAAAGGATATTCACCCGTTTCCCGACCATCCGTTTGAGGTTAAGGATGATGAATATATGAGAGAAACACTTGAAAGTGTAAAAGAATACGGAGTGTTATCCCCGGTTATAGTTCGACCCCGTGAGGAAGGTGGATATGAAATGATAAGCGGTCACAGGAGAATGCGAGCTTGTGAGCTTGCGGGCATAGACAGCATACCTGCAATAGTCAGAAATGTTGACAGAGATGCTGCTACGATTATGATGGTTGACAGCAACCTGCAAAGAGAAACAATCTCCCCGATGGAGAAAGCAAGGGCATACAAGATGAAACTTGAAGCCATAAAGCGACAAGGGGCAAGAACTGATTTAATAGAAAGTTCAACTTCTGTCCAAGTTGGACAGAAGTTAGCGGGAGCTAACAAAACATCACGACAACTTTTAGCTGATGAATCTCCAGACAGTTCTTCACAAGTAAGAAGATATATTCGACTTAACGAGTTGAACGAGTCACTTCAGAATATGGTTGACGAGAAGAAAATGGGTATAACTCCCGCTTGTGAAATCTCATATCTCAAACCCGAAGAACAAAAGCTGCTTGTCGAAACTATTGATAGTGAGCAAGCTATGCCGTCATTATCGCAGGCACAGAGAATGAAAAAATTAAGTCAAGAAGGTAAACTCAACGAAGATACGATGTTAGAGATTATGATGGAACAGAAGAAACCCATAAACCGTAATGTCGTTCTTTCAGAGGACTTACTGAAAAGATACTTTCCCCGTTCATTTACGAAGGAAAGAATTGAAGGAATTGTAATCAAGCTGCTTGACCGTTGGTTGCAAATCCAAAAGCAAAAACAACAGAACAGAGATTAGAGCCGAATTTGATTGATTTCAAGTTCGGCTTTTTTTGTACCCAAAAACAGGAGGAAACAATGATACAAGCACCATTTACATTTATGGAGGTGAGGTCACAAAAATCAGTATTAAACACCAAGGAAGAACAGATATTCAGTTACGCTGAAGCTGTGGTAAAAGGTCTTACTTTTGAAAACGAAAGACTGAATTTAAGGGTTTGCAATATGGTTCTGACCTCTGAACCTCAAAGCCGTATATGGCTGAATAAAAAGCACTCAATGAATATGTATGAAGCAGACTATAACCTCGGGTTTCATTTGGAACGAAACACAAACAGTTTTTATGCAGCGTTGTACTTAATGATTGCAAATCAAGAGTTGATAAATCGCTCTTGGTGGTGTTTCAGCAAATACGGAATTGATTTCAAAAGAATGAGGTTACGGGGTGTATCCCCTCAACTCTATGCCGTGCTTATGGCAGCAAAAGAGATCTATACCGGGCAAGAATACATTTCAGAAAGTGATTTGGCAAACCCCGAAATAATAGACGATACGGCTTTCAAGCTGATTATAAACGCCAAACTGATTAAACGGTTTGGTGTTAATTTTTTACGATTCGGAAATGGAGGATAGATCAATGGCTGTTATCAAGGTAGTTAAAAACAGCAATTATACGGTTATGTCAAATTATCATTTGAGGGATATGAATTTATCCAACAAAACGAGAGGATTGCTTGCAACAATGCTCTCTTTGCCCCCGAACTGGAATTACACGATTGAGGGACTTTCGCTTATCTGCAAAGACGGCATTGACGGGATTCGCTCACAACTGCAAGAACTTGAAAAATACGGTTATCTTGTCAGAACCCGTCAGCGAAACGAAAAAGGTCAGCTCAAAGGTGCAGAGTTCTTTATATATGAAGAACCGCAAACGAATGAACCTATCGGGGAAAAACCTATATTGGAAAATCCAATATTGGATAATCCAACACAGGTAAAACCTACACAGGTAAATCCAACGCAAATAAATAAAGAAATAATAAATACAGAAAAACTAAATACGGATTCAACTAATTACCCATCAATCAATCTTGATGGAATGAGCGAAAGTCGGAGAGCTTGTGAAGAAAAGCTCAAAGAAAAACTCGATTTTGAAATCCTTGTTGAAAGCGGTTGGGATGAAAACAGACTTACAGAGGTCATAAGAATTATGGCTGATACGCTCTGTTCTTCCAAACCGTTTTTTGTTATCAACGGCGAGAAAGTATCTCGCAATGATGTAATAGACAGATTGCTCACCGTTGATGAAAACCACATTTCCTATGTGTTCGAGGTTGTTGATGAAACAAGACCCGAAATACATAATCCGAAAGCCTATTACTTGTCAGCGTTATACAACGCACCAACGACAATGGATAGTTACATAACAGCAAAACTTAAAAGATTGGGGGTGATTTAATGATTCACGGTATTATCTCGGTTGGCGGTCTGTATCTTCTGCTCGGTCTTGAAGTTGTTATGGGCGTAGCCGAAAGAGTTATCAGTCTCTTTTAAACTGGTAGAAAGGAGCAGCAAATGAAAAAGCACAATAACAAGCTCTATCTCTTGGTGATACCGCCTTAGCGGTTTCACAGATAAGACAATGACAAAAACATACGGAGGTTTATTCTTATGAAAAACTCAACCAAAGCAAAAACAAAGAACTCGGACAGCACAAAAGAAAAGAAACGCCGCATAATCGGACTTGTGGTAGCAATCCTCGTTCTGCTCGGCATTTTGTTTCTCGCATTTAAAGGTTGTTCCGATAATCCCGCAGATCCGTCTGCAAGAGGTCTTGTGTATGACAGCGAAGCTGTGACAGGCGGTTGGGATGAAGCTGACATTGACAAAATCAAAGAAGGTCTTAATGAAAAGGTGCAGGCAGGTATGATAAATATATCAATGAACACCGCACCGAAATTTGAGAACGGCTCTGCCGAAGGCAATCTTATGATAGTCAATGAAACTATCAACAATTATCCGCAGATTGTAATTATCACCCGAAACGATACGGGCGAAGTTGTATATGAATCTGACGGAATTGCCGTAGGAAGTAAAATCGAAAAAGCAAAGCTCGATGTTGTACTTCCCGCAGGCACTTATGAATGTACCGCAATGTTCCATAATGTTGACCCCGAAACGGGTGCTTCACTCGGTTGTGCAGGTGCAGAAATCGAAATCACGGTTCTTAACTGAACCAAAAACAAATAACAAAATAAATTTTTAAATCAAAGGAGAATATTTTTATGAAAAAGTCAATTACAAAAATCCTCGCAGTAGGTCTTGCACTCTCAATGGCATTCTGTATGGCAATCCCCTCATTCGCAGCTGAAATCACTTCCAACGGCGGCAACGGTTCAACTCCCGTTTACCTTTCTTCAACCGATGACGGCACACTCGGCGGCGACCCCGCAGCAACAGCTCTTTCCGTAACAGTTCCCACCGCCCTTCCTATGGCAGTCGGCACAGACGGTACAGTTACTACCGCAGATAATTGCAAAATCACAAACAATTCATTCGGTGCTGTAAGAGTTAAGACAGCTACAATCAACGGCGAAAACGGCTGGACACTCACCGCTTTCGGTGCAAAGGAAACACTTGCTTCGGAAAAAGTTGACAGCGACCAGCTCGGCTTCGCTATGACAATCGGTAACGGTGCTCAGGTTGCTACTGATAAGTCAGATGTAAATTCACAGACTCTTATTTCTGCTCCCGTTGAAGGCTGCTATATGAC
>JAFTUG010000014.1 GCA_017466365.1 Clostridia bacterium | reverse complement strand
ATAATTTTTAGTTATCATTTAAAAAGAAAAAAATAAAGCCCATGTAATAACCACAGGCTTTAACAAATTAGAAAGTTTTGTTTTAGAAATAATTGATAAAAATTTTTGTGTCATATAATGTTAAAAAGAAGGAGTAATTATGATAGAATCTGAAAATATTATAGCTGACATCCCTTTTTTAAAAGGAAAGCAATTTGTAGTTGAAGAAAACATATATGTTAATGATATGTTTCCTTCATGTTATAAAGTAAGTTGTGAAGGAAATTTGTATAAACTTAGATTACCATCACAGATTAACCCTAACTCTGTAATTAAAGAAGCAAAAGCATTATCCATTTTAAATAAATATAAGATTAATAATATTCCAGAAATAATATATTTTGATGATACTAAGAAACCAAATGTTTCCTATCTTATTGAAACGTATCACTCAGGTGAAAGTCTTGATAAAATACATAGTACATTGACTTTAGAAGATTGGGATTGTATATCCAATAATTTGTTGGATTTTATTATATCAATTAGTCAAATTCACAATGATTGTTTTGAAAGCTTTGATAATACAACAAAACAATATAACAATTATGGTGAAATGCTTTCGGATAGAATTAAAATGCATATAAAAAACAGCAAAGATTCAGGTGTGTTATCATTAGAACTTGTTGAACAAATCATAAATAGTTTATATGGAATTGACAAAGAATTTATTAACCAACCATCATTTTTGCACTTTGACATAAAACCCAAAAATATAATCTATGATGCAAACAACAAAACTGTAACATTTATCGATTTTGAACATTCGAGATTTGGCGATTTGTCTCACGAATTATTTAGAGGGAATGTTGCCGTTATTCGAAATCCATATTTTGGGGAGTGTTGGTCCTATGTAACGAAAAAACTGAACAATGAACACAACCTTTTCAAATCTTCTAAAACCAACTTTTACTATCAACTATTTTTGTTGACTTCTGAATTGTCTTTTGCATGCTCAACAAAAGATACAAATATGATTTTAAACTATATTAAAAGAATCCATAACCTTCTGCAAAATAAATCCTTGCTATAAGGTCTTATCGTTCTTTATTTATAATTTCAATTTTGTTTCTTGGATGTTTTTGGGCAAGTATTTTCCTCTGAGCAGATAGGCTTATATGAGTGTAAATTTGAGTGGTTGTTATTGAGCTGTGTCCGAGTAAAACTTGTATATATCTGATATCGACACCTTCTTCAATTAATAGCGTTGCAACAGAGTGCCTAAACATATGAGGAGTAATATGCATATCGACCCCACTCATTTTAGCATATTTTTCAATCATAAATCGTGCTGACTGCTCTGATAACCTATTGCCCCTATTATTACAAAAAAAATATCCGCAACTATTCATTTCATTACAAAAAAGTTTTTCGTAATTTTTTAATGCTGAAACAACATCTTTGTTTGTAATTTGGACATAGCGTTCTTTTGAACCTTTGCCATATACTTTGATTACTTTATTCTTTAAATCTATGTCATATGGATGTAAGGTGCATAATTCTCCGATTCTCATACCTGAGGCAAAAAGAAGTTCCATAACAGCAATATCTCTAATAACATTTTTCTTTTTATATTCAGAGATGCTTTCATTTTTAACCATATCATAAATGGTGTTTAAGATTTTTGATATTGCTGAAATTGGAACAGATTTTGGTAATATTATTTCTTCACGCCTTTTAAATTTTATCTTGTAAAATGGACTGGCATCAATCATTTCCTCTTGCTCAAGATAGCGAAAAAAAGCTTTTAAACAAGCAATTTTTCGCTTTGCGGATTTAGGTTTATATTCTTCATACAAGTGTTTTATATAATTTTCTATTATTTGTTTTGAACACCAATCTGAGTTGTTACCGTTCCATTTTATAAATTGATTTAGATCATTTGAATAAGCCTTAATAGACTTATCGCTAAGACCTTTAATATATTTGCAAAATTCAATATATTGGCTTATGATTTTTGATAGATTAAGCATTTACAACACTCCTTATAAATGAATACACACAACTAATTGTATCAGATTATTGTAAATAATCAAACTTTAAAGCACAACAATTCAAAGAGTGTATATAGTTAATATTCTTTTTATCAAAGTATCATATAAGACACATATTAGTTATAAGTCTAATTCTTTGTTAAAGTTTTATTGTTTGACAAGAACTACATAATGTGACAAAATAAGATTAGAATTTTTTAAAAAATTTTTATAAGCAGGTGAAAATAATGTGGAAAGATAGCGAAACTGAACTTGATTTTTTAGATTATAACTATCTTGTTCAAAGTATGATTGAAATAATTAGAGACGATTCTCTCCTTCCAGCCTGTATTGGCTTATATGGTGATTGGGGAAGCGGAAAATCCAGTTTAATAAGAATGTGTAAATCCCAGCTTGAAACTCAAGATGATAAAGTTAAGTGTCTTATATTTAATGGATGGCTTTTTGAAAACTACGACGATGCAAAAACAGCTATCCTAGGTGAAATTCTTGATGCTTTTAAAGAGGAGGCCAAAATATCTGACAAAGCAAAACGTTCTATAAAAGCTCTTTATAATAGTATAGACAAACTAAAGTTAGCAAAGAACGCACTTAAATATGGAATAGATTTCTTTCTAACTGGCGGTTTAGGTACACTTACAAGTTTATCCATCAAAAAAGTTGCTGAAGCTGCTTCCGACAAACTCCCTGATGTCGATTTTGATAAAATAGAATCCACTATTAAAGATGAATTGAATTACAAAGAATTAAGAGAGGATATCCGAGAATTTCAAAAAGAATTTTCAACTCTTCTCGAAGAAAGCAAAATATCTCGTTTAGTAGTATTCATCGATGAACTTGATAGATGTAGACCAGATACAATTCTCGATACACTTGAAGCAATAAAACTCTTTTTGTTTACCGGAAAAGCAGCTTTTGTACTCGGAGCTGACGAAAGACATATTGCTTATGCAGTAAAAAGCAAATTCAAGGACATTGAGGGACAAGAAATTGATATTGGAAAAGAATATCTTGAAAAGCTTGTTCAGTATCCAATAAAAATTCCAAGACTTGATACAGCAGAAGTAGAAACTTACATAGGTTGTTTGTTATTACAAAATGAATTAAATGCAGCTTCTTTTAAAGAACTAATAGATGCTTTTCATGATGCTCAAAGCGAAGATTTCACTACCGCATCTTTAACAAAGGTTGCATCCGAAAAAAATATAGATATAAAAGACACTTTGACAACTGCACATCAACTTTCAAAACTTTTATCAAACGGTTTAAATGGAAATCCTCGTCAATGCAAGCGTTTTCTTAATATGATGGATTTAAGAATGAAACAAGCAACTTACAAGAATAAAACACTTGACAGACGTATTCTTGCAAAAATGATGATGCTTGAATACTTTAGAATTAATGTATTTAAAACAATGGCAACATTGGCGCAAAATGATTGCTTGAAAGCAGAACTTTTGGAGCTAGAAAAGATTTGTGTGTCTGATGATTCTGAAAAAGGTAATACATCGTTGGACAAACTAAAAAACTGTATTGCAGACGATTGGTTTATGAGTTGGTGCCATATTGAACCAAATTTAGGAGACAAAGATTTAAAATTATATTTCTATTTTTCAAGAACATCTTTAGAAGAACGACTTAGTTTAATAACATCAAGTCTTTCTCCCAAGGCGCGTGAGGTGTTGACAAAATTAATGTCTCAATCTGAAATTATTATCAAAAAAGCAATGGAAGATGTTGATGAATTAGCTACAAGTGAAACCATATCTATAATAAACGCCATGGGTGACCAACTGCTTTCGATGAGCGAGGTAAATGAAACTCAAATAAAAACCTTCCTTTCGCTTTCAGGCAAAAAGCAGAAGTTTGCAGAAGAAGGTTTTAATGTTTTAAAACGCTTTTCTGCGGATCAATTTCCTTCATCGTCAGCTGCTCATATTGCCAAATTCGCACAAGACAGTAATCATGTTGACCAAATAAAAGAACTTGCAGACGGAAAATGGTCTGTAAATAAAACATTTACCACATTTTTAGATAATAGTTTAAAACAGGAGTAAAACAATGGGAACTTCGAGTATTTATCACGGACCAACAAAGAACAACCCCTTACTTCCATCCGATTATGAAGATGAAAAACCAAACCAGGAGAATAATACAACAAATGAACCGATTGTAACTTGGAAAACTGTTAAAACGGATTTCACTAAATATATTAATGGTAAATCCGGAAGCAGTTCCCGAAACGGTGGTTCAATAAAAAATGTTGCAAAACAATATATTAAAGCTTCCGGCGGAACAAAAGCATTAATGTCAAAATCAACATCCGGAACTGTTTCGGGTAGAGCTTTGTATGGCTTTTATGAAAGCATTCGCTCAAACGGCATATATCAAACATTAGAGATCCTTCATATTCAATTCAAAGGAAAAAGTGTAAATGAAATAATTTCATTACTTGTAAATGCTATCTCTCCAAATTGTATTACCAAAGAAGATATCGTTGCAAGAAAGGCAACTCAAGAAGCAACCGCTTACATATATGATTATATAGATAGAAATAATATGGATATTCAATGTCTCGACAATATGCCTCAAGACCTTGTAGATACGTCTATGTGTGCTTTTTTAGTATCTTATATTTGGGGCACAATGATGAAAGATATTGCTAGCAGACTTGAAATTTATGAAAATAACCCAGACAAAGCTTGGGAAGTTGAACAAGATCTTAAGGGTTATGTAAAAGGAATTGTAGAAGTTGAGTTTGAAAAAGATAATGGTATTTTCAAGAAAAGTCCAGAAGAAGCTGTTGATGGATTGTTAAGCAAATGCTATAAAATTATGGAGGGAATTATATGATTATTAATTTTATTCATGACGAAAACGATTCCTTTGAAACAGACAACACAGATTTAATTTTCAACTATAATAACAGCAAACATTTACATTATACTTTTTGGAACAGCGGCTTTGTTCCGGAAAACTGGTTTAGTAATGTTGCAATTGATTTGCTTTATGTATCGTTTTCGGTTTTTGCTGCAGATAGGTTATGTAAGAGAAGCGATGCTTTTGATGCGTGGAGCCGTGATATAAAGCTATTAATCCCAGTTCTTGAAAATGATTTGTGGATCAAAAACAAAAGTTTATTAGAAGAAACTTTATCATTTCTAAGTGGAGATAGATGGTCTATTGAGTTTCGACCAAGAACTGAAAGCTGTACAGAAAAACATTATAAAAACAAATGGATAAAGAAAAAAACTTCACCACAGTCATATGATAAAGTGTGTATGTTTTCAGGTGGTCTTGATTCATTTATAGGTGCAATAGATCTTCTTGAAAGTATAGATAAGAATAATAAAATACTGTTTGTAAGTCACTATGGAGGAGGTAAGGGTACCAAAGAATATCAGGACTTTTTAATTGAAAAATTTTGTGCCCACTATGGTTTAGAGGATAATAATTTTCAGCAATTTCATACCGCAGTGATAAACGGAATAGAAGAAACAACAAGGACACGATCTTTTATGTTTTTTGCCCATGCAATAGTATTGGCATCGACTTTCAAAAAAACTATTCCATTAACAATACCAGAAAACGGTTTGATTTCTCTTAATATTCCAAGCACTTTCTCTAGAATAGGAACAAGCAGCACTAGAACAACACATCCTTTCTATATGAGCAAGTTACAAGAATTAATTACAGAATTGGGATTAAATGTCATGATTAATAATCCATATCAATTTAAAACCAAAGGTGAAATGATTCTTGAATGCAAGGAACAAAATTTTATGAAAGAGAATGTTTCAAATACGATGTCCTGTTCTCATCCTGATGTGGGACGGAATCGCGGTGAAACACATACACTTCACTGTGGGTATTGTTTACCTTGTGTCATTCGAAGAGCGGCACTAAAAAGATCTGGCATAACTGATAACAGTGAGTACTACGATCCTGATTGCCAAAAAGTAGCGATAGCAAAAATAAACTTGAATTCTTATAGACAGGGATTGAAAAGGTTTGATCCTAGACTCTCGTTTATGACAATTCAACAAAATGGTCCAATTTCAGAAAATATCAAGGATTATTCAGAACTATACGAGAGAGGCATAAGAGAGTTAGGTGAATATATCGGAGGAATAAAATAATATGTTTCTTTTGGACACACATATGCATTTTGATTTGATAGATGTCAAAAGATATGCTTTGTTGGAACAACTAGAACGCGAGAATATTTATACTATCGCTGTTACTAACTTACCTGAATTATATATAAAATATAAAAATCAAATTAACTGGGATAAGTATAAATATTGTAGGCTTGCATTAGGATTTCATCCAGAATTAGTTGTGCAGCACTGCAATCAAATTGATAACTTCAAAAAAATGCTTCCTAACTCACGATATATAGGAGAAGTTGGATTGGATTTTTCTAATAATGATTTGTTGCAAAAAAAAATTCAGATTGAGATCTTTCAGCAAATCATTAACGAATGCAGCAAATACAAAAATAAGATCTTATCTGTCCACTCACGGAAAGCAGTGAAAGAAACGTTAGAAACCATGAAGTTTTTTGAGGGAAAAGCAATTTTTCACTGGTATTCCGGTTCTATTAAAGATTTAGAAGAAATAATTGAGAGAGGTTATTTTTTATCAATTAATCATCAAATGTTAAAAAGTGAAAATGGCAGAAAAATTATAAATCTAATTCCTACTGAAAAACTACTAATTGAAAGTGATGCACCATTTACTTATGGATTTGATAAAAAATATTCGGTTTTTTTTGTAGAAAAGATTTATAATTACTTGTCAGACACCAGACATATTAACATTGAACTTCTTTCTGAAACAATTAAATCTAATTTTAGAAATCTATTAATAAATTAAAATTTTTACTAACAATATTGAGAATTATAAAAATTTTCAATATTTCATATCCGCTGTTAGTGTTCATTTCAACCAACTCTACTTGCAAAAAAACAAGTCGAAATTTTCTTGAGTTAAAGAAAAATTCGACTTGTTTTTTATATTATCTTAAATTGGCTAACGGAGTATAATCTGTGCTTTCTCGCAAATATTCTTCCATTTTACCGCTTAACAATAATTTTACATAGCTTATCGGTTCGTTGTAGATAAGATAATCGAGTTCCGATACCTCATACATATTATTAGCATATTCGTTCTCAACGGCAATACAGTCAATTGATACCATAGTGCCATCGGTAAGTTTAACCTCAACACAAGCGGTGTCAATGTTGAATTCACAATACTTAATTTTATTTTTCATAGCAGAAATCCTTTCTTAATTTAATAAGCAATCTGTTTGGCATCTGCCGCACTTATTTATTTCTGCTATACTGTCTTATCGGAACGCCGCATTTACAGCCCCTTTTTTGCAGTCATATTTATTTCTTTGCTTTTTCCGTTCTCTCTTTTGCGGCTTTGATGCGTTCGTTTGCTTTCTCTATCTGCTTTTCACGCTCTGCCTGCATAATTTCCTTGTGTCTTTGGGGATTGCCCATTGCTTTGGCTTCTTCCCACTGTGCCTTTGACTCTGCCTTCACAGCTGCAAGGTTAGCTTTGTCGACCTCGTGCTGTGCCTTTGCGCTTTCTTTCATATCATTAAATGCCTTTTTAAAAAATTCACCCATGTTTTTCACCTTTTCTTTTTGAGTTTGTGCCTTAAGTATATTTGCTGCATGTTATTGATTTGATTAATTTTTATTTTAATTTTAAATGTTTTTTGTTTTCGGATTGTTAAAAGCGCAATAAATACGCTGCTAAACCTTCAACGCCCCTTTCAGGGGCAAAGCCAGTAATCGCCCCTTGAAGGGGCAGTGCAAACCCCCGGCTCAGCCGGGGGTTTTGATTATATTCAGTTTTCTTCTTCAAGATTATTCAGTGCATATTTGCAACACTGTATAACAAGCTGATTCAACGAAATTTCCTTTGATTGAGCCAAAACTTCCATTTCTTTTACAAGTTCAACAGGCATACGAAATGTTTTATTTATATATTCTTGTTTCTCCACTTTAAACAACCGAATCACCTCTGTAATATATTTTACTAAAATTTACGGTTGTTATATACACTACAAATTTGCACTTATAAAAATATTGCAAATTGCAATAAATTGTGATAATATCTTTTTACAGTAAAGTGAATGGTGATGTTATGAGAGAAAATAAGTTGAGATATTTGAGAGAGTGCAGGGAGATGTCGCAGAAAGAATTATGTGAAGAATTGAAGAAAACGGGATGTTATATAACCAGAAGCACATACTCAAAATATGAAACAGGTTCACATAATATCTCTTGTGACGTGTTGGTTAAACTTGCGTTGTTTTTTGAAACATCTACGGATTATATTTTGAATTACAAATAAAAACCGCCGCAGCCAATCGGTTGCGGCGATAATTTTTATGCTTATTATTCGATTTCGGAGCTTACTGCGAGGTCGTAGAGTGCTTCAACTTCCTTGGAGGGTTTCTTATCAATGAGTGAAACAACAACTGCGAAAAGGAAGCCTGCGATGAAGCCGGGAAGAAGCTCGTAAATACCCGTAGATTCTGTAAGGAAGTTCATCCAGAGAACGTCAACAACTGCGCCGCCGACAACGCCTGCGATTGCGCCTTTGTAAGTAAATCTCTTCCAGAAGAGAGAGAGAATGATAACGGGACCGAAAGCTGAACCGAAGCCGCCCCATGCGTTGTCAACAAGTGTCATGATGGTTGCTGCGCCTTCTGATTTGCTGCTTGCAATGAAGTAAGCGACAACGGCGATAACAAGAACAACGATTCTGCCTACCCAGAGAACTTCTTTATCGGAAGCCTTCTTGCGGAAGATGGGCTTATAAATATCGCTTGTGAAGGATGAAGAAGCAACAAGGAGCTGTGAATCTGCGGTGCTCATTGCTGCTGCAACGATAGCGGAAAGAAGAAGACCTGCAACGAATGCCCAGGGGCCGCTGAAGATATCCTGTACGAGAGTTACGAAAACAAGCTCCTGCTGACCTGCGTCAACGAGTGCCTGAGTGGGAGCGTAGCCTCTGCCGAGGATGGCCATTGCAATAGCTGCACCGAGCGAAAGAACAACCCAGATAATACCGATTGTTGCGGACTTCTTGAGTACCTTTGAGTTCTTTGTTGACATGAATCTTACGATGATGTGGGGCATACCGAAGTAGCCGAGACCCCATGCAAGACCCGAAGCGATATCCTGCCAGCTTGCTGCGAAGGGGTTGAGGGGGTTAACGCCGCCTTCAACTGCTTCAAATACGCTGTAGTCAAGGTCTTTTACAAAAACAAGAACAAGAGGAACTGCAAGAAGGGCTGCAAGCATCATAAGACCCTGGAAGAAGTCTGTCCAACAAACAGCCTTGAAGCCACCAAGGAAAGTATAAACAATAATAATAGCGGCAAAGATAAGGAGCGCAAGGTTGGGATTGCTTTCAAGCTGAGGAACAACCTGAATGAAAACCTTCTGACCTGCAACGAAGCTTGAAGCAACGTAGATGGTGAAGAAGATAAGAAAAACAACCGCGCAGATAATCTGGAGTGCAGGGCTTGTTGTGAGGAATCTGTTTGAAAGATACTGAGGAACAGTGATGGAGTCGTTTGCAGCCTGCGAGAATTTACGGAGTCTGCGTGCGATAAAAATCCAGTTGGCTGCTGTGCCGAGTGCAAGACCGATACCGATCCAGACTTGACCCATGCCGAAAGCAAGGATACTTCCGGGGAAACCCATGAGAAGCCATCCGCTCATGTCGGATGCTTGTGCACTGAGTGCCGTTACCCAGGGACCCATTGAGCGTCCGCCGAGGAAATAATCTTTTTCGCCTGTTCCCTTCGACTTGAAGAAGAAAACAAGACCGATTGCAAGAACTGCCGCAAAATAAACTATAAATGCCGCAATCTGAGGAGTCATAGAAATCAAAATCCTTTCTCTTTTTAAAATACTGTAGACGATATATTAACAGAAAATGAACATATATGCAATACAGACTAAATTACAGAACACAGTTCATACTAAATATAAATAAAAAATAAAAAAGCCTTGAAAAATCAAAGCTTTTAAACAGTACGAAAATTTAAACTGAATTTTTTAACAAAAAAAGACTTTTATTTTTGTCTGAAACCGTCGAGGAACATCGGCAAAAGGCTCTGCGAATAATTGCAGAGAGAGTAGTTTCCGTTGCAGAGGCACCAATCATAGAGAAGCGCTCTTTCAAAAAGGGCATATGCCTTAAGAATTTCGTTGGTTGAAACATCCGAACGCAAAATTCCGTTTTGCTGACCTTTTGATATAATTTTGCGGAGAAGTTTAAAGTAGGTTCTGTTATTATCCATCAGGTGCTTTTCGCCTGCTGTGATGAGCTGGGTTGAATACATTCTTGCAAGCAAATCAAGCGAAACACGGTTTTCTATCATAAAGAAAAGCTCTCTGTTAAGGTCAATGAGAGTTTGAAATGCATCGCCGTCGAGGTCGATATCCCCTTCAAGCGCCTCGTATTTATCATCAAAAAGATATGAAAGAGTTGAAAGAAGGGCATCCTTACCGCTGAAATGATGATAAAACGAGCCTTTTGAGGTTTCGGAACGCTCAACTATATCCTCGATGGTCGTGTTTTCATAGCCGTTTTCATAAAACAGCTCCCATGCGGCATTGACTATCTTCATTTTAGTGTTGCGTGAATCTTTTCTGGGCATGGTTTCACCCCTTAAAAATTAATAATTCCGAGATGTTCAAGCAGAATTTTGAGTCCCATGAGAATGAGGATAAGACCGCCTGCGAATTCTGCTTTGGACTTGAATTTAATGCCGAAAATATTTCCGATTTTGATACCCACGGCGGAAAGGGCAAAGGTGATAATTCCTATAAAACTGACCGCCGCACCGATGTTTACATCGGGAAGAAGAGCAAAGGTTATTCCGACCGCAAGCGCATCGATGCTTGTTGCAACGGCAAGGGTGAACATTTCCTTGATATTCATGGAGTTTTCCGATTTTTCGCAGCCGCATTCATCTTCTTTGGAAAGCGATTCCTTAATCATGTTTGCGCCGATAATTCCGAGAAGAATGAAAGCGACCCAATGGTCGATTTTTGTTATGTATGCTTCAAAAGTTGAGCCGAGGAAATAGCCGATCGTCGGCATAAGCGCCTGAAATCCGCCGAACCAAAGACCTGCTTTTGCCATTTCTTTTATTCCTGCTTTTTTTACCGAAAGACCCTTGCAGATTGCAACCGCAAAGGCATCCATCGAAAGACCGACGGCTATTATGAAAAGCTCTGTTAAAGACATATTATTTCCTCCGAAGAAAATAAAAAAATCCGATTAAAATTTATTTTATCATGCAATGAAAAGGTTTGTCAATGCTGATATTGTCTTTTGGAAAGAATAACAAAATAATTGCACTATTATTATATAAATTTTACTGCTCAAGCCCTTGCAAATATATATTAATATATTGTATAATCTTTTATGATATCAATAAAAGGAGGATAACCATGAAAAAAGTCGGAATTATCATGGGAAGCGACAGCGATTTGCCTGTTGTTGAAAAAGCAATCAATACCCTTGCGGAATACGGTGTACCCTACGAGGTTCACGTTTATTCGGCTCACAGAACACCCGAGCAGTCCAAGGATTTTGCACAGAACGCAAAGAACAACGGTTTCGGCGCAATAATTGCCGCTGCAGGTAAGGCAGCTCATCTTGCAGGTGCAGTTGCAGCCAATACCACCCTCCCTGTTATCGGTATACCCGTAAAATCATCAACTCTTGACGGCATGGACGCACTTCTTTCAACCGTACAGATGCCTGCAGGCATTCCCGTTGCAACGGTTGCTATTGACGGTGCAGTTAATGCCGCTTTGTTGTCTATACAGATTCTTGCAGTATCTGACGACGAGCTTGCAAAGAAGCTTGCCGATGCAAGAGCAGCCGCAACCGAAAAGGTGCTTGCGGCAAACGCAAAGATTGAAGAAAAGTTCAATAACTAACCCTACTCGGAGGTAAAATTTATGGGAGGATTTTTCGGCGCAACATCAACAAGGGATGTTGTTTTGGACGTCTTTTTCGGAGTTGACTACCATTCTCACCTCGGCACACGCAGAGGCGGTATGGCAGCGGTCAATGAGGAGAAAGGTTTTCAGAGAGATATACATAATATTGAAAACTCTCCTTTCCGCACAAAGTTTGCGGGAATTGTTGATGAAATGCACGGCAACGCCTGCATCGGCTGCATAAGTGACAGCGATCCGCAGCCCCTTCTTATCCGCTCAAATCTCGGCGTTTATGCCATAACCACTATCGGAAGCATAAACAATGCCGATGAGCTTATAAATCAGTATCTTTCTTTCAGCGGCGGTCATTTCACAACAATGACAGGCGGCAGAATCAACTCAACGGAGCTTGCCGCTGCACTTATCAATCAAAAAAGCAATTTCGTTGACGGCATCCGCTTTGCACAGGAAAAAATTGACGGCTCGCTTTCAGTGCTTATTCTTGAAGAAAGCGGAAGTATCATTGCCGCAAGGGATAAATTCGGCAGGCTGCCGATTCTTGTAGGTAAAGATAATGACGGACACTGTGTTTCGTTTGAATCATTCGCTTTTGAAAAGCTTGATTATGAATTTGAAAAGGAGCTCGGTCCGGGAGAAATCGTAAGAATTTATCCCGATAAGATTGAAACTCTTTCAAAGCCCCATAAGAAAATGAAAATCTGTGCTTTCCTCTGGTCATATTACGGATACCCCACATCGAGATATGAGGGAATTAACGTTGAGGTTATGAGAACCAAAAACGGTGCCGTTATGGCAAGAGAGGATAAGGCAAAGGGTCTTTGCGAGGGTATAGATTATGTAAGCGGCGTGCCTGATTCGGGAACACCTCATGCAATCGGCTATGCAAACGAAAGCGGAATACCGTTTGCAAGACCGTTTATCAAATATACTCCCACCTGGCCCAGAAGCTTTATGCCCACAAGCCAGAGTGAGCGCAACAAGGTTGCGAAAATGAAGATGATTCCCGTTCACGATTTGATTCAGAACAAGAGCCTGCTCTTTGTTGATGACTCAATCGTAAGAGGAACACAGCTTCGTGAAACTGTTGAATTCCTTTACAGCCACGGAGCAAAAGAGGTTCATATGCGCTCTGCATGTCCGCCGATTATGTACGGCTGTAAATACCTTAATTTCTCACGCAACACCACTGATGATGACCTTATAGCAAGACGTGTTATCCACGAGCTTGAAGGCACTGACGGTGATAAATATATCGATGAATACAGCGATGCTTCAACCGAAAGAGGTAAGGCGCTTCGTGAGAACATCTGCGAAAAGCTTCATCTTTCTTCTCTCGAATATCAGTCAATCGCAGGTCTTATTGAAGCAATCGGACTTCCCGAGGACTGCGTATGTACTTACTGTTGGAACGGCAAAGGTTGATGTCTGACTGCCGTTAAAGGCGACAGAACGTAAACATCTGCAATGTTTACTTGATGTTTTTTCACATTCGACGTATACACAGATACGCCTTCATGCGAGAAAAACGCCATCTGTCATCCTTTTCCGACAGCCATACAGAAATGTTTTGATAGAAATATTTATAATTAAAAATGTGATTTTCACAGGAGGATATAAATTATGGAAAAAAGCTTCAGCGAAAGCTATGCAGCAGCAGGCGTTGATATTACCGCAGGTTATAAAGCGGTAGAACTTATGAAAACCCATATTAAGAGAACTCTCACAGCGGGCGCAATGTCCGATATCGGCGGCTTCGGCGGTCTTTTTGAGCTTGACCTCACAGGCATATCAAAGCCCGTTCTCGTAAGCGGCACCGACGGCGTTGGCACAAAGCTCAAGCTCGCTTTCATCATGGACAAGCATGACACAGTAGGTATCGACTGCGTTGCAATGTGCGCAAACGATATCATCTGCTGCGGCGCAAAGCCCCTGCTTTTCCTTGACTATATCGCATGCGGCAAGAATGTTCCCGAAAAAATTGCAGAAATCGTAAGCGGTATTGCTGAAGGCTGCGTTCAGTCAAACGCATCCCTCATCGGCGGCGAAACTGCTGAAATGCCCGGCTTCTATCCTATCGACGAATATGACCTTGCAGGCTTCTGCGTAGGCGTTGTTGATAAGGATAAGGTTCTTGACAACACAAAGATGAAAGAAGGCGATGTTGTTATCGCTCTTCCCTCAAGCGGCGTTCACTCAAACGGCTTCTCACTTGTAAGAAAAGTATTTGACGTTGATAACGCTGATATCAAAACTCCCGTTGCAGAGCTCGGCGGCAAGTCAATCGGCGAAACTCTCCTCACTCCCACAAAGATTTATGTTAAGCCCATGCTTGCTCTCTTTGAAGAAGTAACGGTTAAGGCTGTTTCTCATATCACAGGCGGCGGCTTCTATGAAAATATCCCCAGAAGCATTCCCGACGGCTTCGGCGCAAAGATTGATAAATCAGCTCTTAAGATTCTTCCCATCTTTGACCTCATTGCAAAGACGGGCAACATCCCCGAAAGAGATATGTTCAACACCTTCAACATGGGCGTTGGCATGAGCATCGTTGTTGCAAAGGAAGATGCTGAAAAGGCTATCGAAGTTCTCAAGGCAAACGGCGAAGATGCTTATATCATCGGTGAAATAATTGCAGGCGAAGAAAAAGTAGTTATTGCATAAGGAGAAAAATATGAAAAAAGCTCGTATTGCCGTTCTCGTTTCGGGCGGCGGAACAAATCTTCAGGCGCTGATTGACGCTCAGGCGGCGGGAATTATCAGCAGCGGTGAAATAACCCTCGTTATTTCCAACAAAGCAGGCGCATATGCGCTTGAAAGAGCCGCAAAGGCAGGAATCAGAACCGAAACCGTGCTCAAAAAGGAAACCCCTGATTTCGAGGGCAGACTTATTGAGCTTCTCGATGGCGACGGAATTGACCTGATTGTTCTTGCAGGCTTTATGAGCATTCTCTCCGAGAGATTCACAAATCACTATAAAGACAGAATAATCAACGTTCACCCCTCGCTCATTCCGTCATTCTGCGGCGAAGGCTTTTACGGTCTGCGTGTGCATGAAGCGGCTCTCGGCTACGGTGTCAAGGTGACGGGTGCAACGGTTCATTTTGTTAACGAAATCCCCGACGGCGGACGCATCATCATGCAGAAAGCCGTTGACATAGAGCCTGATGATACTCCCGAAACACTCCAGAAGCGTGTTATGGAGCAGGCAGAATGGATAATTCTTCCGCAGTCTGCGGAAAAGGTATGCAAAGAAATTTTGGAGGCTAAAAAATGAAGGTTCTTGTTGTCGGCGGCGGCGGACGTGAGCACGCCATCATAAAAAAGCTTAAAGAAAACAAAGAAATCGAAAAAATATATGCGCTTCCCGGTAACGGCGGCATGGCAAACGATGCCGAATGCGTTGCAATCGGTGCAAAGGATATCCCTGCAATAGTTGATTTTGCAAAGAACAACGATATCGGTTTTGCGGTTGTTGCACCCGATGACCCCCTTGTTTTAGGCGCGGTTGATGAGCTTTCAAAGCTCGGAATTCCCTGCTTCGGTCCCGAAGCAAAGGCGGCGATTATCGAGGGAAGCAAGGTTTTCTCGAAAAACCTTATGAAGAAATACGGCATTCCCACAGCGGCTTACGAAGTATTCGACGATGCCGAAAAAGCTCTCGCTTATATCGAAACCGCACCCATCCCCACCGTTATCAAGGCTGACGGTCTTGCACTCGGCAAGGGTGTTATCATCGCAATGACCCGTGAAGAAGCTGCTGATGCTGTCAAGTCCATCATGCAGGATAAGCAGTTCGGCGAAAGCGGAAATCAGATAGTTATTGAGGAATTCCTTGAGGGTCCCGAAGTTTCTGTTCTTTCATTCACCGACGGCAAGACAGTTGTTCCGATGATTTCTTCAATGGACCACAAGAGGGCAAAGGACAATGACGAAGGCCTCAACACGGGCGGCATGGGAACAATCGCTCCCAATCCCTACTATACTGCGGAAGTTGCAGAAAGATGCATGAAGGAAATCTTCCTTCCCACAATCAATGCAATGAATGCCGAGGGCAGAACCTTCAAGGGCTGTCTTTATTTCGGACTTATGATAACAAAGAACGGCCCCAAGGTTATCGAATATAACTGCCGTTTCGGTGACCCCGAAACACAGGTTGTTCTTCCTCTTCTTGAAAGCGATCTTTTTGAAATTATGAAGAGTGTTGCCGCAGGAACTCTCACCGAAGAACAGGTTAAGTTCAGCGATAAGAGCGCTTGCTGCGTTGTTATGGCGTCCGACGGTTATCCTCAGAAATATGAAAGCGGCTTTGAAATAACAATGCCTGCTGATAAAAATATATACGTTGCAGGTGCAAAGCTTTCCGACGGCAAGCTTCTCACCGCAGGCGGCAGAGTTCTCGGTGTAACCGAAACCGCAGATACTCTTGAAAACGCAATTGCAAAGGCATACGAAACGGTTAAAACAGTTAACTTTGCAAATGCATATTACAGAAAAGACATCGGTAAAAAAGCTTTGGAGGTTTGATAACATGGTATACAGAGCGTATGTTGAAAAGAAGAGCGGACTCGATAACGAAGCCCGTTCACTCAAAAACGAGCTTGTTTCCCTTCTCGGAATTGAAAGCCTTGAGAAGGTAAGAGTTCTTAACCGTTATGATATCGAAAATATCGAAAAAGAGCTTTTTGATTATTCAAAGGGCACCGTTCTTTCCGAGCCCCAGCTTGACGATATCAGCGAAAATCCCGATCTTGAATGTGACAGACTTTTTGCCGTTGAATTCCTTCCCGGTCAGTTTGACCAGAGAGCAAATTCCTGCGCAGAATGCATTCAGATTATCTCAAAGGGCGAAAGACCCCTCGTAAGAACAGCAAAGGTTTATTGCCTTTACGGAAACATCACCGATGATGAGCTTGCACAGATAAAGAAGTTCGTTATCAACCCCGTTGAATCAAGAGAAGCTTCACTTGAAGAATATGAAACTCTTGCAATGGACTACGTTGTTCCCGAAACAGTTAAAACTCTTGACGGCTTCATCGCTCTTGATGAAGCAGGTCTTAAAGCTTTTGTTGATGATTACGGCCTTGCAATGGACCTTGACGATATCAAATTCTGCCAGAAGTATTTTATCAGCGAGCAGAGAGATCCGACTATAACCGAAATCAGAATGATTGATACATACTGGTCAGACCACTGCCGTCATACAACCTTCCTCACAAACATCGATTCCGTTAAGTTTGAGGACGAGCTTCTTCAGAAGGCATATGACGAATATATCGAAGCAAGAAAGGCTTGCAACAGAACAAAGCCCGTAAATCTTATGGATATCGGTACAATTGCCGCAAGATATCTCAAACAGCAGGGTCTTCTTCCCAAGCTTGATGAAAGCGAAGAAATCAACGCCTGCACAGTAAAGATTGACGTTAATGTTGAGGGCGAAACACAGAAATGGCTTCTCCTCTTCAAGAACGAAACTCATAACCATCCCACGGAAATCGAGCCCTTCGGCGGTGCTGCAACCTGCATCGGCGGCGCAATCCGTGACCCCCTTTCAGGCAGAAGCTACGTTTATGCGGCTATGCGTGTAACGGGCGCAGGCGACCCCACAGTTCCCGTGAGCGAAACAATCGAGGGCAAGCTTCCCCAAAGAAAAATTGTTCAGACTGCAGCAGCAGGCTACAGCTCATACGGTAACCAGATAGGTCTTGCAACAGGTATCGTTGATGAACTCTATCATCCCGGCTACGTTGCAAAGAGAATGGAAATTGGTGCGGTTATTGCGGCTGCTCCCGAAGAAAATGTACGCCGTGAATGTCCGCAGGACGGTGACGTTGTTATCCTTCTCGGCGGACGTACGGGCCGTGACGGCTGCGGCGGTGCAACAGGTTCGTCAAAGTCACATAACCTCAAGTCACTCGAAAACTGCGGAGCAGAAGTTCAGAAGGGTAATGCTCCCGAAGAAAGAAAGCTCCAGAGACTTTTCAGAAACAAAGAAGCATCACAGCTTATCAAACGCTGCAACGACTTCGGTGCAGGCGGTGTTTCCGTTGCTATCGGCGAACTTGCAGACGGTCTTGAAATAAATCTCAACGCTGTTCCCAAGAAATATGAAGGTCTTGACGGCACAGAGCTTGCAATTTCCGAAAGCCAGGAAAGAATGGCAGTTGTTGTTGAAGCAAAGGATGCCGCAAGATTCATCGAGCTTGCAACAAGCGAAAACCTTGAAGCAACAATCGTTGCCGAGGTTAAGGAAAAGCCCTATCTTGTAATGAACTGGAACGGCAAGGCAATCTGCAACATCAGCCGTGAGTTCCTCAATTCAAACGGTGCAGAGAAGCATATCGATATCGCTCCCGCAAAGCTTGAGGACTACTCAAAGAAGATTGACGGTTCATTCAGCGATATGTATACTGCTCTTGCAGGCGACCTCAACATCTGCTCAAAGAGAGGTCTTTCCGAAAGATTCGACTCAACAATCGGTGCAAACACCGTTCTCATGCCCTTCGGCGGCAAGAATCAGCTTACTCCCATTCAGGCAATGGTACATAAGATTTCCGTTGAAAAGCAGGATACAGACACCTGCTCACTCATGGCATGGGGTTATAACCCGTTCATTACCGAAAAGAGCCCCTACCACGGCGCATATCTTGCAGTTATCGAATCCGTTTCAAAGCTTATTGCTGCAGGTGCAGACTTCAACGAAGTTTATCTCACCTTCCAGGAATACTTCGAGAAGCCCATGAAGGACGGCAAGCGTTGGGGCAAGCCTCTCGCAGCTCTCCTCGGTGCATTCAAAGCACAGATGGATCTCAAGATTGCTGCTATCGGCGGCAAGGACTCAATGAGCGGTTCATTTGAAAATATCGATGTTCCTCCCACACTTGTTTCATTCGCAGTAACAACAGAGGATCTTAAGAACATCGTTTCCCCCGAATTCAAGGCTGCAGGCCATAAGGTTGTTATCCTCAAACCTGAATACACAGCAGATAATCTTCCCGAAACAGCTTCACTTCTTAAAGTATACGATGAAGTTTATTCGCTCGTAACAGCAGGCAAGGCTGCCGCAATCTATACTCCTGCTATGGGCGGCGCTGCAGAAGCAGTCCTCAAGATGGCTATGGGTAACGGAATCGGCTTTGACTTTGCAGATGTTTCACTCGAAGACATCTTCGGTTATTCCTACGGCTCATTCATTATCGAGCTTAATGACGATACAGACTGCGGAACTCTCCTCGGTTACACAACCGATAAGGCTGCAATCGTATACGGCGCAGAAACAGTTGATTTTGCAAAGCTTCTTCCTATTTATGAGGATAAGCTTGAGGATATCTATTCCTGCAACATCGCTATGCCCGAAAAGAAGATTGAAACTTTTGATTATAAGGCAACAACATTTGCAAAGCCCGCAATCAGAACAGCAAAGCCCAAGGTTCTTATCCCCGTATTCCCCGGCACAAACTGCGAATTCGATTCCGCAAAGTATGCCGAAAGAGCAGGCGCAGAGGCAGAAATCTTTGTTATCAATAACCTTTCCGCTTCAAGCATTGCAAAGTCGGTTGAGGATTTCGCAAAGAAGGTAGGCGAGAGCCAGATTATCTTTGTTCCCGGCGGCTTCTCGGGCGGCGACGAACCCGATGGCTCGGGTAAGTTCATCACGGCATTCTTCCGCAACGCAGAAATCAAGCAGGCTGTAACAGAGCTTCTTGAAAAGCGTGACGGTCTCATGCTCGGTATCTGTAACGGTTTCCAGGCTCTCATCAAGCTCGGTCTTGTCCCCTACGGCAAGATTATCGACACCGATGAAACCTGCCCGACCCTTACTTATAACACCATCAGCAGACAC
The DNA here is from genome assembly GCA_017466365.1 of Clostridia bacterium. GTDB lineage: Bacteria > Bacillota > Clostridia > Oscillospirales > Acutalibacteraceae > CAG-177. The sequence continues at coordinate 36,364 of JAFTUG010000014.1, read as the reverse complement.
CAGTCGAAGCTTGTAAGAACAAAGCTTGTTTCCAACAATTCTCCCTGGCTCTCAAAGGCAAAGCAGGGTGAGATTTACACCGTTCCCATTTCACACGGTGAAGGCAGATTCATTGCTGACGAAGCTCTCATCAGAAAGCTTGCCGCAAACGGTCAGATTATCACCCAGTATGTTGACTTTGACGGCAACGCAACAAACGATATCGCTTTCAACCCCAACAACTCCGATTTTGCAATCGAAGGCATCGTTTCACCCGACGGACGTGTTCTCGGTAAGATGGGTCACTCCGAAAGAACGGGCGCAGGTCTTTATAAGAATGTTCCCGGCGAATTCGACCTCAAGCTCTTCGAGTCAGCAGTTGAATATTATAAATAATATAATGTAATAAGAGGCAGTTTCTTTTTTGAAACTGCCTCTTTGCTGTTCAGAACAGGGATTCTCTTTCGTATTTTACCGTGTGACCCTCAAGAGTTACATTAATGGGAAATACATTTTCAAAGTCTTTGGCGGTAAGATAATTTCCTTGTGCATCGGCAATAAGATATTCTGTGGTTTTTATGCCGTCGGTTGAAATCTTGTTTCCGCCCATAAACTGAAGCTCGATTTTTCTTCCCTCTTTGTCTGTTCCGTATTGATGCGGAAAATACATGGTTTCATATTCGCCCTCATCGTTTTTATTTCCTTTTGAGAAATCCGTTCTGCGGATATCAAACGGACTGTAGTAAGCGAGTCTTTCATGGACATAAAGAACAAGCGTACCCGTTTGAGGCATTTCTCCCACCGTTGCGTAGTAGGAGCTTCCGATGTTAAGTCTTTCCGATTCGGAAACAATATCTCCGTTATCATCAAGCTTTGCCGATATGTTGGATATCTTGATGTTTTCGGTTTCGTCAAAATAATGCGTTTCCGAAAATTCCGCGCTGTCAATGCCGTTTTTCTCAAAATCGCCTGCAATGTAGCCCATGCATGTTCCTGCAGAAAAGCATACAATCACAGCCGCAAGCACCAATGCTATGGTGATTTTTCGGGATTTTTTATTTTCACCGTATTTTTTCTCAATCATATTTATCAGAGCCTTTGTTCCTGTTGCCAAAGCAACCTGAACAAAATAAATAAAAACGGAAAGGAAAATTGAATATGCCACGGCATTGAACGGGCTGAACCATGAGTTATCGTAGGTGTTTCTTGTGATAACGGTTATTATGACCGATATGATGCCGCCCGTTAATCCTCCTGCAAGCATGGGTGCAAGCTTACCCGAAAATCCGCAGATTATTGAAAATCCCATAATAAAGGCAAGCGAAATCAGTCTTAACCAGTCTGCATCGAAATATTCGCTGCAGAGCAGCAGGTACGCAAAAGGAACGCAAAACACAAGCGCTTGAGGAACGGTTTGAAGTTTCTTTTTCATAAAATCACTCTTTCTTTATAGAATATTATTTGTCCTTTCATCTATAAGACGATTTATTTTCGGGAATGGTTTGTTATTTTTTGAAAAATGTGTTATTATGAAACAGAAAAGGAGTGATTGCATGAAGCTTTATATCAAACAGAAGGTTTTTTCGTGGACAGATAAGTTTACCGTCAAGGATGAAAACGGTCAGGATAAGTATTACGTTGAGGGCGAGCTTTTCTCGTGGGGTAAAAAGCTCCATGTGAATGATGTTAACGGAAACGAAGCGGCTTTCATTCAGCAGAAGGTATTCAGCTTTATGCCGAAATATTTTGTTTTCATTAACGGAGAGCAGGTTGCCGAAATAGTCAAGGAATTCACCTTCCTTAAACCGAGATACAGAATAGAGGGTCTTGACTGGGAGATAAACGGCAGCTTCTGGGCACATGATTATGAAATCACTCAAGGCGGCCGTCACATCGTTTCCATAAGCAAGGAGTGGATGACCTGGGGTGACAGCTACGAGCTGGATATTTCCGACCCGAGGGATGAAAAAATAGCTCTCGCCGTTGTTCTTACAATTGACTGCGTTATGGCGGCTGCGGCGGCAGCATCGTCTGCAACATAACAAAAAGAACTGCTTCACTTTTCAGAGAAGCAGTTCTTTTTTTGAATTTAATTATTTAGCTATCTGATAACGTCCGATGAAGCAAACGGGTACTTCGCCGTTGCTCTTTACGGAGCCGTTTGAGAACATACCGTCGCTTGAATTTGTTGAACCGCAGATATAAAGTGCTTCGCCGTCGGTGCAAAGACCTCTTGCGTTATCGGTGTTGCTTCCGCCGAAGGCATAGATGCTTTCAAGCTTTCCGCCTGTGGATAAGGTATAAACAAAGCAGTCAAAATTGCCTGCGTTGGTAACCTTAAAGTCTCTGTTTGTGGACTTGGTGTAGCCCGAAACAGCATATCCGCCGGGGATTGCAACAATGCCGGTAATGAAATCATGTTCAAATCCTACAACAGTACGGGTCCAGCCGATTGAACCGTCGGACTTAATCTTAATGATTGCGCCGTCCATTGTACCTGCAGTACCGCCGTTATAAATGCCCTCAAAGGCTGTTCCTTCGCCTGTTCCGCTTGCAGGAACGGAATAGTTACCTGCGATAACAACGCCGCCGTCATGTGCAATATCCATTGCATAGAGGTTTGTTACGCCTGTGTCAAAGATGCCCTTTTTCCAGAGAATGCTGCCGGTGGGGCTGATTTTTACGATAACGGTTGTTTTCTTAAGAAGTCCGGTGCCTTCAACATCTGCGAATTCACCGTCGCCGCTGTAGCAAGCGATATCTGCATAAATTTCACCTGCGGAGTTAACTTCAAGATCTTCAACCGTGTTATGTTTCGAGCCTGAAAGTGCCTGACGCCACTGGATGTTGCCGTTTGCATCGCACTTGAAAATAAATGCCTTGATTGACTGTGTTCCGAGGTCTTTAAGGTCAGCATCGGGGGATTCGGACTTACCGCCGATTACAAAGCCGCCGTCTGCGGTAGGATGTACGGAGTGAATCATGTCACCCTTGCTGCCGCCGTAAAGCTTTGTCCATACAACGTCGCCCTTGCTGTTGAGCTTAACAACGATGCCTTCAACGGTTTCGGGACATTTGTATTCTGCGGGGCTTACGATATCTTCGGCTCTTGTTTCGCCGACTACAAGTATACTGCCGTCATTGAGAACAGCAACATTTTCAAATGAGGTCTTTGCCTTAACTGCATATTCGCCTCTGTTTGCTGCCGTACCGCCGATGATTTTTGACCATTCAAGCTTGCCGTCGTCGGAGTATTTGGCAATAATACCCGAGGTGTAATCTTTAACGGAGCCGTCGATGAACTGATATGTGTATCCGACGGATACTATTCCGCCGTCTGCTGTTGCTTCATTGTCCCAGAAAACGCTGCCCGAAGCTGTGCCTGCGGTGCTGACCCAGTCAGTTGCAAGAGTGGAAACATCAGCCTTGGTTGTTCCTTTTGAAGCAACATAAGCAGGAGTTACAGGAACATAAACAGATGTTGTTTTCTTTGTTGTGTCAAGGGGAGCTACTGTTGCGTTGAAATCCTGTGAAGGAACGGGGTTAACAGGATTTGCGGAGTTAGCGTTGGTGGGTTTTGCTGCGGGTGAGGTGGGTCTCTTGGTGGTGCTTACGGGTTTAACGATAGCAACCTCACTTGAGCCGGGTTTTGTAACGGCAATCATGTTGTTGGTTGCCGCAACCTTTGAAATTTCAACGTATTCGCTGGGGCTGATGTTATTCGGGTCCTTAACGGAAACCTGATTCATAATCTGTGTGTATTCTTCAGGTGTTACGTTGGTTGCGGGAACATCTTCCTTCTTGATAACGGTGTTGTTGTTTTCATCCTTTTCAACAACAAGGCCCTTATCGGCAGCGAGGTTTTCAACCTTTTCGAGCTGCTCGGGAGTAAGAGTGTTCAAATCGCCGTTAAATCCGCTTGCTTCTTCACCGAGAGCCTCGGAAACAAGCTCAACGAGCTCAACGTTTGTAATTGTAACGGGTACATATGTATCAATTCCGGGCACCCATTCATCCTGTGGTATAACGGGCGCTGTTGTTGTGCCGTTTTCATCCTGTTTAACACTGCAGGCTGCAAATGTTGAAAGAATAAGAATAAAGCACATGAATACACAGAGCCTTGAGGTGAATTTATTCTTCATAAGGGTATCCTCCCATTTTATAGTTATTATTATGTTAACATGAAATCATTTCAAAATCAACTGTTTTTATATGGTAAAGATAAAAATTCATATTAATTTCAAATTTAATATTCAAAAATAAGAGCTGTTAGTATATAATTGAGCTGTAGCTTATAATGTGTATCTGCACAATTCATTTATTAAAACGGAGAAGCTTATGGATAAAAAAGAAAAAGCCCTGCTCGCAGTTAATGCGCTCAAGGAAAAATATCCCGATTCAATTTGTTCACTCAATGCCGAAAATCCTTTGCAGCTGATAATCGCAACCCGTCTTTCAGCTCAATGCACCGATGCAAGGGTGAATCTTGTTACGCCCGCACTTTTTGAAAAATACAAAACCGTTGAGGATTTTGCAAATGCTGATTTATCCGATGTTGAAAACCTCATTCATTCCTGCGGATTTTTCAGGGCAAAGGCGAAGGATATCATCGGAATGTGCCAAAAAATGATTGCAGAATTCGGCGGTGAAGTACCTGATACCATTGAAAAGCTCACTTCTCTGCCCGGCGTAGGAAGAAAAACCGCAAACCTTATCATGGGCGATGTTTACGGTCAGCCTGCCGTTGTTGCGGATACTCACCTGATAAGAATTTCCAACCTGCTCGGTCTCGCTTCTTCAAAAGACCCCTTCAAGGTTGAAATGCAGCTTCGTGAAATTCTTCCGCCCGAAGAAAGCAACGATTTTTGCCACCGCTGCGTTCTTCACGGCAGAGAAACCTGCATTTCGGGCAGACCCAAGTGCGAAAGCTGCGTTATGAACGGCTTTTGCAGCCATTATTCAGAAAAATGATGTCAGCAGAAAAATGATTCCGCTGATTGATGCCCCTGCGCAGGCGGCGGCACTCATGCTCAATGCAAGGCGTATTCTGCTTTTTCGCAGCCTTGCGGCAGGCGGCATGCCTGCACTCTGGGCTATTTCACTTGCCCTTTCCCTCAAATCACCCTCACTGACCGCCGAGTATTCGGGTTTTATGAAAAACAGCACCCTTTCAAAATATTCGCACTGTGTCTGCGTTATTTCAACAACCTGTCTGTTGACCCCTTTTATCAACTCGAGTTCTCCTTTCACTGCGGAAGTTCTATGTTATTTTTGGCAGAGGAGAGGGAAGATATTCATTGCAGTTTTTAATGTTTAATATACAATCTGTATAAATGACTTTTCCGCCAAAAAAGTGGATAACTGTGTGGAAAAGTTGAACAACCAAGTGAAAGACCCCTTATTTATCACCAAAAACGGGTGTGGAAAACTTTATAATTCTAAAATAGAATATACAAAAGGTTGTACAAACTTTACAAAATGTTGCAATTTGTCGATGAAATTATAGCGATTTTTTTCGCAAAATTATCATAATATTACAGTTTGGAGAATAAAGAAAATGGCTGTAAAAAATACATATACAATTGAGGATAATAAGATTATTTTAGTTCCCGACTGCTTCGACCTCGCTTTGACTCTTGACTGCGGTCAGGCATTCCGCTGGGTGCAGACGGGTGATGACGAATGGCACGGCGTGGCATTTTCAAAACCGCTTACCCTCAAAAAAACCGAGAGGGGAATTGAATTCATCGGAACAAACAAAGAGGATTTTGAGAATATCTGGATTGGGTATTTCGACCTTGAACGTGATTACGGCACACTCTGCCGCAATTTCATGGCAGATCGATATCTTGCCGAGGCGGTTGATACCTGCTACGGAATAAGGCTGCTGTGTCAGGAGCCGTGGGAGGCGATTTGCTCTTTTATTATTTCACAGAATAACAATATCCCCCGTATAAAAGGCATCATAGACCGCCTTTGCCGACTTCTTGGCGAGCCTCTGGGCAATGATGACTATTCCTTTCCCTCCGCTGCAAAAATTGCAGAGGCAGGAGTTGAAGCGCTTGCACCTATAAGGGCAGGCTTCAGGGCAAAATATATAATCGATGCCGCTGAAAAGGTTGCAAACGGCGAAATTGATATCGAAAAAATTTATGCCCTCACCATTGATGAGGGCAGAGATGAGCTGATAAAAATTAAGGGAGTGGGGGAGAAGGTTGCACAGTGCTCGCTTCTCTACGGCTTCGGAAAGATTGATGCCTTCCCCATTGATGTGTGGGTGAAACGAATTATGAGCGAGCTTTATCCCGACGGTCTGCCCGAATGCACAAACGGTGCAAGAGGCATCGCACAGCAGTATTTGTTCCATTGGAGAAGGAATTATTATTAAAAAGTAAACCCCTCGGAGAAATCCGAGGGGTTAAATCATTCTTATTCGTTGATAACGGGAATGAATGCGTTGTGAACTGCTTCAACAGCCTTGTCTGCATCCTTAACATCGATGAGAACGGAAATCTTGATTTCGCTTGTTGCAATCATCTGAATGTTAACGTCGGACTCAAAGAGTGCCTCAAACATCTTTGCTGCGATGCCGGGATGTGATTCCATGCCTGCACCGACAACTGAAACCTTTGCAACATCTGTGTCGCAGATGATTTCAAGACCCTCGAGAAGGTCGAGTGACTTAAGGGTTTCAACGGTGTCATCAAGCTTTGCCTTTGCGGTTGTGAAAGCGATATCCTTTGTGTCGCCTCTGCCTACTGACTGAAGGATGATATCAACGTTAACATCCTTTGCAGCGAGCTTTCCGAAAATTTTATATGCGATACCGGGAACGTTGGGAACACCGATGATTGATACACGGGCAACGTCTGTATCCTTTGTTACACCTCTAACGAGCATTTTTTCCATGTCTGCTACCTCCTTGACAATTGTGCCGGGCTTTCTTACAAGGCTTGAAAGAACTTCAAGCTTAACATTATATTTTTTTGCCATTTCTACCGAACGGTTGTTGAGAACCTGTGCGCCGAGAGTTGCAAGCTCAAGCATTTCGTCGTATGTGATTTCGCCAAGCTTGATTGCACCTTTGACTTTTCTGGGGTCTGCGGTGTAAACACCCTCAACGTCGGTGAAAATCTGGCAGCGGTCAGCGTGCATTGAAGCTGCGATTGCAACTGCGCTTGTGTCTGAACCGCCTCTGCCGAGTGTTGTTATATCATCGTATTTGTTAAGACCCTGGAAGCCTGCAACAATTACGATGTTTTTCTTTGCAATTTCCATCTTGATGCGGTCAGCCTTAACCTTCTTGATTCTTGCCGAGCCGTAAACGGAATTTGTTGAGAAGCCTGCCTGCCAACCGAGGAGCGAGCAAACGGGGAAGCCGAGGCTTTCAATAGCCATGGCGAGAAGTGAAATTGAAATCTGTTCGCCCGAGGCAAGGAGCATATCCATTTCTCTCTTTGATGCCTTGGGGTTGATTTCGTTAGCCTTTGCAATAAGGTCGTCGGTTGTGTCGCCCTGTGCGGAAACAACAACAACAACGTCATTACCTTCCTTATAAGTATCGGTAACGATTCTTGCAACATTCATAACTCTTTCGGCATTGGCAACGGAGCTGCCGCCGAATTTCTGAACAATTAAACCCATAAAATTGACCTCCAGTCGGGATTAATAATCGGTTATGCGGATAACCGATTCGATTTTTGCTTCTTTAACAAGCGCAAGCTTTTCCGCCATTTCCTTTTCGGAGAAGATATCGGTAACAAAAGCGATTTCGCCGTCAGGCGCATTTTCTCTTGTAAGCATCTTAACAGAGCCGAAGAGAGAATTGAACTGTGCAACGGCTGCCGCTGCATTCTCTGTTGTTGCTCTGATATAGAAAGCGGATGCGCTTTCGCCGTGGTCTGCAACATAGCCTTCTTCGCTGTCAGCCCAGCCGAAGAACTTCTTGCGCTGCATGTGTCTTGCACAGTCGATAACGTCTGCAACAACTGCGCTTGCTGTGGGCATCTTGCCTGCGCCCTTGCCGTAGAATACAACGTCGCCGATTGCATCGCCTCTTACGAGGATTGCGTTGAATACATCGTCAACGGTTGCAAGCTGGCTGTGATTCTGAACAAAAGCGGGGGATACCATAACGGAAACCTTGCCGCTTTCGAGCATCTTTGCTCTTGCGATGAGCTTGATTACACCGCCCCATGAGCGTGCATATTCAACGTCTGCAAGGTCAATCTTGCGAATGCCTTCGGTATAAACCGAGTCGGGATAAACGTGCTTGCCGAAGCAGAGTGCGGCGAGAATGCAGATTTTTCTGCAAGCATCATGGCCGTCAACGTCTGCGGAGGGGTCACGCTCTGCATAGCCGTTTTTCTGGGCAAGAAGGAGTGCCTCGTCAAAGGTCATTCCGTCAACTATCATTCTTGTGAGGATGAAATTGGTTGTACCGTTGAGGATACCTGCAATTTCATCAATATCGTTTGCTGCAAGGCACTGGCTGATGGGTCTGATGATGGGAATACCGCCGCCAACGCTTGCTTCAAACAGGAAGTTAACATTGTTTTCGTCTGCAACCTTAAGAAGCTCACAGCCCTTTGCGGCAACAAGCTCTTTGTTTGAGGTTACAACGTTTTTGCCTGCTTTAAGGCAAGCAAGAACATATTCGTAAGCGGGGTGAAGTCCGCCCATGGTTTCAACAACTATCTTTACCTCGTCATCCTCTGCTATCTTTGAGAAATCGGAGATGAGAAGATGTTCATAAGGGTCACCGGGAAATGTACGGCGGTCAAGAATATATTTGAGCTGCATATCGCTCTGCAGACTCTTTTTAACGATGTGTTCGTGGTTTTTATTGAGAAGGGTTGCAACACCCGAGCCGACCACGCCGTAACCCATTATGGCAACATACATCCGAATCGCTCCTTTAAAAATAACTAATTAAAAGAATTGTAACATACTTTTTCAAAATAATAAAGAGCTATTTTTAACTTTTGTTAAATTTTTATGTCTTTTTTATAACAATAATTGCCTTTTAGTGAAAAATGGTGTAAAATAACCCGAGAAGACCATTTTAAAAAGGGGGAATTTAAATGGAGCTTACGGAAAAAAGAAAGGCAACGCTGATAAATATTGCTTATTACACCGTTATAGTTGCGCTTTTCTATCTTTTTATGAAGTTCGCATTCGGGCTTGTGGCGCCGTTCATTGTTGCCTTTGCGATTGCCATACTTCTTCAAAAACCTTTGAGAATTATTTCCGAGAAAACAAAAATAAAAAAGAATATTCTCGGCGCCGTGGCGGTGTTGCTGATTATCTCGGTAATCATTTCGGCGGTTGTTCTCGTCGGTTACAGACTTTTTGTTGAATTCAAGGGCTTCGGCGAATATATTATGTCCAAAATTTCGGATTTGCCGAATTTAATCCGTTCTGCGGAAAGCTGGATTCTTGCAAGAATCACCGTTTTGCCCGATACTCTTGAAAAAACCGTTACCGATTCAGTTACCGGCATTGTTGACAGACTTCTGCTTGCTTCGCAGGAGGAGGTTTCCAACATGCCCGACCCGATGGAAGGCAGTTTTGATTTATCTTTTCTTGCAACGCCTCTCGGAGGATTGCTTTCAACCGCCAAGGAAATTCCCGGTATTTTTGCGGCAGTCTTCATGGGTATTATAGCATGTTTCTTCATAACTTGTGACTACGATAAGTTCAGAATACTTATCAGCGAGAATATTTCCCGTGAGCATGAGATTGCAATAGTCAAAACAAGAAGGCTTCTCGGCGATATTCTCGGAAAGATGCTCAAATCCTATGCAACACTTATTTTTATCACCTTCTGCGAGGTTTCGATAGGTCTGAATATACTTAAGCTTATCGGCGTTTACAGCGGAGGATATATACTTGTTCTCTCGATTATCACGGCGATTGTTGATATTCTTCCCGTTCTCGGAACGGGCACAATTCTTATTCCGTGGGCGATATTCAATCTTTTTACGGGCAATATCGGACTCGGAATCGGTCTTATCATTCTCTATGCGGTGATTACCGTTATCCGTCAGGTGCTTGAACCGAGATTGGTTGCAATGAATGTTGGAATGCACCCCGTAATTACTCTTTTCGGAATGTATCTCGGCGTACAGCTTTTCGGATTCCTCGGAATTTTTATCCTGCCGGTAACCTTCGTGCTTGTCAAGGCACTCAACGACGAAGGTATTATTCACCTCTGGGGTATGGACAGAAAGAAAAAACAATAATATATATCATCCCCCTGAAAATGTGCATGCATTTTCAGGGGGATGATGTTTACTTAACTATCCTCTTAAACTCTTCGCTGTTTTTGAATTCTTCGGAAAGCTGGGGTCTGTTGCGCAGACCGTCTTTGATATCCTCTGCAAAGGAGCCTTCCCAGAATCTGTATGCTTTGGATTTATCAAACACAACTCCTTTGACGGCAGGGGAGGTATGGATGCTGATTTCGGGAGTTTCATCATATTTTTCTGCAAGTCTGACAGCTTTTTCAAAACATTCAAGTGCGCCCTTTTCATCGCCCTTGAGATATTTTCTCACTCCGATTCTTTGAGTGTGTATAACGATAAGATACCAGCTTTTTCCGTAATCTCCGTCCGGCATAACCTTTTCAACAAGGTTGATATATGCATCAGCTATTTCATCATCGACATCAAGGAAGTTCTTGTGGCGTCTGTCCATTATTTCGCCGAAAAGGCGGAGCATTTCTGAAATCCCGTTTGCGCAAGAAAGGGAGCGTTTTTCGTCGTCAAACGGATACATGTACATTGAAACATAATCCTGAGTGTTTCTCATAATGGGCATTTCCGCAAGAATTGCTTCCGCTTCAGAAATATCAACGCCGGAATTTTCAACAAGACTCAAGTCACGGAGATAGAAGCACATATTTCTTTTGCTCCATATTCTGATGCTGTCATCCGTGCAGTAATTGCAGATGATATCATATATCCTTTGCATTTCGGGTTTTATGGAAATCAGATATTCGCCGTCTTTGTAGTCACGGTTGTTTGTAAGGGCTGCAAAATATTTGGAAAGAATTTCATAGTTGCCGGGGAATTCGTGCGAAGCTTTTTTCATAAGTTCTCTTGCTTCATCGTATTTTCTTTCATTGCAAAGACGTAAATATTCTTCGTTATATTCATTTGCCTTGTTTTCGTTTTCAATTTCATTTGTGCCGAGAAGACTGTCAACAGTAACGCCGAAGAAGAACGCGATTGTAGGAAGCATGGTTATGTCGGGATAGGTTTCGCCTCTTTCCCATTTGCTTATTGCCTGGAATGACATACCGAGGAAATCTGCGAGCGCCTCCTGTGTGAGGTCCTTTGATTTACGGAGCTTCTTAAGATTTTCACCAAAATAGATTGTCATAGTATATCACCTTTCAATTGTTATTGTTAACCCGGCCGTTGGTTACAACCAGATAATAACAGTTTTTTCAGAAAGAAACAATAACCCGTTCATTGAAACAAATTCTCTCGATAAGAGAGTTTTTCTACCACAAGAAATAAGGGACAAAAAAATCCGCCCTGCCGAAGCAGAACGGATTGATTATTGAAATCAAACTTATTTAATTTCAACCTTTGCGCCAACTTCTTCAAGCTTAGCCTTTGCAGCTTCAGCATCTTCCTTGGAGATGCCTTCCTTGAGAGCCTTGGGAGCGCTGTCAACAGCAGCCTTAGCTTCTGCAAGGCCGAGACCTGTGAGCTCACGAACAACCTTGATAACCTTAATCTTTTCTGCGCCAACTTCAGCAAGGATAACGTCAAATTCTGTCTTTTCCTCTGCTGCTGCTGCACCGCCGTCAACGGGAGCTGCTACTGCAACTGCTGCTGCTGCGGATACGCCGAATTCTTCTTCTACTGCGTGAACGAGTTCTGAAAGTTCAAGTACTGTAAGTTCTTTGATTGTTTCAATCATTGCTGCAATCTTTTCTGATGCCATTTTATTTTCCTCCAATTTGTTAAATGTTTAGTTTAATAATAAATTATGCTTCTGCGGGTGCTTCTTCAGCTGCTGCAGGAGCTTCGCCGCTCTTGTCAACAATAGCCTGGATAGCACGAGCGAAGGATGCGATGGGTGCATTGAATGCGTTGCAAACTGTTGCAAGAAGTACTTCTCTTGTGGGAAGCTTTGCAAGTGAGTCAATTGTTGCTGTGTCAACAACCTTACCGTCAAGATAACCGCTCTTTACGGAGAAGTTCTTGTGTGTTTCAGCAAACTTTGAAAGGATTCTTGCTGCTGCTGTGTGATCTTCGGGGCTGATAGCGATAGCTGTTGTGCCTTCGAGAACATCACAGAGATCGTCAAGACCAACATTCTTTGCAGCGAGTCCGAGAAGAGTGTTCTTAACTACTGAATATTTGATGCCTGCTTCACGAAGCTCTTTACGAAGCTTTGTATCGTCAGCAACGTTGATACCCTTATAGTCAACGATAACACCTGCTACTGAATTCTGAATCTGCTCGGTGATGTCAGCAACGATTTGCTTTTTCTGTTCCAAAACCTTTGCGCTGGGCATTTATATTTCACCTCCGTAGGTTTATATATTAAATTTACAATCGGTGATTTAATCGGGATATGCAGATTGACGAGAAGATTTTTTGATGATATGAGATGAAACCGCAGACAATACTTTGTGTATTAACGAGGATTTCAGCGCAACAGCATCGGATAATATTCCGTCAAGATGCGTATTCAAGATTAAATCGGTGGTTGACATAAAAAAGCCCTTTCCGCTTCTGCAGAAAGGGCATGAACATACATAATTAAGCTTTATAGCCTTGTATGCATCCTCTCTCGGCAGGCGGTTAATAACCTTTATGCGAAAAGCACCTGCTGTCTTAAAAAGAACAGCTCAAATATAATAGCACAATAAATTGCGCTTGTCAAGCATTTTTTTATGCTTCTGTTACTGCGGTGCCAACCTTGTTGGGATTAACCTTGATTCCGGGGCCCATTGTGGTTGCGAGAACGCAGGAACGGATGTACTGACCCTTTGCAGCAGCGGGCTTTGCCTTGATGATAGCATCGAGGAGAGTGTTGAAGTTCTCAGCGAGCTTTTCAGCACCGAAGGAAACCTTGCCGATGGGGCAGTGGATGATGTTTGTTTTGTCAAGACGGTATTCAATCTTACCTGCTTTAGCTTCTTCAACAGCCTTAGCTACGTCAGGTGTAACTGTACCTGCCTTGGGGCTGGGCATAAGACCGCGGGGACCGAGAACCTTACCGAGACGACCAACGAGACCCATCATGTTGGGTGCTGCGATGCATACGTCAAAATCCATGAAGCCTTCGCCCTGAATTCTTGCAACAAGGTCTTCAGCGCCAACTACTTCTGCACCTGCTGCAGCTGCTGCGTCAGCATCTGCGCCTTTAGCAAAAACTGCTACTCTTACAGTACGGCCTGTTCCGTTGGGGAGAACTACAGCGCCGCGAACCTGCTGGTCAGCATGACGTGAGTCAACACCAAGACGAACATGTACTTCTACTGTTTCATCGAACTTTGCACTTGCGGTCTTAACAGCGAGCTCAAGTGCAGCGTCGGTATCATAGAGTGTTGCTCTTTCAACGAGCTTTGCACTCTCATTATATTTCTTTCCGTGTTTCATGTTAATTAATTCCTCCCAAAGATGTGGTTAATCGGATTTTTCCTCCCACAGTTTGCAAATCAGTCAGCAACTGTAACGCCCATTGAGCGAGCTGTACCTGCTACCATGCTCATAGCAGCTTCAACTGAAGCAGCGTTGAGGTCAGGCATCTTCTGCTCAGCGATCTTACGAACCTGTTCCTGAGTGAGAGTTGCAACCTTGGTCTTGTTGGGAACGCCCGAACCGCTTTCAATACCGCAAGCCTTCTTGATGAGGACTGCTGCGGGCGGGGTCTTTGTGATGAAGCTGAATGTACGGTCAGCGTAAACAGTGATAACAACAGGGATGATAAGACCCATGTCGTTCTTTGTGCGCTCATTGAATTCCTTTGTGAAAGCCATAATGTTAACGCCGTGCTGACCGAGAGCAGGACCTACAGGGGGAGCGGGTGTTGCCTTACCTGCGGGAATCTGCAACTTAATTAAGCCAACTACTTTCTGTGCCATAATTAAAACCTCCATAAATTGTGGTAAATTGCGGAGCCTCAAAGCTCCTCCCACGAAGCCCACGCATATAGCGGGACTGCGCAAAAAGCGCTAAATTTGAAAGGGATTAACCCTCAAATTACCGTGATTATTCGGCAAGCTCAACCTGGTCAAGCTCAAGCTCGACTGTTGTCTGTTTGCCAAAGAGAGCGGAAACCGTAACCTTAACGAGGTTATTATCAATATCGATTTCCTCAACAACACCGCTGAAGCCGTCGAAAATTTCATCGATGATGTTGACTGTGTCGCCAACGTTATAAGAAACTTCAACGCTTCTCTTCTCGACTCCGAGCCTGATAACTTCTTCATCGGTAAGAGGTATTGCTTTGTTTTCAGGACCGACGAACCCTGTAACGCCTCTTGTGTTACGGATAAGGAGCCATGTTTCGTCGCTCATTGCGGGACGGTTGTCCTTATCGGGTGAAACAGCAACCTTAACGAGAACATAGCCGGGGAAAAGCTTGCGCTCAACCTCTTTCTTTTTCTCAACGTCGGTTACGATTTCGGTCGGGATTTTGACCTCTAAAATCTGATCCTGCATTCTGCGGTTTTCGACCATCTTTTCGATGTTGGTCGCAACCTTGTTTTCATAACCCGAATAGGTATGAACTACATACCATCTTGTGTCAATAGACATTCGGTAACCTCCTGTCTTATCGAATGAGGTTAATCATTCCTGCAACGTGAGTGTGGTCACCGTGGTCAACAACTTCGTTTGCAACTGTTGTTGCAACCTCGGCAATGTTTGTTGTGTCAGCAGCGCCTACCGATTCAGCAGCTCTTTCGAGGAGTGAAAGAAGGAGAGCGAGAAGCTGGTCAACACCGTAAATTGCGAGTGCGCAGATAATAACTACCACGAGAACAACTGCGGTTGACTTCAAGACAGTTTTTGCGTCGGGCCAAACAATCTTCTTTGTTTCGCCTTTGATGTCTTTGCAGAACTTTTTGATTGCCTTGCCGGCTCTTACGAAGATATTACCATTGGGGTTAGCAGGTTTCTTTTCCTTCTGCTTTTCAGCGGCGGCAACCTTTTCTGCTGCTTGGGAAACTTCCTTTTTAGCCATAGGTTAAATCCTCCCGCTTAATTATTTGGTTTCTTTGTGGAGAGTATGCTTCCTGCAAAAACGGCAGTACTTGTTCATCTCCATTCTGTCGGGTGTGTTCTGCTTGTTTTTCATTGTGTTGTAATTGCGCTGTTTGCATTCGGTGCAAGAAAGTGTGATTTTTACTCTTTTACCGTTAGCAGCCATGTGCGGCACCTCCATTTTGGAATATTTAGCCCTGTATATCGGGTCTATCAGGCAACCTGAAACAGAGCCAGGCCTCCCTCTGCGTAACAACTTGTTTTCGGGCGCAAAAAAAGAACCCTCTTGCAGAGGTACGATTATCATAACACAATCGTCAACTGCAGTCAAGAACTTTTTTTGAAAATTTTTCGGTTGTAAATATACGTTTAATATATATTGTGCATCAAAAAAGAAATTTTTCCGATAAAACATATATATTGAAAAAATTTTTTATAAAACTCCCTTGAAATACATTCCTCTGGTGAATTCTTCCGGGGGATTTGAGCCGCTTTTTACCTCGGAAATGATTTTTTTGCATTCTTCTTTGCTTTCGTTTGTGAAATAAATCAGACCGTAATCAAGGCTTTTCAGCTCGTTTTTCTTATCTGCAATCCATAACGGGCGGGAGTTGAGAATAAAGCTTGCGCCGTTTTTGCAGATAACGGGGAATTCTATGCCCATTCGGTCAACAAGGAAGCTTTTTGATTGACATTCACCGCATGTCAGCTTGTTTTTAACGGGACAGTTGCGGGTCATCATCAGGGGAATTCTGCCGTAGAGCATTGCACCTCTCGGAAGGTCAGTTCCGAGACGTGAAATTTCGTAAAGCTGTGCTTCGCAGGAAACAAGGCAGTCTTTCGCACCAAGCTTTTCTATTTCACTTAAAGATATACTATTATATATATTCATTCCGAAGCCTGAACAAAAATCAAGCCCGTTTTTTTGGGCAATGCCGACTCCGTCGAGAGTGCAGACCCATGCAAGAGAAAGACCGTTTTCTTTCAATTCGGTGAGTTTTTTTATATATTTTTCCGAGCTTCCGAATACGGCGGCAGGTATTTCCGCTGCGACCTCAATTCCTTGAGAAATAAGGCTTTTTACCGTTTCGGGACTTGATTCAATAGGTATAATTACCCTTGAAATTCCGCATAAACTTTCCGGAATCTGCTCTTCACGGAAAAATCTTGCGTGGAGCGAGAAGGGCTTTGCCTCGTGACGTGAAAAACCGCACTTATATTCATTAACAGAAATATCTTTTCTTTCCGAAAGTTCATTTGCGAGTGCGTTTAGAGCATCTCTGCGGAGTGCATTGAGTGCACCTGCGGAAACGATGAGACCTTCTTCAAAATCTATATGAATATTGTTTGCGTAAAACTGTGTGCCGCCGCATTTTGAAAGTCTGTCGCTCAAATCATCACGGCTCAAAGGCTTGTTTATTGCTTTTTCGGGCGTTTTTTCACACGACGCAACGGCGGTTTTGCCAAGGGCAGAAACTGTAAGCTTTATGGGCTTATCTGATTTGAAAACAAGCGAAAAATCAACGGGGATAAGCGGATTTTCGTTATCGTAAAGTCTTTGCAGACCCGAAAGCACGTATGCGGCGTTTTCAACATCCTCTTTGCGCCTTGTTCCGAACATCTCTTTGCCGAGTCTGCCTTCAAAGTAGCCTTTTGTGAAGCCCGAACGCGAAAAAACCGCATGCAATGAGCTGTTAATTTTATCATCGGGAGTGTTGTTTATGCTGTTTTTGCAGGCTGTTACCGCCGCTGCAACATATTCGGGGCGCTTCATTCTGCCTTCGATTTTAAACGAACAAACACCTGCTTTTTCAAGCCTTGAAAGCTCCTCGACAAGCGATAAATCCTTAAGGCTCAAGTTGCTGCCGCCCTTGCCGTTTACTCCAAAGGGAAGCCTGCACGGCTGGGCGCAGAGACCTCTGTTGCCGCTTCTGCCGCCGAGCATTGCGCTCATAAGGCATTGACCCGAAACGCACATACAAAGCGCACCGTGAACAAAGCATTCAAGCTCCATATCGGTCTGCGATGAAATCTCTCTTATTTCCTTTTCGGAAAGTTCACGGGGCAGAACAGCTCTTGTGAAGCCAAGCTTTTCAAGGATTTTTATGCCCTCAATGCTTTGCACGGACATCTGTGTTGAAGCATGAATGGGCATATCGGGAGCAACCTGCCTCACCATGGAAGCAAGCCCGATATCCTGCAAAATAAGTGCGTCTACAGATGCATTGCAGGCGCACTTGATTGCTTCATATGCTGTTTCTTTTTCGTCATCGCCGACAAGGGTGTTAAGAGTAAGATATACCTTAACGTTTCTTTCATGGCAATATTCTACAGCCTTTTTCAGCTCCTCATCGGAGAAATTGGCTGCGTTTCTGCGTGCGTTGAGAGCCTTTGTTCCCAGATAAACCGCATTTGCGCCGCATCTTACGGCGGCGGTAAGGGCATCAAAAGAGCCGGCAGGTGCAAGAATTTCAGCCGCCATTTTATTTAGCAGCCTTAAGTGAAGCGATTTCCTTCATAAGTCTTTCGTTTTCACGCTTCATAATTTCAACATCTGTTCTTGCTCTTGCGGATTCTTCAAGATAATCCTGAATCTGACCTCTGAGGTTTTCTGCTGTAATTTCGCATTTCTTTGCGGCATCTGCATATTCGAGCGCCGAAAGAATTGCAGCCTGTGTGACGGAAATTCTCGAATTATTGGCGATGATTGCTGTGAGCTTTTTATCAAGCTCATCACCGAGCTGTGCAACATACTCAAGATTATCGTCTGTTATAATGTTATATTCTTCGTTGGCAATTTTAATTTTGATTTTTTCCATTACTTTTCACCCCGTAATTATTTTGATACACTACAATTATACAACATAATTTTGCAGGAATAAAGAGATTTTTTAAATTTTTTTGATGTATTTTTTGCATTTCATTGATAAAGAGCAATTTTTGTGATATAATTTCGCTGCAACATCAAAGAAACGGGTGTATATTTATGAAAAAAATAATATCGGCATTGCTTGCCGTTTTAATGTTATTCTCCTTTGCCGCCTGCACCTCTCAAAAAAAGACGGCGCTTGTTATATCGGGAACGGAAATTGACAGCGAGATATTCACTTATTATCTTGATAAGGTTATCAGCCGACCCTCTGATTACGGCCTTGCGGAGAATCCCGAGAAAAAGCTTCTTAAGCAGACGGTAATTGACGAGTGCAAAAAATATGTTGCCGTAAACACAAGCTTCAGGGATAAAGGGCTTACGCTTTCGGCTTCGGATAAGGTTGAAATTTCCGATAACGTAAATCATTTTTGGACTCGTTTTGAAAACCACTATAAAGATATAGGCGTTTCAAAGCAGACTCTTACCAAAATTATGACCGCCGATGCCTATGAGGATGCGATTTTTACCGCAACCTATGACAGAGGAACGGAAAATGCGGCGGCTGAAAAAGAGCTTACGGATTATTTTTATTCCAACTATGTGAGCTTCCGCACCGTATGCGCTTATTTTACCTCTGCCGACGGCTCGGCAATGCCGCAGGCAGAGAAAAATGCAGTCATTGAAGCTTTCAAGGCAATGGAGCAGAAAACCGCCGTTGATACCGAAAAATTCTCTGAAGCCGTGACTTCGGCAGGCTACACTCTTTCGGATTCCATTATTCTCAAAAAGGATTCCGACGGCTACCCTGCAGGCTTTTTTGATAAGGTATATGCACAAGCAAACGGTACGGTTCAGATTCTGGAATATGACGAGTGCGTTTTTGCCGTTGTAAAGGAAAGCCTTGAGGATAAAGGAGAGGCGGTTTATGCAAACTACCGCACCTCATGCATAAACGACCTTTATTCCGGTGCATCGGAGCAGGAGATTTCAAGCTACATTGAGAATCTGACGGTTGAAGAAAAGGGTGCAGACAGAATAGTTAACAAGATGCTTTAAATTGAGGCAGGGAAATCCCCCTGTCTCTTTTATTTATAATAAATTAATATTTATATCATTGACCTTATAAAATAAAACTGCTATAATATATTGATTAATATAGGAGGATTGTACCATGATTAAAATTTCTCCGTCGGTGCTTGCCAGCGACTTTTCATCTCTCGGTGCAGAGGCAAAGAGAATGGAGGAGTGCGGTGCCGATTATCTGCATCTTGATGTTATGGACGGCAGATTTGTGCCGAATATTACCTTCGGTGCGCCCGTTATCAAGAGTATAAGAAACAAAACAGACCTTGTTTTTGACGTTCATCTTATGATAGATACTCCGCTTGATTATATTGAGGATTTCAAAAAATCGGGTGCGGATATTATTGTTTTCCATATCGAAAGCTCGTCGCCTGCCGCAGAAACGGTTGATAAGATTATCGCTTGCGGCTGCAAGGCAGGAATAAGCGTAAAGCCCAAAACGCCCGTTGAGGAGGTTTTTCCTTATCTTGATAAGCTTGATATGGTGCTTGTTATGACGGTTGAGCCGGGCTTCGGCGGTCAGTCTTTTATGCCCGAAACAATGGATAAAATAAAGACCCTGCGTGCGGAAATACAGCACAGAGGTCTTTCAACGGATATTCAGGTTGACGGCGGTATCAACGAAAAAACGGTTGAAACAGCCGCCGCAGCAGGAGCCAATGTTTTTGTTGCAGGCAGTGCGGTTTTCGGTGCCGCCGATGCATCAAAGGCAATTGAGAGCTTGAGGGGTCTTGCCGAAAAGGCTTTTATCGGTTAAGAATTTTACCGATTGCATTATCTGCAACAAGCTCCTTCCAATGCTCTTTTGTGAAGCAGCAGACAAGCTCCGAGCAGCTTTCCGATGTTCCGAATTCAGAGCAGCTTTGCTTAATTTTCGGAATATCTCCGTTGCCGCTTAAAAGCAGGCGGTATTTTCCGCCAAGCTCATAAAGACTGCTGTTTGTTACTGCGTTAAGGCTTTCAAGGCATTCGGCAGCCTTCATAAGCATATCCGCATTTTCAAATTCGCACAGGATATTCTTTTCCTGCTTTTTGAGAAACTGCTTCTGTACCCCCACGGCTCTTTTGCTGTCCAGCATCGTAAAGCTTAAAGTGCAGCCTCCGTCGCGCTTCGGGGATGCTTCGATTATCATTCTTCGTGACGGGTCAAATTCTCTTCCCAGAGCCTTACCTGCTTCATCAAGCACGGTCCAGATAACTCTGCGAGTTTCTATTGTGGAATAATCCATATCCTCATATGTAATATTCAGCCCGAGCAAATCCTGCTCGCTCAAATCAACAATTATTCTGTCCTCGGCAGGGGAATTAATCTTCATTATGCCGCCTCCTTAAAAATTAGTGCTTACTATAATAATATGATTTTCTTCGGCGGTATGCAATGAATAAATAATGGAATTTCAGAGGTGACAGCCTTGGCTAATAACCCCGCAAAACAAAATACAATAAAAGGCTCACGGATTTTCGGTGATTATCTTATTATGCTTGCCGCACCGTGCTTTGTTGCCGCATGGTATCACGGCTCGCGTTTTCTCTCCGTTGCCGCAGTGAGCGTTATAACCGCACTTTTCTGTGATTTCGCAGCAAAAGCAATTCTCGGGAAAACCTTTCATCTGCGTGATTTCAGCAATATTTTTATCGGCATTGCAATTGCACTCATGCTTCCTGCAGGCATACCGCTTTATGTGCCTGTTACGGCTGCCGCATTTGCCGTGCTTGCAGTCAAAATTCCTTTCGGCGGTGCGCTTCATGCACCGTTTGTGCCCGCCGCCGCAGGCTTCGCATTCATAAGTATATGCTTTAAGGATTTGATTTTTGATTACAGTGTCAATTCCGAAACAAGGCTTCTCGGTGCGGAGTCTCTGGGAAGCATGCTCTCAAAGGGAAAGTCCGTCTATATCAGCACCGCCAATGTTTTTGATATTATCGCAGGCAATGTTGCGGGTCCGATGGGTACGGGCTGCGGCATACTTATGCTTGCCTGCTGCGTATATCTTTTTGTGAGAAGAAGAAAGGCTTTGCTTGCAACCATCGGCTTTGTTGCTGCATGTGCGGTTTATGCCGCGGTTTCACCGAGAATAAATGCTTCGGCATTAACAAGCATTGTTCTCGAGCTTTCCGCAGGCTCGCTTATGTTTGCAGGCGTATTTCTTTTAACTGACCACGCCACTCTTCCCCATAACGGAATTAACAGAGTGATTTACGGCGCATTGTGCGGCGTTCTTTGCATGGCAATGCGAGGTGCGGGTGTTTTTGAAGAAACCGTGTGCTTTGCCATTCTTCTTGCAAACGGTATGCGACCCGTGCTTGATGCCGCCTTCAGGGCTCTGCCCTCCGTTTCTTTCAAAAGAAAGGAGGCTGCCGAAAAATGAGCAACAATGTATCGTTTAAAGATATGCTCGTCAAGGGCGCACTTATTTTTAACCCCGTGCTTATTCAGCTTGTAGGTCTTTGCCCCGTAGTTGCCGCATCAACAACTCTTGCAGGCTCTGCGGCTCTTTCCGCCGCTCTTTGCATTGAGCTTACGGCAACCTGCGTTATCGCAAGCGCTCTTTTCAAGAAAATTCCCAGATGGGTGCGTGTGCCGCTTTATCTTATAATCGGACTTGCACTTATCTGCCCCGTGCTTTGGTATATAGAAACAAAAACCCTTATCAATATGAGCCTCGGTATGAAAATATATATTCCGCTCATTGCAATCAACTCCGTAACGGCTGTTCACTGCGAGCAGTTTGCGGTTAAAAACAGCGTAAAGCTTGCATTCTTTGATGCGGCAGCTGTCAGCATAGGCGCATCGGCGGTTATGCTTCTCGTCGGCACGGTAAGAGAGATTTTCGGCAGCGGCTCACTTGCGGGAGTAAACCTTGACCTTCCCGTTATTTTCAAGGGAATGTCATTGCCCTTCGGCTGCCTTATTCTTCTCGGATTTATGGCGGCAGGACTCAAAGCCTTCATCAATTACAGATATGGCGACGAGGAGGAGACAGAGGAAGAAGCTCCTGTTGAGGATGAAGAAATCATTGAGGATGAAATTGCCGAGGTTGAGATTTTTGACGAGTTCTGGGTAGAGCAGCCTGCAGAGGAAGAGCCTGCACCCGCCGAAAAAGCTCAGCCGCAGACAGCGCAGGAAATTCAAAGCAGCGCAAACGAAGATATTGAGGATTTCTTCAGGTCTATCGGCATAGATTATTATGAAAAGGGGGATAAGCAATGAATATAATCTCCGATTTGCTTATGACTGCCCTTTACACCGTTTTTGTTCAGAATCTTGTGCTCAGCTCGGGTCTCGGCATGAGTGAGGCAATCCGTGTTTCAACAAAACCCGGCACCTTCGGCAAGTTTGCGGTTATGATATCGGGCTTTTCCGTTGTAACGAGCATTCTTTGCAGTCTTATCGATAAAATTGCCGCTATGGCAAACGTTACCTATGCTGTAAGGGCGGCGGTTTACGGCGGTATTCTTGCGGCGGTGTTTATTATTGTTGCCGCTGCGGCACGCTTCATTTTTAAGGCATCCCCTAAATTTCTCGGAACTCTCGGCATTGCGGCGCTCAATACTCTTGTGCTTGCCGTGCCGTATATCAACCATTCAGCCGCTTATTCCTTTGCCGACAGCATCGGTTCGGGCATAGGCGCGGGAATAGCCTTTGTTCTTGCGGCGGCGCTTATCAGCATGGGTTCGCGCATTCTTGAAGAAAACGAAAATATTCCCGCAATTTTTAAGGGAACACCGACCATGTTTCTTTATGTTGCAATGCTCTCGCTTGCGTTTGCAGGCTTCAGCGATACGAATTTGTTTGCCTGACAGGAGGAAAGAATATGCCTGAAAAGGGAAAAATAGAAAAAACCCTCAAGCCCTCCGAGCGAAAGAGTATAACGGATTTTGCCGCACGCTTCGGTACGGGTCCGACTTATGAGGAAAGAGTCAGGGCAAAGAGAATTGTTTCCGCAATTCTTGTTACGGCGGGAATACTTGCCCTTATCGGCACGGGCTATTTTTTAACGGATATTCTGCTTAAAATAACGGAATTGCCGTATATTCCGATAAAATAATCAAAGGACATATCACATGGATTTTATACCCTATAATTCAAGATTAAGTTATCATAAAAGCCCGTTCGGAGCAGTTTGCGAGGGCGAAAAGGTAACATTCAGAATAGTTATGCCGAGGAGCTACTGCTGCACGGGCGCAAGCCTTGTTCTGACAAGCGACAGCGGCGAAAGATGTATTTATCCCATGACGTGGGAACGCATGGAGGGAGATAACGAGGAATGGTGGAAGGTAACCTTCGTTCCCGAAAAATGCGGTCTTTACTGGTATCATTTTGCGGTTGCAAGATGGGACGGCGGCAGCATAATAACCCGCTTTGAAGGCTCATCCGGAAGAATTTCGCCCGATGGCACAAGCTTCCAGCTTACCGTTTATTCCAAGAAATTCTCAACTCCCGAGTGGATTAAAGGTTCGGTTATATATCAGATTTTTCCCGACAGATTTGCGTCATCGGGAACGAAAAAGAGAAATATTCCCTCCGAAAGAATTCTGCGCTCCGATTGGGGCGGCACACCGAATTGGGAGCCTGACAGTGAGGGAAGAATAACAAAATACGATTTCTTCGGCGGTGATTTCAAGGGAATTGAGCAAAAGCTTGATTATATCAAATCGCTCGGAGTCGGCTGCATTTACCTCAATCCGATTTTCGAGGCACACTCAAATCACCGTTACGATACTGCAAATTATGAAAAAACAGACCCCTTGCTCGGAACGGAAAAGCAGTTTTCGTCACTTTGCAGGGCGGCAGAGAAAAAAGGAATAAAAATCATCCTTGACGGTGTTTTCAGTCACACGGGTTCGGACAGCATTTATTTTAACAAAGAAAAAAGATATGATACTGTCGGCGCATATAACAGCAAGGAGTCTCCCTTCTATGGCTGGTATAAATTCAGGGAATATCCCGATGACTACGAAAGCTGGTGGGGTGTTGATATCCTGCCCGAAATCAACGAAGAAAACGACGGCTATATTGACTATATGGCAGGCGAAAACGGCATTCTCCGCAGGTGGCTTAAGGCAGGTGCAAGCGGCTGGAGACTCGATGTTGCGGATGAGCTTCCCGATAAATTTCTTGATGCGCTCCGCAGTGCGGTAAAGGCTGAAAATGAGGATGCATATATTCTCGGTGAGGTCTGGGAGGATGCGTCAAACAAGATAAGCTACGGCAAAAGAAGACCTTATCTTCTCGGCGGTCAGCTTGATTCGGTTATGAATTATCCCTTTGCGGACTGCCTTATCGAATTTGCAATTACGGCGAATGCAGACGGCTTCAATGATAAAATCACACAGATATGCGAAAACTATCCGAAGCCTGCGGTTGACTGCCTTATGAACCATATCGGAACTCACGATACCTGCCGAGTGCTCAACCGTCTTGCCACTCTCGGAAACTACAGAATCGGCTGCAGCGGAAGATATCCCGGCGGTCTTACCGATGAGCAGAAAAATATCGGCAAAAGGCTTCTTCGCCTTGTGGCTGCAATGCAGTTCACTCTGCCCGGTGTTCCGTGCATCTATTACGGCGATGAGGCGGGTGTTGACGGAGGCGAGGACCCGTTTAACCGAGGCTGTTATCCGTGGGGAAATGAGGATAATGAGCTTATTGAATACTATAAGACTCTCGGAAAAATCAGAGCGGAGCATCCCGTTTTCAAAGACGGCGAGTTTGTTCCCGTTTCTTCAACTCTCGGCTGTGTTGCCTATGAAAGAAGCGGCAGAGGCGAGAGAATAATGACCGTTGCAAACCGTAACGGGCATTCGATTGTCTATATTCTTCCCGAGGAGGGCTATGAGTCTCTCTGCGGCGGTACAGTTATCGGCAGAGAGCTTTATCTTGAAAAAGAAACTGCGGCAATATTAATTAAACGATAAAATAATATTTAGCGGTGAAGCAATAATGAAAAAGAGAAAAAATATAGATTTTCGCACCCGAGGGGGCAAAATGAACGAAGAAACCAAAAAGTTTTTTATCGTGTTTTTTGCCTGTGTTTTTACGGTGCTTGCAATATCAAGCCTTGCAATTCTTAAAAAATATGATTTTGACGTTAAGCGTGCGATAAGCGGCGAGGCAAAAACCGAGCCGACCACCGAAACGGCATCATCGGGCATTCCCGAGGTTTATGCAGACAAAACCTATTTCTTTTGGTGTGCGAGCGAAAGCAGAGATAACCTGTATTTTGCATGGCTTGTCAATATAAAAATGCCCGAAAGAAGGGCAACGGTATGCACAGTGCCTCCCGAAACGCTTGTAAACTATAACGGCACGGTATCGAGCATCGAAAACGTGCTTTCAAAAACAGGGGATGCGGAGTTTGCTGCGGCGGTTGAATCCACCTTCGGCTCTGAAATTGACGGCTACATAAGCTCCGATGAAACCGATTTCAGAACTATGATTAACTATCTCGGCGGTGCCGAAATAACCGTGCCCGAGCAGGTTGAATACAGAAATGAGGGGCTTACTTTAATTCTTGTAAAGGGAAAACAGACTCTTAAAGGCGATTCCCTTTTCAAATATCTTTGTTATCTCGACACCCTCGGAGCAAGAGGCAACGCCTCGCAGGCTCTTGTTATGGGCGATATTCTTAAGGGCGTTTTCAAGCCCTCAAGAGCGAGCAAAACGGATTCCGTTTTTGCCAAAATTTCAAACACACTCAATACCGATATAACGATTGTTGATTTTTCATCGGCTGAAAAGGCCATAAAAATACTCTGTGAAAACGGCTTTGAGGCAATCTCAACGGTCGATTTGCCGAGCAAGATTGAATGATTATCACGGCAAAACCTGACGAAAGGAATGCGTTATGAAAAGGCTTGTTTCATTTTTGTTCAAAGCGGCATTGTGCGTTTTTGCGCTTGTTATCGGCGTTCATGTCGCAAATAACGTTGTTGATTCAGCCGACCCGTGGAAGAATAAATCACCCGAAAAGCTTACCGATATCGGAAGCCCCTATAAGTTTTATTATGAGGAGCTTAACGATACCGAAAAGCATGCGTATAACGAAATTCTTTCAAATATCTATACCATGCCGGAGAAGGTGAGAATTCCCGATATTGACGGTGAGCAGCTTGACAGAATTTTTTCTGCGCTGCTTGCGGATAACCCCGATTTGTTCTTTGTAGGCAGAAAATGCACTCTTACGGCGAAGGGTCTTTCAACCTACTGCGCTGTTGAATACTATATTGATTACGAAACTTATCTTAATCAGAAGGCGGAGCTTGAAAAGGTCTGCAGTGAGGTTATGGCTTCGCTTACCGACCCGGAGGATGAATTCCGCACCGAGCTTGAAATACATGATTTTATAGTTGAGAATTGTGCTTACCGCCTTGAAAAGGGAGAATTTGTTTATTCCTCGGCATACGGTGCGCTTGTTAACGGTGAGGCGGCTTGTGAGGGCTATTCAAAGGCGGCAAAGCTGCTTTTGGATATGGCAGGCATGGAAAGTGCGGTTGTGAGCGGCATTTCGGATAATACCGAGGACCCTGAAGGGCCTCATATGTGGAATGCGGTCAAGGTTAACGGTGATTTTTATTATCTTGACTGCACATGGGATGACCCCGTCAGCGAAAGCGGCAAGGAAATGGTGATGTATGCCTATTTTAATCTCAACGATGAGATGATTGCCGCAACCCACAGCGATTTTTCTTATGAATTTAACTGCACTGCAACTGCGGAAAATTATTATATTAAAACGGGCAGTTATTTTGAAAGCTATGACAGAAGCGATGAAAAGAAGATAAGCTCTATAGTTGCAAATGAGCTTAATAGCGGCGGAAACGTTATTCAGCTTCGCTTCGGCAGCAAAAAGGTTTATAATGAAGCTGTTTCCGAGCTTATCGATTCGGGCAGGCTTTATAATGTGCTGAAAGGCGCAAAGGGCAAAACGAAGGTGAATTTCTCAACGGAGTCACTTTCTTACTATAAAGATTCAGGTCAGCTTTTGGTGACACTTGTAATAGAAACAAAATGATGTAAAGGCGGCAGGCAAATATGGATAAAGCAAGAATAGAAGCGGCGGTCAGAGAAATTCTTATCGCCATCGGTGAGGACCCCGACAGAGAGGGTCTTGTTGAAACACCGTCAAGGGTTGCCAGAATGTATGAGGAGATATTTTCGGGTCTTGAGGATAACCCCGAGAGACATCTTAAGCTTTTCAACGAAACGGGCAACGAGGAAATGGTTGTTGTGAGGGATATCCCTCTTTATTCGATGTGCGAGCATCATCTCATACCGTTTATGGGCAAGGCGCATATAGCTTATCTGCCGTCTGACGGCAAGGTTATCGGTCTTTCAAAGCTTGCAAGAATAGTAGACTGCTTTGCAAAGAAGCCCCAGCTTCAGGAGAGGCTCACGGCGCAGATTGCCGATTTTCTTGAAGAAAATCTCAATCCTCTCGGCGTTGCGGTTGTTATTGAGGCGGAGCATCTTTGCATGACCATGAGGGGCGCAAGGGCTTCGGGCGCACAGACCCGCACCTCCGCACTCCGAGGCACAATGAGAAGCAACGCAAAAACAAGAGCAGAGGCTATTTCGCTTCTGACGGGAGGCAGATAATGTTCAGGGCAGGCAAGCATGAATTCCCCTTGGGAAAAAGAACCTATGTTATGGGAATTCTCAATTACACACCCGATTCCTTTTCTGACGGCGGAATGTATTTTACCCCCGAAAAGGCTCTTGAGCATGCACTTAAAATGCAGGAGCAGGGTGCGGATATTATAGATATCGGAGCAAATTCCACACGCCCCGATGCGGTTATTCTCGGAGCGGCAGAAGAAAAAGAAAGGCTTATTCCCGTGCTTGAAGCTGTTCGAGGCAAAATTACGGCGGCAGTATCGGTTGATACGTTTTACCCCGCTTGTGCCGAAGCGGCTCTTAAGTCGGGAGCGGATATTATCAACGATGTGAGCGGTGTTTTCAATCCCGAAACTGCAAAGCTTGCGGCGAAATACGGAGCAGGATATATTGTTATGCATAATCCCTGCGGCTCTGCGGCGGCTTCGGAATATCCTGACGGAGTTGTTGCGGATTTAAGAAAGTTCTTTATTGATGCAATCGAGCTTGCAGCAAAATTCGGCTTGCCTAAAGAGCAGCTTTGTCTTGACCCCGGCTTCGGCTTCGGTAAGACTTATGAGGATAATCTCGAAATTCTCCGTGATTTGCAGTGGCTTAAATTCAAGGGCGTTGCGCTGCTTGCGGCAGGCTCAAGAAAAAGATTTATCGGTACGGCAAGCGGCGAAGAAAATTCTGCCCTGCGTGATTCGGGAACGGTTGCGGCGCATACTGCGGCAATTGCGGGCGGAGCGGATATTATCCGTGTTCACGATGTTTTCTCGGGTGTTCAGGGTGCAAGAGTTGCCGATGCGATATACAGGAAGGATTAATTCTCAATATGGATAAAATCATAGTGAAAAACCTTAAAATCTTTGCCTATCACGGGGTAAATCCCGAGGAAAAAGAGAACGGTCAGAATTTTGTTTTTGATATAGATGCTTATGTTGATATAAGCAAGCCGTGCTTGAGCGATAATGTTGATGATACGGTAAGCTACGCAAAAATTATAAAAGAAACAGTCCGCATATTCACCGTGCAGAAGGATGATTTGCTTGAAAGAGCGGCGCAAAGGGTTGCCGACGGTTTGTTTGAAGCTTTCGGCAGAATACAGAAGCTTCGCATTCTCCTGAAAAAACCCGAGGCACCGATCAAAGCAGATTTTGAATATGTCGGAGTGGAAATATTCAGAGAAAGGGCTGAAGAAAAATGAGTGAAGCGGTAATTGCTCTCGGTTCAAATCTGGGCAACAGAATAGAAAATCTCAATGCGGCGGTAAGGGCAATCGCAAAGCTGCCCGATGTTAAGATTATCAAGGCATCAAGCGTTTATGAAACAGAGCCCGTTGACTGTGAAGAGGACGATATGTACCTTAATGCGGCTATACTTGTTGACGCAAATATCTCGCCTGCAATGCTTCTTGGTGAATGCCTCGGAATAGAGGCGGCTATGGGCAGAGTGAGAACAAAAAAGAATGCACCGAGGATAATTGACCTTGACCTCATTCTTTATGACGGCTTTAAGACAGAAAGCTTTGAGCTTACTCTTCCTCACCCGAGAGTGCTTGAAAGAGCCTTTGTTATGGCGCCGCTTCTTGAGCTTTATCCTTCGGGCAGAGCGCCGGGAATGTTCTTCGGTCCGCATCTTCGCGATATAGGTACCGACGGAATAAGAAAAACCGAAAAAGAAATTATCATTCCTATTTATTGAGGTGTATTATGGCGGTATCAATCTGCGAAAACTGCGCTCATTATGACTACAATGAGGATTATGAGTGCTACGAATGCCTCGTTAATCTTGATGAGGACGAGCTTTACAGATTTATGCAGGGCGGCGAATTTGAATGCCCGTATTACAATCCTTATGATGAATATAAAATTGTAAGAAAACAGAACTGACCCAAGGAGAGTTGTTAAAATGAGTAAGAAACCCCAAAACGCAAAAGCTCCGAATAAAGCTGAAGAAAAAAATGTGTCTGCACCCAAAAAATCAACAAAGGCGATTATAATTGCGGCTGCGGCAATCGTTGTTATTGCTGCCGTGCTTGTAGGTATATTTGTTGTCAAACCGGCAATTGATAAAGGAAAAGAGCCCACAACCGTACCCCTCATAACCAATGCCCCGAATGAGGGTGAAAACTATACTTATGTTGATTACAAGGGAACAAAAATGCCCGTGGAATTTGTTGAAATTCTCAATCAGGCAGAAATCGACAGCCAAAAAGCCTGTGAAAGCCAAGGCGTTGCGGTAAGCTTCGGAGACAGAGAAATATCCAGAAGCGAATTTGTTATGTATTATCTTGACCAGTACCGCCTGCAGATGTACGAAATTAACTATTCAATAGAAGAAAAAGGCTCGAATTTGACGGGCTATGATCCCGAAATTCTGCCCGACGAACAGAATGCAGTCGGAGCTGACTATACCTTTGCGGAGGATTTCACACGCAAGGCAATCAATGTTATTCAGACAAATTACGCAAGCTTTGACCTTGCTTTAAGAAGCGGAACCCAGCTTTCCGAAGCGGAAATAAGCAATACGATTGCAGGCTACGAAAGAGTTCTGGAATATGCGGAATATTCAAAAGAAAAGCTCTCGCCCGATGAATATGTTCAGAATATTTACGGTGCGGGAACAAGCTATGCCATGTTTGCCGCAAGAGAAATCATGCAGTCTTATGCGAGATACCATGAAACAGTAACCGTTGAGAACTATTTTGAAAGCCTGACCGATGAAGATGCCCGTGCAAAGCTTGAAGAAAACGTAACGAAATATAAGGTTATAAAGGCAAGAATTTATCCGATTGAAAACGAATATGACTCCAAAGAGATTTCTCTTATCAAAACAGAGGAGCAGTTTCTTGAGTTTGCTCAAAAGAATTATTCCGATGCAAATTATTTTGCCGAATATAAAACCAACTGCCATTATGTAAGCTATGATGCGGTAGGAAAAACCTACGGCTACGATGTTGCGGACTGGGCATTCAGTGAATTCCGTGTTCCGGGCGAAATGGGTGTTGTTCAGGGCGAGCTTTATGAGTGCCTTATTTATATTGAAAAGCCCGCATTCCTTGATACAAGCTGTGATATTATTACATATGAATTCACTTATCCCGATGGACTGACGGAAGATGATTTCAATGTAATGGCAGGTGAAATTCAAGAAAGATATGACAGCTGGGTTGAGCGAAAGCTGACCGAGGATGAATTCAGAGAAGAATGTCTTTCCACGGGCTTCGGCTTTGAAAAAACCTACCGCACAGGTGATATGTTCTTTGTGGTGAACAGCTGGATTCTTGATGATGAGCGCAAGAGCGGCGATTTGCAGATGTTCAACGATGGCACTACGGTCTATATCATTTATTATTGCCACAACAATCCCGAGGATTTTGACTGGAGTGTAAACATCAGGAATGAAATGAGCGCCGAAAGATACACCAATGAGTATGAGGAATTTGTTGAGGCAAACTATCAGCCCGAACGGGATGAAAAAATGATTATTCAGGCGCAGAAAACCGCAAACGTAAGAATAACTTATAATATCAACAAAGCGGCGAGCGAAGAAAACTGATAATAATATGCGGCATGCACTTCAGCTATCTCTGTGCATGCCGTTTTCTGTTGAGTGCATCGGTTGCCTCCTTTGAAAGGCAGAGCAGAGCGAAGATGTTGGGAACAGCCATGAGTCCGTTAAAAATATCGGAAACCGTCCAAACACTCTCGAGCTTCATTATGCAGCCGATAAATGCTGCTGCGGCGTAAACGGCATTATAGATTTTTCCGCTTTCTGTGCCGAAAAGATACTGCGTTCCCATTTTGCCGTAATATGACCATGCAACAAGAGTGGCGAAAGCAAAAAGGCAGATGCAGATATTCAAAAAATATCCGCCTGCTTTGCCGAATACACTTTCAAAAACGGCGGCGCAAAGCTCCACACCGCCGAGCGATTTATCATGCATAACACCGCTCGTAAGTATTGCGGCAGCGGTGATGCTGCACATAAAGACCGTGTCGATAAAAACCTCGAGAATTCCCCATTTCCCTTGCTCGCCTGCGCTTTTGCAGTCAGCGGCGGCATGGATAATTGCACTGCTGCCAAGACCTGCTTCGTTTGAAAAAACGCCCCTTGCAATGCCGTATCTTGCTGCCTTTGCAAGCCCGAAGCCCGATATTGCTTTAATTGAAAATGCTTCGGTAATAATATATTTTATGCTCGGCAAAAGATTTTCACGGTTGACAAAAATCACGGCAAAGCAGGCGAGTATGAATGCACCCGAAAGCACGGGAATGAGCAGCTGCGAAACTGCGGTTATGCGTTTAAGACCGCCCGAAACCGCAAGAAGAACGGTAATGCAGAGAATAGCCGCTGTTATAACGGGAGGAACTCCAAAGCCCGAAAGTCCCTGTGCAACGGAATTTGCCTGGGTCATGTTGCCCATTCCGAGTGAAGCGCCTATGAGGAAAACAGCATATACACGGGCGAGCTTTTTCATGCCCAGACCCCGCTCAATATAGAGCATCGGGCCGCCCAGCCAATTACCGAGGGAATCCCTGATTCGGTATTTTATTCCGAGAATATTCTCGCAGCAGCAGGTCATCATTCCGAGAATTGCGGAAATGCACATCCAAAAAACAGAGCCTGCACCGCCCGAGCAAAGAGCCGTTGCAACTCCGACTATGTTACCCGTGCCGAGGCAGGCGGCAAGTGCGGAAAAAAGCGCACCGAGTTGAGAAACCGAGCCTTCATCCGTTTTTTTCTTTTCCTTTCTTCCAATTAACGTTCCTACGGTGGATTTAAGCCAGTCACCGATACCGAAAATCTGATAAAATCCTGTTTTTACCGATAAAAAAAGCCCCGTTCCGAGGAAAACCGCAAGCATAGGCGGTCCCCAGATAACGGAGCTTATTGCAGAATTGATTTCAAAAAACACAGCCTTCACCTCGGTATATAATATGAGATGAAGGCTTTAAATATTATTTTTCGGCTATATCAAGCTCAAGGTTATAAGTGTTTGCAAAGCTGATAACATTCTGCATGGTATCCTTAACATAGAGCTTTACCTTGGGGCATGCATCGAATGCAAACTTATCAATATTTGCAGTGTCGCCTCTGAAGGTTGCAACCTTCAGATTATCGCAGTAGTGATAAGCTCTTTCACCGAGAGTTGTAAGAGTTGCAGGCATATCGGTCTGAACAAGATTTTTGCATTCCGAGAATGCATATGCGCCGATTTCCGTGATTGACGAACGGTGCATGAATGCCTTTTTGATTGAGCTGCCCTTGAATGCGCTTTCTTCAATCTTTGTGATTGTGTCAGGGAAGTTAACAACGGTGATTGTCTGAACGCCTGCGAAGGCTTCCGCACCTATAACCGTAACGGTTACATCTTCAAAAGAGGAAGGGATATCAAGCTCAACAACATTTGTTGTGCCGTTATATTTTGTTATCTTTGCTGTGTTATCCTCAAGAATAACATAGGTGTATTCGGCAGCTTCGATGGGCTTTGATTCGCCGGGCTTATTGTCTCCGCATGAGCAGAAAAGAGTCATAACAGCCACAAAAACAAGAATAAGTGATAAAATCTTTTTCATAATAATTATCCTTTCGGTTATGTTTATATTTGAGAGCATTAAAGCCCTGCAATTTCACAGTTTTCAAGATGCTCCGACCATGTTTCGGCATAGTAATAAACGCCGTTGCTGTCGGTAACAAAATAATACCAGTCGGTATTTTCGGGGTAAAGCGCCGCTTTGACGGCATCAATTCCGCAATTGGTAATCGGACCTGCAGGCAAGCCGTCGCAGTTATAGGTGTTGTAAAGCTCAACCAGCTCTTCATAACGGGTTTCATCGGTGTAAGGCTTAACGCAGTCACGAAGATAGTGTGCAGTAACATCGCATTGCAGGCGCGGATATTTTTTGCTTTGTAATCTGTTATGAAGCACGGAGGAAACCTTGCCCATTTCCGACGGATTTCCCGCTTCCTCCTGAATTATCGAGGCAAGAGTCAGAATTTCGTCGAGAGTGAAGCCGAGTTTATCGCATTCAGCGCGTATTTCCGCCGTAAGCTTTAATTGAGTGTTTTTGAGAAATCTCTTTATCGCCGATGAAGCGCTTTCGTTTCGATAGAATTCGTATGTGTCGGGAAAAAGATAACCCTCAAGCAAAAATGCTCGGTTTTCCCGGCTCGGGATTGTAAAATTAAACCCTTCGAGATTCAGCGGATTATTAGCCTCTGCCATAAATTCCGCCGCAGAGCATACTCCGTTTTTCTCCAGAAGGTCGGCAATCTGACTGACGCTTGACCCCTCGGGAAACATGACCGTAACAACGTTTGATGTTGTTGAAGCGGAGGGACTTTCCTCCTGTTTATTCGGTTTGCAGCCGGAAAGCACGGAAACGATTGCGATAAAAAGCATCAGCAAAGAGATGTATCTTATATTTATATGTTTCAGTTTATTCATGTATACTATATTATCATAAGCGATTGTGAAAATCAAGGGCGTAATAAAACTTAACAATACATTAATAAAGCCAAAAGCACCGACAAAACGTCGGTGCCCTTGACTTTATAGAAGGATGTATGTTTGCCGAAATATCCGCCGCAGGCTGCGGAATGCCGTGCGGTTTCAAATATCGGCGGAAGAAGTCTTAGTCGTTTTCTTCTTTTGCAGCCTTAACAACATTCTCGGGAATTGCCTCGCCGTGCTTAACAAAGAGGATGCAGAGAATTGAGAGAAGGAACATTATGGGGCTGTAAATGAAGAGTGAAAGATATGTGCCCGAAAGCATGCGGACAATACCATAGATAATGGGGGATGCAATCTGTGCGGAGAAGGTTGCGGTGTAGTAATAGCCTGTGAAGGTACCGACCTTATCAATGCCGCCGATTTCCAGAACAAGGGGAAGAGTATTAACTGTGATGAACATGTTTGCAAAGCCGCCGAGAACAAGAGCAACCCAGATAAGAGCGAAGCTCTGTGTTGCAACATAGAGTGCAAATACTGCCATGAACACCACAAGACCTATAAGAATGGTCTTTTTTCTGCCGATTTTCTTGCCCATGTAGCCTGCGGGAATTGCTGCTACTGCGGAGCAAACAGCAAAGAGAGTGGTCATAATTGTTGCTTCCGAAGTGGTTTTGCCGAGAACTTCAGCGGCGAAAAGTGCAAAGAAGGTTGTGATTGCATTTGTGCCGCAGAAGAGGAAGAAGAGACCGCCGAGCATAAAGATAAGACTTGCTCTCTCACCCTTTGAAAGCTTTTGTGCCTTCTGGGCAGCCTTTGCGGCTTTCTTTGCTTCTTTTTCGGCTTTTGCTCTTGCAGCTGCATCAACGGCCTTGTTATGCTCTGCAACAGCTTCAAGCTTGCTTGAAGGCTCTTTAACAAAGAACAGAACAACAAGCATGCCGATTATCATAACGATTGCGCCCAAAAGGAAAACATAGGGGAATGCAACCTGCTCGTTAGCTGTTGTGATTTTTGTTCCTGTAACACCTGTGTAAATTGCGCCTACGAGTGTACCTGCAACCATGCCGAGGGCTGAACCGATTCCGCCCATGAGGTTGATGATGGCGTTGCCTTCACTGCGGAGTGAAGGGGGAGTAAGTGCGGGCATAAGTGCAACGCAGGGAGCTCTCCAGAGTGACATCGAGAAAACAAAGAGGATGATGAAGAGCATTGTGAGAGGAAGCGAGTTTGAAAGTGCAACCCAGGGAATAACGGCAAAGAGGAATGCCGAAACGGGAGCACCGAAAACAATAAAGGGACGGCGTTTGCCGAGCTTTGAATGGCATCTGTCTGAAAGCTTGCCGAAGGTCGGTTGGAAGATAACGCCGAAAATGTTATCAAATGTCATAATGATACCGATAAAGAGCGGAACAAGAGTTATGCCGCCTGCTTCGGTAACAACGTTTTCACCCTGAGATTCCGCAAATTTTGCGAGAACGGGGAACATTTCGTTAAGGCTTGTGCTCCACTGGGTAACGGTAGCGGATGCATTAAGAAGTCTTTCAAGAATTTTTGTGATGTAGGGGTCATAGATTGCCCATGCAATCGAGGAAGCCATAAAGCCGAAGCCCGTCAGAATTGTTCTGGGGCGGTGGAGCTTACCGTTTTCCCTTGCACAGAAAAAGGTGTTATTCATAATTATTCTCCTTTAGTAACCGCTGATGAATTTGCATGTTACTTTAAATAACAGAAAATCCGAAAGCATAAGCCTTCGCATTTCATATGAGTATTATATCACTTCTCAACCCTTTTTAAAAGACAACATTTTACACTAAAAATTACCTGCTTTTTTGGTTGAGTTGACGAAAAATTTTTTATCACATTTATTAAATTTGCCGATTAACTTCTTGACTTTAACGGATAAATATAATAGAATATGTAAGATAAATATTTCGGGGTGTAGCGCAGCTGGTAGCGCGCCTGCTTTGGGAGCAGGATGTCGCACGTTCGAATCGTGTCACTCCGACCATGCACCGAGAAATCGGTGCTTTTTTATTGCAAGCGAAACCCCGACGGGGTGTAGTGGCTCGGGCATTGCCGCCGCCAGTGGCGGATGAAGGCGATGACGGAGCAGGAAGAAACACAGAGCAATGCGAAGT
>JAFTUG010000002.1 GCA_017466365.1 Clostridia bacterium | reverse complement strand
TTCTGCAGAACATCTGGGACAGCGACGGAAATTACATCGATGACAATACTCTTTCGGTTCACATGAGCCGTCTGCGTGACAAAATCGGGAGCGGTCACATCGCTACCGTAAGAGGCATCGGTTACAGATGGGAGGATTCAAAATGATTCCTTTCCTGATTTGCACAATCGCTGTTTTAATTGTAGCAACACCCATTTTTATCATATTGAACGCAAGAAAAACAAGCAGATAAATAATCTCAAAGAGAATATTGAGAGCTTCATTGAAGGCGGAGAAAAGGCTGAATACAGCACTGCCGACAGCAATTTTGCACGCCTTCAGAATGCTGTTGCCGAGCTTGAAAATCTGTTGCTTCTTGAAAAAAGCAACTCGGAATCACAGGCAAAAAGCAACGCGGATTTCGTTGCAGATATTTCACATCAGCTTAAAACTCCGCTTGCAGGACTTCGTCTTTACTGTGAAATGGAGCAGAGTTCAACACCAACTGCTTACACGGAAAAAGAACTTCAACTGATTGCAAAAATGGAGAGCCTTGTTTTCAATCTTTTAAGGCTTGAGAAAATTAAAAGCGATGCATACACAATGGTTTTTACCGAGCACAGTCTTGATGAAATTATTGGTGAAATCATCAGGAATTTCAAACCTTTGTTTCCTGAAAAAGAATTTATTATAAACGGTACGGCAGCCTTCCGTTTCGACAAGGAATGGATGGTTGAGGCAATCGGGAATATCATCAAAAATGCGTGTGAACATACCGGAAGTGACGGCAGAATTACCGTTTCTGTTTCACAAAACGAAAGCTCTGTCACACTTGTTATTGAAGATAACGGCGGCGGGGTACCGAAAGAACAACTCCCGCTTTTGTTCAACCGTTTTTACCGTGCGGATAATGCCGCACCCGAAAGTGCAGGTATAGGTCTTGCAATTTCAAAGGCGATTTTTGAAAAACATCACGCAACCGTTACTGCCGAAAACGGCAAAGACGGCTTGAAGATTACAGCGTGTTTTCCGTTGATAAACGCAAATTTAAAAATGTAAAGTCCGAAGATTTTCTTCGGATTTTTTCTTATCTTACGAAATTGTAAGGTTATTGTCACGATTTTGAAAGAATAGGGGTTTATAATGACCTCATCAAAGATTAAAAGGAGCGATTTTATGAATATCATTGAATGCGTAGATTTAAGAAAAGAATACTTAAGCGGTGAAAATATTGTTAATGCCGTTGACGGAATAACCGTTGCTTTTGAACAGGGCGAATTCTGTGCTATAACGGGACCGAGCGGCTCTGGTAAATCAACACTTCTTCATGTTCTGAGCAGTCTTGAAAACCCCACAAGCGGCGATGTTATTTATAACGGCAAAAAGCTTTCGGGTTATAACGATAATCAGCTTTCCGTTCTTCGCCGCAGACGCTTCGGATTCGTATTTCAGGCATATAACCTCGTTCAAGAATTGACGGGATATGAAAACATAGTTCTGCCCGTTATGCTTGACAAGAAAAAGGTTGACGAAGCTTATATCAACAAGGTTATTGACGTTCTCGGAATCGGGGACAGACTTGAACATTTGCCGTCAGCACTTTCGGGCGGTCAGCAGCAGAGAATAGCCATTGCCCGTGCACTTGCAAACAAGCCGTCAATCCTTTTTGCCGATGAGCCTACGGGTAACCTTGACGGCAAAAGCGGACGTGAAGTTCTTTCGCTTCTCAAATATGTCAGCAAAGAATTCGGAATCACTCTTATTCTTGTAACCCACGATCTTAATGTAGCAGAGCAGGCGGAGAGAATCATCTCGATTGAAGACGGTAAAATCGTTCGTGACACAAAGGCGGGAGTTTAAGCAATGAACAAGAAAAAACTCACTGTCAACCGCCTTGCAATGGGTAACCTAAAAGCAAGAAAAAAGCAGTATACCTTAATGATAATTGGCATTGTTCTTGCGATGATATTTTCATCGGGGGTTATGTTCTTTGTTTTCAGCGCATTGTCATCGTTTAATGAACTGGATAAGTTGAGCTTCGGAAATCAGGATGCCGTTCTGATGAATGCACAGTACTATAATTTTGATCGTGCCATAGAAAACGACCTCATAGATGATTATTCAATTGCCCATGCAATCGGTTACGGTTATAACGAAGAAACGGGTGAAGAAAGCGGTTCGCTTATGGCATGGTATGATGAAGATGCCTATGAGCTTTCTTATGTCGGACTTCGCGAAGGAAGATTTCCCGAAAAAGCAGGCGAAATAGCTTTTGAACGGGATGCACTTGTCCGAATGAAGCTCAACACTCAAATCGGCGAGCAGATAACTCTCACCGTCAAAACCCCGAAATCCGAAAATTATCTTTCGGAAACGGTTGAAAAAACATATACTCTTGTCGGCATTCTTCATGATAAACGCAGCAATATTGAAAGCGAGTTTTCTTTGAACGTTGACCAGTTTGAATATCCTGCAATAATGCTTAGTCCCGAAGAAAAAATCGAAAAAGGCGGCAAAGAACGACTTGTAGCTTTTATCGATTATGCAGGCAAGAATGATTTCAATACCCAATGGCATATAACTCAAGCCATTCTTTCTGAAATGGAAGAAAGAGGACTTGTTGATAATGAGGCTGTAAACGGCACTATTCCTCCATCTAAAATAATTTATTCCAATGCAGGTAAACATTTTTCAACACAAAGCATACAGAACACCGAAGAAAACATCCGCATGACAACTATTCTTGCTGTTGTTCTGACAACCGTTCTTCTGCTTGCTTCCTGCGTCGGTATTGTCAATGCATTCAATTCCAATCTCCAGGAACGCAGAAAGCAGATAGGTATGCTCCGTGCAGTCGGTGCAACCAAACAGCAGATAGTTAAGGTTTTCGGCAGAGAAGCCATGATAATCAGCCTTTGCGCAACTCCCTTAAGCCTTTTGATTTCATATTTTGCCGTTAAATTTATAATCGGATTTATGGGTGAAGGCTTTGTTTTTATCCCCGAGTGGTGGGTGCTTATAGTCTGCGGATTGTTCGGCATAATCTGCGTTATGGCTGCGGCATTGATTCCGTTGATTCGTGCATCGGCTGTTTCTCCCATGCAGGCAATCAGAAACATAGATTATTCACGCAAAATGAAGAATAAACGCGTTAAATCCCAAACAAAATTCAATGCTCCGAACCTTATCGCTTCCCGAAATCTTATGTTCAGAAAGGGCAGACAGATCGGTGTCAGCTTTATTCTTGTTGCAACTATTATTATTTCGGGTTTTGGATTTGCTTTTATTGAAAATGAGGCTGAAAGAATGAATTCTTTCTACAACGATTTTGATTATGCATTCGAAAGCAGCGGAGGAACCGTCGGTTCAAATATCTTCAACTGCAAATGGGGCGTCAATTATTCCGATTTCAGCGAAAGCGTGAAGCAGGAAATTCTTTCCCTTCCTTATGTCAAAACAGTTGGAGGAATTAAAACCTGCATGGCAAATATTGTTTTTGACGGTGAAATTTCGGATTATATGAGACTTATTTCGATGTATTACGGAAACACATACGAGCTTAGCTATGAAAGATCAAATATAAATACATACGAAGAATATGTAAATCAGCTTACTAAATCAAAAAATAAAAGATATCTTGCTTTCAGTAATGAAGTTTTCGGCGGCAAGGATTTTTATTCATCCGAAATTCACAGCTTCGAACCAAGCGATATTGAAGAAATAGAAAAATATGTAACCGACGGAAAAATCAATATTGATAAGCTCGATTCAGGCGAAGAAATCATTCTTTTTGCACCGCAGAAAATAGGATACAGATTTGAACCCTATGAAAACGGAGAAGGTTTCAGCGGAGGCGTTATTGATATTTCTGACGGCATAAAAGAAGATGATGCACCTTATATCGGAGAAACTGCAGAACTGAGCTATAAAGCAGGCGATGTTGTCAATATCAGCGTGCTTTCAAGCGATATAACACCACAGGAAATGACCGATGATGTGATTATTCCCGATGATATAAAAGCGAATAACAAGCAGGTGAAAATCGGTGCAATAGTCAGCAGTATTCCCCAAAATTCAAGATGGGTGCAGGAAATGAATTTTCTGACAACAAACAGCGGAATGAATCATTTTTATGAAAATCATCCTTATCTCAATATGTATATAACTCTGAAAAATGATTGCACCGAAGAAGTTGACGGAGAAATGACATATATTCTCAATCAATATACATCGGGCAACGGCTACCGCATTTATTCAAAATTCCAATCCAACCAAGAAAAAAGAAACACGATAATTGCTCTTTATATAATTATCATATCTGTTGTTGTTCTGTTTTTCTCAACTGCGGCAAGCATAATCAACAACTCATTGACCGCACAAATCCGTGAAAGCAAGAGAGAAATAGGTACTCTGCGTGCTGTCGGCGCAAGTGCAAGAGAGCTTACGCAGTCATATTTCAGACAGCTTCTTTCAATGTTCGGCTGGGGCTGCGGTGCTGGTTTTGGCTTATATACTTTCATCTGGATTCTTATGTATTTTGCCGCAAAATCAACGGATATGAGTTTTGATTACAAATATCAGATATGGCAGGCGGCACTCATCTGCATTGCTCTGCTTGCTGTTTGTTTTGTGAATCTTTATTCCAAGGTCAAAAAGCAGATGAAATACAGCATTGTTGAGAATATCAGAGAATTATAATTTTTACTCCGATAAAAGGAGGATAAAATGAAACACAAAAATTTAACTGTAAATAAATTAGCTTTCGGTAATTTAAAGGCAAGAAGAAAGCAATACACATTAATGATTATCGGTATTATTCTTGCGATGATTTTTACAAGTGCATCAATGTTTTTTGCTGTATGCAATGAAGATTCGGCAGAACAGCTGAAACAGCGTTCTGTCGGTAAGCAGGACTATATTCTAAGAAAATGCAACGATTTTGACATTGAACCCTTTGTGAAAGACGGTTCGGTCAGAAGCTATGCAACCTTTGAGGTTATTGCCTACGGTTATTCACCCGATGATGATTTTGATGACGGTATGGGTATAGCCGTTCACAACGATAAATCAAGAGAACTGTCCTGTTTTCATTTTCTTGAGGGCAGATATCCCGAAACCGAAAATGAAATTGCAATCGAGAGCGATGCACTTTACAGAATGAACATCACCGATGCAAAGGTTGGCGATGAAATAACGCTTAATCTCTGCACAACAAACATCGGTGAAATTCTTGAAAAAGAAACCCGTAAAACTTATATCCTTTCAGGCATACTCAAAGACAGACGTTATACTTATGAAGAATGGGCAGGTCTCGGTCTGGGAAATGAATGTCCCGAATATCCTGCCGCCGTTGTATGTGACGGAACAAAGGCTGATGTTGGCGGAAATCCCGAAATAATTGCATTGGTTGACTTTAATCATGAAGAAATAATATGGAACGGTATACGCAAATCCCACAGAAGCAATGTAGAATTCAGCGATGCATATAAAACATATCTTTATCAAAGCGGAATTATGCCGCTTTCTCCCGATATTACGGTTGATGCCGATGGCAAGCCTCTTATAATGGAGAGCATAGATGCCGGATATTGGATATACACAAGGAGTTACGCTTCTGATAACGATAATATGACATATTATGATATGAAGTCCGTCACAACCCTCGGAACAGTCCTTGCTGTTGTGCTGGCAATCGCATCGTGCTTCGGAGTTATAAATTCATTCAACACCAATCTGCAGGAAAGAAGGAAGCAAATCGGTATGCTCCGTGCAGTCGGTGCAACAAAGAGGCAGATAATCAAGGTTTTCGGCAGAGAGGCTCTTTTAATCAGTCTGATTTGTGCTCCGATAAGCGTTACAGTAGCTTATTTCGGATTGAAGCTTTTCTCGTATTTAATGGGGGATCTGTTTATTTTCAATCCTGAGTGGTATCTGATAATCATTATAGGAGTAATCGGAATTCTGTTTGTTATGGCGGCAGCGCTTATCCCGCTTTTCCATGCTGCAAGAGTAACCCCGATGCAGGCTATCAGAAATACCGAACTCGGAAGAAAAATGAAGAATAAAAAAATAAAGTCCGTTAAGGACTTCAACGCACAAAAACTTATTTCCAAAAGAAGCCTTACTTTCCACAGATTCAGGCAGGTAAGCGTGAGCCTTATCCTTATTGCAACAATAATTGTAAGCTGTTTCTGCGTTTCACTTCTTGAGTATTATTTAGATGACTATAATAAATATTATGAGTCAGATTATGTTGTTTTCAGGGATGACACATTAGGGCTTAATACAGCTTTTGCAAATTTTTATAAAGATTATGATGCCATGGTCGATAACAGCGATATTGATACGATTACATCAAACCGTTATATCGGAAACGCTGTCGGCAAAATGAGACTCACCGCAAATTGGCTGATTGACGGTGAATATCCCGGGTATCTCAGGCTTGCAGAATTCAACAGAGCAGAAAACTACGATAAATACGGTTATCTGCTCGAAACTCACAAGGAAACTCCCGAAGAAATAATTGAAATTTACAACACTATGGAGTTTTCGAATGAATACAAAGAGCTGATGGAGGTTGTCGGATATGAAGCTGAGCCCTTCGGCACTTCAATCGAAACCGAGAGAGAAGAACATCTGGAATTGCTTGAAGAATATGTTCTTGACGGTGAAATCAACATTGAAAAGATAAATTCGGGAGAAGAGATAATTCTCGTTGCACCCGAAGAGATAGCCTATGAAGTTGCATATCACAAAGACGGCTATCATTCGAGCGTAAGAAAGCAATTAATCACTAACGGTCTGAAAAAGTATAACGATATCAAAGACTATGTTGAAATTCTGAGAGAATCAATGCCGTTCAAGGCAGGCGAAACGGTAAAACTCAGTATTCTTATATGCACCGAAAAAGCAAACGAAATGTATGACAAAAATGCTAAGGCGTATGATTACAAGTATAACAGATATGAGCGTGAGGTTAAAATCGGTGCAATAGTCAGTCAGGCTTATACCGGAACATTTTATAACAGAATACCCGCTTTTTTAACAACCAATGAAGGTTTGTCAAAATTCGGCTGTCCGCTTCGGTATGATTATATTGATGCGTTTGCAAAAACCAAAATAACACCTGAAATTGAAGAATCGCTTGAAGCCTTTTTCCGTGCGGCAGATTATGATACAGATTCGCAATACCGTCTTAATGAGTCAAATAAAACAGAATTAATTGCAACAGTTGCAGGTATTGCTTCAATCATTCTGCTTCTTTTCTGCATTGCGGCAAGCCTTGTCAATAATGCTCTGACGGCAAAAATCCGTGAAGGCAAGCGTGAAATCGGAACTCTACGCGCCGTCGGTGCAAGTGCAAAAGAACTGACGATGATCTATATTCATCAGTTGCTTTCGACTTTCGGAATGGGCTGCGGACTCGGATTCGGAATTTATACTGCAGTTTTCTTCTCGGCAAAGCTGGTTTGCCGTTACGTTTTGCATATGGATTTCCCGTTTGAATTTCGTATTCTTACAGCGGTAGTGATATGCCTTGTTCTGTTTGCAGTTTGCTCACTCAACCTTTATTCAAAAATCAAAAAGCAGATGAAGTACAGCATTGTTGAAAATATCAGGGAGTTATAATTTCTATGAAAAAATTATTCAGTTTAATAATGTGTTTGCTGTTTTGCTTTGTACCGATAACAACCTCTTTTGCAGAGGAAATACCTTCACAGCCGAAGGTCATGGTTACGGATTACAAAACCGAAGGCGAACTCAAAGCAGGTAACAGGGCGAAAATATCAATTACACTCACCAACAAAAGCAAAACCGATTATGTCAGAAACATGAAGCTAACCTTCTCCGATTCAAGCGGTGATATTGTTCCTGTCGGAGTTGCATCGGGTTATGTTGACAGACTTAACGCAAAGAAATCCGTAACATGGGATATTGATGTCAGAATTTCTGATTCTGCAGCCGACGGCAATCACGCAGTTAATATAATGTGCGAATTCGATAGCGAAGCGGGCGGAGGTTCATCATCTGATGTAATCAATCTCAATGTAATCGGTAAAAAAGAGATTGAAACA
The DNA here is from genome assembly GCA_017466365.1 of Clostridia bacterium. GTDB lineage: Bacteria > Bacillota > Clostridia > Oscillospirales > Acutalibacteraceae > CAG-177. The sequence goes on along the minus strand of JAFTUG010000002.1, from coordinate 175,501 downwards.
ACTATCGCACCGCAGGATACCTCTCAACCCCGCCTTATGGTTACGGGATACACCGTTGAAAACGGAAGTATTATTCCGGGCGAAAGCAGAAAAGTGAACATCACAATCAAGAACACAAGTCCTACAAAATCTGTAAGCAACATAAAGCTTTCACTTGCCGATGAAAGCGGTGAACTCAAAACGGATGGTATGGGCACCGCTTATGTCAAAAGCATTGCTGCAAACGGCACTTATGTCTGGACTGTAGGATTAACTGCTGTTCACACAGCGAAAACAGGCGAACATCCTCTGACCCTTTCAATGGAATATGAGGACTCAAATCATTCGGGTTATTCTGCAAGCGATACAATCAGAGTCAATATCAAACAGAGCGTGATGCTGAAATACGATTCCGCAAGACTGCCGTCAAAATCAATTCAGGGCGAAACAGTAACCTTCAGCATAAATCTGATGAACACGGGCAAAAGCACAATCCACAATGCAATGATTGATGTTGATGTCAAAGGTCTTGACAGCGGCGGAACGGTTCTTGTCGGTGAAATTTTGCAGGGTGAAAGTAAAACGGGAAGTGTAAATCTTCGTGTCAGCAATGAAATTCTCGGTAAGGTTGAAGGCACAATCACAATAAACTATGAAGATGATTTCGGCGAAACCTACACCGAAACAGTTGATGTAACAACAGTTATCGAAGAAAAAGTTGTCACGGCAGATATTGAAGAAGAGGAAGAAAAGAAAAATCCTCTCTGGTGGCTGTTCATGCTCATCGGCGCAATCATCGGCGGTGCTCTCGGCTTCGGAATACCTTATGCAATCCGTTCAAGCAAACAACGCAAAGAGGACGAAAAGAGATTGTGATACAAACCACTGAACATTTTCAATTAACTCTATAAATTAAACATATATAAAAAAGCAGGCAACATCGTGCAAAGAGATGTTGCCTGCTAAAATTTTATCTCATATCAGATAATGGGGTGTAGTCTGTGCTGTTTCTTAGATATTCTTCCATCTTGCCGTCAAGCAGCAATCTAACATAACTCATCGGTTCATTATAAATGAGATAATCAAGTTCCGATACTTCATACATATTACGAGCATATTCGTTTTCGACTGCATCACAGTCGATTGACACCATAGAACCGTCAGTTAATTTCACTTCAACACAAGTGGTGTCAATGTTAAATTCACAAGAATTTATTTTGTTTTTCATAAAAGTATTTCTCCTTATTAATTAAATCAAAAAAGTCTGAAAAGTAGATTCTGAAACCGTTGATACATAAAGGATTGAAAGTGCGGTAATTTAAAGGTGTGTATGGTTTGACTTTTTCATCGATTTCTCAAATAATGCCCACTACGAGCCGAATTTAAAATTTTGGAAAATCGGGTAGTTTCTTCTGTTCGCTGAAAGCGCAGATAAATGAATAAAAGTCATCTGACTTTATAAATCAGATGACTTTTAAAATGTTTTGTTTTTGCCAACCCTGTCAGACAGATGCTCTAAACAAAATTTTTCAAATTACTGTTTTATGAACACCCAGCTAAGGATACGGTGTATGTTTATTAAAGAAGGTCTGCGATATCGTATATAAGTCTTTCTGTCTTTTCCCAGCCGAGGCAGGGGTCGGTGATTGACTTTCCGTAGACACATTCGCCGATTTTCTGGGCGCCGTCCTCGATATAGCTTTCAATCATAAAGCCCTTAACAAGCTTTTTGATATCCGCATCATGGCGGCAGCTGTGAAGCACTTCCTTGGCAATTCTGATTTGCTCAAGATACTTCTTGCCGGAGTTCGCATGGTTGGTATCAACAATTACTCCGGGATTTTCAAGTCCGCTCTTTGCATATGTTTCTGCAAGATGAACAAGATCCTCATAATGATAATTCGGGAGAGACTGACCGTGCTTATTAACATAGCCTCTCAAAATTGCATGAGCGCAGGGATTTCCGTCGGAATGAACCTCCCAGCCTCTGTAAATGAAGGTATGCTTATGCTGTGCAGCGGTGATGGAGTTCATCATAACCGAAATATCGCCGCTTGTGGGGTTCTTCATACCTACGGGAATATCAAGACCGCTTGAGGTGAGTCTGTGCTGCTGATTTTCAACAGAACGGGCACCTATTGCAACATATGCGAGAATATCGCTCAAATATCTGTAGTTTTCGGGATAAAGCATTTCATCCGCACAGGAAAAGCCTGTTTCCTTGAGCGCTCTCATATGAAGCTCACGGATTGCAACAATGCCCTTATACATATCGGGCTTTGCGTTGGGGTCCGGCTGATGAAGCATGCCCTTATAACCGTCGCCCGTTGTTCTGGGCTTATTTGTATAAATTCTGGGAATGATAAATATTTTATCACTTACCTTATCCTGAACGGTACGAAGGCGTGAAATATAGTCAATAACGCTGTCTTCATTATCCGCAGAGCAAGGACCGATAACAAGAACAAGCTTATCGCTCTTGCCTGTAAAAATATCCTTTATCTCCTCCGCTCTTGTGCTTACAACCTTTGCAAGCTCATCGGAAAGAGGATATCTTTCCTTTACCTCCTGGGGAATAGGAAGCTTTCTTTCAAAAAACATACTCATAACAATCACTTCTTTTTCGGGAATTTGACAAATATTTTACTACTTTATTATTCAAATTGCAATAGCTAATCGAAACAATATGCATTTTTCCGCATAATCATTTGAACTTGGCAAAAACAGCGGGAGTTATACCGAATTCATCTTTAAAGCATTTTATAAAATAGCTTTCCGTACTGAAACCAACCGTATACGCCGCCTGCGAAATGCTCATTCCGCTTTTAAGCAGCTCCTTGGAAGCATTCAGTCTTTCTTTTTTAATATACTGCGGAATTGTTATTCCCGTGTACTTTTTAAAAATCATCGACATGTGATCTTTAGATATTCCGCATTCAAAAGCGATATCCGAAAGAGACAATTCACCAAACAAACGGTTATTTATGATTTTAAGGCATTTCTTAACCGCCTTCGGATATCCCGAAAGCTTGCTTTCTCCTACAATCTCGGTAAGCTCAATGCTTTTTTCAACGAGATAATCCAATATTTCCTGCTCGGTTTTCATAACATCTATTTTCATAATGCATTCATCGGAAAAATTATAGCAGAAGGTTTCGTCAGCACCGCCCGCTATCGCATATCTCGTTGCAATCGCAACACAACAGACCGCCCAATACTGAATTTGACGGAAATCGTTTACCGAAAGCTTGCCCGTAACAATTCCGCTTTCAAAAAAAGTGCGGAGCATGGCTTTCATTTCTTTAACATTGCCTCTGCCTATGCTCGAATAGAATGCTGTTTCTATTTCGTAAGGAGTATGTACCATTCCGCTCTCTCTTTCATCAAAAAGACGTGAACTCGGCAAAACATCGATTTTAAGTTTAGTTCCGCTCATAATCTCACCTCGGCTTAATAATATTACACGCAAGAAAAAATATCAATATTTTTTAATAAAAAAACCGTATTTTTGATATACGTTTTTCATTTCAGATTGTAAAATCAAATTAAAGGGGAGAAATTTATGCAGTCAATGATGTCAAAAGTCTTTATGAAGCTTCTGCGCTTTATTTTTCACTCGCCGCTGTCTGACAGCTCAAAGCTCTCCGACAATGCAAGCAAGCTTGTTAAGAATAAAAAATCAAAATATAAACCGTCAAAAGGATTTATCCGCACGGTACATAACGGTTATGAAAAGCTTGAGAGCCTCAAATGCAAAACAGACAAGGTTGTTTTGCTCATTCACGGCGGAGGATTTAAAATCAGGCTGATTGATTCATACCGAAGGCTTGCGGAAAAATACAGCAGAATGCTAAACGGAGCAACAGTAATAAATGTTGACTACAAACCATTTCCGCAGTATCAGCTTCCTTCGCAGATGCATGATGTTGCATCGGTTTATCTGCAAATTCTTAAACAAGGAACAAATCCCGAAAATATTATTATTATCGGCGACAGTGCAGGCGCAAATCTCGCCCTCACATCTTCTTTGTGGCTGCGTGATAACGGTTATCCCCTGCCGTGTCATATAGTCTGTTTTTCCTTATGGGGAGATGCCACGGCAAGCGGTGAATCAAGGATAAAAAATGCGTATACCGACCCGTTTTACGGAATATCAAAAAAAGAAAAAATTGAAGATAACCTTCATCTTCTTCGCAGAATTTCAAAATATGCTCTGAATGTTGACAGAACAAACCCATATATTTCCCCTTGCTTCGGCAGCTTTGAAGGATTTCCGTCTGTTACACTCGTTTGCGGCACTGCTGAACTTGATGAAAGCGACAACGACACCGTATACTCAAAAATGAAAAAGGTAAATGTTGATGTTGAGCTTTATAAATTTGAAGGCATGTGCCATGATTTTCAACTTTTTTCATTTTTACAAGAAAGCAAAGAAGCATACCGAAAAGTTTTTAAAAGAATAAACGGAGGTAAATAATATGAAATCTCTTTCCGTGGACAACAAAGACTTGATTTTACGCCTGCCCGAAATTGCAAAAATATATATGGGCACAGAAGCGGTTTCAATTAAATATATCGGAGGCGGAAGCTACGGCAAGGTTTTCAAATGCACTCTTTCCGATAACCGTGTTTTAATTCTTAAAGCATACCGTGTTCAGGGCATGCAGGAAAAAGAAGCAGGATATCTTCGGATTCTTGCAAAGAACACGAGCGTAAAAATGCCCGAAGTATATTTCACACATGCTGACGATTCTTTAGCTGCTATGGGGATGAGTTTCATAGAAGGCTCAAACGTTTTAAGCCCCGCATTCCTTCTAAAAAGCAAAAAAGAACGCAGACTTTTCGCAGAAAAGGTTGTTGCGGGTATGCTCGAATGGCATAATGTGAGCGGAGAAAAATACGGTGACCTTCTTAATCCCACCCATGATTCATGGCTTGAATATTACCGTGAAAAAATGGTTGAGCCTCGACTTGAAGGCTTGAAAAAGCTTTGCAAGGAAGGCAAATACCCGAAAAAAAGCCTTGATTTGCTTTTAAAGGCAACCGAGCTTTTCTTTAAAATAACAGAAGAACCAAAAACGCCCGTAATCACTCACACAGACCTTAATATAATGAACATTATGGCTGATAAAAAAACATTTGAGCTTAAGGGCTTTATAGACCCTTGCGGTTCAATGTGGGCAGACAAGGAATATGATTTATTCCAGTTTTTGAATATGTGGGGCGGGTATTTCAAGCTTTATGACGAATATAAAAAAGCAGCACAAATCTCCGAGCATTGCGATTTTAAAGTTGCATATTATGCAGCCTTAAACGAGGCTTCATGCCGCCTGAACGGTGCCTTGGTGATTCCTGTGTGGGAAATACAATGCAACAACAGACTTAAAAAGGCAATGAGAAAATACAAATAATCGGCAAGGAGTGTTTCATATATGTGAAACACTCCTTTTTTATTCTTATCTGTCTTTTGTTGTTTCCGGAAAAACTAAAAAGCAGGCTGCCCGTCAAGGACAGCCTGCCGATTTAATCCAAAGGAAGATAGTCTTCAAAAATTGCTTCCTTAACCTTTGCAAGATCGGGAACAAGCACCGCCATTCCCCTTACCATTGCATTCTTGTATGAGCCGTTTGCGGGAACATGATATGTTGATATTTTCAAATCAACCAAAGCGGGAGCATATTTCACCGCAAGAGATGTTATCTGAACATTTGTCATATCTGTTGTTATCATCGGAAGAACGGTATCAACAAGCCCGAGAAGCTCGGAAACGCTGCTATTCTTAAGCCTTGAGAATACGGCATTGAGAACATTTCTCTGGCGTTCCGTTCTGCCGAAGTCACTGTCAATTTTTCTTATTCTCGCATACATAAGTGCATGCTCACCGTCAAGATGGCTCTTGCCCGCCTTTGCACCGTCTCCGATTATCTTTGCTTCAGCCTCGGTAAGCTCAATATCAACGCCGCCGATTGTATCAATAACATTCTTGAAGCCGTTGAAATCAACCTCAACACAGCCGTCAACCGTAACTCCGAAATTGGTGTTCAAAGCGCTTTTGAGAAGAGGAAATCCGCCGAAAACATAAGCTGCATTGAGTCGGTTATCCGAATACCCGGGAATTTGAACATAAAGGTCACGAAGAAAAGATATCATTGAAAGCCGATTTGTTTCGGGATTAAATGAGCAGAGAATCATGGAGTCTGAACGCTGGCGTCCCTGACCCGGTCTTTTATCCTGACCGACAAGCAAAATGTTTATCAAATCCTCATCGTTTCGTGTTGCCGCATTATCCCATATAATACTGTCAGGGTCAACAACCTCAAGCGAGGGGTCGGCATCATCGGTATCAAAGAACTCTTCTTCGGCAGGAATGGGTTCAATATCCCCTACTCTGTTGATTTTTCCAAGATAGTGCGTTGCAGCAAAAAACACGCCGCCGATGCACAAAGCAAAAATCAGCATAAGAGAAATTAATATTGCTCCTCTTTTTTTCTTTTTCATAATATCACCTTATATTTTCTGAATACACGGCAAAACAGCGTTACCCCAATCCTTAAACCAATGCTTGAGATTAACCGATTTTTCTCCGTGTTCAACAGTAAAGCGCAATGCGGTGCAGCGGTCATAAAACATTACGCTGCCCGTTTCATCTTCGTCATAAAAAATAATATCAACCGTATATTTGCCGGGCACAAGGAATGATGTATCAAACTCAAAATCAGCGCTGTTAGCTCCCTTGCAGTGGCTTATTTCTCCGCCGAAAACAACGCCGACAGGAGTGGTATCGATGCCGTTAATTACCATTTTCATACGAAGGGTTTCATTATCGTTTTCACTATTCCATGTTATTCTGAACGGAAATTTTTCGCCGTATTCAAATACATTTGCTTTTGAATCGAACAAATGAAGATTTTGCAGAAAATGGCGCTTGTTGCATTTCGGATGACGTTTGGCATCTGAAACATCAAAAAACACGGTGTTATCAAGTTTTTCATTTTCCATATAAACCGCAATTGCTTCCTCTGTTGAGCCTTCAAAAGCAAGCTGCCCGTGAGAAAGCACTATGCAGCGATTGCAAAGACTCTTTACGGTTGCCATATTATGGCTTACATAAAGAACCGTTCTGCCTTCTTCTTGAGAAACCTTTTTCATTCGGTTTATACATTTATTCTGGAAACTTACGTCACCGACAGCAAGAACCTCGTCCATTATAAGAATTTCACTGTCAAGATGAGATGCAACGGAGAAGGCAAGCTTTACCTTCATACCGCTTGAATAACGTTTAACAGGGGTATCGATAAATTGACCCACCTCTGAAAATTCAACAATTTGGTCAAACTTTCTTTCAATTTCCGACTTACTCATACCGAGAATTGCACCGTTGAGATAAACATTCTCTCTGCCCGTAAGCTCGGGATGAAAGCCTGTTCCGACCTCGAGCATGCTCGTTATTCTTCCGTTAAGATATATATTTCCCTTTGTAGGCGCAGTAACACGGCAGATAAGCTTAAGTATGGTTGACTTGCCCGCACCGTTTCTGCCTATAATACCGACGGTTTCGCCCTTTTTAATATCAAAAGACAAATCATTGAGAGCAAGAAAACGCTCATTTTTACCGTGTGCTTTTTCACCTATTTTAAGGTTGGGATCCTCCTTATGAAAAAGCTTTGCAAGCTTTGACTGAATCTCCCCTTTAAGGGTTGCACCGCCTATTGCACCGAGGCGATATTCCTTGGAAACATTTTCAACTCTTATTGCTAATTCTTCCATACCGCACCTCACACCGTATCCATAAAGGTTTTTTCGGATTTACTGAACATCATTGCACCGAGAACAGCAACCGCTACAGTCGTTATCCAGCTGATGCCGTAGAACAGCCAGTCAATTTCACCCGTTCCGAGATATGCATATCTGAACATATTTACGGCAGGAGTTACGGGATTGAGCATATAAAGATTATAGAATGTACTGTTTGTCATCAGCTGCGAACGGCTGAACATATCATATGCCACGGGTGAACAGTAAGACCAAAGGCTGACCCCAAAGCTTACAACCATGTTAAGATCACGGTATTTTGTTGTAAGAGATGAAATAATCATACCAAAGCCCATACCGAGAACGGCAAGCTGAACAAGAATCAGCGGGGTCATAAGCATAAATATATTCGGCGTTATTCCTGCATCGGTAATAAGATAAAAAACCATAAAGCAGAGCATAAAGGCATACTGAATAAAGAAGCTGATAAACTGTGAAATCGCCGTTGAAATGGGCATTACAAGTCTCGGAAAATAAACCTTGCCGAGAATAGCGGAGTTACCCGTAAAAGTATGTGAGGTTTCTGTAAGGCTGTGTGCAAACAAATTCCATACAATAGTGCCCGAAAGGTAAAATATAAAATTCGGAACACCCGCAGCACCGAGTCCTGCAACATTTCCGAAAAACACGGAATAAACAACCGTTGTAAAAAACGGCTGAATTATCGCCCATGCAGGGCCGAGAATAGTCTGCTTATACTTTGCAACAAAGGTTCTGCGAACAAATAAGAATATGAGGTCCTTGCAATTCTTAAGACCTTTAATATCCATATCCGTCATTTTATTTGACGACTTTATTACAGTTGTCCATTTTTGCTGTGACATATGTTTCTCCTATATTTTTCAGGCAATTTTATCCACTCGCCCGTTTTCTTTTCCCATTCATTAATAAACGGAAGCATGCTTCCGTGATGAAAGAATGTCATTTCTCCAACCGCAAGCATATCCTGCCATATATTAAAATCAACACGGAGAACAGGAATTCCTTTTGAAAGCCTTTCTGCTATTGAGACCATTTCATCAAAAAATTCAGGCTTTGCGTATATATCTCCCGCCTCATCCGTATCGATAACCCTGACATGCTTCCACTCCGGAGTATAATAATCCTCCTTAAGATGCCCGGTAAACCTTTCTGCATAAAGAGCAATAAGCTTTACTTTTCCGTCAAAGCACATCAGTTTATAATCAACGGTTTTATCTCCGCTTCGAGGAAACATCAATTTTTCGCAAATAATTTTTCTCGGAACATCTTTATAAGGCCATTCACGAAGCTTTCTGTAATAATCTCGGCTCAAACGAAAAGCAAGCTCCGATTTAACCTTTTCAATATTAAGTTTGCTTTTATCGCGGCAAATAATAACACCGTTATCATGGTTGCATTTTAACACGAATTCATTCGGAAGTGCATCAAAATCAATTTCATCGGGAGAATCCCACACCCCCAAAAGAGGAACAAGATGGTTTCCTTCGAGTCTTTCCGCAATGTATTCTCTGGCTTTGTATTTATCAACCATAACCGTATATTCGGGTCTGCGGTCATAAAGCTTAAGCCAATTCCCCTTTTCGCTGAAGGTTTGGGGATTTTTAAGATTAAGTTCTTTACCTGTTCTTGTTTTATAAAGCTTTTTAAGATACATCTTATCAGGAAGAATGCAGTTTTCAAGCCCTTCAACGGTAAAACGTTTTTTATACCATGCAACGAATCGTTTTTTTATATTGTGAAACAGTTCAATCAAAACCATAAAAATCTCCTTATTATACCAAACCGTTTTCAGGATATTTTTCCGACTCTTTATTCAATAATTTTCTTAAATTTAAATTTCCGGGGAAAGGAGTTGTGTCTCTTGATATTCCCGATTCGTTCCATTCCTCCTGCCAATACACTTCACTCTTATATTTCAGCGGAAGTCTGTTATTAAGAACAAACTTGTTTGAAAAAGGTAAAGAGTCAAATTCTTCAAGCTCTTTTTCGGAACACAAATCCATGCGCGAAAACTTCAGAATTATATGGTCAAAATTCACACGGGCTTTGCGTCTTTCCCATTTTTCCTTTGCTTCCTCTCGGGTTTTATAATGAAGAAAAACTATCTCAACATCATCGAGAACTCCTATAGGCTTTTCAGTCTGATTGCGTTTCTTCAGTTCTTCATAATACTTTGAATTTTTCACTTCTATGAATTCAAGCGGCATTTCAAGATATCTTTTTAAATCAGAAACAAACTTTATATAATCAGGCGCAAAGAAATATAGACCCGCCGTAGGCGACAGATAAGGCATATCAAGATATTGATAGAGCCTGCCCGCCCAGCAATTGTTGGAAATAACCGAAAAATCTTTTTTTCTTACAAGCAGTTTAACCGACAATCTCTTGATCTCAAACGGTAAGCCGCAAAACCAAGTTCGCAGCCTTTTTAATTTTCGATTTAAATACGAGCCTTTCATAACTCCTCCGTATCAACCGATATTATCTATTGTTTTTAACCATTCTGCCGCTACCGACTCTGCAGAAAGCACTGTACGAATTTTAGCGGCATTCTTTGAACATTTATCGGAAAGCTCTTTATCACGCACCATTCTAATCATGGCATGCGCAAGAGCAGCGGTGTCTTTTATTGGTACAAGCAAGCCGTTTTCGCCGTCTGTTATCATTTCTCTCGCACCACCGCCGAGACAATCGGTACATACACAAGGCAAGCCGATTGCCATTGCTTCGATCATTGAATTTGAAAGTCCTTCAAAATCAGAAGAAGAAACAAACATTGCACAGTCTCGTACCACGGAATGAATATCGCCTCTGGGCGGAAGAAAACAAATATATTCTTCGGCATTCAGGACCTTAACATATTCTTTCAGTTCTCCGAGAATAGCCTCTTCGTTTTTTTCAACGGTATTACCGTAAATTTCAAGCTTATAATCGGGGCAATTTTTTCTGAATTCCATAAAAGCATCAATGAGTAACGAAAGATTTTTCTGATGGGCAACTCTGCAGAAATTAACAACAACTTTTCTTCTTTCACCGCAATAAGGTTCAGGAAGATTTGACTTTACGGGGTTATGAATTACCGTAGCGTTTTTAAGCCTTCCTTCAAAAAATTCAAGCTCATTCTCCGTTTGCAATACGGCAGCATCAGCTTTTGATACTATTTTAAGCAAACGTTCTCTTTCAGTTTTGTTTTTCGGAAATTCAAGCTCAGGGGCATTCCTTTCGGCATAGATTATTTTGCATCCGAGAGAATATGATGCGCCGAATGCCTGTTCATAATATGAAATACCGAACGGAATATAAATACTGCTCGGGTTAAGAGCCATATAAACAGCAAGCCTCTCACTTCGCCTGATTTCTTTAATTATGCAAGCAGCTTTTCGGTCAAGTGACGGAATAAATCGGATAAAACGACGCAGATTTTTAAAAAGATTCAGCTTCCTGCTTCGTTTTTTCTTTAGTTCTTTAACCTTTGCTTCTTCAGAATGCTCCGACACAAAATCATCAAGAGAAAGAAGCTCTACATTTTCGTGACGGGTAAAAAAGACATTTTCCGCAACACCCTTTGTTGCAAGAAGCGTACAGCGATACCCTGCCTTTGCAAACTCATTTGCAAGGTTTGTTGAACGCATGGGAACGCCGCCGTTTTTGTAATTGCCTATTACAAATACAATATGCTTCATTTTTCCTCCGTCATTTTTTATGTCTTACCGCTTTATAAATCGGATTTTCCGTCAGGAAATTTATAACAGGATTAATAAATTTTTTCTTGATTTTCTGATTGCACTTATATTTTTCTGTAAAATCGAGAATTGCAGCCGCTTTCTTTTTATAAATAAGCTCATAATATTTGCGGTAAAGCGGATTGAGCTTTTCTGTTTCGATATGACCGTAAAAACGCTCACAAATCGGGTCATTCATTATCTCTTCGATAAGCTCGACTTTCTTTTTGCGGTCATTCGGGCAAAGAGGCTTCATTTCGTTTTCAATGCAGTCTGTTGCAAAGAAAAACGCACGCAGGTGCATTTGAGGCATCAAATCAAGCTCTTTGAAATTCTCGGTATCTTTATAGAGAATATCAATGAGATAAGTATAAAGCGGCCACATATTTTTTGTATAGCCTCTTGAAAGAGAATCAGCAACCACTCTGTTATGATAAAGCGGTTCATTAATATAATAAAAATTCCGGGCAGCAAGCATAGCTTCATATGTAAGCTGCAAATCCTGACTGCGGCGAAGCCTTCTGTCAAATTTTATGCCGTTTTCTTTCAGAGCTTCGGTTTTATAAATACGCATACAGTTTGACCAGCGAATCGAACGCTTTCCGCCGTCTTTGGAAATATAAGCAAGAGTTTTGGGGAGAATTTCTTTTTTAATCTCCTCCCTGTCGTATGCGCCTTCAGGAATCTCACGGCTGAAACGGTAGCCGTTTTCGTTCTGGATACAATTGCAGAAAACAACATCGGAATCATTCGATTTGGCGGCTGCATACATTTTTTCATACATATCAAGCTCTATCCAGTCATCCGAATCAACAAAGCCGATATATTCGCCCCTTGCTCTAATCATACCGTCATCACGGGCGGCAGCAAGTCCTTCGTTCTCTTTATGATAATAAATTACACGGGAATCCGAAAGAAACTTTTTGCAGATTTCGGCACTCAAATCTGTTGAGCCGTCATCAATGAGAATTACTTCTATTTCTTTTAAGGTTTGATTAACAATGCTTTCAAGACACTGTTCGAGATACTGCGCCGCATTATAAATCGGTACAATAACGCTTACCTTAATCATTGATAATCTTCTCCCATTTCTCGATAATTTTTTCTACGGATAATTCGTTGCGTATATTTAATGCGTTCTCGGATATTTTTTTGGCAAGTTCGGGGTTTTCTATAACCGTTTTCATAGCTTCATATGTTTTTTGAGCATCGCCTACGGGAACGAGCAAGCCGTTTTCGCCGTTCTTTATCACAGCCCTCGCACCGCCTGCCGGACAATCCGTGCATACAACGGGCAAACCGATTGCCATTGCTTCAAGCATGGAATTGGACATTCCCTCAAAATCAGATGAGGAAACAAACATTGCGTAATCCTTGATATAATCATGGATATCTCTCCTTGCAGGCAAAATACGGACAGATTCCTCACATCCGAGCTGTTTTATTCTCTCGGTTACTTTTTCGATATATCCTTCCGCATCGTTGCCCACGCAATCACCGATAATATCAAGCTCAAATTCAGGATAATCCTTGTGAAGCATAGAAAAAGCTTCAGCAAGCATAATAAGATTTTTTTGAGCCGAAATACGGCAGAAATTGACTATACGTTTTTTTCTTTCACCTTGATAAGGTTCAGGCAGATCGGCTTTTACGGGATTGAAAATAACCGTGCCGCTTGCAGGGGTATTTTCTTCATACCACTTTTTTGCATCGGGAGACTGAAAAACAATGTTATCCGCCTTCATAAATTCGGTTTTCATAAACGCAGCAACAGTTTTGCTCGATGCTGATTGTCGAGGGTCTCCTCTCTCGGAAATAATAACCTTGTTTGTTTTATTTCGTGAAAGAAGCGTTAAGAAAATCGTATCATAAAGGAAAGCTGCCGCCACAGATTTTTTATGCATTAAGAAAAACTTTTTAAGCCATTTAACGCTGTCATAATTGCGTGAATAATATTTTAGCACAGACCCTTTTTCAGAATTTATTTTACCGATTAAACGGGCAAAAAGCATGATGAGCCTTGCTAAAAAAGCCGATTTTTTTTCTTTTTTTATTTCATCGGTTAAAGAAATTACTGTTATATCTTTATTAATATGGGAAAGGTCTGCATCGGAAAGGCTCTGATGAGTAATGATAAGGGTTACGGCATAATTACGCTCTGAAAAAGCTTTGGTCAGGAGAGATATAACCCTTTCCGCACCGCCGCCTTTCATAACCTTCATAAGAAACGTAATTTCTTTACTCATTTACCCTTCACCTTTGATCTTATTTTCTTAAAAAGCTTGCGTATTTTTTCTTTAAAGAAAAACAGCTTTACAGGAAAATATTTTTTATTTTCAAGGCACTCAAACCACTTTCTGAAAAGCTTGCTTTCTTGGCTGCCCTTTTCATAAACAGCCTGCATAGGAAGCATTGTTTTCCAATCAAATTCAAGTATCTGCCGTTTTTCTCTTTTGGTTTTTGCGTTTTTATAGTAATTTGAAAACGTTGTCATGGTTTCGTTAAACCATCTGCTGTTAAGCTTATCAATAACTTCCGCTGTATCCATACCCCACACGGGAAGGTATTCTCTTATCCTGTCATAAACATAAAGAATATTCTTTTTAGGTATGGTATCCGGCGAAAAGCTCTTTGATATGCTTTCGTTATTTGTTCGGTAATTATAAAGAGGTTCATTAATATAAATAATCTTTTCTGCTGCCGTTAAAAGATGAACAGACCTAAACATATCTTCAGCCATATTTTTATCATAATAAGCTGTATAATCGGCAGGGTCATTTTTGAGAATTTCTGTTTTTACCGCTTTAATCCAAAGAGCCGTGACAAGGTTTCCGACAATGAGCATATCGTAAAGCTCTTTTTTATTATCGCTGCCGAAAACTTTTTCTCCGTCTGAAATTATTACGGGACGGGGCTTTTTGATACTGTTTTCAAAATACTCAAAGGAATAAATAACCATATCGGCATCGGGATGCTTTTTTATGCACAAATCAACACATTCAAGAAGGTTTTCTTCTGCAAAGTCGTCTGAATCAACAAACAGGCAAAAGTTTCCGTCTGCATTTTTTATTCCCCATTCTCTTGCCGAAACAAGACCCTCATTTTTCTTATGGATTGCCTTTATTTTTTGAGGATTTTTTTCTGCATATTTATCGCAGATTAAACCGGAGGAATCCGTTGAGCCGTCGTCAACAAGAATTATTTCATATTCACCCTTGAAGGTTTGAGAAAGAAGAGAATCAACACATTGCTCAAGATATTTTTCAACATTATATACCGGAACAAGTATGCTGTACTTCACTTTTTTCACTCCTCTAAAAGCTTTTTCCACTGCTCTTTATATTTTTCGCCTTCGCACGAATAATCCGCATTTTCAAGATTATTCTTTATCTTTGCATAAAGCTCTTTGTTACTGTTAAGATTTATTATCGCATCGGCAAGCGACTGCGGATTTATATCACAGAGAATGCCGTTTTTTTCGTTTTCAATAAGCCTCATACCGCCGAGAGTTTTGGTGGATATAACGGGCCTTGAAAGCCTGTTTGCCTCTGCAAT
The DNA here is from genome assembly GCA_017466365.1 of Clostridia bacterium. Taxonomy (GTDB): domain Bacteria; phylum Bacillota; class Clostridia; order Oscillospirales; family Acutalibacteraceae; genus CAG-177. The sequence continues at coordinate 160,451 of JAFTUG010000002.1, read as the reverse complement.
AGTCATCCCCCATGCCTCCTCATATGAAGGCTGAATATAGATATCACAAGCATCTATATATGGATAAGGATTTTTCTGCATTCCCGTGAGGATAATATTTTTATCAAGACCGTTTTTTTCGATAAGTCTTTCAATATTCGTTTTTTCCGGACCGTCGCCTACAAAATACCAAACAAAATCAAAACCTTTTTCTTTAAGCTTTTTTGCGGCTTCAACTGCCATATCAAAGCCCTTCACGGGTGCAAATCTGCCGCATGAGCAAAGAACCGCTTTAACTTTGTTTTCAGGCAGAGAAACTTCTCTGCTCTGCTCTTTAATCAGCTCGGCATCAACAAAGTTTTCGACAACATAAATCTTATCGGACAAAGACGGATACCATTCTGAAATCAGTTTTTTCTGACCGCCATGCACAGCCGCAGCCTTATCAAATTTGGTTATAAATTTTTTATGAACCTCGGGAAGCTCATTTGTGCTTACATGGAAAAATATGATTTTTTCATCAGCATTTATATAATCAGCTGTAAAATAAGCGGGATAACCGTGAGCATATGCAATTGCAATATCATATTTTTTATCAGCAAAATAAGCTTTTTGCTCATATTTCATGCTGTATGCACGGATTAAATCGTTAAGTCTCGCATTAAGCTTTTCCGCTTTCTCTTTTCTTCCGATTATAAGGTTAAACTCAATTAAGAGATGATAAAAAATCGCTCCGGGTTTTCTGTAATAACGGGTTTTATCTTTATTTATAATAATCTTTGCTCTGTTATCGATAAAAGGCAAAAGATCCGTTCTGTTTTTGCGAAGATAGACTGTAACATCATACTTATCGTAATCAAGCACCTTAAGGGCGGAAATCAGGGTTTTCTGAATGCCGCCTATTGTCAGATGATTAATTACAAAAAGCAGTTGTTTTTTCATTGTTCAAAATAACTCCATCCATTTTTGAGCCGTTGCTTCAAGTGACAGCTCATTTCTTATATTTGCGGCATTAATCGAAAGCTTATCCGAAAAAACCTTATCTCCTGCAATTTTCTTCATGGCCTCGCTTATTTCTTCGGCATTACCGACCTCGGTAAGCAAGCCGTTTTCACCGCTCTTTATTACTGCATTTGCACCGCCTATGGGACAATCGGTACAGATAACGGGCATACCTATCGCCATAGCCTCAAGCATGGCATTTGACATACCTTCATAATCCGATGAGTTAACATACATCGCATCACGGATAATCAGACCGTGAACCGAAGCGCTGAAGGGGCGAAATTCAATAAACTCCGAAATCCCGAGTTTTTCGGCAAGTGCCTTTGTTTCGGCAAGTGCCGCTTTATCATCGGTGTTTTGGGGTTCACCGATAATTTTAAGAGTATATTCACCGAAGCTTTTACGGAAATCCGCAAAGGCTTCAACAAGAACGGGCAGATTTTTCTGCCTTGAGATTCTGCAAAAGGTTGTTACATATTTTTCTCTTTCGCCGAAATATGCTTCGGGAAGGCTGCTGTTTACGGGATTAAAAATAACAGTTCCCTTTTTTGAAATATTATCGGGATATGCTGCCAATGCATCATTAGTCTGAAAAACAACTGCATCTGCCCGCTGATAGTATTTTTTTACAAAACCGAAGCCGTAGCGCTTTTTCATCTGCCTTTTTGGGTCTCCCCTTTCGGAGATGATTATTCTGTTCGGCAAACCTTTGGCGGCAAGCAGCGTAATCGGAATTGAGGGCTGCAAAAAAGAAATAACGGTTGCATCGGGGTTACGCTCAAGCTTTTTTCTTAAAAGCTTTATTTCTCTGTGGTATTGAGCGATGAATGACAGATAAGCAAAGCAGACGGGAGCGGTTTTTCCGACAGCCTCAAAAGGCTTACAAAGAAATGAAGAAAAAATACCGAGAAGTGCAAAAAACAGCTTTAAAAAAGGGCTTTCCTTTGCGTTTCCACTTCCGAGAACGGTAACGGGGATTTCAGGATTAAGATCACGGTTTATTATTTCATCCTTATTTGATGAAGTAAGCAAAAACTCCGCTTCACAGCCTTTTTTATAAAATTCGTTCAGAAGAAGCGCCGCTACTCTTTCGGCACCGCCGCCCTTCATAACCGGCATAACCATCAAAACCTGTTTCTTTATGCTCATCTTATTTCTTCAAAACCTTTTCATAAACTTTGTAAGCAAACCAGAAAAGCTTGCTTCTGCACCTCATTTTCAGCGATTTATCGCCGTATGCAGTATTTTGCAGAACATCGTTTTTAAAGCTTTTCAGTTCATTTTTCATTTCTTTTTTCTCGGCTTTTCCGAGCTTTTCAAATATATTGAAAACATTGTATGCACAGCGGATAATATATTTTTCCGAGGCATCGCTTTGAATAACATTCGATTTTATTGCGTAATTTTTAACCTCATAATAAACCCTTACGGCACTTTGAAAATGCCTTTTATTCTTTTTTGAGGTCATAATCGAGCTTTCACGGTATCTGCGGCAATAAAGCGCTTCACGGCATTGAGAAACACTCTCCGCACAGCAAAACACCTGATATGTGTATACCATATCCTCATAATATATTCCGTCAACGAAACGAAGTCCGTTTTCGCTTATAAGACTTTTTTTAATAAAAAGCAAGGGCACGGCGCTGTGATATTCCTTATCAGCCTGAAGTCTTTGAAGCATTTCAAGTCCGCCGCATTGCTCATATTGGTTTTTGCGAATATAATTCTGACTTATTTTAAAATCACCGTCTGCAAAGGATACCGCATCAAAAAAGACAGCATCAGCATTTCCGTTTACAGCATTTAAATACAGAGCTTCAAGGGTATGCGGCACAATATAATCATCGCTGTCAAGAAAATAAACATATTCACCGTTTGATGCATCAAAGCCTGCATTTCTTGCAGCTGAAAGCCCGCCGTTTTTTTGATGAATAACGGTTGCCTTGTCAGAATATTCATCACAAATTCTTCCCGATGAATCGGTTGAGCCGTCATCAACAAGAATGATTTCATAATTCGTATATGTTTGCTTCAAAACACTTTCAATGCATTCACGAAGATATTTTTCAACATTATAAACGGGAATGATAACGCTGATTAAGGCTTTGCTTTCCATAAAATCAACCCTTGAGTTTTTCTTTTAATACTATTGCCGCCGTTGCCACGAAACGTTTTAATTCCGAAACAGCACCGTAGGAATAGTGCTTTTTCATTATCTTTTGAATATCTTTGTTTATTTCAACATCGGAAAGAACGGGATTTTCTATTGCTTTTGACAAATCAACACGCATTTTTTCGGCATCATCATTCCGGCTGTGGACACCCGACTCATCGCAGCCGATATTTGTTATATAAGAATATCTCGGATAAACGGTAACAAGACCTTTTTTAACCAAATGTGCTCCGAATCTTACCGACCACGAGCTGCCGTTACCTTTTGTCTGACGGTAAAGGCGGAGAAATCTGTCACTTCCGTTTGAATTCAGAATTCTTATAAGCTTCGGCAAATCATAGAAATCGGAAATTTCTTTAAGCTCCCAGTCAACACCCTGCCAGCGGTCACTCCACACAGCCCATGAACAGCTGCACGAACGGTTTGCGGCAAAAACATCCGAATTATAAGCTTTCGGGAAATTTATGGCGGGAGTATAGCCTGCTACAGAGCCGACGTATTTCTTGTTTTCATAATAATCAAGGCACTTATTCATATATGAAAGAAACCAAGGAGATGCCACGCAGTCATCCTCAACAACAATTACTCTTCCGTATTCTTCAATAACCTTTGTAACTCCTGCAATAACGGAAGCGGCAAGGCCTTTATTTTCAGGACTTTCAATTATTTTTATGCTTTTAAAATCTCCGCTGTTTTCTATTGAATGAGCAAACGCCCTGACCTCTTCAACACCTTTAGCGTAATTATCGTTTTTGCTTCCGTCTGAAAAAATAAAAAGCTCAGACTCCTTCGCTTCGGCACATTTTGTAAGAGCGGCGTATGTTTTTGAAAAATGATCCGCTCTGTTATATACAAACAAAACTATCGGAGCAAAGCTCATATTATTTCTTCCTTTCATTTAATATATCTTCGTAAACCGAAACAAGCTGACTTACATTTTTATCGGGGTTATGAGTAATGAGTGCTCTTTTTCTTCCGTTTTCCGAAAGAGACAGCGCAAGCTCATCATTATCAAAAATCCGCTTGATATTCCACGTAAGCAGGCTCGGGTCATCATTTCTGTAAAACAATGCTTCTTTGCCGTCTGCCGCCATATCGGGCGCACCGCCTACATACGCCGAAACACACGGGGTGCCGACCATCATAGCTTCGCCGAGTGTGTTGGGGCTGTTTTCGATTGCGGAGCAAAGTACATATGCATTGACTTTTGAAAGCCTTTCCGCAACCTGTGATGCTTTAAGAGGACCTGTAAATTCGATATGATTTTCAACCTTTAAATCATAAATCAGCTTTTTAAGATATGCGGCATAGCCTTTTTTAATAAACGAACGCTTATCATCCTCTTTATAGGGCTTATATCCCGCAACATAAACCTTTATATCGGGATACTCCCTTATAAGTTCGGGCAAAGCCTTTACAACGAAATGAAAGCCTTTAAGAGCATGATAGCTGTTGCCGACATAAAGAGAATGCCTTTCCATATTATTTACGTTCCATTGGCAGGAATAGAAAGGCTCTCTCAACACTCTGTTGCAGGAATAGTATTCGGCTTTTGGATTTATTGAATAGGTATGAGCCCTGTCCCAGGTTGTTCTGCCGAGGAAATAATCTGCATTTTCAATTATTTCGCGTTCGGATTTCATTCTGGGCTTATACCATTTTGTTTTTCTTAAGTGGAGAATCCATGCGGCAAAAATCTCGGTAAGAGATTTTGAAAGCATCATATCGTCAATCTGAAGCTGACCGCATTGATAGCCGTACTGCCCGTTGAGAATGCCCTGCATGGAAACAACGCACGGCACGGACATTTTCTTTGCAGAAAAAAGCATTGCCTTTGCATGAAGAAACTCTGTTCCTTCTATCTGCACAAGATCCGGCTTAAAATCGGATATGATTTCAAGGCACCTTTCCGAAAGCTTATCAAGCCCCGTTGAAGATGAGTAAGAAATACTGTAATACTTAACACCGTTAACCGATTCGCAAAAGGTGATTTTTTCATCGCATTTGCATGCAATTGCAAGCTCAATATTCTCGATCTCGCGAAGGCGGGATGCCATTGATTCAACCCATCCGCCGAGAACCTCCGATGTTATATTCAGTTTTTGTGACATTTCTGCGGGAATAAGATTAACTGACCAAAGTATTCTCATCTGTTTCAACACCAGTCCATTTTATTATATCTTCAAAGAGCAAAGGAAGGACAATTAAAATCATACAAGAAAAAGAATAGTTAAACGCATCAAGCGTTGAAATAATCATAAGCGAAACAAAAGTTGCGTTTGCAACCGAACGTATATAAACATCATTATATTTTTTCTTATAATAATTCGGTACGGAGTAAATTATGGTGCAGAATATCGCCGCACCCCATAAGCCGTATTTTGCAAGCACATCAAGCACGGCAGAATGGCTTCCGTTTCCCTCTCTCCACAAAGCACCGACAATCGGGTATTTTGCCGCAACCTGAAGGCTGTATAAATAGGCATCTATTCTCAACTGAATCGAACCCTCCGCAGAACCGCTTTCTCCCGTTGCAACAAGGTCATTGATTTTCTTTGCAACCGCTGTTCCGTCGAAGAATTCAAGAAGGAAATTTCTCAAATCTTCGATATACAAAATTGAAAGCATTGCAGCAGCAAAAATCAAAAGTGAAACAAGGAAGGCTTTTATTCCGCTCTTCCCTTTATAAAAGAACAGAATTACCGCACCTGCTGCCGCTCCGAAAATCGCAAGAGAATAACCTGCTTTTGCGATAAGAAGAACAAAAGAAACAAGCCAGACAGCACCTATTGTAAAATAAACCTTATTTCCTCTGAATGCTTTGATTATCCATGCAAGAATTGCCGGACATATGCAAACCTGCGGATAAACCAAGCTGTATCCGCCAACTCCCTGACGCAGATAATCATATGTTGCAGCATCAGCCCTTACAAGAAGCCTTGCAACAGTCGGGTCTTCGAGAAGCACCGAATAAGTTTTGAAATTCCAAAATATGAGAAGAACCATCAAAACAGGAACAATCCCTTTAATCTCATCCCATCTGCCTCGGTAAAAGCAGCTTACAATAAAGCATATCGTAAACATAAAAAATGAAATCTGCTTTATTATCTGGGAAAAGCTCCCCGTATCTATATAAACCACCAATATAATCGCCAGCACAAAAAACAGCGATGCCAGATGCTCTTTTTCCATAACAACAGGATTATCCCTGATAAACATGATAATAAACCATACTGCGGCAAGTCCAAGAGCAAGAAGGCGGTATATAAGGTCAATTTCAAGCGGAGGAGAGGTTGTCCAAACAACAAGATAAAACACGGCAAGCATTTGAACCGTGCCTAACGAAAAGCCTTTTTTAAGCATTTTTTCCTCCTTGTTGTTTTTTAATTTATCGGTTTTATCCGAGCCACTTTTCCGCTTCTGCGCGGTAAGTTTCATAATGGAATGAAGCGTCAAGCGTTTTTTCGCTTTCTCGCTTATTATTTATCACAGTACGCATCGCTTTTGCAATGCTTTCTGATGACATGCATTCAAGCACTATTCCCCTGCCCGATTTTTTTATATATTCACCGACATCACTTACATCGGTTGTTATAATCGGAACACGGCAGGTGAATGCCTCGGCAAATTTAGTGGGAAAGCCCGCATTATTTCTTCTGTCCGAACGGCGGATAAAAATATAACAGTCACAGCCGAGGACATGCTTTATTGCTTCTTCGTGAGAACGTTTGCCCAAAAATTCGATGTTATTTACTGCATTATCGGGTATATCTCCGTAAATTGAAATATATTCCTTCTCTGTTATGCCAACTATTTTAAGGCGCACAGCTTTATCCTCAATACAGGCAAAAGCTTCAACGACCTTATCAAGGCTTTCTTTGTTGCCGTCAGGCACACCTGCAAAGCAGAATTCAAAAATTTTGTTATCCTTCTGCGGATTTTGATGCCATATAGGGTCATTTATATCAACAAGAGGAGGCAAAACAAGGAGCTTTTTGTTTTTTGAATATTTCTTTTCCATCATGCTGCTTATGACTATCATTCTGTCGGCAATCTTATGTGCAAAATTGCGTACAAGAAATTCATCGAACACCTTGAAGGCTCTTTTAATGAATGAGCCGTCGGTATCCTTTGTCCATTCGGTGCAGTCATAAGCAACCTCTGTATTTTTCTTTGAAAGAGCTTTTTTTGCTCTGCAAAGAGTAAAAAAAGGAAGATTATAGAGTACAACCATATCTGCGTTATACTTCTCTGCAAGCAGGCATATTTCGCTTGTGTCAAAAAGACGTTTTATCCATTGCTTTGTTGAAAGCGGACGTGTCTGCTCGAACATATTCTCCCGACCGCCAACCCTTCTTGCGCCTTCAAAGCCCTTATCCGACTCCGAAAGACCGAGGAAAACGGTTTTGCAGCCAAGCAAATAAAACAGCTTTCCGTTTGATACAACTCTGTTTGCTGCGGCATTTTTATCAGGCAGAATAAACCCGCCCGTATAAATAATTGTTTTATTATTCATAAATTTTCTTTATACCATTCAATGGCGGCTTTAATTCCCTTTTCAAAACTCCAGTCAGGGTCATAACCGAGAAGTGCTTTTGCCTTTGAAATATCGGCATTGCTGTGCTTGATATCGCCTGCTCTGTCAGGTCCGAAATTCGGTTCGATATCAACTCCGAGCGCCTCGGTTAAGCCGTAATAAATATCAATAAGATACTCTCTGCCGCCGTAGGCAATATTAAATGCCTCGCCTGCCGCTTCATGCGAAGCAAGACAAGCCTTGAGATTTGCCTCGATAACATTTTCGATATATGTGAAATCACGGCTTTGCTTACCGTCACCGTTAATGGTGGGGACTTCGCCGTTTAAAAGCTGCTTTATAAATTTGGGAATAACTGCGGCATAAGCACCGTCGGGGTCCTGACGTCTTCCGAAAACGTTGAAATAGCGCATACCGTAGGTATCAAGACCGTAGTGTCTCGTATACTGCTTTGCCCATTCCTCATCACACATCTTTGTAAGTGCATAGGGAGAAAGAAGATTGCCTTCCCTTCCCTCTTTTTTGGGAAGATTGGGTTCATCGCCGTAAACAGACGAGCTTGACGCATAAACAAATTTCTTAACATTGTTTCTGCGTGCAGCTTCAAGCATGTTGAGAGTTCCCTGAATATTGTTGGCACAATAAAAAAGGGGCATTTCAATGCTTCTGGGAACGCTTCCCCATGCTGCCTGATTGAGAACATAATCCACACCCTCGCAGGCTTTGAGACAGGTATCGAAATTCTTGATATCGCCCTTTATAAATTCATAATTCGGATTATCTGCAAACATATCTGCATTTTTCTGTTTTCCCGTTGATAAATCATCAAGACAGCGGACTCTGCAGCCGAGTTTGAGAATGGCTTCGCAAAGATTTGAGCCTATAAATCCTGCGCCGCCGGTTACAAGAAAAAGAGAGTTTTCGGGGAACTTAACATCCGTATATCCCATTATTAAAGCCTCCAGTAGGAATAACCTGCGTTTTCATATTCTTTACGGTCAAGAATACCCTTAATATCAAGGAGAACCTTTTTGCCGTCTCCGTAGAAGGTATCAACATCAGACATTGTAAGCTTTTTAAAGCTTTCGTGAGCAACTGCAAGAACAACGGCATCCATATTCTTAACAACCGACATATCGGCAAGCTGAATTCCGTAAATTCTTTCCGCTTCTTCGCTGTCTGCCTCCGGGTCAACGATAACGGGATTAATGCCGTATTCGTTAAGTTCATTTACTATGTCAATTATTCTGGTGTTGCGTGTATCGGGGCAATCCTCTTTAAAAGTAAATCCGAGAACCGCAACCTTGGCATCCTTAACGCCCTTATCGGCATTGATAAGATTTTTTACAACGTTTTCGGCAACATACTTGCCCATATCGTCGTTTATGCGTCTGCCTGCAAGAATAACCTGACTGTGATATCCGAGCATTTCTGCCTTATATGTAAGATAATACGGGTCAACACCGATACAATGACCGCCTACAAGACCGGGATAAAACTTGAGGAAATTCCATTTTGTACCCGCTGCCTTAAGGACAGACTGGGTATCAATTCCCATTTTATTGAAAATGATTGAAAGCTCATTCATAAAGGCGATGTTAATATCTCTCTGGCTGTTTTCGATAACCTTTGCAGCCTCGGCAACCTTGATGCTTTCTGCACGATGTACACCCACTTCAACAACAAGCTCATAAACCTTTGCAACAATATCAAGAGTTACATCATCCATACCGGAAACAATCTTTGTTATGGTTTCAAGACGGTGAACCTTATCACCGGGATTGATTCTTTCGGGTGAATAACCGATTTTGAAATCAACACCGCACTTAAGACCCGATTCCTTTTCGAGAATGGGAATGCAAACATCCTCGGTAACGCCGGGATATACAGTTGATTCAAAAACAACAACTGAGCCTTCAGTAAGATTTCTGCCGAGAATACGGCTTGCTCCCTCAACGGGAGTAAGGTCGGGAGTGTGGTCATCATTAACAGGGGTAGGCACAGCCACGATATGGAACTTTGCATCGCGAAGCTTTGTTTCATCCGCCGTAAACTCAACGGAGGTATTTTTTATCGCATCATCGCCCACCTCGTTTGTGGGGTCAATACCGCTTTTATAAAGCTCGATTTTCTTTTCGTTGAGGTCGTAGCCTATAACTTCAACCTTCTTTGCAAAAGCAACAGCAATAGGCATACCGACATAGCCGAGACCGACAAGTGAAAGCTTTTCTTCTTTATTTATAAGCTTTTCGTAAAGATTAGTGAAATTGATTTCTGTTTTCATTTTAAACACTCACTTTTTATTTATAATTTTCTCAATCATTTTTAAATAAGAATCGGTAACAATTTTTCTGGAAAAATTTTTGCTTATATATTCTCTGCCTTTCCTTCCCATTTCCTCTCGTTCTGAATTGGAAAGTGAAAGGAATTTTTCTATCTTTTCACAAAGCTGATCCACATTGCCGCCGTGATACATAAAACCCGTTATATTATCCTCAAAGGTTTCCATACATCCCGGATTATCCGTTGAGATAAGCGGTCTGCCGCAGGATGCGCTTTCAAGGAGAACATTGCTCATTCCTTCACCGTAGGTTGAGGGATGAATGGTTGCATGCGCTTTTTTGATAAATGGTTTTACATCCTTCTGACTGCCATGATATTTTATAATATTATCTTTTTCAAGCTCGGAAAGAAGCTGTTCGTAGTGACTTTCTGTGGGTTCTATAAATCCGAGCATATTAAACTCTGTATTGGGGTATTTCTTTTTTACGCGTTTTGCTGCTTCGATATAATCATCAACACCCTTATCGTGAAGTATTCTTCCGATATAGTTGAAAACCACGGGTGCGCCTTCGATTCCGTTGCCGCCATCAGGATAAGAAAGAAGAGGATATCTTTCCGTATTTACTCCCGAACCCGGAATAAGCATTCTCTCTCCTTTTACCATGCCGTTTTCTTCTGCAAGCTTTTTATTGGTAGAATTCTGAAACATTACGCAAACCGAGCGGCGGAAAGAAAACTTAAACATCTGCATAACAAGCTTTTGAACAAAACCGCTCTCATTCAAAACACTTCCGAATCCCGTAACATTGCTTATAACGGGTATTCCGAGAAGATATGCGGCAACGCCTGCATAAACATTCGGCTTCGCTGTATAAGTAAGCGCAACAGCAGGACGGTATTTCGCAAACAGCTTGAGATAATGCAAAAGCAGCTTCAAATCAGAAACGATATTTGTTCCTCTTCTGTCAATAAACGGATCATCGTACAAATATTTTATTTCTTGCATAAGCTCAAATTTCTCACCATAGGGGCAGGAAATAAGAACCTCGTAGCCTGCATTTATTATTTCTTCAATAAGCTCCTTACGGAAGCAATAAATATCATCATCATTATTGGTAAGAACTGCGATAAGCTTTTTATCTTTGCTCATTTCTTCACCTTTTCTTTTCTTCATTCCCGAATTCTTTTCCAAAAACCGCAAGAGCTGTCATAATAAGAATTTTTAAATCCTGCAAAAGGCTGAACTTTTCAATTGCACGCAGGTTATACTTCATTTTATCGGGCAAAACCAACTCAAGATAGGTTTTCTCTGTATCAGTTGATGCATCAAGAAGTCTGCTTTCGTCTTTATAATAAACGCTTGCTTCTGAAGTGATTCCTGCGGGAAGAAGCAGGGTTGCCAACATTTCTGGGGTATATTTTTCAACGTATTTCGGCACCTCGGGACGTGTACCGACAAAAGTCATCTTTCCCCTGAAAACATCTATAAGCTGACTCAACTCGTCAATCTTGAATTTTCGGATAAATGCTCCCGTTTTTGTAACTCTCGAATCACCGCTTACCGTAAGCTGCGAGCCTTTATCCGCACCGCTTACCATGGAGCGGAATTTGAAAATCCTGAATTTTTCTCCGTATCTCGTAACTCTGACCTGACGGTAAAAAACAGGGCCTTTTGAATCCGCCTTTATAGCTATTGCAGTTATGAGAAACACGGGAGAAAGAACAACAAGCAGCAAACCTGATAAGGCTATATCAAACAGTCTTTTTAATGCTATGCCGAATTTTCTCTTGTTCAGAATATCATAATACTGCCTGACTTCGGGAATTTGCATTTCAATCGGCAGGTCTTCCCATTTACGAAGCATGTTTTCGCTCCTTTATAAATATTTCTTCAAAACTTCCTTATAGTTTGAAATTACATACTCGACATCTTCATCTGTAAGCTTGGTATGAAGAGGAAGAGTTATTTCGTTTGCAAAGAAGGCATAAGCATTCGGATAATCCGCAATATCAAAGCCCATGTTTTTATATGCCGTCATCATCGGCAGAGGCTTATAATGAACATTGCAGGAAATTCCTCTTTGCGCCATTTCGTTTATTATTTCATTTCTCTGCTCGGACGTGATATTAGGTACACGGGTAATATAAAGATGACCCGAGGAAGAATGATTATCACCGTAATGACTAAGGTGCTCAACACCTATTTCATCAAGAATGGAATTATATTTTAAAATTATTTCTTTTCTTCTTTCAAGAAGCCCGTCATATCTTTCAAGCTGACATATTCCGATTGCCGACATGATGTCCGTCATATTGCATTTGTACCACGGCCCGATAACGTCATATTCCCATGCACCCGCCTTGGTTTTTGCAAGCGCATCCTTTGACTGACCGTGAAGGCTGTAAAGCTGATAATTCCTATAAAGCTCCTCATTATCAATGCCGTCAATATTCTTCCATGTTGCGGCACCGCCTTCTGCGGTGGTCAGGTTTTTTACGGCATGGAAAGAAAACGAGGTGAAATCGGCAATGGAGCCTGCTTTAGTGCCGTCTCTTTCAGCACCGAGAGAATGAGCACCGTCAGCTATAACCGCCACTCTGCCGAGTGCCTGCTGAATTTTGCCCGAAGGAACAAATAAATTCTTTTTATTTTCAACTGCACGGTAAATTCTGCCGTAGTCGCACACCACACCGCCGAGGTCAACAGCAATAACCGCCTTGGTTTTCTTTGTTATTGCCGCCTCCATTTTATCGTAATCCATTTCAAAACTTCCCGGCTGTGAGTCGATAAAAACTATTTTTGCACCAACGTGAATTGCGGCGGAAACGGATGCGGTATAGGTGTAAGCAGGAACGAGCACTTCATCACCCTCCTCTATTCCGAGCACACGCAGGTTGAGTTCAAGCGATGCGGTTGCGGAATTGAGGCAAACGGCTTTTTCCGTTTTGCAATAATCGGCAATCATTTTTTCAAAGCGTTTTGTTTCGGGACCTGTTGTTATCCAGCCGGAGCGAAGCACCTTGGCAACTGCCTCAATCTCTCCCTCACCAATATCGGGAGGACTGAACGGAATTTTTCTGAAATCCATTTATTTAATCACCTTAAATTTTGGTTTGATTTTTCTTATAAGTGGGAACCATTTTTTCAACCATATCTGCAATGCGGTCTGTATTTTCATAAGCCGCAAGCATGAGTGCGGAAAGATCCTCCTGGAAAACCTCCGTATCAAACGGAACGGGGTTTCCGATATGAATAAGCTTGTTGGGGGTTCTTTTAAGACCCTCCTCCTGCATGAGCTTTTCCTCATAAAGCTTTTCGCCCGGTCTTAAGCCCGTATATTCAATTCGGATATCGACATCGGGTGTAAAGCCGGAAAGTCTGATGAGGTTTCTTGCAAGAGTATCAATATTAACGGGTGAGCCCATATCAAGAACGAAGATTTCACCGCCGTTTGCATAAGCACCCGCAAGAAGAACAAGCGAAACCGCTTCAGGAATAGTCATAAAATAGCGGATGATATCGGGATGGGTTACTCTTACGGGACCTCCGTTTTTAATCTGCTGCTTAAAAAGAGGAATTACAGAGCCGTTGGAGCCGAGAACATTACCGAAACGAACGGCAACATATTCTGTTCTGACCTTATCATGCAATTCATCGGGATTGAAGCTGTTATTCTCCTCAAAATGAGTGAAAAGCTTGTGAATTTCCTCATATGTCCCCTCTTTGACCTTTTTATCAAAGAACTGAATTACCATTTCACAAAGACGCTTGCTTGCACCCATGATATTGGTGGGATTAACAGCCTTATCGGTACTGATAAGCACAAAACGCTCACAGTTATTCATCATTGCCGCATAGGCTGTTTTATATGTGCCGATAACATTATTCTTTATAGCCTCACAGGGGCTTATTTCCATAAGCGGAACATGCTTATGCGCCGCTGCATGATAAACTATATCCGGCTTATAGCGGCTAAAAACCTGATTCAGTCGTCTCGAGTCTCTTACAGAGCCTATAAGTGTTTCAAAGCACAGCTCCGGGAACTCCGATTTAAGCTCCTGCTGAATTTCGTAGGCATTGTTTTCGTAAATATCAAAAATCAAAAGAAGCTTCGGCTCATGGGCAGCAATCTGCCTGCAAAGCTCGCTTCCGATTGAACCGCCTCCGCCCGTTACAAGAATGGTTTTTCCCTTGATAAGGTCATAAACCTCTTTCATATCTGTTTCAATTGGCTCTCTGCCGAGCAAATCCTCGGGCGAAACATCCTTCATTGAGCTTATGCTGATGTTTTCATTAACATACTGATAAAAATCGGGAAGAAGCTTCAATACACAGTTTGTTTCGCTGCACACATTTATGATGTCTCTTATATCCGATTTCGGAGCACTTGGGATTGCAATATAAATTTTTTCTATGCGGTATTTTTCCACACTTTGAAGAATGTTTTCTCTTCCGCCGACAATGGGAACATTATCAATATATCTTCCCCATTTATTTGAATCATCGTCAATCAAGCAGAATACCTTGTCCGAAAACTTATCGGTCTTGATTACACTTCGCAGAAGCATCTGACCCGCAGTACCGGCACCGACAATCATTACTCTGTCAGCTTTTTTTGAGTTTCTGCGCTTTTCAACTTCAATTCTCAAATAGCGGTAAGAGAATCTTGCCGCAACAAGAGAAATAAACTGAAGGCAAGCGCCCCAAAGATAATAAGAAATCGGCATTCTTTGGAAAAGCAGCGTTATGAGAATAATATGGAGTATTGAGGCAATCGCACTGCCGACTGCGGTTCTTGCAAGCTCCGTAAAGCCCGCATATCTCCATACGCTGTGATACATCCTTGTGAAATAAAATACACACAAGCAGATTACCGTATATATGGGAATAAAGTATGTATAAGGCTCCATATATTTTTCGGGGATTTGCGAAAAAACACCGTCAAATCGGAAAAACAGAGCCACGAAATATGACAGGTTAACCGCCATGATATCATAAATCATCAGAAATGCGGCGGCTATCCGCCATGTTTCGATATGAAATTTTCGGCGTTGTGCTTTGAGTTTTGTTTTCATCGTAAACGCTCCTTAAAATCTCATTTTTCTTTATTTTCAGTCTCGTTGCTTTCAGCGGTTTCTTCAACAGTATTTTCTTTATTTTCCGGTTCTTTTTCAGAAGTTTCCTCAGTTTTTGCCTTCTCTTCGGAGATTGTTTCTACCTTTTCTTCAAAAGTCACGGGAATTTGCTTTGACTTTTGCTTACCTGATTTTTTGGCAAAGCCTCTGCGCTTCTTTTTCTTATCTTCTCCGTAGCCATATCCGTAACCGTAACCATAGCCATATCCGTAACCATAGCCATAGCCATAACCGTAGCCGTAATTTCCGTAGCCGTAGCCCGATAATCCCGAAGCGGTTCCGTTCAGTATGCAGCCCAAGAATCTGATTTCGGTTGAAATTAAGCTGTCTATTCCGCTGCGGATTCTCGGAATGCTGACCGCATCCTGCCTAATAACATAAAGAACGGCATCCGAAGCATGAGCAATATAAAGAGTATCGGAAATAAGTCCGCAGGGAGGTGTGTCAACAATAACACAGTCATACTCGCTTCTTATTTCGTTAAAAATCGCTTTAAGTTCTTCTGTTGTTATATTTTTCGGTGAATCCTCGGGTCTTATGAGATTAAGAAGCGAAATGCCGTATTTTTCTGATTCGGCAATTCTGTAATTTTCTTTGGTTACCGAATAATCAAGCTCATCATAATTAATTCCGAGCAGTTCACCCGTGCTTGCATGCCTTAAGTCCGCATCAACAAGAAGAACTTTTTTGCCGTAATCGGCAAGAGCAAGAGCGATATTGACCGATACCGTTGTTTTTCCTTCTCCCGGAGCGGTACCTGTAACCATAATGATTTTATCATTCTCCGACATCGAGTTGATAAGAACATTGCGGATAACCCTGAAAGATTCGGGGAACATGCTGCCTACCTTTTCGTTTGTAAAAAGCAAAGATTTATCAAACTGCTTGGTGTGCTTTTTGAACGTTATCGCAGGAACGGTACCGAGAACCTCACAGTTAAGCTCGGTTTTTATATCATTCTTTGTTTTTATGGTTTTTCTGAATATTGCATAAAGCATTATGAAAACAAGTCCGATTACAAATCCTATAAAAGCACCCGATATTGCCTTGTCAGTATAGTCCGATGAATTGGAAGGTGATTCGGGAACCTGCGGGCTTGTTATCATATCGAACTGAATGTTACCTACCGCATACTTTGCAACCGAGGGGTAATTTTCAATTACAGAAACAAGAACATCGTAGGTCATCTGCGGATCCGCTCCGGTTGCCTTAAGAGTAAACATATTTGAACCCTGAACAGACGATGCAGAAAGTGAAACGGGAAGAAATTCAATATCAAGATCCTCGCAAACGGCATCCTG
This sequence comes from Clostridia bacterium, assembly GCA_017466365.1. Lineage (GTDB taxonomy): Bacteria > Bacillota > Clostridia > Oscillospirales > Acutalibacteraceae > CAG-177. Next base: position 144,037 of record JAFTUG010000002.1, on the reverse strand, counting down.
AAGAAGGTTGCTTTTGAGAATATAGGGAAAGGTTTTGCTTAACTGTGCCGCAGTTGAGGCATCGTAATAGAATGAATATACAGAAATACTGCTTATCGCCGCGCTGCGCTCCGTATAAACCGTAAAAAGTGCTGACGAGGTATAAACGGGTGAATAGCTCGAATAAGCATCCGCAAACATTCCTCCGCCTATCAAAGCGGCAAGCAAAACACATACCCACCAGAGCTTCATTATTCCCTTAAGGATATCGCCGAAATATATCTTGATACCCGACTCATTTCCCTGCGAGGTATTTCTTTTATTTGTTTCAGTCTGATTCATTATAGAAAGTCATTCCTTAAATTATAAATGTGAATCTGCCCCGACGAGCTCGTTTTCTTCCGAGCCGTGGTCAGCTTTTTCAGTATTGTAATAGCCGTATTTACTGCCGTATTTTTTGCTGTAATAATAACCGCCCGAGGAAATATCCTTAACACCGCCTAAAAGCGATTCGGGATATGTGTCATTAAGAATGCAGCCTGCCATCTTTCCTCCGACTTCTTCAATTGTTATAACGGCATCATTGATTGCGGAAGCCCTTACAACATCGTTACGGACAATCAGTATGGTTTTATCTACGAATTTTGCAATATCCGTAACCGAAGCATCGGCTGAAAGAGGAGCAGTATCAACAATAATGTAGTCAACCTTGTTTTTAAAGACGTTGAGAATTCTTTCAACCTCACCGCTTCTTATCCATTGATAATAATTTTCATGCACCTTTGTATTAAGAGCAAGGTAAAGAGGAATTTTCTTATATTTTCTCAAGCGAAAATCGCCGTAAGAAAGCTTGCCCTCAAAAAGCTCACCCAACTCGGACTGCTCGATATACTGCTCTTCAAATATTTTGTAAAGAGCAGGCTTTTTGCCGTCAAGGTCAAGAAGAATAACTCTTTTGTTCTTTTTTGCAAGGGCTATCGCTATATTTGATGCGGCGGTGGATTTTCCCTCATTTTCAGCTACACTTGTTACGGCGAACACATTGTCGCCGCTGTGGTGCTTCATATATTCAAGCTTTGCGGCAATTTTTTGATAAGCCTCCGAAAATCCGAGAGTAACCAGAGTATTGCCGTATATCAGCAAACTTTTCTTTTTTCTGTCAATTATTTCCCTTACTGTCATTTTCTTGTTTTCATGGGGAATAACGCCGAGAAGCTTTGAATCAATCTTTTCTTTAAACGCCTGCTCATTCTTAACGGTATCTCTCATAACAGATGCTACGAGAATAAGGAAAACCGATATTGCAATACAAGCAGAAATAATGACCGATTTGTTTTCGGAAACTATGTTATTAGAAGTTCCGTGAGGCATTTCAGGGAATGACAAAACGGTAATAACAGCATTTTTAAACACCTTACCGGAAACCTCGGGATAAACCTCAAGAACTGCCGTAAGAAGCTCATATGAGGTTTGAGGACTGTCCGATGTAACCTTTACCTCAAGAAAGTTTGTATCGGGAAGAACAGAAGCGGTAAGCTTACCGTTAAATCCGGATTTTTCGGCAAAGGCGGCAGCCTTCTGTTTAATAATCGGCTCTGTGAAAACATTTGAAAAAACCGCTGCCATTTCACTTGCTGACTGAAACTGCGAAATAGACTCTGCCTGAACGCTTCTGTTATTTACAACAAGAGTTGCACTCGCGGTATATTCCGGTTTATAAACACTGTGGCTGACAATATAAATTCCCATATAGCCCACAAGCACAGCAAGGAGAACAACCCAGGCATTCTTTATCAAATCCTTGATAATGCTGAATAATTCAATTGTAATCTTTTTGTTATTCATATCTCAATTACCCTACATAAACCATTAACACGCTATGACCCTGTGAACCGAAGCTGTCGGTTACATAATAGTGAACGCTGTAAAGCCCTTCCTTTGTCATATCTATGTTTGTTTCTATTCTGACGGATTTGGTAAGATCCGTATCCTTTGAATCCTTTGCTGAAACAAGATAGCTTCTGAAATCCTTCTGTTCGTTAAGATCCGCATAAATAAGATATTCACTCAACTCAATTTTCGGAGCAGACACGCTTCTGTCCTCAACAATAAGAGGAAGTGAAATCTTGCTTGTATCACCCTTGCTGTTGGTTACGGTTGCATCAATGGTGAACACGCCTGTAGATGAACCTGCAAAATCCTCTGACGTTATAATGATATTTTTTGTTATCAATCCGTCGATGCAGTCAACAGCAGAGATATACTCGAAAAGGTTAATCGTCTCATAAATGGAATAACACAGAGAGCCTGAAAGCCTGAACTGCGGCGAGGTGTAATTTTTAAACTTGATTTTTCTCGTTGCATTGGCAACGTTATTATCCTTATCGCAAACGGCATATGTAACCTTGCACACGCCCTTGGTTATAAACTTTGATACAGATTCAACGACAACTCTGTCGGTTAAATCGCCGTCCTTTGCATCATAAGCTGTAACACCCTTCAAGTAATCCTGATAAGTTGATTTTAAATCAACCTCTAAAACTTCTTCGCTTATTTTGATTTCGGGTATTGTGTAATCCTTGCTTCTTTTTTCTTTGATATACACAACACCGAAAATCACAGATGTAACAGTAAAAATCAGCGCAAAAGCCAACCTTACCACTCTCATCATCATTTAAAAGACTCCCTTTGGTTATATATTCTTGTTTTTAAGCACCCTTTTTGGGTTTATCTTAAAAATCAGGTCGGCGTAATCCGCCGAATGGTTTTCACTTATCAATTCATGCGCATCTGCAAGAAACGGTGTTCTCATAAAAGGGCCGTGACCGTCACTTGCGGCAAAATCAACGAGCTGTGCATCAAGCATTTCCTTTGCGGCAAGAAATGCCCCCCTGCCGAAACCGCCCTTTACGCTGCCTTTATTTATCTGCAAAAGGCATCCCATATTTTTCATGCGGTAAGGTGCATCTGAATTCTCCTGCACAAAGCCGTATCTCTCCGGATGAGCTACTATCGGAACATACCCCTCCGATATAATCCGGGAAAGCTTTGAATAAACATTTTCGGAATACTCTCCGAAATCGAATTCGACCAAAACATATCTTGAACCGTTAATCGTTAAAAACTTACCCGATTTGAGAAGCTGCGGAACATCATCGCCGCAAAAAATTTCCTGACCGGGATATATTTTAAGCGGAATATTCAGCTCCGCAAGAGTAGAATTGAGCATAATGAGTTTTTTTGTAAACTCGGAGGTCCATTCATTTCTCTCGAATTCCGATATATTGCAGTGCGGAGTTGCAACAATGCCTCTCGAACCGCCGTCGCAGGCAATGCGTGCCATTCTGACGGATTCCTCTGCGCTGTCTGCTCCGTCATCAACACCAAACAAAATATGGCAGTGCAAATCGTACATAAAACACCTCCGAAAAAGCCTACTCTCTCAATAATATATGATACTATATTTACAATATATATGTCAACAAAATAATTCATAAAAAGACAAATTTCCTTTATTTTATTATAAAGTTATTTATATTAGAAAACCGCCCGTGTGAATTAACACACGAGCGGTCTCGTAATTTTTATGAACTAAAGGCCATTGAAGCGCCGAGTTCACCGGATGTGAACTTACAATATGATTCGATAGGAACCTGAACCTCACAAGCTTCATACATACCGAAGGCTTTGTCTACATCAATATCGCCGATAATGCCGGCAATAAGTTCCAAATCGTCTTTTGTCAGGTTATATGCGCATGAGCCTGACGAGGCACCTGAAGTACCTGCAAGCTTGATTACAGGCTTAACATACTGATTCATCAAAATACCTCCTTTGCAGTAACACTTGAAATTATAAGTTCAAAAATCTGCTTGATATAGCCGAAGATATCCGAGAAGAAGGAGCGGATGTTGCTGATTACAACTTCAATCCAATCTGTTGTGCCGTTATCGTCAACATCTCCGTCTGTATCGGGAGTCGGTTCTTCTGCTTCGGGTTCAGAAACTCCGGGAAGGGTATATTCCACATCAACGGGTTCCATAGCCATAAGTGCTCTTGTCCTGTCAAGACTAAGCGTGCTTACAGAAGCCGTTGCTATACCAACAAACTTGATGTTGTTTACAGCAAGAATTCCTCCAATACCGGTATTAGTAATTGCAATCGGAGCTATACCGTCTGTTGCGGTTAAATATTGTGTAATATCATAATACATTTCTGTTGCAGTATTGATTTCAAAAGCCTTACCGTTAATTGTAAGCTTGGGTGAACCGGAAACTGCACGAACGCCGAGCATTACTTTTGCACCCTCGGGAAGGGGAACGCTGAATGAAACACCGGAATTACCGCTTGTAAGATAAAGCTCATTCTGGGGACCCTTATTCTGATATTCTGCGAAGCTTGCTTCTTCAAATGTTGCGCCTTCAACATATGCAATGCCGCTGACATCAGTGAATATATCTCCGTCTGCAAGACTGTTTATTACATTGCAGTAAACAGCATTCTGCTCTGAAGCAATATAAGACGATGTATCTGCTACGGGATTATAAACACGAATGCCGTCAAAGTAATAATTCAGTTCAGGATAGAATGTCCATTTACCTGTTACTACAACAGGATTGCTCTTGATTACGCCCTTATTGGGAATTTTCCATCCGCTGAATTTCCAGATACCGTCTTCGCCTTCAATATCAACTATAGTAGATGATTTATAGGTTTTATCTATGCTGTCGTCAGTAAGTGTCTGTCCCTTGGTGTAATAGAATACAAAACCGTCAGGTTTGGTTACTGTATCGGGAATATATGTGGGATCATTGCCCCAGTCATAAACAACCGAAACTGAAAGCTGTCCGCTTTCGGATGCCATCATCTGAACAGATTCATTCTCTGTTGCAGGCTCACTTACAAGGAAAGCACCTGTGCCGCCATTGAAAATTGAATCATCATCGAACCATACAAGCTCAACATTTTCAGTTGCAAGGTCTTCCATTCCAACTTCAGCAAGGATTTCTGCAATTGCTTCCTTATCTGAAACTGTTACTGCGGAAGCTTCAATTTCTGAATTATCAGTTTCAACTGCATAGGTTGTAACTGCACTGTTACGTGAACGGAAAGCCATAGCACTTGTAATATATGCAGCGGTTACTTCAACGGAATATGCATCATAATCGCCGCGGAAGCTGACAATGGGAACCTGATAAAGAATACCGGTGTCTGAATCAATGATACTTGCATCGCTATAGTATGTATCAACTATATATACTTTCACGATAGATCCTGCACTGTTTCTTACTGTTACAATCTGAGCGCCTGTCTTTTTACCGCAAGCGGAAATAAGATCAAAAGCATCGCCTGTAAATTCAAATGACTTAGTAGCACTTCTTGATGAATAATAATCAAGAACAACAGTTTCTGCTGTGCCGCCTGAATAGGTGTTGTTGTTCAAGTAAGCGGCATCATAACCGTAAATACCATCTGAAGCAGTCTGGTTAGCAAGGGTAGAAGTACCGTCTGATGACCATGATTTGCCGTTATTGCCGCTTGAAGCAACAGTTTCTTCATAAAGAATGTTGGAAGCGGGAACAATTGAGATCTGATTTTCAACAGGTGTTGTGTCAACTGCGCTGAGCTGTGCCTGATAATAAATTTTTTCAACGCCGTTAATAACAGCTGTGGGAGTATAAGTTACTTTTCCATCTTCAACATTAAATACGCCATAGTTGCCGTTAACGGATGTTGAATATGTGATGCCGTCAATTGAAACACCGTTGATGCTGCCTGTTGCACCGTAAGCGGTTGCTGCTTTTTGGAGAATTGTATCGTTGCCATAGGCATCGATTACAATGGGAGTACCGAAGTCTAAAACCGCAGTATCCTCGGTGAGAGCTGTATCAGCAAGCTGCCACTTGGATGTGAGAGGAACATGACCGTCGGTATCATTGGGAACTGTTGAAGTTGAATATACCTGATTACCGCTTTCATCATACCAACCAACAAAGTTGAAGCCTTCCTTAGTGGGTGTGGGAAGTTCGCCGAATGTTTCACCGCCGATTACGATTTTGTTTGCGGGTTTCACTTCAATGGGTGAAATTCCGTCATATTCATAAACACGGATGTTATCAAATGATACGGAATTATTTGAGCCGTTTGAGTCAACACGGATTACCGCCTTGGTTGCGCCGGCAGGTGCCGTAAATATCTGTGAAGTATTACCGGATCCATTAGATGAGAATCTGTTAGTGCTGTCGGAGAAATCAATACCCGTTCCGCCTTGCGTTGCATTTCGGAAGAAGATATAAACATCCCATCCGTCGCCGACAAAATCAATATCAATTATATACTGTTTGCCTTCGGTAACGGGGAATTCAGGAGATTCCGAGGTGCTTTCGCCCGAGCCGCTGTTTGTTGTGATTGTGAAGCCTGTATCGGTAATACCGGAAACAACACCGTTGCCGGCTATTTTGTTCCAGGCATTGAAGTTGATAAGGTTATCAAAAGTAACATTGATTTCGGAAATTGCCCAAACAGCATAAAGATTAACTGTATCGCCATTAACATTGGTAAGTCCGGTGACGGTTTCGCCAAGCTGATACTCTGCAGTTGTTGCGTTGGCATTGGTTGACCAACCCTTAAGAGCATATCCTGACTTTACATAACCGCCTGAAGCAAGTTTAACGCTCTGTGCGTAAGTAGCCGTCTGATTTGCAACCGTACCCGTACCGCCGTTTGAGTTATAAACGATGGTGTAGCTGTTTTCGTTCCAAACCGAGTAGATTGATTTATGCTCTGTTGCGATATCTGCTTCGGTTACTGTATTTCCGTCTGCATCTACCCAACCGCCGAAGGTATAGCCTGTTCTGGTGAGAGTCTGAAGAGTACCGTAAGACGTATGTTCTTTATGAACACTTTCAGTCTTTGTATATGTAACATCTTCATAATAGTGAGCTGCGTCAATCAGCTTGATGTTGGAGAAGGTTGAGGTAACGGGATCATTGCTTGTATTACCGAAACGGAAGCCGGCTTTGGTGGTGTTAGCACCGGTGGTGAACTTTATCGCATAGTGATCAGTGCCTGCACTGTTCTGATAATTGCCCCACCAAGCATTGGATTCAGATTTCGGTGACCAGCTGCCGTCATTTACCTTTATGGACATATTCGTCGGAACATCTCCGGCACCGCCGCTGCTGTTATAGAAGAACATAAATGCCTGAGCTTTTAAGGTTGTTTCTGAAGTATATTCAAATACATATTCTGTATTCGGCTTCAAATCGATGAGATAGTAGCCGCTTGCTGTACCGTAGTTGGTATATGCTTCGCCGCCTGTGATAGTGTCGTTAACAACGGTGATTGCGCCGTCATTATAGGAAGCGGTTCCTCTGTCAGCAACAACCGTCATGCTGTTGGAATGCAGTGAGAACTCATAAGCACTGAAAAGGTTATCGTATTTCAGTGAATAATAAGTATTGAGCATTTTGTCCGTAATCTTATCAAGCTCTGTTTGTGCATTGTCGATTTCTTCCTGAGTTGCAGTCGGGTCACCGAGAACGGTTGCTGCATCTTCGAGCTTCTCGATAAACTCGGGATATGTTGCTACCGAGCTGTTTTCTTCAGCTTGAGAATAACCGTTGAGTACCGAATCACGGAGTGCACTCTTGTCAGTTACGGAAAGGAGAACAGATGTACCTGCGGTTGCATATCTGCTTCCGAGCAAATTATAAGATTTACCGTAAGCTATTGCGTGGATATATTTACCGTCAAGATCATCCGAAACAGCGTATGAAGGAACAACTGTTTCTCTGTAGGGAATAACACCGCCGTTTGAACCATAGAGTTCGGAATAGCTCTTGAATGTAGTCCAGCCGCTGGGTGTATCAGAAAGATCTGTGGATGCAAATGAGGCGTCGGTACCTAAAGTATAATAATTGTTATAAACGGAAAGTGAGTCTTTCTCGTAGCCGCCGACACGAAGTGCATCATAACCTATTTTAAGGTTGGGAATCTGATTTGTGTTTGAATAACGGGATTTATCGATAGCCAGCAAACCGAGATAGCTCTGTGCTCTTGAAGAGTCAGAGTCATGGGTTGCAGTCTGAAGAACATAGGCATTGTCGGTGTAATCATCTGCATCATCCCCGGCGCCGATGTAGCTGGGGTTGGTGGTGATAATATAGTCATTTGAGGTTTCAGCTGAACCGCCTGTAGGTAAAGTATCGGGATTTGCCAAGGGATCTACTCTGAAATAACCTGAATCGTGGATGTCGCCGTGGAATGAGCCGAGGGGTGCTCTCTGGGAGTGGTCAACTCCGGTTGCACCGGTTATCCATGAGGAAATTTCAGACATGGAGTTGGAGTTATAACGGCCTTCCGCAACGGCACCGACGGTGCGCTCGGGTGCATACAATACCGTATACGCCGTGTAGGTTTCGGTTGAGCCGTCATTAAGGGTGACGGTTATCTCCCACTTGGCGGTTGCCATTTCGCCGTGCTTAAGTCCCGTGCCCGTGAAACGCAGGCCGTATGTGTCATCCGCTCTGTATCTTGAGTCTGTGCAAGAGAGGAGTTCACCTTCTGCACTTGCAGAGCTTGAAAGATTGTAGAAATCAATCTCATTGGAGGGGTCTGTAACGTTTGTAACATTAACAGAAAACTCTTTTGCATCAAGAGCATACATACCGAAATACATATTATCGGCAGGTTCTGCAACAGTATAAACAACATTTAAGTCGCTCAAAGCATTGTTAACATAATTCTGACCGATTGTTGTGTAGGTAGCACCGTCAGCAACGGGAGTCATATAAACTGTTTCGGGAACTGCAATCTTGGCAACTTCCTTTTGAGCATTTTCTTCAGTTTCCTTTGCAAGTCTGAAGTCCTCACGGATTTCATCAGCAGTACCCGTTGAAACATAGTAAGTGTAGGTGATGGGGGTATAGCTGTCAAAGGTTAATGTGTTGATGGGAGCGATATACGAGGTGTTCATTTCTACTGCGGGATCAAGAGTAGAGGCATGTCTGTAGTTTTCTACATGTGTGTAAGAACCTTCGGTGCCTGCATTCTTTGCGACAATGTAACCACCGTCTGCTTCTGCACCCTGTTCACCCTTTGCTTTATACTGATTCTCATCATATTTTGCAACGAAACAGCCGTAATGGATATCGGTTACGCCCGGCGAATAAATGCCGATACCGAAGCTGTCCTTATCTTCACTGGCTGTGAAAGCAGCCCAGTTTTCGTGTGCCACAATGTCGGGGTCAACCGGTCCGTCGGGGTTATACTGGTTGTATGAGGGAAGAACGCCCCAGAAATCGGGCTCTGCAATGTTCTGAGCACCTGTGGTGGTAGTATCGCTGCTATAGGCATCGGCTTTGAACTCATCCTGAGTTGCAGCCCAAGCATTTTCTTCGGTAACTTCGTTATAAACGAAGTGATTAAGAGGCTCGACCGTGTAGAGTGCGGGGAATTCCTGCGTGGTTGTGTTTGAAGGATAGCCTGAATAGTCAACAAAGCGGCAGGTACCCTGAATCAGACCCTTACCATCTGTTGTGAAGGTGTACCATGCTTCCATATATGAGGGAGTGTTCCATGCGGGGTCATCTGCATAGTCGACGGAGTTTTTACCCCAGTCAAGAGGACGGGTCTTAACATAAATCTGTGAACCTGTGATTCTGTAGTCAATAACCTTACTTGCCTCACCGCCGTTGTTGGTGATGGTGCTTTTAAGGTTACCGCCCTGAACGGGGTTGTAGTTCCAGGGAACGCCGTTGTAGTCACCCATTACAAAGGGAGGCTGGTCGGTTCCGTAATATGACTGCTGAAGATAACGACCGCGGTCCCATGTGTTGATAAGGTTAACGCTTTCAACCGTGTCAATTGCACCTGCGGGCAGCTTATCTTTGTAGTCAACCTTGGTGTAAGTATTGCCGTCTGTACCTGTATATCGTGCTGCCATAACGTTACCCTGACCGTCGGTAGCACCTTCCAAACATTCAATGTAGGAAATAACGCCGCCGAATGCAAGGTCAATACCAACCTTATACTTTTCGTTCTCAAAGTACTGAACAGAATTGGTGGGAACGGCAGCACTGATTGTTGTCAATGAATACAGTTCAACTTTGCCGAATTCCTTATTAAGGCAGGTGAACTTGATTGATTTAACGCCTATGTGAGATGCGTTTGCAAGGAAGTTATCAATGTAAGAAGCAAAGCGACCGCTGTTGGAGGGTTCAAGGAAGAATTCCTCTGTTGTATCGTCGTCAAATGTGATTATACCTCTGACATATGAATCGGAATAATATGTAATTTCATAGCGATTGAATGACGAGGTGGTGTAATTGAAGGTATATTCATTATTTGCAACCGCAATATTATCATAAACAACATTGTTAACGGTAACCGATTTGTTTTCGGAAGCATTAACGGTAACAGTGAATGTGGCAGTCTGTCCGCCATAGTGAGCGGTGATGGTCTGTTCACCTGTTGCGGTTAAATATTCGGGTGTGCAATAGTAACCCGAGTTAACATTGACTGTTGAAACAGTGCCGTCGGCATTGGCAACGGTTGCTTTAAGAACAAGGCCTGCAGGGTTGAACTTTTCGCCCAAAGTGTAAGTTGTTTTTGCAGGCAGTGTTACAACTTCAAGTGTATCAACCTTGACTTCGTATTTGGGATAAACGGTATAGCTCCGGTAAGAAACATCTGTTTCGGCGGTGATGCGTTCACCCGAGCCGTTGGGAGCTGTATACCAGCCTGCAAATACCATACCTACAGGAACGTTTGTGGGTGTGGGAAGCTCACCGTAGGTGCCGGTGCTTGCCTCATAAGTCTGACGGTGGGGGTGTCCCGTAATGGTTTCAAAATCGGCACTGAAGTTGGAAGTTGTATAAACGCCGATGTCTGAAACGGTACAGGTTCGTGACACAGCATTGCTGTCATTAATTACAGCAAAAACAACCTGAAGGCTGACAGTTTTTTCATTAGTTGTGAATACTTTTTTGTTGTTGAGATAGCCCGAAGCTTCATAGTTGAAGAGGGCTGTTTGTTGTCCCTCTGCACTATATTCGACTATCCACGGCTGACAATAAGTAGGACCGGTAAGGTTGTGGTCGATAACGCTGTAAGTCAATGTGTAACTGGTGTTTGGTTCAACATCTATTGAGTAGTAATCAGTGTATGCCGTTGAAGAGTTGAGGACCGCGTTACCTGACCAGAGATAAGTGTCTGCTGTAGCAGCTGTTGTGAATGTAACAGTTTCGGAAACGGTATCCGTGGTTATAGTACCTGTGTTGCTATCTATGGGAGCAGAGGATAATGAGTTACTTGCCCAACCCTCAAGGCTGAAAAGGTTTTTGGAAGCAACATATGTGTCATACAATTCAGTTTTGTAAATTGCAATGTCCGAAACATTAGCATAAACGGAAGACACTCCGGAATGATTTGATGAATTGTCACCAATGGTGAAACGGACCTGAATATTGGTAACGTTAGCAGGAGTGGTGAAGCTGAAACTGTTGATTCCGTATCCGGGTGTTGCATATGCTACCATTGAATCAGTGCCTGCAAACAAGCCCTGATCGGTATACATGAAAACAAAAGGAGTAAAAGCCCAGAGGTCACCCGAAACATTATAGGTGAATGTGTAAGAGGTGTTGGGTTCAACATCCATCATATAATAATCTTCATTACCTGCGGCATTTGCTGAATCCATTGAGAAAGCAGTGTAAAGTTCACCCGCATCCATATTGGTCTTAGTAAGCGTAAAGCTGCCGTTTGCGATGTCTGTTGTTATTGCCTCCTTGGCTGCATCACCGCTTAAAGCAACACCGTCCAATATAGGGGTGGGTGACAGTGAGTTGTTTGCCCACTTTTCAAAAACGAAGACGTTGTTAAAAGCGAGTTCAACGGTTGTCGTTTCCGCCGCATTTGAAACAAGCATTGCAACTGTCGGAATGAGCAATGTTATTACCAGCAGCGCGGTAATAATTTTTTTTGCATGTTTTTTCATAGAATTACCTCCAAAAAATTTGCATGTGAAAATCTATATTAAATCCAAATTATTTCTTGGATAATTATTGCCTTGGGTTTATTACTCCTTCAGTCCTGCGGACAGCTTCCTCATCAGAGGAAGCCCAAGGAGCAAAGTGTGAATTATTTGTTCAAAAATTCACGGCACAGTCTGCTGTATTCATGTGTTTTTTTGCAGACGTATTCGGGTAAGCCGTTGAATTTTCCCGTTTCGGCATATGCCACAGCCGCACACATATCGCAATCCCTGCGGTATTCACAGCCTGTGCACTCCGACGGAAGGAAGATTTCTTTTCGCTTTTCCCGTATCTTATTCCACGCCTCTTTGAAATCTTCAATCGGCACGGAAGGCTCGTTCATCATTCCGCACGGTGTCATTTCGCCTTTCCAGGTTACCCAAAAGGTTGTTGACCCTGCACGGCAGTTTATCCGCTCACCGCATTCATCTGTATCGGCATAAAGCGGAGGGGCATTGCTTTTGTTTTTTAAATAATCCGCAAATTCATTACCGAGGAGCTTTTTCTGCCAATCAAAATGTACATTTGCCGCTTCATACGGAGTAAGTCTTTCAGTTATTATGCCGCACTCGGTACGCACGGGCGGAAACATATAGGTGACAGGCTGAATGGGTATCTGCAATTCTCTTGCAAAATCCAAAGCTTTCAGCGCATCGCATACATTCTGCGGGGTTACGGAATAATTGAGCTTAACGTTGATTTTCGCTTCTTTAAGCTTTCTTATTGCTTCAATGACGGTTTCAAACACCTCGCCGTTACCGCAAAGATCGGCATAGGTTTCTTTTGAAGTGCCGTAAAGAGTGAGATTGAGCTTTTGCGGGGGATTCTCCTTAAAAAAGCGGATTTTTTCGTCATTTATCAGAGTGCCGTTGGTATTGACCGAAACAAGAAGCCCTGCGTTTTTGCATGCAAGATAAATTTTATCAAAATCACGCCTTATGAGCGGTTCACCGCCGGTTAAAAGAACGGGAAGTGTTCCTGCATTTGCGGCTTGGTTTGCCAAATCACACCACCATGCGGTATCCTTTTCGCCGTTTATGGCTTCACGGTCATGCTCGTGACGGTGTATATAACACATCCTGCAGTCAAGAGTACAGCGAGAGGTAAGCTCAAAGGCACCGGAAAGAGGTATGCCTTGCATCTGCGCTTTGGCGAAAAGACCGTTTATCAGAATATCGTAATTATTCATCAAACACGCCTCCGTTCATCAAAGCTTTTTCAAGTGCCTCAACCGCATTTTCATCGGGAGTACACAGCAGCCTGTAAACAGGAACAGACTCAATCAGCTTTTCGAGCAAGTCTATGCACATTATCCGTTCCTCGGGAACAAGAAAATCGAGATAGATATTTTTGAGCAATTCACTCAAAGCCTGCACACCGACAATTTGAGTTACCGTGTTATGTTTCGCCTGACCGAGAAGGACTATCGCACCGAGGGGAAGGGTTTTGTTTTTGCAAATGCCGCTTGTTCCGCAAATCGGAATTCCGCACGCATAAAACAAGTCGTTATGCAACGTTACCCCTGCCTTATCACCGTTGATGATTTCGGCATCTCTATGTTTTTCCCAAAGAGCAGCCTGCGTGCTTTTACCCGTACCGCACGGAGCGGAAAAAAGGATTCCCCTGCCCTTATACTCAATAAACGATGAATGGAAAAACAAAGTGCTGTTTGCAAGCATAATCTGCTGCATTGAAATTGAATTCCATATCAAACGGGAGTCCGTCATAATGTGATAGTTTGCTTCGCCTATAAAGGTTTCGCTCACGGACGGATCGGCGTAATCGAAAAGGGTTACTGCACCGTTATCAGTCCCCATCTTCACATGACGGTAAACACGGGTTGAGTTTGAATAAGCATGAGCATCACCGTTTTTTCCGAGATAATCGCCTTCGGGCTTCGGCAGTTTACTGCATCTTTTGCAATAAATTCCGACATCAGGCTGACATGCTTCGGTTTCAAACAAGCTCCACTCTGCATTTTCGTGAAAAAACAACGGAGCATCAATGCAGATATTACATTTGCAAAACGAATAATATTTTTTCATACAACACTGCTCCATTTTTATTCCGTAATATTATATTACATAATAAGGCGAATGTCAACATTAACAATTGTGTTTTTTTGCAACAAAAGTGCATTTTTCGCAATAAAAAAAACGGTAAATTGCACAATTAACGCAATTACCGTTTATGATTTATTCAGTTTAAAAATCCGAGTTGAATAAGCTCAAAAAGGAAGTCCTTTGTATCGGCTTCGGCTTCTTCACGGGAAACATCAAACGACGAGAGCACTTTGTCAACAAGCTCACCGAGGGTAACCTCACTTTGAAGAGCCTCCCACAACAGCTTGCTTACGGGGTTAAGAATAACAATCTGCGAGGTATTCTCACCCTCCGCGCCGAGAGGAATCGCAAGATATTCACCTGCAATTTCACGCATGATATATTTTACTTTTATGCGATAAGTTCTTTCAGTCATGGTATGCCTCCAATCTTAAAATTTACGCCAGACCATTTTATCAACAATTCCTGTATAACCCTGAATTATCTTAACAACCTTGGTGGAAACATTCTTATCGGCATAATCGGGAACACGGGTTCCGAAATCGCCGTTTTCACAAAGACCGATAGCGGTATCGGTTGCCTGAAGAAGAGATTTTTCATCAATACCCGCAAGAGTAAACGCCGCTCTGTCAAGCGCTTCGGGTCTTTCTGTGGAGGTTCTTATGCATACCGCAGGAAAATCACGACCGACCGATGAGAAAAACTCGCTCTCTTCGGGCAAAGTTCCGCTGTCTGAAATAACCGCAAGAGCGTTCATCTGGAGGCAGTTATAGTCATGGAAGCCGAGAGGCTCATGCATTATTATGCGCTTATCAAGCACAAACCCGCTTGTTTCAAGCCTTTTACGGCTTCTGGGATGGCATGAATAAAGCACGGGAACATCATATTTTTCGGCAATTTTATTAAGTGCCGTAAACAGAGAAATAAAGTTCTTTTCCGTATCGATATTTTCCTCACGGTGAGCGGAAAGAAGAATATATTTTTTCTTTTCCAAGCCCAATTTATTGAGTATATCGGAAGCGAGAATTGACTCATAATTTGCAGCAAGAACTTCTGCCATGGGAGAGCCCGTAACATAAGTTCTTTCAGGCGCACAGCCGCAAGCATGAAGATATCTTCTCGCATGCTCGGAATACGCCATATTGACATCTGCAATTATATCAACAATGCGTCTGTTTGTTTCTTCGGGAAGGCACTCATCCTTACATCTGTTGCCTGCTTCCATGTGAAAAACGGGAATATGCAGACGCTTTGCGGAAACGGCGGAAAGACACGAGTTTGTATCGCCGAGGATAAGAAGAGCATCGGGCTTTATCTCGCACATAAGCTTATATGAGCAATTGATTATGTTGCCGACTGTTGCTCCCAAATCATCACCGACGGCATCCATAT
Source organism: Clostridia bacterium (assembly GCA_017466365.1). Lineage (GTDB taxonomy): Bacteria > Bacillota > Clostridia > Oscillospirales > Acutalibacteraceae > CAG-177. The sequence goes on along the minus strand of JAFTUG010000002.1, from coordinate 128,568 downwards.
AAACCTCAGGCGCATCAAGGCTCAAATCCCTGAAAAATACACCGTTGAGATTATAGTCATAATTCTGACCCGTATGAGCAAGAATGCAGTCAAAATACTTTCTGCACTTCTTAATAACCTCGGAAAGCCTTATGATTTCGGGGCGTGTGCCAACTATAATCAAAAGCTTAAGTTTGCCGTTATTTTTAAATTTTATATCCGAGTAATCAAGCTTAATATTCATAGCAAAATCTCATTTCAATATTTTAATTTTCAACTTTTTCAAAGAAGGTGTCAGGCTTATTGGGATTAAAGCATTCATTTGCCCACATAACCGTCACAAGGTCCTGCGTATCGGAAAGATTGATGATGTTATGTGTATATCCCGGAAGCATATGCACCGCTTCTATTTTGTCGCCGCTCACTTCAAAATTCAGAACCTCATCACTGCCGATTTTTCGCATCTGAATAAGACCTTTACCTGAAACGACGATAAAGAATTCCCATTTTGTGTTGTGCCAATGCTCGCCTTTTGTAATGCCCGGCTTTGAAATGTTAACGGAAAACTGACCGCAGCAGTCCGTACGAAGCAGCTCTGTAAAGCTGCCTCTGGCATCAACATTCATTTTAAGCGGAAAAGAAATCTTCTCCTTCGGAAGATAGGAAAGATAAGTCGAATAAAGCTTCTTTTTGAAGGAATCTTCGGGAATTTCAGGCATTAAAAGCGACGCAGGCTGTGAGCTGAACTCATGCAATGCCGCAACTATTGCGCCGAGAGTTACCTTATGGGTAACAGGCGCGGCACAATACCTTCCGTCCTTGCATATAACCGCATTTATCCCGTCAAATTCGCATCTGTGTTCCCTGCCCTCAAGAGCGCAAAGCATCTCATCAACAAGGTCATCAATATAAAGAAGCTCAAGCACGGTTTCAGGATTATTGACCGTTATCGGCAAATCATTTGCAATGTTGTTGCAGAAAGTTGCAACAGCGCTGTTATAATTCGGTCTGCACCATTTGCCGAAGAGGTTGGGAAATCTGTAAACAAGAATTTTTGCGCCCGTTTCCTCACCGTATGCAAAGAAAAGATTTTCTCCTGCAAGCTTGCTTTTTCCGTATTCACCCTCGGCATATCTGCCCTTGAGAGTTGCCTGTACGGAGCTTGCAAGCATAACGGGGCAAGTGTTACCGTTCTTTTTCAGCAAATCAATAAGCATCTGCGGAAAATCACGGTTGCCCTTCATAAATTCCTCGGTGTTTACGGGTCTGTTTACGCCCGCAAGATTGAACACAAAATCTGCCTCTGCACAATATTTATCGAGAAGCATTAAATCCGTATCAATATCAAATTCAAAAATATCCGTTATTTCGAGTGCGGGATGTGTTCTGTCCTTGCCGTCACGAATGTTTTTCAGTGCAGCACAAAGGTTTTTTCCGACAAAGCCCGCAGAGCCCGTTACAAGAATTTTCATATCAGTATTTACCACCAAACAATTTGAGTTTAAGAAGCAGTGCCTTCATATCCTCAACGGAAAGACGCTCGGTATTGTGAGAGGTATACTGCTCGTCAAGCTCAAGCTTTTTATTGCCGTTTTTGAAATAATTATCATAGTTAAGGTTACGGTTATCGGCTTTGATTCTGTAGAAGCCGGGAAGATCCTCGGAACGAATCATTTCTTCGGTTGTAACAAGAACCTCATAAAGCTTTTCACCGTGGCGGCTGCCTATGCAGATATAGCCTACATCAGAGCCTTTGAGCTCAAGAATAGCCTTTGCAAGCGTTTCGATTGTGGCCGCAGGTGCTTTCTGAACAAACAAATCTCCCTGCTCGCCGTGTTCAAAAGCATAGAGAACAAGAGTTACCGCATCATCAAGAGTCATCATAAATCTCGTCATATCGGGATTGGTTACGGTGAGAGTTTTACCCTCTGCTATCTGGTCGCAGAAAAGAGGAATAACAGAGCCTCTTGAAGCCATAACATTACCGTATCTTGTAAGGCAGAGAACGGGATCGCCGTCAAGCATCTGACGTGATCTTGCAATAACATTTTTCTCCATCATCGCTTTACTCATACCCATTGCATTAATGGGATATGCCGCCTTATCGGTTGAAAGAAAAATCGCTTTTTTAACCTTATTTTCAACGCATGCGGTTATTACATTATCGGAGCCTGCAACATTTGTCTTAACTGCCTCCATGGGATAAAATTCACATGAAGGAACCTGTTTCAATGCGGCTGCATGGAAAACATAATCAACGCCTCTGAATGCGCCCGAAATCGAGTTATAATCACGCACATCGCCTATGTAAAACTTGATTTTTGACGAATGCTCGGGATACTTGAGCTGATACTCATGGCGCATATCATCCTGCTTTTTTTCGTCACGGGAAAGAATGCGTATTTCACCGATATCGGTGGTCAGAAAACGGTTGAGAACCGCATTGCCGAAGCTGCCCGTACCGCCCGTAATAAGAAGTGTTTTGCCTGTAAAAATATTCATAAACAATTCCTCTTTCAAAATTATCCTAAATTAAAATTATAAACATAACAACATCCGATGTCAACTTTTTGATATCAGAGATATTTTTTGATAAATTCATAAAAAAGCTGTTGAGCCTTCTCGGAACATTCGGGGTCTTTATCCAATCCGTGGCTTGAATTGGGATAAATATTGAAATAATGCTCAACGCCATACTCGGTAAGCCTTGCATCAAGTGACTGTGCATTTCTGAAAGGAACAATATCATCAACAATACCGTGATTTATAATGGTGGGAACGGTGTTTTCATTAACATAATAAAGCGGTGAAACCTTCTTGATTTCTTCAATCGCTTCATCTCTTGTTTCGTATGTTATTTTCTTGCCGCACGCCCATGAAAGAAGCTGCTCGATAAATGCTTTATCACCAATGGCGTTGCCTTTGCCAAGCTCGGAATTATAAAAATAATAATCGTCCGAAAGGTCGGTAGGACCGCAGTCGCTCATAACAGCAACGGGTGGGATTGCGGAATTTTCAACTCTTGAATATGAATAGAGCAAAGCAAGATTTGCACCCGCAGACCCGCCCGTAAGAATTGAGCGGTTAATATCTACGCCGTGCCTTTTGCCTGTTTCTTTAATGCGATTCATCGCCGCATCAACATCGTCCATAATGTCATTAATATCAACGGTATCACAGATATATCTGTAGTTCATTGCAGCGCATGCAACACCGAATTTTTCACTGATTTCCTTTATTGTGTCACGGTACATTTCCTTATCTCCCATAATCCATGCACCACCGTGAATATACAGCACAAGTCCTGCTTCTTCAGTGTTTTTCGGTATACAAAGGTCGATTGTGTGACGTTCGTGTTCACCATAGGAAAGATTATAATAAATATAGTTTTCAGAAGTCATAACCGGCACCCCCAATACTTCTGCAAAGAAAATAATTACCGACATAAAAAAGGATGTGATTTTTGCGAGCATAAATTCACCTCTTTTTCAAATTTACCCATAATAAGATTACACCAATTATATTTAAATGTCAATTAAATCTTGACGGTTCTTATTCTCCGGGTTTATACTTACAAGTATATTACCGAAAGAAGTGAGGGCAATATGAACACAGGCAATAATATTCTTAACGGAAAATGGATCGGAGCAAAAATGACTATCGAGGACAGATTTGCTCCCATATTCAAAAAAACATTTAATATTTCAAAAAATTTTTTTGCAGCAAATATAAAAATCTGCGGTCTCGGTCTTTTTGAGCTTAAAATCAACGGCAAGCTCCCGGACGACACGGTTTTAAATCCCGCTCATTCACAATACAGCCAAACCGTGTTTTACAGAGAATTTGATATTGCCGATTTGCTTGTTAACGGTGAGAATGAAATTACCGTTGAACTCGGCAACTATTTTTTCAATGAAACAACAGGTGTATGGGATTGGGACAAGGCTTCATGGAGGTCTTCGCCTAAACTTATTGCAGATTTGGCAATTACATATGACAACGGCGAGACAGATACAATTTTGACCGATGAATCATGGCTTGTAACCCTTGACGGACCCGTTATTGCAAACAGCATATATTACGGAGAAACCCACGATTTAAGACGCAAAGAATTCACTTGGGAAAACGCAATTTGTGTTGATGCTCCGAAAGGCAGTCTTAAGCTTCAGGATGAGCCTTACATAAGAAGAATCAGTAAATTCGAGCCGAAAGAAATAAAGCTTATGCCAAACGGAAGCTATGTTATCACCGCGCCCGAAATGATAACAGGCTGGGCAAAGATTTCTCTTGATATTCCCGAAGGAACAAAAATAACCGTTACTTACGGCGAAAAACTCAAAGCTGACGGTTATCTTCAGAAAATAGGCATAGACGAAGGTCATAATGCCGAATGGTGGCCCGACTGCTATATTCAGCAGGATAACTTTATTGCAGGCAGCGAAGAGAATGTTTTTGAACCGAAATACAGCTACAAGGGCTTTAAGTATATCCAAATTGACGGCAGTCCGTACGAAATAACAAACAAAAACATTACATTTTACAGAATTGCAAACGATGTTAAATCCGTATCGGAATTTTCATGCTCAAACGAGCTTATCAATAAGCTTCATGCTCTTATGCAGCGCACTCTGCTCAATAATTTCCAGAGCAAACCTACAGATACCCCCGTATGGGAGAAAAACGGCTGGCTCGGCGATGCAAACTGCGCACTGCATGTGATGATGCTGAACTTCGATATGGATAAATATATGCAAAACTTCATCAACATCATGGACGATTGCTTTAAGGAATACGAAAAAGTTCCCGTTATAGTTCCCGCAGCTGATTGGGGCATCGGAAATTCACCTGTATGGAACACAATCTTCGTTTTTGGAGTTGAAGCGCTTATAAATTACTGCAACAATACCGGATACGCAAGCGAGATTTATCCTGATTTAAAACAATTCGCACTCAATGACATTGAGGAACTCGAATCTCTTGATTGGACATGGGGCACAAGGGGTCTTTCCGACTGGCTTTCCCCTTCGGGAGGAGAGCTTGACGAAATCCAGCCCGACCCTTCCGAAGGCGCTGAAATTTGCTGCACGGCATTCATTTACCGTATGCTTGAATCCATGATATACATTGCCGAAAAGCTCGGAAAAACCGAAGATATCGGAATATATGAAGCGGCAAGAAAAAACATATACGATGCATTCAACAAGAAATTTTTCCTTTCCGACGAGGGAATTTATCAGACAACCTACTGGAGAGAGCTTGGAGTACGCACTAAATACAGACAGACCTCAAATCTTCTCCCACTCGCCTTCGGACTTGTTCCCGAAGAACATAAAAAGGCTGTTCTTGAAAATCTTGCAGGAGATATTACAGAGAAGGATTATCACCTCGACACAGGCTGCACGGGCACAAGATTCATTTTGCCTGTACTTTTTGATAACGGCTATACTGATATCGCTTATAGGGTTCTTACGCAAACAACATATCCGAGCTGGGGCTACTGGATAGAATGCGGCGCCGACAGTGCATGGGAGGCATGGGAGAAAACCACCCGCTCGCAGGACCACTATTTCCTTGCAACATATGACGAAGCTCTTTTTACTCATATTGCAGGCATAAGAGATATTCGTGACGGTTACCGTTCATTCACCGTTAAACCCGAGCTTTACTGCGGACTTGAATTTGCAAAAGCTTCAATCGAAACACCGCTCGGTAAACTTTCAGTTAAGTGGAATAAAAATACCGACGGACGTTTCAATGTTGAAATTGAAATTCCCGACGGTGCAAATGCAAAAATTATTCTCGGCGATAAAATTGACGAAACCGTTAACGGCGGTAAATACAGTTATAAAATATGACAAAAAGGGGCTGTTTTTTACAGCCCCTTTTCTGCTTAATTAAATATGTTTTTTAGTTTTGTTTTCAGTTTCATATAAATATTGCAAAATGCAAGAGCAAGCTTGCTTGCCGCAATTTTGTAAACCAAACCTTGTTTACCGTCGGATACAAGCTTTATTATATTATTCTGCCAAAGATACAAGCCTTCTTCATTTGCTCTTCTTGTAGAAAAATGAATCAACGAACAATTCTTAAATTTGTTTCCATTTTTATCCGTAACATCAAGTATTCCATTTTTATAATCGATTTTATTAATATAATATTTAGAAGGTAAAAAAATACACTTTCCAATCTTGGGTTTAGCATTGCAGACAAAACCGTTTACCTCCATTGCAAGGCTTAAAACCGGGTCATCACGAAGCTTGCCGTTACAAAGCAATCCCGCATCATTTTTTAAAATCGGGTTATTCATTATATAATCGGCAATGTCCATGCAATCACGGTACATCTTTTGACATCTTTCACCTTTGCGAATAAAGAAATAACCCGGATTAAAAAGCGGAAATGCTTCTGCCTGCGGCAAATATTTTTTGATTTCCCGCTGCGATTCATCGGATTTAAACCATATATCAAGCGGCGATTTATTCCATCCGAAGCTTGAAAAATCGGAATCGTCGGAAAGTATATCCCAAAAAAAGTCAAGATTTCTGTAAACAAAGCAGTCAGGTTCAATAAAGATATTTTCGTCATACGGTGAATCGATGATAAGTCGGAATTTATCCTTGTATGAGCCGTAAACATTATCAAGCACCACGGCATCGTCAAATTCCGCAGTGTATTCATTCTCTTTATCGCACAGAATCGCCATTTTTGCATTGGGATTGTGAAAACGGAAAGAGCGGAGCATATTGACTGCCATTTTATAATATTTATCGTTTCCCGTTGCCAAAGTAACAAAGCCTCTTGTCATAATCAAGCCATCACTTCTTATCAGATTTTTTTACATAATATTTGTAATCTTTTTTCAAATCTATAATCTCAAGAGTGTGAAAACCGCCGTTTCTTTTTTCGGGCGGAGGAGGTGTCATATAATCACCATATTCTATGGTTAAATATTCATCCCAGTTTTTGGGCGATGGAAACATAAATCCCTCAAACTCCACTTCACATGATTCATTGAAAAGTGCAGATTTATATTTTGCTTTGAATTTCTTTTGAGCCCAAAGGCAGTAACAAAACTCATAATTTTCATGGCTCTTAAAAGTTGTCATGTATACCATTTTTGCAAAAAGGCGAAGTGCTTCTAACGGTACAAATTTATGCAGTTTTTTTAGGACGGACAAATTTTTGCTTTCGGAAATATAACTATTCTTTATTGACAGAAGCTTTTTAGCAAACGCAGCTCTTGCAGCAATGGATTTTAGCCAATGCGGATCATCTTTAACACCTATTAACGGAAACACATCAACCCATATACCTTGATGGAAAGGTTTATCAGAGCCACCTGTTTCTATTGCAGTTGTTCCGTTTTTTCTCACTTTAGTATACCAGATACTTGTTAAATCGGTATCATAGCTTTGCAGAAAATAAGACTCATTTAATTCTTTTTTTGAAATCTTTTTAAATTTCTTGTAATCTTTAAGCGGCATGCAAATATCTATGTCGTCATCCCACGGTATAAACCCTTTATGCCGTACTGCACCTAAAAGAGTACCCGCATTAAGAAAATATTTTATATTATGTTTCTTGCATATACGGTCAATTTCAAGAAGAATCTCAAACTCTTCGTGTTGTAAATCCCGTAAACTAAACTCTCCCATAATCTATCTCCCAACTAATTCTGATGACAACTTTTTCTCCTGCATATATGACAAACACAAAGTTTTTTCAGCTTTTCGTAACAATACGCAAATAAAATGCTGATAAATAAAATTACAAAATAAGGCAAAATTGTTTCTTTTAAAGATGTTTTGTCATAAATCTGAATATCAAATAATTTATATACATACCTTAACGAAACCCTGCAAAGATAATGAACCGCCATAATATAAAATGAATTCTGTCCACACCAAGCCAAAAATCTGCTCTTTCTTAACATAATACCGGCGCAAACAACCAAAACAGTTCCAATTATTCCGGTTGCATAAAAAATGAAGCCGTTATTTAAAATCTTTGAGCCGAGAGACACTTTGCCGTTTGCCATTGCCAAAGGAATTCCTGCTGCCAAGCACAAAACGATTATACCCGCACATATTAAATTTTTGTTTTTATGTTTTGATAATAAAAAAATGTACTTTTTTGCCCTGCCGGACATCAAGTTGCCCAATGCATAAAATCCCAAAGCAAACAAAGCGGAATCTATGCTCCAAGGCAGCAATTTATTGTTAAACATAAAGTATTCAGATTCTAAAAACCAACCTAAAACAACTAACGGTATACATGCAATAAATATAAAACCGGATTTTAGCTTTGAAACAAAAAAATATATTATCTCTACCGCAAGCAAACACAGTACAAACCAAAGAGGAGCATTAAAAAAATCCGATGAACCGCGTGAAAGAAAAACGCCTGTTATCCCTTCACAAAATATTGTTGCAACTTCAAGCGAAAAACCATTGCCGTAAATCTCTATGACACACTCAAAAAGAACTGAAATTACAGCAAAAAGAATATAAGGGCAGACAAGATTTTTCAATCTTCGTTTTAAAAAATCCGTAAAAGATGAATATTTTTCCTTATCAAACAAGAAGCCTGACAAAACAAAAAACAACGGCATATGAAAAGAGTATATATAATTCAACAAAAAAGGAGTATAGTTAACATGAGCAAAAACAACAAGTAACATACCGATTCCTTTTGCCGTATCTATTTCCTTAATTCTAATTCTGTTTGAGCTCTCACGGATACTCGTTAAACTCATTTTATAAGGCATAATAAATTTTCCTAACTCAACAGATTATTATTATTTGGTATAATTCTTATAATCGGTATTTAAATCGATAATTGAAATTGTATGACATCCCCCGTTTCTTTTTTCAACGGGAGGAAGTTTCATATAATCCCCGTAAACAACAGTTAAATATTCACGCCATTTGCTTGGCACCGGAAGCATATAGCCTTCAAATTCCGTCTTTGTAATATCGTCAAACAAATCAGATTTGAATCTTGCATAGAAATTTTTCTTTGACCAAATATAATAACAGGAATCGTATTTTTTATGATCTTTGCAAACTGTTTTCAGAATCATTCCCACAAAAAACCTGACAAAAGATAACGGAATCAGTCTGTGCATCTTTTTAAGAAATGACAGCTTATTATGTTCTTCAATCCAATCAAATTTCTTTTTCAAAATCTTTTTTGCAAAAAGAACGGTTTTCGTAACTCTTTTTATCCACTTATCGTCATTCTTAATTGCAATAAGCGGAAATATATCTATCCAGACACCCTGATGATAAGGTCTGTGTTCGCGACTTTCTTCTATTGCCGTTGTTCCGTTTTTTCTGATTTTTGTAAACAGCATGCTTGTTAAATCAGTTTCGTAATTCTGAAGAAAGTATTTTTTGTCAAGTTCTTTCTTACAGACTTTGCAAAATTTCCTGTAATCCTTAATCGGCATGCAGATATCTATATCATCATCCCATGGTATAAAGCCTTTGTGCCTTATCGCACCCAACAATGTACCTGAAACCAGAAAATATTTTATATTATGCTTTTTACATACTCTGTCAACTTCAAGCAGTATTTCAAGCTCAACTTTTTGTAAATCCTTCAAGAGTGTATTATCCATTACGGTTTCAACTCACTTTTTCAAACTTTCTTTTATCTGCGTTGTAGAAACGCCTTGTGTATAAGGCAGATATTCTATAGCTGCGCCGACTTTTGCAAACTGTTCTTCTGTTTTCTTATATCTTTCAGAACCTTTCCAATCATCACCCGAAAACAGCACATCAAAATTATGCTTCTCCAACAATAACATCTTATCATCTACTTCTTCATAAGAAACAACAACAGTTTCATCAACACATTTTAACGCACTTATAATTCGGACTCTTTCCTCAAGAGAAAAAACAGGTTCTTTATGCTTTATATTTTTGACATAATCATCATCGCAAACAGCAACAATAAGATAATCGCAATGTTCTTTGCACCTCTCAAGCAAATTGAGATGACCGACATGAAACAGATCAAAAACTCCCGTAGTTATCCCTCTGTTATATTTTTTCATTTTATACACCTTCTTCAAAAAGCGTCTATATTAGAATTAAAGCACAAATCGAATAATTATTCAAGATGTTTCAGATACAAAAATCACCGAAGCAAGCCTCGGTGATTTTATTTTTTTAAAGATTATAATATTTATCAAACTCTGCAGGGTGAGGAATTGCGGAAAGCTGACGGCATTCTTCACGCTTTGACTTGATGAAGTTTGCAATAAGCTCTGCGGGGAATACTCCACCTTCGGTAAGGAATGCGTTATCTGCTTCAAGAGCATCAAGAGCATCTTCAAGGCATACGGGAAGATGCTGGAGCTTTGCCTTTTCCTCTTCGGGAAGATGATAAAGGTTTACATCGTAGGGACCCCAACCGTTTGCATGGGGATCAATCTTATTCTTAACGCCGTCAAGACCTGCCATAAGAATTGCCGCATAGCAGAAATAAGGATTGCAGGTTGCATCGGGGTTACGAAGCTCGAATCTGCGCTTATCGGGGCTCTTTGCATAAGCAGGAATACGGATAACCGCACTTCTGTTTGAGGTTGCATAGCCAACGGTTACGGGAGCTTCAAATCCGGGAATAAGGCGCTTGAACGAGTTGGTGCTGGGGTTTGTGATAGCACAGAGAGCGCCGATATGCTTGAGGAGACCGCCCATGAAATAATGAGCTGTTTCACTCAAATGTGAATAACCGTTATCGTCCGAGAACACGGGTTCGCCATCCTTGAAAAGGAGCATATGAACATGCATACCGCTGCCTGCTTCACCGTAAATAGGCTTGGGCATAAAGGTAGCAGTCTTACCGTATTTAAGAGCTGTATTATGGATGATATATTTAATCATCATTGAAGCATCTGCCATATGAACAACTTCGCCGAGCTGGGGTTCAATTTCATACTGACCCGATGCAGCAACTTCGGGATGATGATAGTTAATTTCAATGCCTGCATCTTTCATATGCATGCACATTTCGCTGCGGCATTCATAAGAAGTATCAAAAGGCTTTGCGATATGATAATTCTTCTGCTTTGCAACAATAACACCGAGACCGTCGTTATTGGAATTCCAATAGGACTGGCTTGCATCTACGGTTGCGCCGATATGCTTTCCTTCAACGCTCCATCTTACATCGTCGAAAAGATAAAACTCAAATTCGGGAAGAATCTTCATTTCATCGGCAACACCGCTGTTTTTCATATATTCAACGGCTGCCTTGATGATGTTTCTCGGATACTGTGCGAGAGGACGGTTTTCGGGAGAATCGATAATCATTGCGTTACCGGTCATTGACAGAGTGGGAATATCGCAGAAGGGGTCAATTACTGCAGTATCGGGGTCGGGAATAAACACCATGTCGCTCTTTTCAACTACTGCATAGCCGTAGTTTGAAGCATCAAATCCGATACCGCTCTTCATTGTATCCTCAGAAAAGTTTTCTGCGGGAATAGTAACATGACGGTACTGACCGTTGATGTCCACCATCTTGAAGTCAACCATTTTAATGTCATTTTCTTTGATTATGTTCAGGATATCCTGAATGCTCTTTGCCATTGGAATCACTCCTTGCAAAATTTTTCATTTTGAATTATAACAACATTTTGTTTTTTCGTCAATACATGACAAACACAATAATTACAGATTTATATGCTCAATTGTTTTGTCAACCGCTTTTTCGATATCAACCGTACCGACGCCGAAAATCGAGGTATGGATTTTGCCGTTAATCGGCTTTTTCCAGTAATCATCAATGCCGTCGATTGTGTTTCTCATGCCGAGCACAGAGCCGACGGTTGCACCGTTGCAGTCCGTATCAAATGCCATTCCGACGGCAATGCAGATTGACTTTCCGAAATCGCCTTCGCCGTAAAGAAGCGCTGCTGTAACTATCATAGCGTTGGAAATCGTGTGGCACCAGCCGTGGTCGGTATGCTCATCATAAGCGGCATGAATAACATTGAAGCATTCATCAACGGTAACTCCGTTTTTATATCCGTTGTAAATCTTCATAACCGCTTCATAAAGACGAGATGTTGACGGAATCTGCGCAAGACCGCCGAGAATAATATCATCGATATTATCGGTTACTGCGGCGCAAGAAATCATTGCCGATGCAAACATTTCGCCGTAAACTCCGTTTTTAACATGGGATATTCTTGCATCGGTAAATGCCATTTCGGCGGCTTTCTCGGGATTTCCGGGATTAATATATCCGAAATAATCCCCTCTTATCTGCGCGCCTATCCATTCACGGGCAACATTTTTATACATAGCCGATGCAGGCGGTTCAATGCAGTTGATAAAGTTAACAAAAGCGGTTCTTTCGGCGGTGAAATAAGAAAAAACAGACTGATATTTCATCCATGCCGTTGCAACATCTTCGGACTCAAAATCTCTGCCGTAATCCTCAATAATTTTCTGTGCAAGCGCAACATAATTCGTATCATCATCAACGGGCATTCCGTCAACGGTATCTGCATAAGGCTTATTCTTAAGACCGAATTTATAGTGTGAGCAAACCTCATCCGTAATATCAGTGCTTAAAATATATCTGTGCATGGGATAATTGCCCGTTTCTTTAAGAAGCGGAATAAGCTCGTCGCTTCGTATGCATTCTATCGGTTTGCCGAGAAGGCAGCCGACCGCTCTTCCCGTCCATGCACCGAGAAGCTTTTTGCGCAGAGTTTCGGCATCAGGCATTTTCTTTTCAAAATCATAAGAAACTCTTAATGCTTTGATTTCCTTAAGCATTGAGGGTTCGTTATACTTATAATCCTTCTGCATTTTTGCGTTTATGACCATTTCATATATGACATCGCTCATGCGTTTTTTATATTCACCGTTCTGCATCTCCGAAACGGCTTCAAAAAGGCTCTTATATTTTTCAATATCAAGCCCCTCTTCTATACACTGAACATATTCCTTCATTAAATCGGAATGATAGCTGTTGAGCGCATCAACGTTGTTGTAATCAATTTTTATTTCCTGATTATATACTTTTGCGAACATCAAATCACCTCTGAAAATAAGATAACTTAAAACGTAAAAAGTGTCAAGAAAAAACAGCCTTATTTCAAAAGAAACAAGGCTGAACAATTATCTGTTATAGAGATTAATTTTCCATGAAAAAGCCCGTGCCGCAAAGGCAGACGCAACAAAAAGAACAAACCCGTCCGTGCCGAAAAGCTCTGTGCTCAAAACCGCCGCCGCTAAAGGACAGTTTGTGGCTCCGCTGAAAAACGCAATCATTCCGACCGCAGCACCGAATTCTGTCGGCATTCCCAAAAGCGGAGATAAAACAGCACCGAGAGTTGAACCGATGAAAAGCGAAGGAACGATTTCTCCGCCTCTGTAGCCTGCCGAAACGGTTATTACCGTAAAAATAATTTTCAGCAAAAACGCTTGGGGCAGAGCATTGCCTTCTTCAAAAATACGTTCAATAACCGCAATTCCGCCGCCGTTATAATCTGTGCCGAAAACAAGGGTAAGAACAACAATTATGCAGCCACCCGCAAAAATTCTGATAAAAGAATTCTTAATCAACTTTTCAAAAAGATTCTCGCCTCTGTGAAGCAAAAAGCAAAAAGCAGCACTCACGGCAGCAACGATAATTGCAACCGCAAAGGTTTTCAGCAATATCTCAATTCCGAAATCGGGGACGTGAGAGATTTCAAATCTTTCCGGTGATACTCCGAATGCAACCGAAATAATATGGGCAACTATGCTTGAAACAAAAACGGGAAGCACCGCAAAAGAAATAACCTTTCCCGTAAACACAACCTCGAGAGCAAAAATACATGCTCCGACGGGTGTGCCGAAAACCGCAGAAAACAATGCCGCCATACCGCAAACAGTATAAACAGAGCGCTTTTTCTCATCTGCACGGGTAATGACAGCAACGGACTGTGCAACAGCTCCTCCGATTTGAAGCGCCGCGCCTTCTTTGCCTGCGGAGCCGCCGAAAAGATGAGTTATTACCGATGCCGCAAAAATAACCGGCAAAAGCAAAATTGGAGTTTTTGACTCTCCCCTTGCGCTTTCAAGCACCCTTAAAGTGCCTATCCCCTCTGTTTTTGTCAGCTTATAGAGAGCAACCGAAACAAGACCGCCGAGGGGCAGCAGATAAATAATAAAATCGTTTGTTTCTCTTAATCCGGTCACAAATCCAATGCTCTTTGCAAATAAAGCACCGATTATTCCGCATGCCGCTCCGATTAACAATGCAGAAAACAGATAAACGAAAAAATCTTTTATTCTGCGCTGAATTTCCGTTGTTTTTTCTGAAGAAAAGTTCACTTTTTCACCTTATATTTCTAATGAAATCTGCATCTTTTTCGGTTGAAACAAGCATTTCCGCAAGGTTGCCGTAAAATCCGTGCAGTTTTTCTTTGTTTGCAAAAAGCCCTGCCGCCTGACCGTGGTCTCCGATAAGCACGGGCATTACATTCCATATACCCGGCTCAATATTGCCGTCAAATTCTTTTGCAGGCTCATCAATCGGATTTCTGCCGGAAGGTGTATTTACAAGTCCGTCATTCTCTCGCCATGACTCATCAAATGTCAAGCCGTACTGTTGAGAAGGCAAATCCTTATTTGCAATAATACTGCTCAAGGGTTTCAGGAAAGGAAATTTTATGTTTTGGGGCTTATGTTTTTCCCCTTTGCTTCCATTTGACGTATAACAAAAATAATTTATATCAGGCGCAATTTCAATTTTTCGGTTAAGCTCATAAGCACCTTTGAATGAAAGGTCGGTCAGCACATTATCGTCGGTATCCCTCATTCTGTTCATTGCGGTTATGATTTTATCGGCTTTCTTTTCACCCCTTAAAGGAGTTAAACCGTACTGCTCAAGCTGATAATCAACAAGCCTGCCGTGAATAAAGGTTCTTCCGAAAACAGCCATTGCAAAATCTATTGCACGCGCAACGGGATGAATAATATTTGCCTTTTCAGCCAAATAATACAAGGTTGTTCCGTTGTTAGGAGCGCATATTGAGGTAACGCTCGAAATCAAATGACCTTTGCCGCCCGTAAAAAGATCCGACAAATCATTTTCAGCCGCAGCCGCTTTTTCCGCCTCATCCCCGTAAGTGAGAAGATGAGCAAGCAGTCTTATAACTTGACCGCCGTGACTGTGACCTATCAAATGGATTTTTGTTTCACCGAAGCCCTCAAAAAGCGGCTTTTTGTAAGTTCTTCCGTAGCGTTCATGGGAGTGAGCCTTTGAATGTGCCGCACCGTAGTCAACTCTTGTTCCCGTAAGCTGTGCATAAAGCTCACACGCACAGTCCCATGCGCTTGAAACGGGACCCGTTGAGGCGGAGTAGCACTCATAACCGCAATCGGTAAGATGCTTCATAAGATTACCCGTTGTAGAGCCCCAATAAGGCGAAACCTTATCCAGACCTACAGCGCTCCCCCATCCAAACATTCCGTGAACAAAGACAAAAGGATATTTATTCTTCATATTTACACTTCCTGCCATAAATATGCTTTCCGAGCGGGAATAATTTTATCACAGAGATTTGAATTTGTAAACACAATAAAAGCAACAAAAATCAGATTTATTGAGCAGATAACATCAATCTTCAACGGCAACCATCTGATGAATATTAACCTCGGGTACGGTAAATTTCGCTATGCCGTTGTTAAATTCAAATTCAAGCTCGGTTTCCGTAGGCACCAGCAGCACTTTTGACGGCTTTGAAGCGCATTTCACGCTGCACTCAACATTATTAAGAGGAACAATATCCTCAATGACTTCGGTTTTCTCACCTCTTATGGTTGTATGAGCATAAAGAAGGTGAAGAATGTTTCTTTTTTCCTTTTCCTGTCTTGTATAGGTAACAACAGCTCTGTCGGGTACATTTGCGGTAACAGTAAGCTCATCACCCATCATTTTCTTCAACACATAAGTAAACAGTTCTTTAAAGCAAAGATGTCCGTGACGGGCATATGCTGTAAAAATATCCCAGCCTATATAAGCAGCATTCCCCTTTATTGCAACGGCAGGAAAGCTTTCTTCGGGATTATTGGGTGCATGGGCATGAGAACAAAAATGTTCGGCAGTTCTGTTAAAATACGGATTTTGCATGTATGCGGCGATTTCGCAGTCAACAGCTTCAAGCTTATATGAGTTGCAGCGCATCAAATATTCCGTTGTACCGTTTACAGTTTCAAAACACGGAATAAAATAAGTAGGATTATATTCGTTTTCACCCTTGAAAGTCGCTCCGAAATCAAGAGCGAATTCACCGTCTTTTATCAAGGCTTCGCCGCTTGCAATAATTTTACCGCCATTATTTGCATAAGCTTTTATCTTTTCGATTGTTTCTTCCGATAAAATCGCAACATCAGGCAATATAAGCATTTTATAGGCGAAAAAATCCATTTTACTGTCAATAAAATTATAAAGGCAGTTATTTTCAAGCAGCATCCTGTTGGCACCTATATCCGCTTTAACATCACGGTTACCCGTAAGTGCTTCAGCACTCAAAACAGCTATATCGGCAACATTTGCGGCACCTTCAATCCAGGGCTCTTTTTCTTCAACAAGCGAATATGCTTTTCCGATAAGCCCGTAGGTTGACATATTCATTTCACCGAGCGGATGCATCTGATCGCCGATTGAACAGCCTGCACCGTTTGCTATGCTTAAAGAAGTTTCATAAATAAGGGCATTGGGATGCTTAAACCCTCCGAATTCACCCCAGCTGTGATGGAATTTGCCCGTCATTCCCAAGTAATCGGTGTTATTCAGCGAACGCACATACGCAGCAGAAAGAGGGAAATGGTCATATCCCCATCCGCCCGTCGGAAGGCTTTCAAGCTCAAGGTGGGTGTTTGCTTTAATAAATCCGTAATCACCTTTCGGAATATGCCCGCTGTTATGAAAAATCGTTGCCGTATCGCTGTATTTTCTGACTGCAGCGTTTGTTGCCTCTGTGTATTTATTCAAAGTCATTACGGCAAATTTTTGGCGGTCATCCTCGTTTTCGATATTCATACCGAGAGCTTTCATATCCGAAACGCATTTTTCACAGTAGCATACCTTCGGGTAAACAATATCAAGAAAAATTCCGCACGGATTATATTTCTGCATTACCTCTTCAATCTGCCTGCAAAGGAAATCAAGATATCCCGTATTGAAGCAAAGAAGATGAAAATGAACCTCGTTTTCATACTCCAAGCAATCATTTATATCAGGTGAACAGCGATAACGCCACTCGGGGCGCTTTATATATTCCTTTTCGTCAAATCCTGCGGAAATATAAACAGGTGCATTAACATCAATTTCCTTGCAGGCTTCAAGCTGCGCACCGAGCAAATCGAAATCCAATTCGGGGTGCATTTCATTTGCCTCGGTAGGATGATAAGACCAACCGTGATGACATTTTGAAAAAACGGTTATCGAATTGACGTGACCCGTTTTCAAAGCTTTCTGAAACTGCTCTTTTGAAAAGTTTTTACCAACGGGCAAAGTGCCGTTTGTATGAAAATCAAGATGAACCTGTCTTTTTCTGAACATAGCATTCACTTCTCCTGACGAGTAAAATTATTTGAAATATTGTTTTAATTTTATCACAGTAAAATAGGTTTGTAAATATATTTACTCTTCTTTTGAAGCAACAAATGCCCTTATGTTCTTTCAGAGTTTATAACTCCGCATGCCGATTAAAGCCTTTTCTCATCCTCTTTGCGTTGTTTGTTTGAGCGGATTGCATGCGGTATTCCGAAGCCGAGAGCACCACCGATGATTGCGCCGATAAGCATAAACAGCCACCAAAGAGGATTTTTCTTTTCTTCCTCTTCTTCGGTATCGGTTATAACAACTTTTTCTTCGATAACTGTTGAAACATCGACTGTTTCGGTGTAGGTTTCGCCGAAATCATCTTCATAGTTTATCGTGATTATACCTTCGACCTTGCCGAGAATTTCATTGCTGACACGAAGGTTTACACTTCCTGTTTTGCTTTCGCTCTGAAGGATTTCACCTACAAGCACCGTACCGCCGCTGTCAAGACCTTTGACGTCAATATCAATCATTGCATTATGAATTGTACTTTTACCTGTGTTCATCAGATTTATACTGACGGTTACGGTTTCTCCCTGAATTGATTTTGAAGGCAGTCTTGCGGAATCATATTTCAGCATCACGCTTTGCTTTATATTGACTCTGATAGTATCGCTTGCGGAATAACCCGAATGATTTGAGTCTTCATATTCCATTGAAAGTATCAGAGGGTGTTCACCCGTTTTTGCGGTGTGAACGGCGGTCAATCCGACAGTCCAGACATAAGTGCCGTTTGCAGAAATGCTCTTGACATAAGCGGTGCCCATTCCATCCGTTTTGAGTTCACCGCTTTCATCAGCAAGTGAAAGCTTTATGTTGCTTACCGACTTTGATGGACTTGTGTTTTTGATTGTGATGCTCACATTTCGGCTTTCGCCCGGAATGATACTATCATTTTCAACGATATAATCCGTAACCATAAGTCGGGGTTGAGAAGTATCCTGCGGTACGGTTGTGGTTTCAACTTCCTTTTTGCCGATTACGTTGAGATTGATTACATCGGAGGATGAACCGCTGCCTGACTCACTTTCAAATTCACTCGCAACCGTAACTGCATGATTGCCGTCTTTTGCGGAATCGGATATCCTGACATCAATATCCCAAGTCACGGATTTTTTTGCATTGAGCCTTTCAACATAACCCGAAGTAACTCCGACGGGAACAATATCTCCGCTTGAATCGGAGAAGGTCAGTTTCATATTTCTGACATAATCGGTTTTGCTTTTGTTGGTGAGAGTGATTGAAATTTTTGCCGTGTTACCTGCTTTGAGTTCACCGTCGGTTTTATAATCCGTAACCATAACTTTCGGCTGTGAGGGTAATTCCTCTGCGAAAGCTGTGGTCAGCGGTACAAAGCAAAACAGCAAACACATTATTATACTGAATATTTTTTTCATAAAAATTATAACTCCCTGATATTTTCAACAATGCTGTATTTCATCTGCTTTTTGATTTTGACATAAACATTGATACAGCAGAAAACAAACAGTACAGCACATACAACTATTGACTGCCAGATTTCAAAGGTGAATTCAAAAGGATATCCTTTAATAAACACATAATAGTGTTTGAATGCTGTGTATCCGATTATATATGCCGCTAAACCGATGCTGCATCCCCACACAAACATACTGACAAGCTGATGAATGAATGCCATCGAAAGTTCCTTTGCCGATGCGCCAACCGCACGCAGAGTTCCTATTTCGCGTCTGTCAGACCTTATCTTTGCGGTTACGGCATTATTGATAATGCTTGCCCCTATGCACAAAAACAGAATTATAACAGCAAGAATTGCCGTTAACAAAAATTTCATTTCGGATTTACGCGACTGCAAATCGGCATAATTCGATTGGAACTTTGCGGATTTACCCGATGTCATCGAGGTAAAGAAAAGCTGCATTTCTTCATCAATTTCCTGTGTGCATTCTTTGTTCAAATCAACAGACAACGAATCATACTTGACGTTGCATCCGAAGGAAGAAAGTCCTGAGTGGGTTGTTGCAAAGATTATCGTATCCGAATAGTAGTTTTGGGGAGTGACTATTGCACCGATTGTAAACTCTTTTCCGAACAAGTCATAAACATATTTTTCGCTGTAAGAATCATTCGGACCATCAGGCTTATCGCCGTTAACAAGTATACGGAAACCAACCGTATCGCCAACCTCAAATCCAAGCTTTGCTTTTTCGAGTATTTCGGTTTCAAAGTTGGTGTGTTGCTGTATAAGTTCTCCGTTATCAAGCGGTTCAACACCGTCCCACGAAAGATGCCTTTCGCCTTTTGTTGTTTGCCAATGCAGAGTGTAGGCAATTTCGGGATATGCAACAAGAATTATTTCTTCACCCGAATTGAGCTTATCAATATCAATTTTGCCGCTTATAAGCCTGCTTTCAAGCTTTGCAATATCAGCTTCATCATATGATTTTATAGCAGTCGGCAAAAGCTCATTCGGACAGTTTGTTTTTTCTTTTGCAAAAAGATATCCTTCATCAGGCTCGGTTCGTGCACCGTATTTTTTAAAGCTTTCAGTATCCTTGACAATGTCGTGTGCCACATCGGATTCTATGCTTGTTTCAAGGGTTTGATATGTGTGGACAAGCTCCGTGTATTTGTCAAATTCATCAATAAACAAATTTGCTTTAACGGTTTTTGTGCCATTTATGTTTCCTACATGTTCAGAATCATAAATTGTATTTCTGAAATCCTCATCCATTGTTTGCTCTGCAGGGAAATAGGCGTAATCATTTGAGGCATAGTTATAATCATCAAAGGTATAATCAGGATAGCTGAGCATATTTTGGCTTACCGCTGAATATTCACCGAGAACGCAGAAGCCGATGCACGGGAACACAGAAATAACAATCAAAAGAAAGATAATGCCAATCTGCCTTGAACGGTAAAAGGTGATACTTCTTTTAGCGATAAGATTCGGTGCATTGAAAACCTTTTTTGACTTGATTTTTTTGTTTTTGACTTTTCTGCCAAGCTCTGAATTCCTTATTGCCTGCATAGGGTTAATTCTTGTTGCGGATAAAAGCGGTATAAGCGCCGCAATCATAACGCTCACAACACTTGCAACGGTTGAAATAATCAGAACGCTCCATTCAGGCTTGAATATGAAGCCTTCGCCCATAATTTTCGCATACAGTTTAACTCCGAAATATGAAATCAGAATGCTGACAGGTGCAGAAATAATGCTGATTATAAATGCTTCTCTGCCGAAAACATTGATAATCTGTCTTTTTGTCATTCCTACTGCACGCAGAAGACCTATCTGCTTTTTTCTGTCCTGTAAATTGGTGTTGAATGCGTTTATTATTCCGAAGCAAGATGCAATCATTAACACAGCCATAAGAAAAGCAACAAGATAAGTGTTGGTAGTTATGATGTCATAAAAACCGCTTGCATAGCTCATATAGTCTTCAACCTGATGCATATAATTTGAAGATGTTTCGGCATTCCCGTTATAAAAGCCTAAATCGCTGAGCCAGCCTATAAAATCGGCATTATATCCGCTGTTGTCATCGGAAATAATCGAGAGATATCTGAATTTGCAGGGCAAACCGCCCGCTTCCGTTCTTTCTTCGCTGCTTACCATCGCCGCAGGAAACAGATAAAATTCGGACTCATCACCGACATATCTCTGCACGTTTGCACGCTTATCTTCAAGAATTCCGCAAACGGTATATGTTTTATTAACCTCTCTGACTTCACCTTTATCTCCGTTAGGTACAATAACCGTCATATCGAGCGAATCGCCGACATTGATACCGTCACGTTTCAGACGGACAAGAGCATCTTTCTCAATGGCAATTTCTCCTTCTTTCTGAGGAAATTTGCCCGATTCGAGAATTGAATTGGCAAGATACATCGCTTTTTCATCATAATAAGCAAGCGCCGTTCCGCTTTCCTTTTCTCCGTCGGGAGAATAACCGTAGCCGATTATCTCTGCCGTTGCATATTCTTCAAGATATCCGAGTTCAACAGCTTCATCAAGATTTATATCGTTACCCCCGTACATCACGGCATTTTCCCTGCCGACGGTTTTATACACAAGCTCCTGAACTGAATTTGAGCAGCAGGCAAAGAAGAAAATTGTACCCGATGAAAACGTCATCGCAAGAATAATACCGATAATCATTAATGTATATTGCTTTCTTCTTGCTTTTAAATTTCCGAAAGCCAATTTGTTTACGGTTAATTTTTTTCGTTTCATTTTGTCCTCCTTTCATCGGAGTAAAAATTATAATTCTCTGATATTTTCAACGATGCTGTATTTCATCTGCTTTTTGACTTTGGAATAAAGATTCACAAAACAAACCGCAAGCAGAGCAATACAGATGAGAGCCGCCTGCCATATCTGATATTTGTAATCAAAACTCATATCCGTTGATTTTGCAACAAAATACATAATAATCCAGAGAACGGTATAAAGCCCGAAACCTGCAGCGCAGCCCCAGCCGAACATTGAAAGAAGCTGTCTGAAATATGATTGTGTCAGCTCCTTTGCACTTGCACCGACTGCACGCAGAGTTCCAATTTCTCTCTTGCTTTCACGGATTTGTGCGGTCAATGAGTTGTTGATTATGCTTGCCGCAGTTGAGAAAAACAGAACAACAACGGATATAATAATGATATAAAGAGCAAATATCGTATTTCTTTTTTCTTGGTTGGATTGAAATTTTGAATAGATGCGGTAGCCGTTGCCCGATGTATATTGATTGAGAATATATGTCATTTCTCCGTCAACTTCTTCGGTGCAATCGTTTTTCAGAGTTATATACATATTAAGATAAGGATGATTTTCATAAAAATGATTCATACCGCTGTTGGTTGTCAGAAAATTCATTTCCTGCACCCATCTTGAATTTTGGGGAATACTGTTGACTATTGCACCGATTTTCACCTGCTTATTATTCGCTTTTATATCATCGGGAATAATCACTTCATCGGTCAATTCCTGCGGCGTTATATCGCTTGAAAGCACGCTGATATTGACAACATCGCCTGCTTTATAGCTCAGTTCTGCGGTTTCTCCGATATAAGGTGCATCCTCTTCTTTTATGCCGTCAGAAATATCAATAATGCCGCTAATTAAGCCTTCTCCGTTTTCGTTTTCATAATGTTCAAATCTGTAGCCTATTTTCTGCGGTGCAAAAAGAATGATTTCTTCGCCTGAGTTAAGCTTATCAATATCGATTTTTCCGTCGGTTACATATTTTTCTATTTCTTCAATATCGCTCGGTTCAAAGCTGTGGATATCGGACGAATAAAATTCTTTACCGCCGAAAACTTCATTACTGAAAGCAAGATATCTTTTGTTTTTTGTTTTTGTAAGCTGATTTACATATTCTTCGTATGTGTCTATACTTTCTGTTTCGTAGCGACCATATGAGTTTCCGTAATACATCGACATAAGTCTCATATAATCCGAATTTTCGCCGTCAAAAACAATATTTGCCATGCAGGTTTTAATTCCTCCAACTGTTTTGACATAAGGAAGGGAAAGAATTTCCTGCTTAACGCTTTCGCTGAAATCGGAATATTTGACACCCCATTTGCAGTTAAAAATATCTGAACCGACGGTTCCTCCGCTGCTTTCAAATGCATAATCAAAATCGTTGTAGAAAGAATTCATTCTTTCAGCCTCTTTTTCAATAAAAGCAAACCCAAAACCCGAAATAATAATAGTCGCAACAAGAATAAAGCTGACACCGATCTGTCTGCCCTTTCTGAACATAAGATTTCGGGAGGCTATAAGGTTCGGAGCATTGAATTTTGTTTGGGATTTAACACGTTTATTCTTCATTTTGCGTGAATAATCAATGTTTCTGATTGCCTGCATGGGAGAAACAGCCGACGCACGAATCAGCGGAATTAATGCCGCTGCCATAACGCAGATTATACCGAACAATCCGCAGACTATAAGCACCCACCATTCAGGGATAAAAACAAAGCCTTCACCCATAAATCCTATAATGATTTTTACAGCAAAATATGAAATCAAAAGGCTTAAGGGAGTTGCACAAAGGCTGATTATTATGGCTTCTCTGCCGAAAACTTTGACTATTTGCTGTTTGGTTGCACCAACCGCACGGAGCATACCTATCTGCTTTCTGCGTTCCTGAAGATTGGAATTGAATGCATTGACAATGCCGACGCAAGAAGCAAGCAGAAGAACGGTTGTAAGAACAACAGCAAGAATAGTTGTCATGCGGATATTTTCTTCGGTATTCTGCAGGCTCTGCGTTGAAATATGAGTATCTCCGTTGAAATAAAGAATTTTTGAGGGAGGAACGGTGCTGTTTACAGCCTCGTTGTCAACAAGTCCTCTTTCTTCCATTTCGGCAATAATCGCTTCTTTTATATGCCATTGAGTATTGAAATCATCCTTGCCTGCAAAGTCGATAAACGCAACAAGGCGTTCTTCTCCCCCGTTTTCGATTTTTTCTTCTGCACTCAACATAATTGCGGGATATTCAAACTGATCAATGTTTAAAGAAAACTCGCTTTCAATATTGCTGCGTTTATCATGGAGAATACCGACAAGAGTATATGTTTTTTCAACCGTTTCCGAAAGATAATTTTCGGATTTCGGAGTTTTGACGGTGAGAGTTATCTTATCACCGATTTGAGCGTTAAGCTTCATTCGGACAAGCGCATCCCGTTCAAAGGCTATTTCGCCTGCTTTTTCGGGATATCTTCCTTCTCGAAGTCCGACATAGGAAAGCTCATAGGCATCTTCATCATACCACGCCATAAGCGAACCGCTTTCTTCACCCGTTTCTTCGTTATAACCGTAACCGATTGCATGGGCAAAAGAATAATCATCTATGAGGTCATTTTCTATTGCACGGTCAAAATTATAGTACTGTGCATTCATCAGAACAGCATCCTGATTTCCGAAGCTCAGCTTATCCAGCTCATTAAATGATGACAATGCACTAAAAACAAAGAACATAACCCCCGATGAAAAAATCATTGCAAGCACAATGCCGATTATCATTAAGGTATACTGCTTTTTTCTTGCTTTGAGGTTACCCATTGCAAGGCGGTTTACAGTAAGTCTTTTCTTGTTCATTGCTTAAACTCCCGCCTTTGTATCACGAACGATTTTGCCGTCTTCAATTGAGATGATTCTCTCCGCCTGCTCTGCAACATTGAGGTCATGTGTAACAAGAATAAGAGTGATTCCGAATTCTTTACTTACATATTTGAGAAGTGAAAGAACCTCACGTCCGCTTTTGCCGTCAAGATTACCCGTAGGCTCATCGGCAAAAAGGATTGAAGGCTTATTTGCAAGTGCACGGGCAATAGCTATTCTCTGCTGCTGACCGCCCGAAAGTGCCGACGGAAGATGCTCAAGTCTGTCCCCGATTCCGAGAACATCAATTACCTTATTAATATAAGCTTCGTCAACCTTTTTCTTATCGAGCATAACGGGAAGAACGATGTTTTCATATCCCGTCAGTTCCTGAACGAGATTATATGCCTGAAATACAAAACCGAAACGTCTGCGGCGGAGAACGGAAAGCTGATTATCGTTATAACCCGAAAGTTTTTTGCCGTTATAGATAACATCGCCGCTTGTGGGGTTTTCAAGACTGCTCAAAACATGAAGAAGTGTTGATTTGCCCGAGCCGCTCGGTCCCGTAACTGCACAAAATTCACCCTGCTCAAAAGCAACGGTTATTCCGTCAACAGCATTAACTATGTTTTCACCGCTTAAGTATTCTTTTCTTAAATCTACGCATTCGATGATATTCATAAAATTGCTCCTTCTTTGGTTTATTGAGTTTATTATAAAACATGATTCTTTCAAAATCGTGACAATAACCTTACAATTTCGTAAGATAACTGTTTTTACTGCACAAAAAAGCCTCCCTCTGATGAGGGAGGTGGATTTTGCGAAGCAAAAGACGGAAGGAGAGAACAGTTCAAAGCCATCTGCTTTTACAAGTTCACTCAAAATTCTCTCTCCTTCAGTCCTACGGACAGCTTCCTCGTCAGAGGAAGCCTGAACAGAAAGCAACATTATAATTTTATATTTGCATTTATAATCGGAAAACACGCTGTAATCTTCAAACCGTCTTTGCTGTTTTCGGCAGTAACGGTTGCGTGATGCTTTTCAAAAATTGCTTTTGAAATTGCAAGACCTATGCCTGCACTTTCGGGTGCGGCATTATCCGCGCGGTAAAAACGGTTGAACAAAAGCGGAAGCTGTTCTTTCGGCACTCCGCCGCCGTTATCCTCAATAACGAGATCAACCGAATTTTCACTTTCTGATACTGAAACGACAATACTGCCGTTTGCTTCGGTATGCTCGCAGGCATTTTTGATAATATTTCCGATTGCCTCGGCTATCCATTCCTTATCACATCTTAAATCAGCCGTACCGTAAACAATAAAATTCTTTTCAGGAAACAACGGCTTGAAATTGCCGATAATTTCACCGATGATTTCATCAAGACTATGCTTGGTAAAATCCATTGTGTATGCATCGCTTTTAATTTTTTCAAGCCTCAAAAGATTGAAAATAAGGCTCTCCATTTTCGCAATCAATTGAAGCTCTTTTTCCGTGTAGGGAGTAGGTGTTGAACTCTGCTCCATTTCGCAGTAAAGGCGAAGTCCTGCAAGCGGAGTTTTAAGCTGATGTGAAATATCCGCAACAAAATCAGCGTTGCTTTTTGCCTGCGATGCCGAGTTGCTTTTCTCGAGAAGCAACAGATTTTCAAGCTCGGCAACGGCATTCTGAAGGCGTGCGAAATTGCTGTCGGCTGTGCTGTATTCAGCCTTTTCTCCGCCTTCAATAAAGTTCTCGATATTCTCTTTGAGATTATTTATCTGCTTGTTTTTTCTTGCATTCAATATGATAAAAATGATTGTTACAAAAAATAAAATAACAGTTATGCAAATCAAGAAAGGAATCATTTTGAACCCTCCCATCTGTAGCCGATACCTCTTACAGTAACGATATGACCGCTTCCGATTTTGTCACGCAAACGGCTCATGTGAACCGAAAGAGTGTTGTCATCAATGTAGTTTCCGTCGCTGTCCCAGATATTCTGCAGAAGCTGTGAACGGGTAACGATAATTCCGCTGTTGCGGATAAGCACGGAAAGAATCTGAAATTCCGTGGGAGTTACAAAAATGTTTTCGCCGTTTTTCCTGACAGACATATTCAGAGTATCAATTGAAATATCGCTGCTGTTATAAACCGTTACAGCCGATGTTCTGCGGAGCAATGCACGGATTCTTGAAAGAAGTTCACGGAGCTTAAACGGTTTTGTGACATAATCATCCGCACCCGAATCAAGCCCACGAACAATCTGAATTTCATCGTCGCAGGCTGTCAAAAACAGAACGGGGACATTGTTTCCTGACGCACGAAGCTCCGTGCAAAGCTCAAGACCGTTGCCATCGGGGAGCATAACATCAAACATAATTAAATTGAACGAAAAGAACTTCATCAGCTCACGGGCTTTCATGCAGTTATCGGAACTTATAACCTCATAACCCTCGCCCTGCAAAACCTCCGTTAAGCCGTCTCGCAGAAACGAATCGTCCTCAACGAGCAATATTCTCTGTTTCATCAAATCACCTGCCTATGATAATAAAATAGAAAAACATATTGTTTTTACCAGCGGTTTTCTACATATTCACACCACGTAAACAGGTCTTTAATTTCGATTTTTCTGCCGTCATCAAGAGTTACATCGCCGTTCCATACGCCGAAAATCTGATGACAGTTCATTCTGCCTATAAGAAAATTAACATCTGTATGGTTATCGAGAGTCGGGGTCATGGTCATGTTAAACCTGCCGTCCTCGGAAACAAATTTCCACTCCTCCATAAATCTGCCCTTCGGGAATTTTTCAACGTCAACCGCACCGATTTTATGAACCTTTCCGTCATAGAGAATGCAGGTTTCCGTTGCGTTGCTTTCATCGCCTATAGCCCATGTGATTTCAAATCCGAGAAGATGATTTTTGCCGTTTTCATCGGGAACATATGTTGATGCACTACCCCAATACCAAACCATTCTGTGAGGTGTGTTTACCCTGCCCCAGTCGAGTGTGCAGAACGAATCTTTTTTGGAAAATTCATATGTATAGCCGTCAATTTTAAAAACCGCATCACAAGGCATACAAAACTGCTTTGTGGTCATAAAGTATTTTGTATTATCACCTTCAAACGGAAGAACGGTTGTTATATTTTCAAGGTCAGGCATAATATCCATCCGGCAATGGCATTCAACCTGCTTTCCGCTATGCTTCTTTTTAAACCAAAGAGTTCTTTCTGTTTCTTTTGTGATAAAATCAAACTCTGCACCGCCGATTTTATCCTTGAAACGGTTGGGTTCATCACCCTTTGACGGTGGAATATGCTTCTTTCCGCCTAAAAAAAGCTGCGTTGCATCAATAATAACCTTTCCCGTTTTCAGGTCAACAAGCTTTGCGCCGACATAACCGCCCATGTTGATATTGGCAAAGCTGATAAGCATTTGCATTTTGCCGTCGGTGATATTATAAAAATCCCATTCCTTACGGCTCATTATACCTGTTTTCACATAATCCCTGTTATACTCAAACACGTTTTTTCTTGCCCAGCCCTTTGCAAGCAAAGTTCCGTCAGGGGCAAGAAGAGGCGTGCTTTCCTTATATTCGGTCTGCCTGGATTTTTCTTTCCAATCTTTAAAAGGTTTGTAAGTTTTCTTAAGTTCAACACTCATTTTTCATTTCTCCCAATCCAAATTTTAAATAAAGCTTTCGGGTACATCCTTTCCGAAATCCTCACACGGCTCTTTTGAAAGCTCAAAAGTCAGAACACCGCCTGCCGTAATTTCGGAATAATCAAGGTATGCTCTTGTGATTTTCTGTCCGTTAAGGCTCATTGAACGTATATACGGAAACTCCAACGGGTCTTTATCGCATACAACCTCAAAGGTGTCCGAAACCGAGCAAGAGTGATATTCGGGATCAAGTTTTATTTTTGCCTCTTTAAACAAAGGGGTGTTCACAAAATATGCCTGATAACCGGGGCAAAGCTGCGCAAAACCGATTGCCGAAAGAACATACCACGCAGAAAGCTGACCGACATCCTCGTTTCCGCAGAAACCAAACGCACCCGTTCTGTAGGCTTCCTTCTGAACTCTTCGTGTCCAGTACTGTGTTCTGTGGGTTTTGCCGAGCATAGAAAAATAATGGGTTATATTATGGCATGGCTCATTTGAATGATTATAGTCATCATTCCAGAGCTTTTTTAGATCGGCTCTTTCAAAAAACCTCTCAAGAAGCTCAAGAGTACGTGTTTCTCCGAACAGCTTGCTCATTCCCTTTACGTCATACGGCACAAACCATGATTGCTGATAGATATTGCTTTCCACACAGCCGTCATCATCATATTCATTCTCTTCAAAAACAAACAACCCGTTTTCATATCTGGGCGCCATAAATCCGAGAAGTGCGTTAAAGTTTTCACCATAGTGTTTGACTCTGTTCATAAAATATTCCGCATCATCATTTTTGCCCATAGCCTGCGCAAGCTTTGACATAGTATAGTCAGCAAGCAAAAACTCAAGAGTATCGCTGAGTTTTTCGGGAACATAGCAATTTTCTTTATATTGCTCGCAGTCTGGTCTCATAGATTGAAAAGGCTTTCCGTAAAGCTCGGCTGCGCCAAGACATGATGCTCTCGCAATTTCATATGTTTTTTCGGTATCAACGGTTTTTATTCCTTTAAGAAATGCATCGGCAACAACTATAAGACCGGGATCGCCGACCATACTGTGAGAATCATTTCCGAGAAGCTCCCACCTCGGGAAGGCGGTATTTCTGCATTCGGCAATTTTAAGTAAAGAATTCGCTGTGTCTCTCACCATATCTGGGCGGATAATTCCGAGAAGCGGAAATTCGCTTCTGTAAACATCCCAGCCGCTGAATACTGTACGGTGTGTATATTCCTCGGTTTTGTATATCTTGCCGTTAATTGAAAATCTGCCGTCTGCATCAGCAGCATGACGGGGATCAAGAAGCGTATGATAAAGGCAGGTATAGAAAATCTTAAGGTCCGTTTCATCACTTCCTGCAACATCAACGCCCTCAAACACTTTCTCCCATTCATCAAAGGCTTTTTCTCTCATGGCATCAAAATCAAAGCCGTTGCAGTCCGATTCAAAATTTTTTCTTGCACCTTCGATATCCGTATAAGATATTGCACATTTTATCTTTATCGGTTCATCTGTATCTTTGCCAAAAGATAAAAGCAAACCGACATCCTCGTGTTCATGCTTTTTTATATTCTCTTGAGCAAATTCCTCGTTTGAGAAAAAGCGCATACTTTTTGCAGGTGCCGACAGCTCACACACAAAATATAAATCATATGAAATTCCGCCGCCTCCCCTGCCGAAGCCGCCGCCTTTTGGGGTGCAGTGAATGCTGCCCTCAATTCGCCTGTCATTTATTATTTCAACTTGTTCAAAATCGGCATGGCCGCCGAGTCTGCGTGAAAAATTAAAAATTACTCTTGCATCGGATTTTTCGGGATAAGTAAAACGGAGCATACCGTTATACATTGATGAGGTTGCTTCTGCTTTTATGCCGTATCTTTTCAGATTAACGGAATAATAGCCCGCTTTTGCGGTTTCCTCATCATGGGAAAAATCCGATTTCCAGCCTGCAGTACCCTTTTTAAACGGCATTTCAGCATTGCTTCCGCTTCTCAAATCCGTTTCACCTGTAACGGGCATTATCTGAACATTGCCCAAGTCGCCGTACCAGCCGATTCCGCTCATGTGATTGAAGCTGAACCCTTCTATTGAACTGTGGCAGTAATTATAACCGGTTCCGTTGTCTCCTCCCGTTACGGTATCAGGACAAAGCTGCACCATTCCGCCGGGCACGCAAGCACCCGGATGAGTTTTTCCTCCGCCGTGCCAGCTTTCTTCCTGCTCATCACCGACGGTACCTATAATCGGGTCAATATATTCTGCTTTTTTCATCTTATCACCTTAAAATATAG
This sequence comes from Clostridia bacterium, assembly GCA_017466365.1. Classification (GTDB taxonomy): domain Bacteria; phylum Bacillota; class Clostridia; order Oscillospirales; family Acutalibacteraceae; genus CAG-177. The sequence goes on along the minus strand of JAFTUG010000002.1, from coordinate 97,947 downwards.
TAATTGTATTATTTTAGCATATATTTACAAATTAGTCAAAAAATATTATAATAGCTTCAAAGAGGTGTTTGATATGAACGAGAAATTATTTTCAAAACATATTGAGCTGAAAAATATAAAATTAAACGACCCCTTTTGGACAAACGAGCAGAAGCTTGTCCGAAAAGAGGTTATTCCTTATCAGTATGAGGCGTTACATGACAGAATAGAAAATGCCGAAAAAAGCTACGCCGTTGAAAATTTCATAAAAGCGGGTAAAATCGTTAAAGCTCTGAAAAACGGCGAGGATGTTCCCGTATACCCCGCCGATAAATGGTGCTATAGCGATGATAACGCAGACCCGAAAGCATTTCACGGCTGGGTTTTTCAGGACAGCGATGTTTATAAATGGATTGAAGCCGCAGGATATTCACTTTTGAACCATCCAGATGATAAGCTTGAAGAAAAAGCAGATAAAATCATCGATTTGGTATGCGGTGCGCAGCTCGATAACGGATATCTTGATACCCTTTATGTTATCAATAACAGAGATGAAATCTTTTCAAATTTAAAGGATTTCCATGAGCTTTACTGCTTCGGTCATCTTGCCGAGGCGGCTGTCAGCTATTATAAAGCGACCGATAAAAGAAAGCTTCTGGATGCCGCATGCCGTTTTGCGGATTTGATTTGCAATACCTTCGGAGAAGACAAAATCAAAGGCTATGGCGGACACGAAATCGCAGAAATGGCTCTCATAAAGCTTTACGATGTAACGGGCAGAAAAGAGTATCTTGACACCGCCAAATTTCTCATTGATGAAAGAGGCAAAAAGCCCTATTACTACGATGTTGTACTCGGCAAAACAACCGTTTACGATAATTACCATTATAATCAGGCGCATTGCGAACCGAGAAAACAGCACGAAGCGGTAGGTCATGCGGTAAGAGGCGTTTATCTTTACAGCGGAATGGCTGATGTTGCAAAACGCTACGGTGACGATGAGCTTTACACCGCCTGCAAAAAGCTGATTGATAATATAATAAATCAGAAAATGTACATAACCGGCGGAATCGGTTCAACCGTTGACGGAGAAGCTTTTTCATTCAATTACGATTTGCCCAATGACCTTGCATACAGCGAAACCTGTGCTTCAATCGGTCTTATTTTCTTCGCACGCAGAATGCTTGAAATTGAACCGAATTCGGAAATTGCCGATACGGTTGAAAGAGCTTTATATAACACGGTTTTATCGGGCATGGCGAACGACGGAAAGAGCTTTTTCTATGTAAATCCCCTTGAGGTTCTCCCCGAGGCTTCGCATAAAGATTCTCGTAAACGTCATATAAAACCCGTAAGGCAGAAATGGTTCGGCTGCGCATGCTGCCCGCCAAACCTTGCAAGACTGATTTCATCAATAGGTGAATACTGCTTCACGGAAAATGAAGATACATTGTTTATTCATCAGTTTATGGGTTGCGAAGCCGAAACAGAAAACGCAGATATAAAAATAGTATCATCATATGCCGAAAACGGAAAAGTCAATATAAAGGTTTCACCAAAAAAGAATTTTACTTTTGCAGTCAGAATTCCTGCATGGTGCGATAATTATAAATTTTCACAGCCGTGTGAAATCAGAAACGGTTATGCTTATTTTGAGATAAAAACAAAAGCGGAAATCAACGCTGAATTTGAAATGCAGGTGAAAATGATAAAATGCTCAAACAGAGTAAGAGCAAATATCGGAAAAATTGCAGTGACAAGAGGACCTTTTGTTTACTGCATTGAGGAAGCGGACAACGGTAAAAATCTGCAGATGATAAAAATAAACCGCTGCCCCGAATTCAGAACAGACGGCGATATAATTTATGCAAAAGGATTCAGAGAAAAAGATTGCGATATTCTTTACAGCGAATGGAAAAATCCCGAGCTTGAAGAAACGAAAATAAAGCTTATTCCGTATTATAAATGGGGCAACAGAGGCGAAAATGAGATGAGTGTTTATATTAATATACTTTAACATTTCCCTTCAACAAACCATTTACCGTGGTTATCCTCAAAAATGAAGGTTTCTCTGCCGTTAATCTGAACGGTATACCGTATTTCACCGCCGCCTACATTCCTTGAACAGCAGCGGCAACGGTTGAGAAGCCTTTCAACGGTATAAACCGTACCGTCTTCCCATTGAATACGCAAAGGTCTGCGCTTGCCGTCTTTATCAACAAGCACGTAAACGTCAACAAATACTTTTCTGACCATGCGTATCCTCCTATCTTCTCGAACATTTGTTCTGTTGCAAGATATATAATATACCCTTTGCGATAAAAAGTCAAGAGGAAATCTGTGGCATAAAAAATGCCCGGAGTGTTCAGAACACTCCGGGCATTTTAACATTTTATTTCAAAACAAAATCAACAATTTGTCTATCTTTTTCCGACGCTTTTCTGTATTTCTCAATCAAATCTTTTTCTTTCTCGTTCAAGTCGAAAGTATACAACGCCTCATATTTTCTGATTATATCTGTATTACCGACAAGATAATCAACCGAAGTGTTAAAATACTCGGCAATTGCAATTATGATTGAAATATCAGGCTCAATGCTGTGATTTTCATATTTATTTATCGATTGTTGACTTACACCGATAACATCTGCCAACTGCTGCTGGCTTATACCTGCTTCTATCCGAAGTTTCTTCAGGTTTTTAACCATTGTTATCACCTCAATAACAATATTAACAACTTTTTATAGTCATATAAAAAACTTATTATTAGTTATTGACAACACCTCAAAGTTGTTATAGAATGAGACAGAGGTGATAAAAATGTCAAACGAAAAATATTTTGATGAAACCGCAAAGCAAATCAGTCCCGAAGGAAATCAGAAAAAGAAGAAAAAAAGAATCGGCTGTTTAATCTTAATTATAGCATTTGCAATTATAATCATAGCAGCTTTTATACTTATGTTTTCTCCATCTTCCGAAACTATAAACACAAATGAAACAAGTCTCTCCGAAGAAACAATAACAGAACCATACACAAAACTTGATATTTATAAAATCTACCAAGCCGCAAGAAAAAATCAAGTTGCTGCTGAATTGGAATACAAACAGCGTGCTGACGGATATGAATATCGCTACACATTTGTTGCAAAAGTTATAAATGTACCAAGCGAACAAATTTTTGTTCGTATAACAAGTCCCGATTCAGACGGAGATGGCTCTTTAAATTATTATGATGCTTATCTTAATGTTGAAAAAGAATTTGCTGCAACATTATCAGCTGGCGATTGGATACTTGTTGAAAATGCTTGTATAGAGTTTGGACAGTCTTGGCATCGAATCGGTCAAAAATATATGGAAACACCCCAAATAATCGAATACTCTGAAGTTGAAGAATTCCTTGCTGAATATTCTGTAGAATAAATTTCAATAACACAAATAAAGCCCAGAGTGTGTATTAAACACTCCGGGCTTGTTATTTCGGCGGGAGCAAGCCACGCCCTACTTTTTAAAAATTTCACATTCCGCAAGGAATATATTACAAAAGGATTTCAATCCGTTTATTTTGCGGGAGGAACGTTGATTTCAAGGTCGGTGAGAGGGAATGAACAGCAGGGATGAATGCAGCCGAACTGATAGTCTGCAAGTCGGCGGTATTCAAGGTGCTTCGGAACATAAACCTCACCCGAAATAAGATGTGAATGGCAGAATCCGCATTCACCGCTTCTGCATCTTGCAGGTGCGGAAAGACCGTTTTTCTCGATTATCTGCATAACCGAATCCGAGGATGAGCCGAAGATAATATAGGTTTTATCCTGAATTGTAACGGTAATTTTGACTCTCTCTGGAACATCTGCAGGATAATCGGGCTGCGAAGCGGGATTATGGAATTCGCCGAACATCTCATGGCGGATATATTTCTTTGCAATACCGAGCTTTTCGAGCTCTTTATCAACAAATTCATACATCTGCTGGGGTCCGCAAAGGAATACGGAATATGCTTCATTTTCGGGGGCATATTTCTTGATAAGCTCCGCTGTAATAAAGCCTTTTTCTGTTCCTTTTATTTTCTTTTTCTCATCGCTGAGAACGTGAACAACCTTTATCTTGTCGCACTTCTTTTCGAGCTCTTCAAGCTCTTCACGGAAAAGGATGCTGTCCTGATTACGGCTGCCATAAAGGAGTGTCATTTCAAAATCCTCATCGCCGTCTGCAATTGCGTTTGCCATGGAAAGGAAAGGTGTTATACCGCTTCCGCCTGCAAGACAGATAACCTTCTTCGCATCGCGCAGAGGCTGATATTCAAAGTTACCCGCAGGAGCAGAAACCTCAACATTCGTGCCGACTGTCCAGGTATCAAAGATATATCTTGAAACAAGACCGCCGTCAACAAGCTTTATTGTTAAAACATATTTGCCTTCAAGTGAATCCTTGGGTGAGGATGAAATCGAATATGCTCTTGTAACGGGCATGCCGTTAATTGTTTCAAACACGGTAAGGTATTTGCCGGCGCCGAAATATGCAAGCTCCTTGGTTCCTCTTTCGGGGTCGGGAACAAGAGTAAAGCTCTTGCAGTCGGATGCCATATCCTTAACTTCGGCAACCTTTAAATACTGACGCTTGGGATGAAGCGCACGGGCAATTGCCGTTGCATTATCTTCGATCGGAGAAAGAACCGAGCTTGCCGAATCAAATCTTGACTGTCTGTTTTTAAGAAGCGGAATAAAGTCGAGTGCCTTTAAATCTTTTTTAAGCATGCCTGCCATCTTATTTGCCCTCCTTCATCTTTTTAATCACAATTCCTGCAGCCTTTTCGCCCGAATAGTATGCACAGCCGTAGCCGTCGCCTCTCTCCTGAGTTGCACCGCAGAAGAAGAAGTTTTTAAACGGCTGATCGTTCATATACTGAGCCGTTCTGGGAATCATGCTGTCCCATTTTTCAAGTCTGTAACCGTAGGGTGTGCCGAGCGGAGTATTGAGATAGCGTGAGACTGTGGGAGGAAGAGCGATTTCTATTTCTTCAATATAAGGTGTAATGGAAATATTGAGAGCCTTTTCGCAGGTTTCAATCAAATCCTTTGCAACCTTTGTTTTGAATTTCTTATAATCTTGAGGCTTTATATCCTTCATAACGTCGCCGAATGTCATCGTGGTCAAGAAAAGCTGGCAGGTGCCTTCGGGAGTGCAGTCGGGAATAATCTCGTTGAGGCAGTTGATAATGCAGAAACCGCCGCCGAATTTCTGGACTGACTCATACTGCTTATCGGAATCGGAATCGGGAGCGATGAATACGGAATAGTCGGTGATACCGAGTTCTTCCTTGGTAACGTTCATGCCGAGATAAACAGTTGTAAGACTGCATGCGGTCTTTCGTGCGTTGAGCATCTTGATCTGCTTTTCGGGAACGTCCTTTTTATCCATAAGCTCATTGAAAACCGCATAAGGATATGAGTTACAGATGAAATACTTACCGTAAACCTCTTTTTCGCCGTTGATAACAACGCCTGAAGGTTTGCCGTCTTCCATAATAATCTTTGTAACCTCGGAGTTATACCAGATATCTCCGCCGTTATCACGGATAACCTTATCGATTGAAAGGCTCATTTCATGGCTTCTGTTATGAGGAATACCCGTGCCGGTTTTGATATAGGTGTGGAGAACGCACAGATAATAAAGGAAGTCAAACTGCGATGCCGGAACACCCATATAGCACCAATATGTATTGAAAATATCCTGTGCTTTTTTGGGCATACCGAGAATATCAAGACCTTCCTGGAGAGTACAGGTTGTCATACGGAGAACGTCGGGAACATACTTGAGAACGCTCGGAATTTTGCCTGGATTATCAAGGCATTCAAAAACTTTGAACATACGGGTTGACAAATCAAACGCCGCCATACAGCTTTCATATGAGCCGGGAACGATTTCATCAAGCTTTCTTGCGAAATTGTTGAATCCTACAGGCATTCTTGCATCAACGGTTACTTCAACGCCGTTTTCATTGATAAAAGTATCCTTATCCCCTTCCTTTGCGGGAACAACAAGACGGAAGGTGGAATTATGATTATACCAATCTACCTTTGCGCCGATTTTATTGAATATCGTCTCAATTGCACCGACTTCTTCCGGAGTTCCGATACCTGCAAGTTCATGAAGCGAGGGCTCAAATTCAAATCTGCCTCTTACAAAAGAGGATGCGGATCCGCCGGGTAGATTGTGTCTTTCAAGCAAAAGAGTTGAAAGACCCGCTTTGGCGCAATTTGCGGCAGCGGTGAGACCGCCGTTACCTGCACCGATTACGATTACATCATATTTTTTCATCATTCAGCCTCCGATTATTATTTTGCTGATATACAGGCATATTTTAACACAATCAAACACAGAATGCAACCGATTTTATATTGACATTAAAGCGATATTAAAATATACTTTAAAATAACCGAAACCCGAAAAGGAGGGCTTGGATATGCACGAAAAATTTCATAATATCGGCATTCTTGCCCATGTTGACTCGGGCAAAACCACTCTTACGGAGCAGCTTTTGTTTCTCACCGGTGCAATACGTCACGCAGGCAGCGTTGATGCAGGTACGGCGGCAACAGACAGCCTTTCCGTTGAAAAGCAAAGGGGTATTTCCGTACGCACGGCAGCCGCTTCAACCGAATGGAAAGGGATAACAATCAACATTATTGATACTCCCGGTCACATCGATTTTGCCGGAGAGGTTGAAAGAGCTTTATCTGCTCTTGACTATGCGGTGGTTATTATTTCGGCGGTTGAGGGAGTCCGTGCCCATACCGAAAACATACTCAAATCTCTCGATACCGTAAAGCTTCCGAGGCTTGTTTTTATAAACAAAATTGACAGAGCGGGTTCGGATACGGCTTCCGTAATTAAAGAGCTTAAGCAAATTTCTCCGCAGACACATTTGATTCTCTCGGAAATTGATAACGAAGGCGAAGCAAATCCGACCGTAAAAACAATCGGCAAAGATAACCTTGCCTCTTCGGCAACGGAAGCGCTTGCTGACATATGCGATGAAGCTGCCGATGCTTTTTTAAACGAAACTGCGCTTTCACATAAACGTGCGAGTGAGCTTATCCGTGATGAAATTGCCGCATGCAGACTTACTCCCGTTGTTTTCGGCAGTGCAAAATATTCAATCGGAATAAAAGAGCTTGCCGATATTCTTATTGAGTTTATGCCTTGTGCAGAACAAAAGGCAACAGATGAATTATGCGGAATAATATTCAAAACAGAACACGATAAAACTCTTGGTAAGGTTTCTCACATAAGACTTTTCGGCGGTGAAATTGCAAACCGTGATGAAATAGAAATTTTCTCTCCTGCCGATAAAATCGCTGCGGATTCGGATGCCGTTGAAATTGAGAAGAAGCCTCCGATAAAAGAAAAAATATCGCAGATAAAGAAATTCAGCGGTGCAAAATATATCGATTCGGGAATTGTCAAAAGCGGTGATATTGCGGCGGTCTGCGGTCTGCCGAGTGCAAAAACGGGTTATTTCATCGGTTCGCTTGCGGTAAGTGAATCCGCCAAGCTCGTAAATCCGTTTCTGCGTGTAAAGGTTACTCCGTCGGATTCCGACCCGCTTAAAATTCCCGCGCTTGCGCAGGCACTCGGCGAGCTTTCCGATGAAGAGCCGTATATAGATGCAAAATGGGAAAACGGTCAGAAGGAAATAACCATAAGTACAACGGGCAAAATTCAGCTTGAGGTGTTGGACAATCTTTTGAAAGAACGTTACGGAATTCAGGCGAAATTCTCTCCCCCTACGGTTATTTATAAAGAAACTCCTTCAGGTACGGGATATGCCCGTGCAAGCTACACCATGCCGAAGCCCTGCTGGGCGGTGGTTGAATTCCTTTTTGAACCCATGCCGAGAGGCTACGGCGTTTCGTATCACGGCAGACTGCCGTCAAATCAATGCTTCTACAGATATCAGTCACACATACGCACATCCTTTAACACCTGCCTCGAGCAAGGTCTTTACGGCTGGGAGGTCACGGATTTCAAATGCACACTTGTAGACGGTGAGCATCACACAATACATACTCATCCGCTCGACTTTTTCGTTTGCACTCCCATGGCATTTATGAACGGTCTTTCACAAATCGGCTCGACCATTCTTGAGCCTCTGCTTAAAATAAGAATAACCGCACCCGAAGAGCTTTCGGGAAAGATTTTTTCAGAAATAATCAAGATGGGCGGAGAATACGATTCACCTCTTATCCATTCTGATATCATCACTCTTGAAGCTGTTGTTCCCGTTGCAACATCAATGGATTTTCCTTCAAAGCTTGCCGTTATTTCTTCGGGAAGAGCAGTGCTTTCTCAATCATTTTTCGGCTACAGAGAATGCCGTGACGGATTGGAGCATATAAATCCGAGGCGAGGCGTTAATCCTCTTGACCGTTCAAAATGGATTCTATATGCAAGAGGCGCATATCAGACAGAATAGCAAAATGAGCTGACCCGACAAAACGAGTCAGCTCATTTTTATTGCAATTGTTTCGTAATAATTATCTCCTTTGTTCAACGTAAATATAACTTTATTTTCATTCCATTCCACGGAATAATCACCTTTTTCAATCGGTTGGTATCCGTAATTTGCCGAAAAACCACCTGCTTTTTTAACAAAAACAGGATTTGTTCTTTCGTAAAAAGTAATTCCGCCATACCTAAGCCATGACCATTCCGCTGCAATAACCGTATACTCTCCGTCGGGGGAAGTGAAATCATAATATGTATAAGATTGGCTGAAAAAAGAAGATATTCCGACACAGCAAAGCATGGAAAACGAGGCGGCAAGGCAGATAACGGTCTTTAAAATTCTGCGTTTTTCTTTTTTTATGATTGCAATAACCGATATGATTATCAGGCAGACTGCGGCACAAGTCAAAGCAGCCTGCATAATCATATCACCGTTTATGTTTCCGATGAGTAATGTAAGATTTTCATATTCCTGAATCGTATAAACAAAAGCCGAAGCAACGATAAAAACGGCTGTAAAAACATATAAAACTATCTTCATTTATCCCACGACCATCTTCCGATATGTTTATTTATATTTGAACTTATACCTTCCCTTTCACCGTCTTTTACGATGAGGTGACGAGAACCCATTTGTTCAACATATTCATAGCCTTCGCTTTCGATGATTTCCATGAATATTTCTTTGCTGTTTTCGGGATTTGTAAGAATAACTCTCGGTGAATCGTTGACCTGTGCATAATCCTCGCCCAAAATCCATATCTTCACAAAACCTATGCCGCTTTTTATCGGATTAAAGGTTCTGAATTTATCGTAGGAAACCAAACATGAAATTGCAATCAGCACCACTGCAACCGCACCGATAATAATTTCTTTATGCTCTTTTTTCACGGTATCAACTCCCACTTTTAGTTTTCAAACTTATTCTACTATCAAAATTTTGAATGTTTATTAACACATTCTTACAAAATTCTTACAATTTTTGTTTGCTGCCGCATATTATAGAATGAGGTGGTATATATGAGGCGCAGACGGTTTGGATACAGAAAAAATTCATGGATTTACAAGGCTGTCTGTATTTTTATTATTCTTTTGATTTCCGTTCTGCTTCTTGATGCAAAATTACGCCCTGCTTTATATGACCTTGCGGCGCTTGAAGCATATGCAATTTCATCAAAAACAGTTAATTACGCCGTTGAAAAAATTCTATCGGAAAACGCACCTTCATATTCCGAGATAGTAAGCGTAAACTACTCGGAAAACAATACGGTAACGGGCATTACAACGGATATCGTGAAGCTTAACCTTTTTAAATCACAGGTTACCAATGCGATAGATTCCGAATTTAACAGTAAGAAAAAAACAGAAATTACAGTTTCTCTCGGTACGGCAAGCGATATTGCCCTTTTTTCGGGATGGAGGCCTTACATAGATGTCGGTGTAGGATTTTCCTCATCGACCCAAAGCGATTTTGAAAATGTTTTTACAAGTGCGGGAATAAATCAGACCCAGCACAGCGTAATGCTGAATGTTGAAACAACCGTTCTTCTGACAATGGCGGGAAAAAGAATCCCGCAGACGGTTAAAACCTCCTTCTGCATCGCGCAGACGGTTATAGTAGGCTCCGTTCCCAATGTGATGGTAGAAGGATAATTGACTCTTGATTTTTATACGTTTAAGGACTATAATTATATAAAATAAAACAAAGGGGATTAAACACATGAAAAAAAGTGTTAAAAAAATTATCGCTCTTCTCTCTGCGGCATCTCTCCTGTTTCTCGGCGCATGCTCTGATAAGCCCGTAAATACTCCCGAAAATAACACGGTTGAGGTTACCGTTGATGACTTCACTGCAGAATTTATATTTAATGAAAACGGTCTAATAGAAAAAGAAAAAAAGTTCTACGATAATCAGGAAATCACTTATGAATATTATGAGTGCTACGAATATAACGAGAAAAATCAGATAACAAAGCGTTATGCAACCGACCTTGACGGCAACATTCTCGAAAAGCACGATTTATTTGAAATGGTTTATAATGAAAGCGGAAATATCGGAGAGATAACCGAAGATAAAATCCGCCATGAGTTCATATACGATGAAAACGGCAAGCTTAAAACATATAACAAATATGAAAACAACGAGCTTGCAGTATTTAAAAATTATGAATATGATGAAAACGGAAACCGCACAAAAGAAATTCAAAGCGCAACCGATAAGAATTCTTCCGAAACAACCGCATATACCTATGACGGAAACGGTCTTGTTATTTCGAGCACAACAGAAAACGCAAGCGGCGTAATAACCAACAATAGCAGCTACGAATACAACGCAGACGGTCTTGTAACAAAGCTCACCAAAGAAAAAAGTCAGGAAACAAGAACAACTGTTTATGAATATGAAAACGGAGTTCTTGTTAAGGAAAAAATGACAATTGCTCCCAAAGACGGTTCGGTTGAAACAAGAACAAGAGAGTATGTTACTTCATATGAATATCTCGCCGAAGGTAAGGTTGTTAAATTCTCCCGAGAGAGAAACGGTGAGATTTACATGACGGATGCCTATTCTCTCGACGAGGCAAAAGGTAATTTTGCTGATTTAAACAGTTTCATTTCCCTTTAATATTTATCCCCGAATGATTTCGTTCGGGGATTTTTTCTTTCAGGGTTGAAAAATATAATATAATATGTTATTATAATAAAACTATTATGGAATTTCCGAGGTGAAAACGATGATAATGGGTGAATCCGCCGAAAACTATCTTGAAACCATACTTATGCTTAAAGAAAAGAAAGGTTCTGTCCGTTCGGTTGATATTGCAACAGAGCTGGGATTTTCAAAGCCGAGTGTTTGCGTTGCGATGCGTAATCTCAGGGAACACGGATATGTTACAACTGACAGCGACGGTCTTATCTCGCTCACCGAAAGCGGTCTTGAAATAGCAAAAAATGTTTATTGCAGACACGAAACAATCACAAACTGGTTAATCAAAATAGGTGTAAGCCCCGATCAGGCTGCGGTTGATGCCTGCAGAATTGAGCATGTTATCAGCCAGGAAAGCTTTGAGTGCCTTAAGAAGTTTACACAGGAAAACTGAATAAAAAAGGGGTCGGTCACACATCGACCCTTTAATATTGTTCATTTTGTATAAAAGCGGACAAAAAGATTTTGTTTTAGCGTGGTAAATCGCTAATTGACTAATATAATAAAGTGTGCTATACTGTCGGCATACTGAATTTTTAACGGGAGACTATTATGGACGAATTTCTTTCATCGCTGTCCAAGGAGGACAGCCTTACATATGAGCTTTCGATGCTTTATAAGCAGTGGGGCTACAAGGAATACCGCATGGCAAAATTTGAGGAATACAGCTTTTACAGCGACAACAGAGATTTCCTCTCGGGCAAAGGTATTCTTGCTTTCAACAATTCCTACGGCAGACTCATGGCATTGAAGCCCGACATCACTCTTTCAATTGTTAAAAATGCCAAGCTTTCGGGCGCACTCACAAAGCTTTATTATAATGAGAGCGTTTTCAGAATGACCGACAGCTCAATGGATTATAAAGAAATCAAGCAGACAGGCGTTGAAGTTCTCGGCAAAACAATCGACGAATATCTCATTACCGAGGTTCTTATGCTTGCGGCAAAGAGCCTTAAAACGATTGACAAGGACTTTGTTCTCTGCGTTTCACACATGGCATTCATCCCTTCTCTTCTTTCGGAGCTTGAAATAAGCGCTAACACAAAGAAGGATATGATTAACTGCATTAAGGGCAAAAATATCCATGATCTTCGCTCAATCTGCGAAAAAAGCGGTGTTGACGGTGAGAAAGCAGAGCTTCTTGCAACTCTTGCAGGAATAAACGGCAAAATTTCAGAAATGCTGCCCGAGCTTTGCCGCCTTGCATGCAATGATGAAATGAAGAAAGCCTGTGAGGAGCTTGAATTTATTGCCGCATCTCTCAAAAAGAGCGACCTTGCAGACAAGCTTCTGATTGACCTTTCCGTTCTTAACAACACCGAATATTACAACGGAATCATTTTCCAGGGTTATGTTGAAAAGGCACCTTCCGCTGTACTTACGGGCGGAAGATACGATAAGCTCGCAGGAAAAATCAGAGAAAATACTCAAGCAATCGGGTTTGCGGTTTATCTTGATAATCTTAATTTCTACTATAAAAAAGTTCGTGAATACGACAGCGATATACTTATTCTTTTTGATTCGGCAAACAAGAGCATTTCTCTTCTTTCGCTTGTTGAAAGCTTTGTCGAAAAAGGCTTTTCCGTCAGGGTTGAACACACCGTTCCCGACGGATACAAGGCAAAAACGGTTTACGCATTTGAAAACGGTGCATTAAGGGAGGTGTCCGCATGCTGAATATAGCTTTACCCAAGGGCAGACTCGGCGATAAGGTTTATGAGCTTTTCGCATCAATCGGCTATGACTGCAGTGAGATTTACAGCGATAACAGAAAGCTTGTTTTTGAGAATGAAGCAAACGGCGTGCGTTACCTTCTCGTAAAGCCCTCCGACGTTGCAATCTACATTGCTCACGGTGCGGCGGATATCGGAGTAGTCGGCAAGGATATCCTTGAAGAAGGCGACTTTGATATATATGAGCTTCTTGACCTCAATCTCGGCAAGTGCAATATGTGTGTTGCGGCACCTAATGATTATGTTGAGGATTTTGACCGTCCCTTAAGAGTTGCAACAAAGTTTGTCAACATTGCAAAGAATTATTATATATCTCTCAACCGTGAAATCGAAATAATAAAGCTCAACGGTTCAATCGAAATTGCTCCCCTTCTCGGTCTATCGGATGTTATTGTTGATATTGTTGAATCCGGCAAAACTCTCAAAGAAAACAACCTTCGTGTTTATGAGCAGATTATGCCCATCAGCGCAAGACTTATAGCAAACAAATCATCATATAAGTTCAAGGGCGGTGATATTGACAGCCTTATGGAAAAGCTCAAAAAGGAGTTGGCAAAATGATTAAGATTATTAACATAGATAACGCCGAAAAAAGCGAAATTCTCACCCGTGACATAAAGCTTGAAAGCGGCGTTGAAGCGATTGTTGCAGATATTATTAAAAACGTAAGAGAAAACGGTGACAAGGCGCTCAAGGAATACAGCCTTAAATTTGACGGTGCGGATATCCAAAATCTCCGTGTAACGCAGGACGAAATTGATGCTGCATACGAAAACGAAGATAAAGCACTTATCGAAACCCTTGAAATGGCGAAGGCAAATATTTGGAATTTCCACGAAAAACAGCTTCGCAAGGGCTTTGAAATCAATAACGGTGACGGCACAATTTCGGGGCAGAAAATCACTCCGATTGAAAAGGTCGGAATTTATGTACCCGGTGGCACGGCAAGCTATCCTTCAACCGTACTTATGAACGCCATTCCTGCAAAAATCGCAGGTGTAAGCGAAATTATAATGGTTACTCCCCCCGATAAAAACGGAAATATTCCTTCGGCAATTCTTTGTGCAGCAAAGATTGCAGGAGTTGATACGATAATCAAAACAGGCGGCGCACAAGCTGTTGCCGCTCTTGCATACGGTACCGAAAGCGTACCCAAGGCAGACAAAGTAGTAGGCCCCGGCAATGTTTTTGTTGCTACCGCAAAGAGAATGCTCTACGGTCTTGTTGATATTGATATGATAGCAGGTCCGAGCGAAATTCTTGTTCTTGCCGACGGCACATGCAACCCCGCTTTCGTTGCCGCTGACCTTCTTTCACAGGCTGAACACGATAAGCTCGCAAGCGCCGTTCTTGTTACCGACAGCGAGGAGCTTGCATATGCGGTTCGTGACGAACTTGAAAAGCAGATTTCCCTTCTTCCCAGAGAAGAAATTGCAAGAACATCAATCGAAACGAACGGCAAAATCATTATTGCCAACAATCTTGAACAGGGCGTTGAAATTGCAAACGAAATCGCACCCGAGCATCTTGAAGTCTGCGTTGATGACCCGTTTGCACTTCTTGACAAAATCAAGAATGCAGGCTCGATTTTCCTCGGCAAAAACACACCCGAAGCTCTGGGCGACTATCTTGCAGGCACGAACCACACTCTTCCCACATCGGGTACGGCAAGATTCAGCTCTCCCCTTTCGGTTGATGACTATGTAAAAAAATCACAGTATATATATTACACCGAAGAGGCACTCGGTAAGGTTAAGGACAACATCGTTCTTTTTGCAAACCGTGAAGGACTCCACGCTCACGGCAAGAGTGCGGCAATCAGATTTGAGAAATAAGGTGAACCCATGAGCAGATTTCTTTCAAAAAATTACGAAAAGCTTGTTCCCTATACTCCGGGCGAACAAGTCAATGAAAAGGTTATAAAGCTCAACACAAATGAATCCCCCTTTCCCCCTTCCCCGAAGGTTAAAGAGGTTTTAAGCGAAGCTGTTATTGATAAGCTCAATCTTTATTCCGACCCTGAACTTAAAGAGCTTCGCAAGGCAATTGCAGAACAGTTTGATGTAACTCCCGATATGGTTTTCTGCGGAAACGGCTCGGATGACGTGCTTGCATTTGCAATCATGGGCTTTTGCGGAAACGGCGGCAAACTCTGCTGCCCTGAAATTTCCTATGGTTTCTATCCCGTTTATGCGGATATCTTCGGCGTTGAGCTTGAGCAAATACCTCTTAAAGATGATTTTTCAATTGATATCAACGATTATATCGGCAAGGGTAAGAATATAGTTATCGCAAATCCCAATGCTCCCACGGGTCTTGCGCTTTCGTTTGAAGACGTTGAAAAAATCGTATCTTCAAATCCCGATAACATTGTTATCATGGACGAAGCATATATGGCATTCTGCGGTGAAAGCTGCATGGAGCTTGTTAAAAAATACGGCAATCTGCTCGTTACACGCACCTTCTCAAAAAGCCATTCCTTGGCAGGCTTGAGAGTCGGTTTCGGCATTGCTTCAAAAGAAATAATCGACGACCTCAACAAGCTAAAATATTCATTCAATCCCTATAACCTCAACACACTTTCAATCAAAGCGGCTGCGGCTGCAATTGCGGATAATGAATATTATGACGATAAAATTGCACAAATAGTTAAAAACAGAGAATATACGGTTACGGAGCTTAAAAAGCTCGGCTTCAAATGCACGGATTCAAAGGCGAACTTCGTTTTTGTTTCAACCGATAAAATATCTGCCGCTGCCCTTGCAGCGGAGCTTCGCAAAAAAGGTATTCTCATCAGATATTTCAACAAAGCAAAGATTGATAACTATCTTCGCATAACAATCGGAAGCATTGAAGAAATGCAGACTCTTGTTGCTGCGATTAAAGAAATTACGGAGGCGTAACATGAGAGAAGCCCAGATTAAAAGAAAAACCAACGAAACGGATATTGAGCTTTGGCTGAATCTTGACGGCACGGGCAAAAACGAAATTGATACAGGCTGCGGTTTCCTCGACCATATGCTTGAACTTTTCGCACGCCACGGCAGAATGGATTTAAACGTTAAATGTGTAGGCGATACTCATGTTGACTATCACCACACCGTTGAAGATGTCGGAATCGTTCTCGGTCAGGCATTCGCAAAGGCTATCGGAGAAAAAAGAGGTATTTCCCGTTACGGAAGCATTCTTCTTCCCATGGATGAAACACTCATCCTTGCAAGCGTTGATATCAGCGGCAGAGCATATCTCAACTACGATGTTCAGATTCCGACTCCTGCAGTGGGTGGCATGGACACCGAACTTGTTGAAGAATTCTTCATTTCATTTGTAAGAAACAGCGATATTACTCTACATATAAAGCAGCTTGAAGGCAAAAACAGCCACCATATCATCGAAGGCATATTCAAAGCGGTTTCAAGAGCGCTTTGCAAAGCTGTTTTTGAGGATAAGACCCTCGGCGGCGAAATTCCGTCAACGAAAGGACTTTTATAATGATTGCAATTATTGATTACGGCTGCGGCAATCTTTTTTCTCTTTCATCATCGCTTGAAAGCCTCGGTATCGAGTGCAAAATAACGGGCGATAAGGATGAAATTGCGGCAGCGGATAAAATTATACTTCCCGGTGTAGGTGCATTCGGAGATGCGGCAAAAAAGCTCCGTGAATGCGGTATGGATAAGCTTATCTGTGAGCTTTCCTCCGAAGGGAAACCCATTCTCGGCATCTGCCTCGGAATGCAGCTGCTTTTTGAAAAGAGCTTTGAATACGGTGCACACATGGGTCTCGGACTCATCAAAGGCTATGTCGGTGCACTTGAAGGTCAGATTCCCAAAGAACTTAAAATACCTCATATGGGTTGGAACAAATTAAATCTTGCAAAGGATGACCCGATTTTCAAATACATCGTTCCCGGTGACTATATGTATTTTGTTCATTCCTTCTATGCAAGAGGCTGCGTTGAAAACACCCTCGCATTTGCTGAATACGGTGTTGCCGTGCCTGCCGTTGTTAAGAACGGCTCGGTTTACGGAATGCAGTTCCACCCCGAAAAGAGCGGTTCAAAGGGTCTTGCTCTTCTCAAAGCATTTTCCGAATTATAAGGAGACTTATTTATGCAGATATTTCCCGCAACGGATATACTCGGCGGCAAAGTTGTCCGTCTGACAAAGGGCGACTATAATCAGGTTAAGATTTATGCCGACTCTCCCGCCGAAATGGCTCTTGAATTCATCAAAGACGGAGCAACAAATTTACATATGGTTGACCTCGATGGCGCAAAGGACGGTGCTCCGGTCAACTTTGAGGCAATCAGAGAAGCCGCAAAAATCAAGGACTTGTTCATTGAAGTCGGCGGCGGAATAAGAGATATGAAAAGAGTTGAGGATTATCTCTCACTCGGCGTAAAGCGTGTTATTCTCGGTACTGCGGCTATCCGTAATTATCCCTTCGTTGAAGAAGCAGTAAAGGAATTCGGAAATGCAATTGCAGTCGGCGTTGATGCAAAGGACGGCTTTGTTGCAGTCAGCGGTTGGCAGGAAACAACAAGCGTAAAGTCGGTTGAATTCTGTAAAAAGCTCCGTGACACGGGAGTTTCAACAGTTATTTACACCGATATTTCAAAAGACGGTATGCTTTCGGGAACAAATCTTGAGGTATACGGCGAGCTTTCCCAAATCAAGGGTCTTGATATTGTTGCTTCGGGTGGCATAACCTTTGTCAACGAAATAGAAAAGCTCCGTGATATGAATATTTACGGCGCAATAGTCGGCAAAGCTGTTTATGAAGGAAAACTTTCTCTCAAAGATGCGCTTAAAGCGGCGGAGGTAAAATAACATGATAACAAAAAGAATAATCCCCTGCCTCGATGTGCGTAACGGCAGAGTAGTCAAGGGTGTTAATTTTGAAGGTATTCAGGATGTTGCATCGCCCGTTGAGCTTGCACATTTCTACAACGACAGCGGTGCAGATGAGCTTGTTTTCTATGATATAACCGCTTCTTTTGAGGGCAGAGCGCTTTTCACCGATGCTCTCACTCAAGTTGCCAAAGAAATCTTCATTCCCCTGACCGTCGGCGGCGGCATAAACACTCTTGACGACTTTGACAGAGTGCTCAAATGCGGCGCAGATAAGGTTTCGGTAAATTCAGGTGCTATTAAAGACCCGTCGCTTATTGAAAAAGCCGCAAAAAAATACGGCGACCAGTGCGTTGTGCTTTCAATGGACATAAAGCGTGTTGACGGCTCGTTCCATATTTTCAGCAAGGGCGGAAGAATTGACACGGGAATTGATGCTCTCGAATGGGCAAAAATGGGTGAAAACAACGGTGCAGGCGAATTGGTTGTCAACAGCATTGACACCGACGGCGTAAAGCTAGGCTTTGATCTTGAGATGCTTCAAAAAATCAGTGACCTTGTTTCAATCCCCGTTATCGCAAGCGGCGGTGCAGGCAAAAAAGAAGATTTCCTTGAGCTTTTCAAAGCAGGCTGTGCAGACGCAGGTCTTGCTGCTTCAATCTTCCACTTCAAGGAAGTCAACATTATGGATTTGAAACGCTATCTTAACGAAAACAACATAGAGATGAGGATATAAAAAATGATTGAACTTAAATATAACAGCGACGGACTTATCCCCGCAATCGTTCAGGACCACTACAGCAAAAAGGTTCTTATGCTTGCATATATGAACGCCGAAAGCCTTGATATCACAATCAAAGAAGGCAAAACCTGCTTCTGGAGCAGAAGCCGTCAGGAGCTCTGGAGAAAGGGCGAAACCTCGGGAAACACACAGCAGGTTGTATCAATCCGCACCGACTGCGATAAGGACACTCTTCTCATTGATGTCATAAAGAACGGTCCCGCTTGTCATACAGGCAGCGAAACCTGTTTCTTTGAGGATATTGTTGCACCTGAAACCGAGGAGTTTTCGTACGAAGGACTTTATGAAATGCTCGTTGGCAGAAAGGTCAATAAAAAAGAAGGTTCATACACAACCTATCTTTTCGAAAAGGGAATCGATAAAATTCTCAAGAAGGTCGGCGAAGAATGTACGGAAGTTATCATCGGTGCAAAGGGCGGCGACAAAGCAGAAACAGTTTATGAAATCGCTGATTTACTCTATCACATCACCGTTATGATGATTGAAATGGGAATCAGTCTTGAAGAAGTGACGGCAGAACTTGCAAAGCGTCACATTGTTGACCATAAAGTAAAACAGGAAAAAATGCAATAATAAACGGAGGTTTAAATTATGAATCTTAATAAGTACAAGGGCATTTTCCCCGCTTTTTATGCTTGCTATGACAGCGAAGGAAATGTTTCAACTCAGGCAACAAAGGATTTCGTTGAATATCTTATCGGCAAAGGCGTTGCAGGTCTTTATGTCGGCGGTTCATCCGGCGAATGCATTTACCTGAGCGTTGAAGAAAGAAAGCAGACTCTTGAAGCAGTTATGGAGGTTGCAAAGGGCAGAATCGCAATCATCGCTCATGTTGCCTGCAACAACACAAAAGACAGTCAGGAGCTTGCAAGCCATGCGGAATCTCTCGGAGTTGACGCCATTGCTGCAATTCCTCCCATTTACTTCAAATTACCCGAAAGAGCTATTGCAAAATATTGGAACGATATTTCCGCAGCTGCTCCGAACACAGATTTTGTTATTTACAATATTCCTCAGCTTGCAGGAGTTACACTCACTCTCGGTCTTTTTGATGAAATGCTCAAAAACCCAAGAGTTATCGGCGTTAAGAATTCATCAATGCCCATTCAGGATATCCAGATGTTCAAAAGACAGGCTGCAATCAACAATAAGGAAGTTATTGTTTTCAACGGTCCCGATGAGCAGTTTGTAGGCGGCAGACTTATCGGTGCAGACGGCGGTATCGGCGGTACATACGGAGTTATGCCCGGGCTTTTCGTAAAGCTTGATGCACTTCTCAAAGCCGGTGATTTTGAAAACGCAGGCAAGCTTCAGAATGATATTGATGAGGTTATTTACACAATGTGTTCAGCAAACGGCAATATGTATGCGGTTGCAAAAGCCGCTCTCAAAAAGCTTTCCGGTCTTGATCTTGGCGGAGTTAGAGAACCTCTTCTTAACCTTGCTGACGGCGACGAAGCTGTTGTTGAAAAAACCGTTACTCTTGTTGAAGCGGCAGTTGAAAAGTGGATTAAATAACATTTCGGAGGGATGGCAGAGTCATCCCTCTTTTTATAGCTGCAACCACAACATTAACGATTTATATACAATAAACAACACAATATTTGGTGATTTTTTTAATTGACATATACCTCGTCTTTCTGTATAATAAAGATACAAAGTTTACATGACTGACGGAACAGCGGATAACCGCAAGGGAATGTAAACGTATACTTTAGTTTTAAAGTATAATAATGCCGACCGTCTGGGCTATTCAGTTTTGCTAAACTGAATAAGCCCTTTTTGTTTTTTATTCCATTAAAGGAGGTAATTCACATGGAACATAAGAATTGGACAGGCTTTAAAGCAGGTGTATGGCAGGATGAAATCAATGTTCGTGATTTCATTCAGCAGAACTATAAAGCATATGCGGGTTCGGATGAGTTTCTTGCAGGCGCAACAGAAAGAACGAAGAACCTTATGAAAAAACTCGAAGCACTTTTTGCCCTTGAACGTCAGTTCGGCGGAGTGCTTGATATTGACACGGCAACGGTTTCATCTCTTACAAGCTATTCACCCGGATATATTGATAAAGATAATGAAATCATCGTTGGCATGCAGACAAACCGTCCTCTCAAGAGAGGCGTCAATCCCTTCGGCGGTATGAGAATGGTTCGTCAGGCTTGCGAAGCTTACGGATATAAGCTCAGCCGCAAAGTTGAAGAAGAATTCAGATTCAGAACAACCCATAACGACGGCGTTTTCCGTGCCTATACAGACGAAATGCGTCAGGCACGCAAATGCCATGTTATAACAGGTCTTCCCGACGCATACGGACGAGGCAGAATCATCGGTGACTACCGCAGAGTTGCTCTTTACGGCATAGACAAGCTTATTGAGGAAAAGAAAAAGGATAAAAATGCTCTTACAAATCATGCTTTCAACACAGAGCAGATTCGTCTTGATGAAGAGCTTTTCCAGCAGATCACTTTCCTCGGTTATCTCAAGGAAATGGCAGCGATGTACGGCTTTGACATCAGTCAGCCCGCTTCAAATGCCCGTGAAGCAATTCAGTGGACATATTTTGCCTATCTCGGAGCTATCAAAGAACAAAACGGTGCAGCTATGTCGCTCGGCAGAGTAAGCACATTCTTTGATATTTATATCGAAAGAGATATTGAAAACGGAATTCTTACCGAAGAGGATGCACAGGAGCTTATTGATGATTTCGTTATGAAGCTCCGCATTGCACGCCATCTTCGCACACCAGAATATAATGAGCTTTTCGGCGGCGATCCGATGTGGATAACAGAAGCTGTCGGCGGTATGGGTGAGGACGGCAGAACTCTTGTTACAAAGAGCAGCTTCCGTATGCTTAACACACTTTATACTCTCGGTTCATCTCCCGAACCAAATCTTACCGTTCTCTGGTCAACCGCTCTTCCTGAAAACTTTAAAAAATTCTGTGCAAAGGTTTCAAAGGATACAGACTCAATTCAGTACGAAAACGACGACCTTATGCGTCCCATTTACGGCGATGACTATGCAATTGCCTGCTGTGTTTCAGCAATGAAGGTCGGCAAGCAAATGCAGTTCTTCGGTGCAAGATGTAACCTTGCAAAGCTTCTTCTTATCGCCATCAACGGCGGTTACGACACAACAAGCGGCATTCACATCGGACCTCAAATGCCCGTTTTGAGCGGCGAAAAGCTCGATTATGACGAGGTTATGGAAAGATTTGATGTTTACATCAAGTGGCTGAGCAATCTCTATGTCAACACCATGAACATCATCCACTATATGCACGATAAATATGCTTATGAAAAGACACAGATGGCTCTTCACGACACTCAGGTTGAGCGTTTCATGGCTTTCGGCATTGCAGGTCTTTCGGTTGTTGCCGACTCATTAAGCGCAATCAAATTTGCAAATGTTAAACCCGTCAAGGATTCAAAAGGCTTTATTTCCGAATTCAAAACAGAGGGCGATTTCCCGAAATACGGCAATGATGATGACCGTGTTGACCTTATTGCAAAGGACATGGCTCACCGCATGATTACCGAGCTTCGCAAAACTCCCACCTATCGCCATGCCGTTCACACTCTTTCCGTTCTCACAATCACATCGAATGTTATGTACGGAAAAAATACCGGTGCAACACCCGACGGAAGAAAGGCTTCCGCACCCTTTGCACCCGGCGCAAACCCCATGCACAACAGAGAAGAAAACGGTGCGCTTGCATCGCTTAACTCCGTTGCAAAAATCAGCTATGACGACTGCCGTGACGGCGTTTCAAACACTTTCTCAATCACTCCCGAGGCACTCGGAAGAACAGATGATGAAAGAGTTGATAATCTCGTTTCAATTCTTGACGGCTATTTTGCAAAGAAAGCTCATCATATCAATGTTAATGTTCTCAACCGTGAAACACTTATGAAGGCTTACGAAAATCCCGAGGATTATCCTAACCTTACAATCCGTGTTTCGGGCTATGCGGTTAACTTCAACAAGCTTTCCCGTGAACAGCAGAGAGAAGTTATCAGCAGAACATTCCACGAAGCGATATGACAGGAAGAATACACTCAATACAAAGCCTTGCAGCCTCGGACGGTCCGGGGCTGCGTTTTGCGGTTTTTATGCAGGGCTGTCCCCTGCGCTGCGGCTGCTGCCATAATCCCGACACATGGGATTTCGGAGGTGGCAAAGAATGCACCGCAGAAGATATCGTTAAAAAGGCTATAAGATACAAGGATTATTTCGGAAGCAAAGGCGGCATTACGGTTTCGGGCGGCGAACCTCTTATACAGGCTGATTTCGTCAGAGAAGTTTTTGAGCTTTGCCATGGTGAAGGTATTAATACCTGCCTTGACACATCCGGCTGCACAATGAACGAAAAAGTAAAAGCACTTCTTTCGGTAACGGACAGAGTGCTTCTTGATATTAAATATACCGACAGCGAATTATACCGCAATCACGTCGGCTGTGAAATTGACACAGTTCTGGAATTTCTTGATTATTTGAATATCAAAAAAATCCCCGTTACCATTCGTCAGGTTATAATCCCAACACTCAATGATAGCGAGGATAATATTAATAAGCTCAAAGAAATTGCAGACAGGCATGAATGCGTTGATAAAATTGAGCTTCTGCCGTTCAGAAAGCTTTGTCAGATAAAATACGACAACATGGGAATTGATTTTTCTTTCAAGGATATTCCTGAACCGTCGAAAGAAACAATGAAAAAACTTGAAGAAATAATATAACAATAAAGGATGTACCTTTGCGGTACATCCTTTTGCTTTTATACGGATAACAAACCTGCATCGAGAACAAATTGTGAACCTGTTGCATAGCGTGCCTTATCGCTTGCTATATAGTCAACAAGGTGTGCAACATCCTCGGGTTCAATCCAGGGAACGGGAAGAAGGTTGCCTGCAGAACGCTCTGCAATCTCAAGAGGAGTTGAGCCTTCAAGCTCTGCAAGTCCGTCATTCATCGGGGTGTTAACGCCCGTGGGATGAATGCTGACAACTCTGATGTTATGTGGTGCAAGCTCGATTGCCCAAGCCTTGGTAAGACCTGTAAGACCCCATTTTGAAGCAGTGTAATGTGAAAGTCTGTTACCGCCTCTGAGACCCATTGTTGATGAATTGTTGATAATAACACCACTCTTAGCCTTAATCATGTGCGGAGCAACTCTGCGTGTTACGATGAAAGGTCCTTTGAGGTTTATATCAATCATTGCATCCCATTCTTCATCAGTCATTTCGGTAATGGGAGCATATGCACAGATACCTGCGTTATTGAAAAGAATATCAATCTTACCAAAAGTCTTTATAGCTTCGTCAACAGCCGCTGTTACGGAAGCATCATCTCTTACGTCGCCCGTTGCGATAACGGCTCTTCTGCCGAGAGCTTCGATTTCCGACTTGAGGCTGATAAGCTCATCGTTCGTACCGAATGAATAAGCGGGATATTCAATCTTTTTCGCAACGTCAAATGCAACAATATCTGCACCCTTTGCAGCAAGTGAAAGAGCAACCGCTCTGCCCTGCCCGTGTGCCGCACCTGTTATAAACGCAACCTTATTATCAAAATCACCCATTTTAATTATCTCCTTTTTTCTGATAATTTATAAGAACTTCATCGAGGGGAACTCTTGCAACGGTATTAAAAAGATTGGTGGCATACATAATTCCCGCAAATGAAATAAGAAGCACGATTTCTTCAACCGAGAACTTTTCAGCAAGAGCTATATATATTTCTTTTGAAATATGATGAGGGTCGGAAGTGATTGCTGCACCGAATTTAGTAAGAAGCTTCTCTGTTTCGGTAAGAGTCGGATTATCGGGATCATCGCCCGAATCCACAAGAATTTTTCTGAAAAAAGTTGAGCAGATAAGGCAATCATTACCGGTTGAAATTGCAAGCGAAAAGATTGAAAGTGCTCTTTCTCCGATAACGGGTACAAGCTGGTCATAGAGGGTGTACCATTCCATATATGCCTTGAAAGCAGGAACATTATGAAGAAGAGTTCTCTTCATGTTGGTTATTCTGCCGTGCTTTGCAATCTGGTCTTCATATTCTCTTTTGACTTCTTCGCTTGCGCCTTCATACTCTGTCATAGGTAAATAAGCCATATTTATCTCCTTTTATTTATTATCTGTTCATTGCACTGCTGTTCATAACAAAATTAAGAACATGCATTGCATTCTGCTGAAGCTCGCCTACGGTTATGCCGTTTTCTGCAGCAATTCCCTTTTTAATCGAGCCGTCAGGCTTGCGGACACCCGCTCTGTTGCCGCCGGGCATAAGAACATTTACGCCTGCACGGACTCTGTATGCCTGATCCTTGATTTGAGGGAATTCAGGCGACTTTGATGAACGCATCCACCAGTCGGTCATTATATTACCCTTATATCCCCATTCCTCACGGAGAATGCGGATGCAGAGCTCATAGTTATAATGACCCCATACACCGTTTATCTTGTTATAAGATGTCATTATATTTTGCGGATTGGCGGTTTTTACGCAGATTTCAAAGCCTTTGAGATAGATTTCACGAAGTGCTCTTTCGGATACTCTTGAATCGTTATAAATTCTGTTGGTTTCCTGATTGTTGCAGGCAAAATGCTTCGGGCAAGCCGATACGCCCGCAGACTGAACACCCTTTACGAATGCAGATGCCATAACACCCGTTACATACGGGTCTTCGGAGAAATATTCAAAGTTTCTGCCGCAAAGAGGATTACGGTGGATATTCATACCGGGCGCAAGAAGTATATCCGAGCCTACTCTTATCATTTCCTTGCCTACAAGCGAATAAAGCTTTTCAACAAGCTCGGGATTCCATGTGCATGCAAGCTCCGTTGCATTGGGAAGAAGAGATGCGCCCGAGTTAATCCTGATGCCCGATGGACCGTCTGTTGTTGTTACGGCAGGAACACCCTTTTCACGAAGCGAGGGAAGGACTCCGCCGAAAGTGCCTGCATTACCTGCAGCGCCAAGTGGGCTGTTCATAACATAGTCGCCTCTGCTGATTGCTTCAAGCTCATCAAAATCGAGCTGTGCAACAAACTGCTGCATGGTGATTTTTCCGCTCTTTACATCGGCAAGCTTATGCCCTCTGTTTCCCGTTTGGAAAAGAGTTTCGGGAATACTATCAACAATAATCTGCTTAAGATCATATTTAACGGTGTTAACGGGAGCCTTTTTAATTTCGCCGTTTATGAATTTGATTTTGTCAAACTCTGCTGCAGGTGCGCAAACCTGCTTATATCTTTTTACTATCTGACTCTTTTCCTGTTCATATTCGCAGCAAAGAGAAGCACTGCGGACATCCGCACCGAGATAGATTTTATATGTACCCTTCTCAAGGATATATGCATATTCAAGTTCATCATCATAGGATGACATATCCTCAACATTGAAAGAGAGAGTTATTTTCTCTGTTTCACCGGGTAAAAGCTTATTTGTTTTTGCAAATCTTATAAGCTCTCTTGCAGGCTTACCGAGCCTGCCGCCGGGCGCTTCATAATAAAGCTGAATTACTTCCTTGCCGGAATATTTGCCGATATTCTTAATATCCGCACTTACGGTCAAGGTTTCACGATTGCATGAGCATTCTATGTTTTCAATTGTAAACTCTGTATAACCGAGACCGAAGCCGAAGGGATAAAGGACTTCATCCTTTGCAAAGGTTTCAAGACCTCTGTATCCGACATATATATCCTCGGTATAGTTATTGAATTTCTTATCGCCGAAATCCTTGCTTGACGGATAATCCTCATAGCTCTTTGCAATTGTGTCGGTCAGCTTTCCGCTAGGCGAAACATCACCCGAAAGAACATCTGCAATTGCGTTTCCGCTTTCCATACCCGACTGCCATACATAAAGAATTGAGGAAATTTTATCACCGTAAGCATCGATTTCCGCCATATCCATAATACCGCCGCAATTGAGAAGAACCACAACCTTTTTGAATTCGGCGGTAACGGAATCAAGAAGCTGTTTTTCGGTATCGGTCAGATAATAACTGCCCTTTTCAAGCTTGTTTTCTCTATCCTCACCTGCTGACCTGCCTATAACGACGATTGCAGTATCAGACATTGAGGCGGCTGTTCTTGCCATTGAAGCGTCAACGGGCATTTCGTCATAGCACATGGGCCAGTTGCCCCAAAAGCCGTCATCAACGGGATTTGCCTCGCTCCATTTTTCATAGGTTGTTGCAAGAAGCTCATTAATTTTGATTTTGCCGTTATTTCTCAAACCTTTCATAAGGCTGACCTTATATGGCACTTTTACATCGCCGCCCGAGCCGTAGCCGACATAGAAATAATCATTCTGCACTCTTCCGAAAACGGAAACAACCCTTTCCTCGGTTATAGGCAGAACATTATCTTTATTTTTGAGCATTACTATACCTTCGGCACCCGTTTCACGGCAAAGAGCTATTATTTCCTTATCGGGAACAAAGTCCTTTCCGAGAGAGCCGTCGGAAGTTCCTTGAGAGGTTGCGGCTGTAACGTAATTTACAACCTTGCCAACCGTTTTAAATATCTTTTTCTTTAATTTACCCATGAAATCACCTCAAATATCAGAGTTCAAATTGCTTTCTGTCTGCGGTTATTATTCCGTCATTAACATTAAGTCGGCAGATTCTTGCGTTTCTTCTGTCACCGTCAAGACCGTCTGCCTCGGCATTTCTTGCATGGTAAATTGCGTACCATTGACCTTCATGCTTTATCATGGAATGGTGGCCCGTGCCTTCCTCCCATTCATTGCTTCTTAAAACGGGAGCATAGGTTTTATCATCGGGATATTTCTCAAATTTAATCTTTGTGAGGTCAGTTTCGTTGGTTTTTGCTCTTGCGTAGCCAATGAAATATGTTTCATTTTCATAACAAGATCCGCTGTACATAACATACTGCCAGTCGCCCTCTTTGAAATAGAACGCCCCCTCAATTGTGTGCCAATGAGTTCCCTTTTTATATCTGTCTCTGCGGAAAATTTCTTCGTCTATTGAAGGAACAACAACCTCAACGGGTTTTCCTTCGGGAGTTTCAGGGTCAAGAAGTCGGTCAACAACAATAATAGTACCCGGTCTTTCCACATTGAAAACATTTGTTGAATAGAAGATAAACAAACCGTTTTCGTTCTTCACAACATGGGAATCTATGGAAAACGGATGAAGGAGCTGCTTCGGATTTTCAAAAGGCCCGAGAGGATTTTTGCTTGACGAAACATGCATTGCCTGATGATGTCCGCCCTTATCGGGTATATCATCGTAGAATTCAAACGAGCAATACATATAATATGTGCCGTCTATTTCTATAACAGACGGTGCCCAGTAATCATGCACATCGGATTGGGTATATTCAAACACCTTTCCTTCAAACTTCCAGCCCTCTGCAAGCTTATCGGATGAATAAGCATATATGCCGTCTTTTCCTGTTGTGTAAATATAAAATTTACCGTTTGATTCAAGTATAAAAGGGTCCGCCTGACCGATATATTTTTCTTTGTTTATTTCAAGCAGCTGCATAATTCACCTCTTTAATTACTCAACGACATAATCAACCGCAACACACGATTCTCTTACGGCATGCATATGCTTTTTGACAACGGAGCAATGATAGGGATCATTCTGATAGCTTTCAAGAGCCGCATCATCATCAAGAAGAACTTCAAGAATAAGGTCATACGAACGCTCGGAATGAAGAAAATCAATTCCTACGGTAATTCCTCGAAGCTCGGGCACATTCCCCTTCATTGAAAGAAGAACTTCCTTTGCCTTCTCACATTCAGCGAGGCTGTTGTCTTTGAGTTTGAAGCATACTATGTGTTTAATCATAACGTTTCTCCTTACAAAATTATACATTTTAATTATAACACATTACTTTATATATATCAACAAAAAACTCCCGTTAACACGGGAGTTTAAATGTTTTTACTTTGCCTTCGCTTCGCAGTAAATACAGCGATATGTTTTTGTTGCAGGGTCTGTAAGCTTGAAAACATGGGGCAAATCCTGCTCCGTTGTTGTTATACAACGGGGATTTTTGCACTTGATAACATCCTTAATCTGCTCGGGAAGGGTAAGCTTTTTCTTTTCGCAAAGAACGCCGTCTTTGATGATGTTAACGGTGATATCCGAATCGATATAACCGAGTACATCAAGGTCAACCTGCATATCCGAGTCGATTTTGATGATATCCTTTGAACCCATTTTCTTGCTGTGGACATTCTTTATGATTGCAACGGTGCAGTCAAGCTTATCAAGCTCAAGATGATAATAAATCTCCATGCTCTTGCCCGCTTTGATATGGTCGATAACAACGCCGTTTTTGATTGAATCAATATGCATTATTCCACCTCCAGAAGTTTGAGAATAAGAGCCATGCGAATGAATTTACCGTTAAGCACCTGTCTGAAATAGCAGGCTCTCGGGTCGGAGTCAACGGAAGTATGAATTTCGTTAACTCTCGGAAGCGGATGGAGAATAGCAAGATCGGGCTTTGCATTCTGGAGCTTTTCAGGGGTAAGAATATAGCTGTCCTTAAGTCTTAAATAATCTTCTTCATTGAAGAAGCGTTCGCGCTGAACACGGGTCATATAGAGAATATCAAGCTTCGGCATAACCTCTTCAAGATTTGTGGTTTCGGTATATTTCATTCCATCGTGAGAAAGAATACCCTTCTTGAGATAACCGGGAAGAGTTAATTCTTCAGGAGAAATAAGTACAAATTCGATGCCTGTGTATCTTGAAAGAGCCTCGATAAGTGAATGAACGGTTCTGCCGAATTTGAGGTCACCGCAGAAACCTACGGTCATATTGTCAAGTCTGCCCTTTTCACGCTTAATGGTGAGAAGGTCAGTGAGAGTCTGTGTGGGGTGGTTATGTCCGCCGTCACCTGCATTGATAATAGGAACGCTTGAAGCCATTGATGCAACAAGAGGTGCACCCTCTTTGGGATGGCGCATTGCAATAATATCCGCATAACAGCTTACCGTTCTTGCGGTATCGGCAACGCTTTCACCCTTTGCGGCAGATGAGGAATTTGCCTCTGAAAAACCGAGCACCTGACCGCCAAGCTCATACATCGCAGCTTCAAAGCTGAGGCGTGTTCTTGTTGACGGCTCAAAGAAAAGAGTTGCAAGCTTTTTATATCTGCATTTATCCCTATATTTAACAGGGTTTGCAATGATATCCTCTGCAACAGCAATAAGCTCGTCGATTTCGTCAAGTGAGAGCGAAAGAATGTCTATCAGACTTCTCATTTTGCTCCCCCTATCCAGCTTTCGTCGGAGGGGTTATTTCTGAAAGCTATGAGGCGTGCAACATCTTCGGGCTTGATATAGCCGATTTCAGCAGCAACCTCTGCTATAACGTCAAGGTTTGTAAGGCTTACATTCTTAACCTCTGCAGCTGCAAGTCTGTCAAGACCCTTCTTCATGCCGTAGGTGAAGATGCTTGCGATGCCGAGAACTTCTGCACCTGCTTCGCGGAGAGCTTCAACAACTTCGATAACGCTGCCGCCTGTTGAAATAAGGTCTTCGATAACAACAACTTTCTGACCTTTTTCAAGCTTGCCTTCAATCTGATTTCCTCTGCCGTGGTCCTTTGCACCTGAACGTACATAACCCATGGGCATATCGAGCATATGAGCTGTGATAGCTGCGTGAGCAATACCTGCGGTTGAAGTACCCATGAGCACTTCAGCTTCGGGATAATACTTTTTAACTGTTTCTGCGAGACCCTTTTCAACATCGGTACGAACTTCGGGAGCTGTGAGAGTCAGTCTGTTGTCGCAATAAATGGGGCTTTTGATGCCGCTTGCCCATGTGAAGGGTTCTTCGGGACGAAGAAAAACAGCACCGATTGAAAGTAAATCTTTTGCAATAAGCTTTTCCATATTTAAAATCCTCCTGATATTATTAACAAATTAACCTACGAACTCAGCCATGCATCTTCTGTAAGCTGCAACGGGATCTTCAGCAGCAGTGATGGGTCTGCCGACTACAATATAATCCGATCCGAGTTCCTTTGCCTTTGCAGGAGTTGTAACTCTTACCTGGTCACCGACATCACCGTCTGCAAAGCGTACACCGGGAGTAACCGTAAGGAACTTAGCACCGCAACGGTCATGCACCTTGCCTGCTTCAAGGGGTGAGCAAACAACGCCGTCAAGACCTGCCTTTTCGGCATTTGATGCATAGTGCATAACAACCTCATCAAGAGGCTTATCAATAAGAAGCTGTTCTCTCATTCTTTCTTCACTTGTTGAAGTGAGCTGTGTAACGGCAATAAGAAGAGGTCTTGTGCCGTCGGGCTTTGTGAGACCTTCGATTGCAGCCTGCATCATTTCGATAGTGCCGCTTGCATGAAGATTTGTCATATCAACATCGAGATTACTTAAAACACTCATAGCCTTCTTAACTGTGTTGGGAATATCGCAAAGCTTGAGGTCAAGGAAAATCTTATGACCTCTTTCTTTGATTTCCTTAACAATTGAAGGACCTTCCGCATAGAAAAGCTCCATGCCGATTTTAACATAAGGCTTTTCGTCTGTAAACTTATCAAGAAAATCCATTACTGCCTGCTTGCTGCTGAAATCGCAAGCTACGATTACATCTTTACCCATTGTAAGCACATCCTTTTATTTCATTAAAATTATTAATACCGTATTTTGCCATGACCTCGGGAAGCTCATCTATTATTTCCTTGCAAACATAAGGATTAACAAGATTTGCCGCACCGACCTCAACGGCTGTTGCGCCCGCCATAATGAATTCAAGAACATCACGGGCATTTGAAACACCGCCCATTCCGACAACAGGCACTTTAACTGCCTGACTGACCTGATAAACCATTCTCAACGCTACGGGCTTTATTGCTGCGCCTGAAAATCCGCCCATCTTATTTGCGATAACAGGCTTTCTTGTTTTAAGGTCAATTCTCATTCCGAGAAGTGTATTGATAAGGCTTATGCCGTCTGCACCTGCCTCCTCGCAAGCCTTTGCGATAGAAACGATATCGGTAACATTCGGTGAAAGCTTGATGATTACGGGTTTTGTTGTTACGGCTTTGACTGCTTTTGTAACCTCTGCAGCAGCTTCGGGTGAAGTGCCGAAGCTCATTCCGCCGCCGTGAACATTGGGGCAGCTGATGTTGACTTCAAGCCAGCCGACCTGCTCCTGCTTATCAATTTTTTCGCAGGTATAAGCATATTCCTCAAGAGAAAATCCGCTGACATTTGCCATAACGGGTTTTGAGAAGCACTTTGCAAGCTTCGGAAGCTCATCGCTGATAACCTTTTCAACGCCGGGATTCTGAAGTCCGACAGCATTAATCATGCCGCTGTCACATTCAGCGATTCTCGGAGTGGGATTTCCGAAGCGAGGGTCTTTTGTTGTACCCTTGAATGAAAAAGTACCAAGACAGTTTATATCGTAAAGCTCTGCGAATTCATATCCGAAGCCAAAGGTGCCCGAAGCGGGAATAATCGGATTATCAAGCTCAATTCCGCAAAGATTAACCTTTGTGTTTACCATATTATTTCCTCCCTTTCAAGCACGGGACCGTCCCTGCAGATTCTCTTGTTGCCGTATTTCGTTTTGCATGAGCAACCCATGCATGCACCGAAACCGCATCCCATTCTTTCTTCAAAGCTGTACTGTCCGCTTGTTTCGGCAATTTTTTCTATTGCTTTAAACATAGGCATGGGACCGCAGGTGAAGAAATAATCATATTTCAAATCTTTGAGTATGTCTGTAACAAATCCCTTTGTACCGTAAGAACCGTCAACCGTTGAAACATAAACATCAGCGCCGAGAGCTTTGAATTCATCCTCGTAGAAAATCTCATCTTTGGTGTTGAAGCCGAGGATAACGGAAACTCCCTTGCCTTCAGCGAGAAGCTTTTTGCAGAGGTTATACATCGGAGGTACGCCTACACCGCCGCCGATAAGAACAGCCTTTTCGCCGCTCTTTGCAGTGTCAAATCCGTTACCGAGACCGCAAAGAATATCAAGCTTTTCGCCTTTATTGAGCTTTGCCATAGCCTCTGTACCGACACCGACAACTTTATAAATAATCGTTACTGTTTTATCATCGTAGTCGCAGATTGAGATAGGTCTGCGAAGATAAAAACCGTTAAGCTGAATGTTTAGAAACTGTCCGGGTGCGGTTATGTGAGAAGTTTCACCCTCAAGCTTCATTTCAAATATATCCTTTGTCAAATGCTTGTTGTCAACTATTTGGTATATTCCTCTGTTCATTTGCTTTCTCCTTTCTGCCAGGCGATTTCTCCATTGCATACGGTCATAAGGCATTCGCCGTATACTTCATATCCTTCAAACGGAGTTGCTCTTCCCTTTGAAATAAAATCATCGGGATTGATTTTATATTTTTTGCTCAAATCAAACACAGTAAAATCGGCAGGCATGCCGTTTTCAAGCGAGCTGTTAAAGCCGAATCTCTTTGCGGGATTAATGCTCATAAGCTCAATCAATTTATCGAGTGTGATTATGTTTTCTTTAACCAAGTAAGTATAAAGCAGAGGGAACGCAGTTTCAATTCCGACTATTCCCATTGCACTTTTTTCAAGACCCCTGCCCTTTTCTTCTGCTGAATGAGGCGCATGGTCGGTTGCAATCATGTCAATCGTTCCGTCACAAATACCCTCAATAAGAGCGAGTCTGTCGCTTTCATCACGCAGAGGAGGGTTCATTTTAAATCTGCCGTGTTCCTGCAAATCCTTATCACTCAAAATAAGATAATGCGGTGCCGTTTCGCATGTTACGTCAACACCTTCCGCCTTTGCTTTTCTGATAAGCTCAACGCTTTCTTTTGTTGAAATATGGCAGACGTGATATGCACAGCCCGTTTCTTTGGCAAGCTTCAAATCACGTTCAATGGGCTTCCATTCGCTTTCGGAACAGATTCCTTTATGTCCGTGTTCTTCGGCATATTTGCCCTTATGTATATAGCCGCCCTCGAGAAGGGAATTATCCTCACAATGAGCAACTATCATTTTGCCGAGTGACTTCGCCTTTATCATTGCCGCTCTCATCATTTCGTCGCTCTGAACGCCTTTTCCGTCATCGGAAAAAGCGCAGACATCATCAGTCATCGCTTCCATATCGGAAAGAGCCTGTCCGTTCTGTCCGACGGTTATCGAACCGTAGGGCTTGACAGTGATTACTGCATCATTATTTATAAGCTCAAGCTGGACATTAAGATTTTCTTTGCTGTCGGGAACAGGATTCAGATTAGGCATGGAGCAAACGGTTGTATATCCGCCTCTTGCGCATGCTTTTGAACCCGTCTCTATGGTTTCTTTATAAGAAAATCCCGGCTCTCTGAGATGAACATGAACATCAATAAAGCCGGGAAAAACAACACAATTATCAAATTGAAAAACGGTACCCGAAGCACCGCCGAAAACGCCGCCTGAAACAGAAATATCTACGGGCATATCCTTACCGTATTTTTTACATCCTTTAACAGTAAAACTCATAGTTCTTTCCTTTCAATGTTACTTTTATAAGTATAACATATCAAAGAAAAAAGTCAACAGCAAAAAGAAAAATTCAGACACCGTTTTTATATAAATAAATATTAAATAAGCTGCTTTAACACTTGACAAACAGTGATTGTTGGCATAAAATTGTATATTATTGTTTTTATTACAGGAGGATGGATAATGGGAATGACAATAGGCCAGAAGCTGATCAAGAGCCATCTTGTCAGCGGCGAAATGATACCCGGCACCGAAATCGGTCTTAAGATTGACCAGACACTTACCCAGGATGCAACGGGTACTATGGCATACCTTGAATTTGAAGCAATGGGTGTTGAAAGAGTACGCACAGAGCTTTCGGTTTCATATATCGACCACAATACCTTGCAGAACGGTTTTGAAAACGCAGACGACCACAGATTTATTCAGAGCGTTGCAAAGAAAAGAGGTCTTCTTTTCTCAAAGCCCGGCAACGGTATCTGCCATCAGCTTCATCTTGAACGCTTCGGAAAACCCGGTAAAACTCTTATCGGTTCAGACAGCCATACTCCCACAGGCGGCGGTATCGGCATGCTCGCAATCGGCGCAGGCGGTCTTGATGTTGCAGTTGCAATGGGCGGCGGTACATACTACACAACAATGCCGAAAATGACCCTTGTCCGCCTTTCGGGCAAGCTTTCACCCTGGGTCGGTGCAAAGGACATCATTCTTGAAGTTCTCCGCATTATGAGCGTTAAGGGCGGCGTTGGCAAGATTATCGAATACGGCGGTGAGGGCGTTAAAACACTCTCCGTTCCCGAAAGAGCTACAATCACAAACATGGGTGCAGAGCTTGGTGCAACAACCTCTGTTTTCCCCTCTGATGAAACAACAAAAGAATTCCTTAAAGCACAGGGCAGAGAAGAAGACTGGACAGAACTTCTCCCCGATGAGGATGCACAGTACGATGAAATCATTGATATCGACCTTTGCAAGCTTGCTCCCATGGCAGCGATGCCTCATATGCCTGACAACGTTAAAACCGTTGAAGAAATCGGCAACATTGAAATCAGTCAGGTATGCATCGGTTCATGCACAAACTCATCTCTGCTTGACCTTCTCAAGGTTGCGGCTATACTCAAGGGCAAGAAAGTTGCTCCCAACGTAAGCCTCACCATTTCACCGGGTTCAATGCAGGTTCTCAATATGCTTTCACTCAACGGTGCGCTTTCCGATATCCTCTGTGCAGGTGCAAGACTTCTCGAATGTTCATGCGGTCCCTGCATCGGCATGGGTCAGTCACCGCAGTCAAAGGGCGTTTCACTCCGTACCTTCAACAGAAACTTTGAGGGAAGATCGGGTACTGCAGACGCAGGTATTTATCTTGTAAGCCCCGAGGTTGCAGCAGCATCGGCAATTACAGGTTATCTCACAGACCCGAGAACACTCGGCGAGATGCCGGAAATCACAATGCCCGAACGCTTCATCATCAATGATAACATGATCGAAAAGCCTGCAAGTGTTGAGGAGGCTGACAGCGTTGAAATTAAGTACGGTCCCAACATCAAACCTTTCCCCACAAGCGTTGAATTGCCCGAAAACATCGAGGCTCCTGCAATTCTCAAGGTTGGCGATAACATAACAACCGACCATATCATGCCTGCAGGCGCAAAGATTCTCCCCTACCGTTCAAACATTCCTTTCCTTTCAAACTTCTGCTTCAAGCAGTGTGACGAACACTTTGCAGAGCGTTGCAAAGCTGCAGGCAAGGGCTTCATCATCGGCGGCGCAAACTACGGTCAGGGTTCATCGAGAGAGCATGCAGCACTTGTTCCTCTTTATCTCGGAATCAAGGCTGTTATCGCTAAATCGTTCGCAAGAATTCATTGTGCTAACCTCATAAACGCAGGCATCATGCCCTTCACATTTGCAAATCCCGATGATTATGACAAGATTGACACCGACGATATCCTCGCCCTCAACAATATAAGAAAGAATATCAAGAACGGTGCAAAGGTTATCCTTGAAAACGTAACCAAGGGCGAAAAATACGAGCTTGCTTATGATTATTCCGACAGACAGACCGCAATGATTCTTGACGGCGGACTTCTAAACTATACAAAGAATATCGGCAAATAAGGAGATATAAAAATGACAGAAGTACAGATTAAAGCCGCTCTTGAAAAGTTTGAAGCTCTCATCAGAGAACAGGACGCAAGAAGCGAAGCTATAAAGCAACAGGGCGATTTCATTGATTATTCAACTCTCGATAAGCTCACAATCGGCGTTTGCGGCGGCGACGGCATCGGCCCCATCATCACAAACGAAGCAGCAAGAGTTCTTGAATTTCTTCTTAAGGAAGATGTTGAAAACGGCAAAATCGAGTTTAAGACAATCGACGGTCTAACAATCGAAAACCGTGTTGCAGTCAACAAGGCAATCCCCGATGACGTTCTTGAAGAGCTCAAAAAATGTCCCGTTATCCTCAAGGGCCCCACAACCACTCCCCAGGCAGGCGATCCCTGGCCCAACATTGAATCAGCTAACGTTGCAATGAGAAAGGCTCTTGACCTTTTTGCAAATCTCCGTCCCGTAAAAGTCCCCGAAGAAGGCATCGACTGGACATTCTTCCGTGAAAACACAGAGGGCGCATATGCTGTAGGTTCAAAGGGTGTTAACATCACAGATGACCTTGCCATGGACTTTGTCGTTACCACAACAGAAGGCACACAGAGAATTGCAAGACTTGCTTATGACTACGCAAGAAGAAACAAGAAAGACAGAGTTTCCATCATTCAGAAGGCTAATGTTATCAAAACAACAGACGGTAAGTTCCTTAACCTCTGCAAGGAAATCGGCAAGGAATATCCCGAAATCACAACCGATGAATGGTATATTGATATCACAACAGCAAAGCTTATCGACAAGAAGAGAAGAACCGATTTCAAGGTATTCGTTCTTCCCAACCTTTACGGCGATATCATCACAGACGAAGCAGCTGAATTTCAGGGTGGCGTAGGCACTGCAGGCAGCGCAAACATCGGCAAGAAATACGCTATGTTTGAAGCTATCCACGGCTCTGCACCCAGAATGATGAGAGAAGGCAGAGGCAAGTATGCAGACCCCTGCTCCATGCTCAGAGCGGCTGTTATGCTTCTTTCACACATCGGCAAGCAGGCTGAAGCAGATAAGCTTGAAAGAGCACTCGATATCTGCATGTACGAAGAAAAGAAGCTTAAGATTACAGGCAGAGCAGACGGCGCAACCTGCGAGGATTTCGGCAACTACGTTATGGAGACCCTCACAACTCTTTAATTTAATCACACAAGCAGAAATCCCCGAGAAGGCTTTAAAACCTTTTCGGGGATTAATTTAATAATTATCTGGAAGAATCTGTGTTTTTTTCACGCTCTTCGTATACAAATTCCCGTTATTATCATATGCCAGTGTCATAGTATAATTATCAAGACTGTCTTCGGTATACTGTCCGAAATTTTTCAAAGCATCGCTTTGCATACCGGCAAAAGTATCGCCGTTTTCTCCATAATTATATGAACCTGAAACAGCTTTCACTATATATGAACCATCAACGGTTTGTATATCATAAATATATGCGGCAGGACCTTCAGAACCTGTAAAATATTCAACGAAACAAGCAACCATTTCACTTTCAGGCAAATAAACATATCTGTATGTAGGATACAAGTATCCCAAGGCAATCGGTTCATCACTTACCTTGACCTCATTATAGGTTTCAAAATCTTCCGATTTGAACTGCCGTGCTTCCGAACCGAATCTTTCAGAAAGAAATTTATTAATTTTTTCTATATCGGTAATTACAAAGCAGTCCACATCACTCGGCTCAAAAGGATTTTTCGACATTTCATTCTGAGCAGCTGTATATTCGGGAGAATCATTATCATAGCGTTCAAAAAACCAGTTATTTCTCGAAACCTGGACACAACGTAAAACATCATTAATAACCTCGTTGGGTGTACCGTTCCAGTTATCGTAATCGTCCAGTCCGAATCCCATGGGAACAAGCCTAGAAATATTCATCAATATTTCTTCTGAATAATTTTTCTCAAAGTCAGTTTTCTGAATTGTAAAACTGTATTTTTCATTTTTGATTGTAATTGTTTCAGTTTTTATTACGGATTCCGCTTGTGTTGTTTTTTCTTTCTCTGTTGCTTCTGCAGTAGCCCCGTTTGTTTTGGGTGCATCGGTTACGGACGCACTTGTCGATGAACTCTGTGCTTCATCATTCATGCTGTTATTTGCACAGCAATTCAAAAGCATAACCATGATACACACAATACACAAAGCCGAAATAATCTTTCTCATTTTTACACCTCCGTTTGCTCTTTAATTTAATTATAGAGCAAACGAATTTAATTGTCAAATTACAAATAATTATACTATTATTACATTTATGTAATAAAAAACTCAACTCCCGAAACATCGAGAGTTGAGCGAATTTTTATTTGTTGATTATCGGTGTTATAACAGGCTTGCCTTCGCGGTCAAGCAGAGGTGTTAATCCGCCTGCATATCCGCTTGAAACGAAAAGATAATTGACTCCCGTTTCTTTGTCAACATAAATCATCGTTGCACCTAAATCCTGCGAATATGTCTTTTCAAATCTTTTTTCTTTAGCCATTTTAATTTTCCTTTTCCGCTATGAGCTTTGCTCTGATATTTTTATCGTTTTTCTTTACGAAATAAGCGGGAATAAGTGCAAAAGCAACTACCACTGCACCCGCAAGAAAAAGCTCGGGGGGATAAAGAATCATTCCGTCCGGCGTTCTCATGTTAACCTTGTTAATCGTAAACTGTGCAACACCAGGACCTATCAGCATGGGGAGAAGAACAAAAAGGAACATTCTCATTCCCATAAAAGAGCCTTCTTTACCGTGCGGAATATAGTCCCTGAATGCGCCGAGGAAAAGGCCTGCCATAACAAGCGATGCACCCATAACCATAACACCGCCGCCCATAATAAGAGCAAGCATTTTTGTTTCATCACCCAAAACAAATTTAAGGCAGTAAACTATGATTGCACCGATAACATTCACGATAATGGTGGGGTAATAAAACTTTTCTTTGCCGTATTTATCCATGAGATTACCCACAACAACAGAAAGAATTGCAGAACCGAGCACAATTACTATAAGAGGTATCACATAGTCGGTTATGCCGAGTGTTTTTTCAACAAAGTTAATTAGATAAGACTGATAAACCTGAATGGATGCACCGGAACACATGCTGCCGAGAAGGCAAACATAAAGCATTTTATTTTCTTTGATAACCGAAGGACGGAAGCTGTAAAAAACATTGCTCCAATAGCCTGTTGTATCCTGCTTTTTAACATGAGGCGCATCCTTGAGCATAAAGAATCCGAGAATACCGCCGACTACGGGCACCGCACCGAGAAGCATAAAAAATTCTCCCCAATGCTCGCTTGTGCTCGTGAGCGAATCGAGACCGACAAACACAACACCCATTGCCGCAACGGGCATAATAGCAAGAACAACATCTATTTTTCCTCGGTTTGTCGTATCCGAAATATCGGAAACCCATGTGTTGAATGCAGCATCATTTGCCGTTGCACCGATGAAAGACATAACACAGTCCATGATAATAACAACCGCAACAAGCTTTATTTTTGCATCCGGAGAAAAATCAAGCGGAATAAAAGCAAATGCCATGGTTGATATTCCCCAAAGTATGTATCCCCAGCATATGACGGCTTTTCTTTTGCCGAGCTTATCGCAGAGCGCTCCGCCGATAACCGTTGCCGCCGTTGCCGCAATTGCAGAGAGTGCCACCATGATTGTTGTGGCATATGCTTCAGGCTCAATGTTGTTTTGCACGAATTTTGAAAAATACATATTTTCAACTATCCATGCTATCTGGCCGATAAGACCGAATACAATAACCGAAAGCCAAAGCTTGAAACCAAGCTTCGTTGTTTTAACCGCAGATGTCTTCAAAATGTCATCTCCTTTTTATGGCGAGAATAACCGATACTTTTCACCGAATTATTTAACTTACGGTATAGTCACTCGCTCTTTCAAGGTGTGCGTTTTCGCCGTATCCCTTCAATCTGTAAACATTATCTCTTGACGGGCAATACATCTCAAGCTCGCCTCTTTTTGCTCCGCTTACCATAAGCATAAACTGTGTGATAGCGGGAATCAGGAACGAGATATAATTGTCATTGGTAACGGAATTCCACATTGTGAAAGCAAATGTTGCACAGTTTCCGCCGAAGCCCCAATAATTAGGGTAGCTTAACAATTTGTTGCTCAAGGTTTCAAGCTCATTTGCATCAAGCTCTTCGGATTTTGACCATACATTATCCATACGGTTTTTGGTGTTTTCTTTATAGGCTTCAATATTATAGTATATTCCCCATCCGTCATTAACCGAGAATGAGAAAACGCCAACGGAAACGCCCTGACCGACGGGAACCTCATAGTGACCGACCTGAATGGGTTCATCGGAATTATTATGAACATAAATCCATGTGTGACCCGAAATAGGCCATACATAAATACAGGTACAAAGCGAAATTGTTGCAACGGTTTCGTCGGAATCCGCTTCGCTTTCTTCGGGTGCTGTTGTTTCTTCGTTTTCCTCTGAAACAATCGGGGTCTGCTCTGCATCTTCCGCTGCAAATGCAAAAGCAGGAACAGTGAATAACATAGCAAGAGCCAATAATACTGCAACAAATTTTTTCATTTAAACCACATCATTTCTTTTTTATTATTGCGCCTGCAATTCCTGCCGCAACAGCTGAACCTGCAAGAACCGCAGCTTTTGTTTTTTCCATTTCGTCGGCATCCCAAAAATATCTTATTTTCGCACCGACTCCCCTGCCGCAAAGATCGGCATAGTTAAAGAAATAGGTTGTATAATCCGAGGGATCTCTCTCGTCGATTTCAAAAATTCTTACTCCGCGCATTTCGCCGCCGTAGCAACGAAATGAGGCGCATGAAGTCTGAATAAACTCTATTCCTTTGTATTTTCCCTCAAAGCAGTTTACGTGGTCGTGACCCGAAACTATGCCTTTAACATCACCGCATTCAATTGCGGCATCAAAAAGACCCGCAGAGTCTTCAAGGATGCTCGGATATTCAAGCATAGTACCCCTAGCCATATCAGGTCGAAGGCGGCACCAGCCTTTTGTGTGAGTAAGGACGGCGCCTGTATCATTCGGTCCGCACTGCTCAATAAGATTTGTAATTTCGGGCAGAGGTATATGAGCAAACATGAGCGAAGGAACAGCATCTCCGCCGTTTTCCGCTTTAAGCTTTGCAGATGTCTGCTTATACCATTCAACCGTTTCAGGTTTTATTGCAGTATAGCATTTATCTTCAAACTTATCATACCATGCAGAATCGAGCATCCAGAGATTAAAAAGGAGCTTTTCTCCGTCACGGGAATAAACGGGGATATTATAAGTATCGCAATCCACCTTGCCGTTGCGTGTATTCATCGGCAGACACATGGAATAGCTGCGATAAATATCAGCCTGCTCATCCTTTGAAACAAGGTTCATATCATCGTGATTGCCGTAAATCATAGCAAAAGGAATTTTTCTCTTTTCAAGCGGAGCACAGATATGATGAATTGAATCCTTCATTATCTGCATTGTTGCCGCCTTACCGCTTGCTACCTGACGGCTTCCGAAACGGGCATCGAGAAGATGGTTGCCGAGAATATTGTCTCCCGTAAACAACACAAGGTCGGGCTTTAAAAGGTCATAGGCATTATCAAGCATTTTGGTCATTGCCTTACGGACATATTTCATATCCTGCGTATCGCTGACCTGCATGATAATAAGCTTACCCGAAGAATTAAATTTTATCGCATTCGTGTTTTTCATAAAAACCTCTTATTTGCCTGCAAGGCGCTTTTCTCTTTCAACAAGAAACTTTGACTTTCTCGGAACAACAAAGGTCATTCCTTTTTCAACAAGCTCAAATGAAGTGTCTGTTATAAACTTACATTCACCGTCAACATTAACAGCAGCAGGAGAATCGCTGTGGATTGTAAGCTTCTTGCCTCTCTTGAAGGTTGTAATATCCCAATCAAGATGCTCTCCTCTCTTATATTTATTGAGAAGAGTTACAAGCTTTGCTCTGCTGACGCTTGCTTCAACGATAACAAAATCAAGAAGTCCGTCATCGGGCTGTGCAAGAGGTGCAGCCATAAATCCGCCGCCGTACCATCTTGAGTTTCCGCAGAAGCAGAAAAGGCAGTCCTTTGAAATAACCTCTTCATCGTCAATGGTAATTGTGAATTTATTGTGGAATTTTTTTACTATGGCATAAAGGCAGCCGATATAATATGCGCCTTCACCCGTTACAAGCGGTAACTTTTTGATTTTACCCTGCATTGCACAAACCTCGGCATCCATACCCATAGAGCACTGATTGATTGCAATTTCGTTACCGCACTTTATGAGGTCAAGCTCAACGGGAACACCTTCAATCTGATCTTCAAGCTCAAGAAATTCCTCTTGAGTGCCGAAAAGACGGATAAAGTCATTGCCCGAACCGAGGGGTACAACGGCAACCTGAACATTCTTATAGCCGTACGCACCGTTTACAACATCATAAAGCGTACCGTCACCGCCACATGCATAAAAGCGTATTTCTTCACCGCTCTTTGCCCTTTCCTCAACATATTCAATGCCGTCACCCTTCTTTTCGGTGATATACATTTCATAATCAAGTGAATATTTCTTTGAAACAGCTTCAATCTTCGCTTTGATAAAATCAAGTGATTTACCCTGACCTGCAGCAGGATTAATAACAAAAATGTGTTTCATCTTACATCTTCCTCCCTGAATTATTTAAAGTACATAAACAACTGGCATTTAATCATGCCGTTATATAATTTTCTTCTCTTATCGGCTTTTCTTCCGAAAGCCTTCTCAAACTCTTCATCGGGGCTGATAATGCTGTATGACCAGCCTTTTTTCTGTTCAAAAACCTTACCCATGGATTTATAAATTGCTTCACATTCGGAAATGTCAAGAAGTCTCTCGCCGTAAGGCGGATTGCAAATTACAGTGCCTCTTTCCGATTCAGGTGCAAATTTTGCAACATCGGCAACCTTGAAGCTGATTTTATCGTCTACACCCGCTCTTTTTGCATTTACCTTTGCAATTTCAATTGCCTTTGCATCAAGGTCGGAACCGTAAGCCATGAAATCATCGCAGGAACGCACAAGACTTCTTGCTCTTTCTCTTTCCTCATCCCATACATTTCTCGGAATAACACCGAATCTTTCAGCTGAGAAGCTTCTGTTGATGCCCGGAGCGATGTTAGCCGCCATCATTGCGCCCTCAATAAGAATCGTGCCCGAGCC
Organism: Clostridia bacterium; assembly: GCA_017466365.1. Classification (GTDB taxonomy): domain Bacteria; phylum Bacillota; class Clostridia; order Oscillospirales; family Acutalibacteraceae; genus CAG-177. Next base: position 54,507 of record JAFTUG010000002.1, on the reverse strand, counting down.
GCACATAGGGTCATAAAGCTTGTGATACGGTCTCAAATGCGAAAGACTGCAAAGAGCCGCCGCAAGGGTTTCTTTAATAGGTGCATCATTTGCATCAAGTCGGTAACCTCTTTTGTGGAGTCCGTAGCCCGAAGTATCTATAAGAAGCGACACCTTGTCCTTCATTATTGAGAACTGAATCTGATGAACCGGCCCCGTTTCTTCAAACCATTCAATTTTATATTTTGATTTAAGCCTTTCAACAACCGCTTTTTTTATTATTGCCTGACAGTCACGGGTGCTGAAAAGACCCGAATTGATTGAATAACCCTTAACGGGAAATGCATCAAGAGAGCCGATCCACTCCTCCCAAGGAAGTTTTTTTGTTCCCTGAAACAGTTCTTCAAAGCTCCTTGCTTCAAATGAGCCGACAAGAATCTGCACTCTTTCGGCAAATCGTGAGCAGATATTAACTCTTGCAAGAATATTTTCGTCACCGCTGAATAAAACTCTTCCGTTTTCAGCAGCAACATTTTCCGCTCCGAATTCTTTAAGCTCTCCCGCAATAAGAGATTCCATGCCGAGAAGGCAGGGTATTACAAAATCAATTCTCATAATTTTCACCTTAAAAATGGCGGGAACCGTTTTGATTCCCGCCAATATTTAATCAATCATAATTTTCGGTATATGATCACTCAATTTCAGGTGTGATAAGACCGTAGCCTCCGTCATTACGTTTATAAACAACGCATACTTCTCCGATTGATTCCTCAATGAATACATAGAAATTATGATCTACGAGATTCATCTGAAGAATCGCCTCGTCAACGGACTGGGGTTTAAGATTTACGGTTTTCTTTCTGACAAGCTCAAAATCAACTTCCTCTGCAACATCGGCTTCATCTGCAAAAACATCAAAACTTGCTGCACGGAGCTTCTTTTCGATTCTGGTCTTATTCTTCCTGATTTGCCTGATAAGGGTGTCAACACATTTGTCGAGAGCTTCGTTCATGTTTTCCGCTCTCTCCTGAGCCCTGAAAATCATACCGTTATTCTTTACGGTGATTTCAACCGATTGTGATGACTTCTCAACAGTTACCGTAACTTTCGCCTCCGCATCGGAGCCGAAAAAGCGCTCAATTTTGGCGAGCTTCTTTTCTGCATGCTCTTTGAAAGAGTCTCTGGGTGAGCACTTGCGACCTGTAATTGTGATTTTCATATAGTCATCCCCTTTTGTAGCTATTGAAGTCTTTGACTTCATCTGTATTGTAGCATAAATGCACAAAAATTGTAAAGGGGTTTTTGAAAATTTTTAATAATTTGTCTAATTTATTTTACAATTTGTTCAGATTACCATGCTTTTATGGCGGGTAACATGGCATCCGACGTTAAGCGCAACGGGCAAACCCGCTATATGGGTGGGCTTTGCTTCTATTGCAACACTCAAAGCCGTGGTTTTTCCTCCGAAGCCTTGGGGACCTATATCAAGAGCATTAACTCTTTCAAGAATTTCCTGCTCCATTGACGAATAATAATCATCACTGTTATTTTCGCTTACATTTCTGCATAGCGCGGTTTTGGCAAGCAAGGCGCACTGCTCAAACGTGCCTCCTATTCCTATTCCAAGAACCATTGGAGGGCAGGGATTGCTGCCTGCGGTTTTTACCGACTCAACAATATAATTAATTATATCCTCTCTTGTTGCAGAAGGAGTAAACATTTTAAGGCAGCTCATATTCTCGCTTCCGAAGCCCTTCGGGGCAACGGTAAGCTTTATTTTATCGCCGTCGACAATGCGGGTATGAATAACAGCAGGCGTGTTATCGCCCGTATTAACTCTTCTTAACGGGTCTTTAACAACGGAACAGCGAAGATAGCCTTCGGTATATCCTCTTGATACACCTTTATTTACCGCCTGTTCAAAACTGCCGCCGACGATATGTACCTCCTGACCGATTTCTGCAAAAACAACAGCCATTCCGGTATCCTGACATATGGGAATATCAAGCTCTTTTGCCGCTATGATATTATCCTTAAGAGTTTGCATTATGCTTGCAGGCAAAGCCTCGCACTCACAGCCTGCACAATATTCTATTCTTTCTTCGAGGTCATGCGGAAGCTGTTTATTGGCAAGAATGCACATATCACGCACCGCCTGCTCAATTACAGCCGCATCAATCTCACGCATTTAATCACCCCTGACTTATTCTCGGTAAATATTAAAAAACGGAGGCACTGCCCCCGTTTGATAATTACTTTGCACCTCTGCGGGAATAACCTGCACTGCCTCTTTTGGAGTCGCTCGCTCTTTTAAGGTCAGTCATTTTTTCGTCGCTTATTGCCTTGAATCTTGCCATCATATCTTCAAAAGACTGCTTTTCACCCGCAGGAGGAGCGCTGCTCTTCTGACCGTTCCAAACATTGGGAGCCGAACGCTTTTCGTTTCTGGGCTTCTGGGGCGGTCTTTGAGGACGCTGTTCTTTTTCCTTGGGTTGCTCTGACAGCTTTCTGATTGAAAGACTGATTTTTCCGTCAGGAGTAACAGATATGATTTTAGCCTTAACTTCCTGACCTACGGAAACGTGTTCTCTGATATCCTTAACATAATTGGGAGCAACTTCGGAAATATGTATCATACCTGTTTTTCCGCCTTCAAGCTCCACAAAAGCTCCGAAATCAGTTAAACCCGTAACCTTGCCGCTTACGATTGCACCTTCTTCAAATTGCATACAGTGAATAAGTCCTTCCATAATAAGTTGAATTTATAAACAAACTGAAAACAGTTTAATATACAGATGAATCGTAATAAACTCTCTCATCAGGCTTGGCATAGCCGTATTGCTCTCTTGCGATTTTTTCTATATAATCCGATTCATTGCCTTCATCAATCAGCGCCTGAAGCTCTTTGTTTTCGTCAATCTGCTGCTGATACTGCGCTTTGAGCTCATCAACGGTATTTTCTTGAGCACGCACCTGCATTTGAAGGCTGATTAAGGTTGCAACAAAGTAGCACACCAGAGCGCAAAAAAGCACTGCCAGTATGATACTGTGTTTTCTGTTTTTAATCTTTTTAACAGCCATTTATCATTAATTATCCTTAAAAGTATTATTTTCTATATAACCGTTAAGATTATACACCATACTCCTATGCTTTTGCAAGTCAAATTTTGCTTTTTTATAAAATTTTCTTATTATTTTTTTGGAAAACAAGAAAAATTTTTTGAATTTACGTTCCATATGCTTTTTCAGCTTAATAAACGGCTTTGAAATTGCCATTAACGTCCGCCTTACCAACGAAATTATAATGTTACTGATTTTGATTGAAATTTCGCCGAAAGAAAAATAATACACTAACCAGCCGAGCAAATCACCGAGCAGGACATAAAGCCTTATTTTACCGCTGTCAACCACAAGATTAAAACTGAAAATCAGGATAGCACATAAAACAAAATACAAAATGTCCATAAAGACGGTAAAAACGGCGGATTTGGATATTATCAGACGCAGGGTACGGAAAACGTCATAGAGTATCCCCAGCAGAAAACCGAACCCGAGAGAAAGAAGAAATATTTCGGTTTGAACGGACAGCCCCTGAATATACTCCATTTATCGGAACACCTTGCTGAAAAATCCGCCGCTCTTCGGAGCTTCATCGGAATAAATTAAGGCGGCAATATTTCCTTCAACGGTAAGCTCCCCCACCTCAACACTTAATCTGTTGATATGAAGATTACTGCCCCTGACAGTAAGCTCGCCCATATCCGTAAAAACTATTACTGTCTGCTCATCAAAGCTGTCAACATCAGACACTCCCGAAACGGTAAGCATCTTTCTGTCCTCAAGCACAAGATTATGCGGCATCGATTGCATTCTTTTTTCCTCTGACATATAAAAACCTCCCTTTTGCATTCAATAAATGATATGCTTCGGGAGGCTTGTTTATTCTTTTATATTAAAGAGGCTTGAACATCATTGCGGCGGTTTCTTTTGTTGCATGTTCAGAAACACTCAAAACCTCAAATTTATTCGTGTTTGAGCCGAAGGTAATTTCTATTATATCTCCGACCTTAACATCATAAGATGCCCTTGCCACCTTGCCGTTAACCGTAACATGCTTTGCATCGCATGCATCGTTGGCAACGGTTCTTCTTTTGATTATTCTTGATACCTTAAGGTATTTATCAAGACGCATATTATTACCACTCCGTAAAGAAAAGAGGCTGCCGTTAAGCAGCCCCGTTTTCAGTAAAATTATTTTGCAACCTTTGCCTTAAGAGCTGCGCCTGCCTTGAAAGCGGGAGCCTTTGTTGCGGGAACTGTGATTGTTTCGCCTGTTCTGGGGTTACGAGCTGTCTTTTCAGCGCGCTCACGAACTTCAAAAGTACCAAAACCGATAAGCTGAACCTTCTCACCTGCTGCGAGAGCATCAGCAACAGCTGCAAATACAGCGTTAACTGCCTTTTCAGCGCACTTCTTTTCGATGCCTTCGTTCTTTGCAATTGCGTTTACGAGTTCTGTCTTATTCATTTTTCTAACTCCAATCTTTTTTTGTTTTCTATTTTATGAAATACATTAAAGTATCCATATTCAATTAATTTTTTTAGCTTCATCCCAAAGCTTATCAAGCTCTTCAAGCTCTGAAGCATTCATATCTATCCCGCGCTCCCCGGCAAGCTTTTCAACGGTTGTGAACCTTGAAAGGAACTTATCGCTTGCGGCGGTAAGCGCTTCCTCCGCATCGGATTTTATGAATCTTGAAACATTAACGGCAGAGAAAAGAACATCGCCGAGTTCTTCATTCATGTTGGTTCTGTCATTATTTTCGACAGCCTGACGAAGCTCATTGATTTCTTCCTGAAGCTTATCGAGAGCACCCGAAACATCGCTCCAATCAAAGCCGACATCAGCAGCCTTTTTTTGAAGCTTTGTTGCACGCATAAGAGCAGGAAGCTCTCTGGGAACGCTGAGCATTGACTGCGTTGTTGTTTTCTGACCCTTGGTTTTTCTTTTAATATCATCCCAATTGGTCAGAACATCGTCAACACCCGATACCATTGTTTCTCCGAAAACATGCGGATGGCGTTCTATAAGCTTTTTGCAAACGCCGTCACACACATCATCAAAATCAAACACACCTTTTTCGTTTTCCATGCATGCATGAAAAACAACCTGCATGAGTAAATCGCCGAGTTCTTCGCAGAGAAGTTCGTTATCGCTCTTATTGATTGCCTCAATAACCTCATAGGTTTCTTCAATAAGATTTTTCTTGATGCTTTCATGGGTCTGCTCCGCATCCCACGGACAACCACCGGGAGCACGAAGCAATCTCATTATCTCAACAAGGTCGTGAATATTATAACTGTCTTTGCGCTCAAAATCAACCATTTTTCTCACTCCCAATATACGCAACCTCTATTTTAACCTAAAAGTCCATATTTTTCAAGGGTTTTTGCAATTTTTTCTCCTTTTGGCAAAACAGAAATATCTTCACGGGCAACGCCTTTGACAAGAAGAAGTGAAATAACATACACAACTACCGCGAGACCGACCGCAATAACGGTTGAAATTGTTCCCATATTCAGAATGCTTTCTGTATTTCCCACAGGGAATATCTTGGAGAGCAGGCCATAAGAAGCAAATGCAGTTACACCGCAGAGAGCGGCGCATATAAGAGGCTTAACAAGGATTGATGCCCAGTTAATCTTTACCTTTGAAATACGGAGAAGTGAAGTAAGGTTGCACGCAACAATTACAACATAGAAGAGTATTGTGCCGACCACCGCACCGTAAACATTGATTTTAGGATTACCTACAAGGATAAAGTTACATGTGATTTTGCATATTGCACCCACAACAACGGATTTAACAGGTATATCTGTTCTTCCGATTGCCTGAAGCATGTTGGTTATGGGTGTTGAAACAGCCATAAGAGCCGTTGCAATACCGTAAGCAACCATGATGGGAGCAACAACGGGAATTGCATCGGAGCTTGAGCCTCTGCCGTAAATAAGGGTAAGGAGAGGAGTTGCAAGAGCCGCCATACCGAAGCCTGCAGGCAAACCGATAAGCATGCATATTCTCAAAACAAGTTCGATTGTTGATTTTATGCCCTTTTTCTCTTTTACCGCCCATGCAGCAGCGAGTGCGGGAAGCGCGCTTATGCCGAGCTGAAGAGTAAGGTTGGGAATAAGATTTCTGAAATCAAGAGCCATACCGTATGAACCCCAAAGATATTTTACAATCTCGGCAGAATCGCTGATATTGATTCTTGAAAGTCTGACAGCTTCGTTAATAGCCTCGGAATGCATCTGCAAAATCGTTGCGGAATCCGATTCAATAGCGGAAGTGAGTCTTGATTGAATTGTTACGGTATCAACAAGATTTGTTATGTTGAGAATAAGAGCGCTGATAACCATGGGAACGGCTATCTTTATCATATCCTTTGCAAGCTTATCCGAAGGAGCAGATTTTTCGGAATTTACAAGCTGCGTTCTTGTTATACCGTCGCCTTTGACCCTATAATATATGGTAAGGAATACCGCTGCGGCAACAGAGCCTATGGTAACACCCATAACCGCACCTGCAGCAGCCCACGGAGTTATAACGCTGTTTGCCTCGGCAAGACTTGTTACCTCATTGCCGAAAACTGTTGCGGAAGTATTGCTCGATGCGAGCATTCCGCTTTCATACTGATTCATACCCGTCTGCGTAACGAGCTTTGCAAGAACAAGACCCACAACAAGCTTTCCGAGCGCTTCAACAACCTGCGATATCGCAGTCGGAGTCATGTTTCTTAAGCCCTCGTAATATCCTCTGTAGGTTGACATATAACAGCAGAAGAAAATGGAGGGAGCAACGCAAAGAACTGCAGGAAGGCTGCGGATATTTGCAACGAAACGTGCATAAGGATAAGCAGCAGCGAGAAGAATCAAGGTTCCTGTTATTCCGACGATAATAAACAGACGCTGCGATACCTTACGAATCATTCTCGGCTCTCTGTAATTTCCGAGAGCAATATTTTCGGCAACCATTCTTGAAACCGCAACAGGCAAACCTGCCATTGATATTGCAAAAATGGGGGTATAAATCTCGTATGCCGAGTTGAAATAGCCTCTGCCTGCCGCGCCAATCATATCGGTCAGCGGAATTTTAAACAAAAGACCGATAACCTTAACGAGCAAAACGGCAAACATAAGCATCATTGCACCGTTTAATACCGACTGTTTTTTTCCTGTAGCCAATCGGCTCACACTCCTTTTCCTGTTATTATTTTCACTTTATAATACTGCATCAGCCCGTAAATTCACGCAGAAGAGAATCCTCGGGAAGAATTGAATAATCTATATCTTTGAAGAGGCTTAACTTATTAATCATAAGAGCGGCCTTTTCACTGTTTTCACCGTTCAGAGCGGTTTCTAAAAGCCTTACGGCTCTTTGAGCAAAAACACACGGCTCGCACGGATGGAAAGAATTGATTTTTATATCTGCATTCCCTTCAAACGGAAAAAGATATTTATCCTCGCCGCGCATTACGCTCTGCCATATTTCAAAAGTTCTTTCAACAGAGGTTGAACGGAAGCTGTAATCCCTGACCATACGCCGCGTAAACCTCAAATCACGTTTTGAAAGAAGCACACTGCCGTCCTCTTCATAAACTCTTGAAGACACGCTGACATAAATCTTATAAAGTCCGTTTTCATCAAGAGTTTCCGTTATGACAGGATTCAGCGCATGAAGCCCTTCGACGATTATAACATCATTTTCGGAAAGTTCAACCTTTTTTGCATTATTTATTCTTTCACCCGACTTGAAATCAAAAACAGGAAGCTCTGCCCTGCCCTTTCTGATAAGCTCGCCGAAGCAAAGATGCAAAAGCTCAATATCAAGAGCCTCAACGCATTCATAATCGGGCTTACCGTTTTCATCAAGCGGATAACCTACGGAATGCGGATGGTAAAAATCATCAAGCGAAACGGTATATGCCCTGCCGCCCATATATCCGAGCATCTTTGAAAGCAGATTTGCCGTTGTTGTTTTTCCCGATGAGCTTGGACCGGCCAGCATTACTATTTTTTTGCTTTTATCATCAAATATATTTCTTGCCGCAGCAGAAACCTTTGCATGATAGCTCCTTGAACATTCATCAAGGAATTTTTTCGGTTCAAGCGCAAGGTTATTTATTCTGCTGCTTGTGTATTTTTCAGCACTATTCATACTTAATCACCCTATAAGATTTAGTATGACAAATAAAAACTCTTTATTCCGTTTTTGCGTTCGCTTATTTTGTCAAAACCGGAAATATATTCATAAGGATATTTATAATTGAAAATGCGTTCAACATTATTGGTATTTTGATTACAAAGCTTCGTCACTCCGCCTGCGCCGACTGCAAGCACCGTATGACATTCCTCCATCATAAAAACATTATAGAGGCATTCCTTGCCCGTCTTGCACCAGCCGATATTTTCAAGGTTTCCGACACATTTGCTCTGTCTGTACATGTAATACGGCGCATATCCGCTTTCATAAAGCCTTTTCGATGCATATTCAAGCATTTTCTTTGCTTCGTTGCCGCCGGAAACACCTGCACCGGAAGCATTGAGTTCGGAGGAACGCTTAAGTGCAAGGGTATGTACGGTTATGTTTTCGGGAGAAAGTGAAATTGCGGTATCAACACTTGAGCAAAAATCCTCATATGTTTCATCGGGCAGACCTGCAATAAGATCCATGTTGATGCTATCAAAACCGTAAGCCTTTGCAAGCTGATAGGATTTGACAGCCTGCTCAACGCTGTGATTTCTGCCGATAAGCTCCAGGGTTTTCTGATTGAAGGTCTGCGGATTAATGCTTATTCTTTCAACGTTGTGAAGCTTTAATATACGAAGCTTTTCGGGAGTTACCGTATCGGGTCTGCCGACCTCAACGGTATACTCGCGCAAAGCGGAAAGGTCAAAAGAATTTTCGATTGCGCCGAGAAGTCTGTCCATCTGCGGAGCTTCAAGCACGCCCGGTGTACCGCCGCCGAAATAAACACTCTCAAGCTTCAGACCGAGTTTCTTGGCAATTGAACCCGTAATCTCGATTTCTTCAGCAAGCTTTTCAAGATATTCGGGCAAAAGCTTTCGGGCATTGGAATTGGCTATTGAATGCGAAACAAATGAGCAATAGCTGCATCTTGTGGGGCAAAAAGGAATGGAAACATAGAGGCTGAAGGATTTATCCTCCGAAAGAGCAACTATTTTTTCCTCTGCCGCCGCAACAGTTTGAGCAAGGCTTGTTTTTTCTTCGCTTACAAGCAAATCACGGGTAAAATATTCTCTTGCGCCGTCAACACCCATCTGTTCAATCAGGCGAAGCATAAGCTTTGAAGGACGAACACCCGTAAGCACTCCCCACGGAGGAGTATAACCCGTTATTTCGGAAAGAAGCTCAAAAATAAGCTGTGCCGTTTTAAGCTCACTCTTATCCCGAAGCTCTTCTTCCGATGCAACAACCTCCGCTTTTGCAGACCTTGAAACACCGTCAATGCATGCTTCAACCTCGATAAGATTTCCGCCGTCAACCGCACTGCACTTTGTTATAACGGTTTTTTCGTCATCGCCCTCATCGCCGTAAACTATATTAATTTTTTCGTTGGGATAATATACCCTGCAAAGATTTTCGCATTCATAATGGAAATCGTGCCCGAAAATTCTTAATATCACTTATTTTACCATCCTTCTGATATACCAATTGCGTGTTCTTTCTCTTTCAAGAGTGGTTTCTCTGTTATGACCGGGATAAACCTTGTAATCGCCCTCAAGAGCAATGAGCCTTTTAAGCGAAGCAATCATTTTTTCATCGCTTCCGTCCCAGAAATCGGTTCTTCCCGCAGTCATGCAAAACAGCGTATCTCCGCTGAATATAACTCTGTCATCTTCAAGTATATAGCATACGCTGCCGTTTGTGTGACCCGGTGTACTCATAACCTTTATTTCGCTTTCGCCAAGCTTCAGCGTGTCGCCGTCTTTCACAAGAATATCGGCGCAAACGGGCTGATGAGGCTCGGGAAAATTGCCCTCTGCAAGGCTCTTTCTCGGGTCGAGAAGATGCTCACGGTCGCATCCATGGATAACAACCTTTGCACCCATTTCATGCTGCAAGCCGTAAACACCGCTAACATGGTCAAAATGACCGTGGGTGAGCAAAACATATTTAAGGTTAACATTTTCTTTTGCCAAAGTATTGATTATTGTTTCGTCATACCAGCCCGGGTCGATAATCGCCGCATCGCCCGTTGCTTCATCAATAATCAGATAGCAGTTTGCAAAAATCTCATGTCCAAGCTTTATCTGCAATATTTTCATTTTCAGCCTCTCTTATCCCAAATATCGGTATCCATAACAATAGTTACGGGACCGTCATTTTCGATTTCCACCTTCATATCCGCTGCAAAAACGCCCGTTGCAACCTTTGAAACGCCGTTTTCACGAAGCTTCTCACAGAAATACTCATAAAGTCTGTTTGCCTCTGCAGGAGGAGCGGAATCCGTGAATGACGGACGGTTACCTTTCTTTATATCCGCACAGAGGGTAAACTGCGAGATAACAAGAATTTCGCCGCCTATATCCGTAACACTTAAGTTCATTTTTTCATTTTCGTCCTCGAAAACACGCAGCCTTGCAACCTTGCCTGCAAGCAATTCCGCCTGCGACTCGGTATCACCGTTCATTACACCGAGAAGAACATTGAAGCCCTTTCCGACAAAACCTTTTATTTCGCCGTCAACACTGACAGATGATTTATTTACTCTTTGAACTACTGCTCTCATTTTATCTCCTTATATGCCGCTTCTTTCGATGCTCAACACACCGTCAATCTTTTCTATTTTGGAAACAAGCGAATTCAGATGCTCAACACCGTTAACGGAAACGGTTACCATAATAATCGCTCTGCCGTCCTTTGTGTTTCTTGTGCTGATATCGTTAATCATAATTCGCATATTTGCAAGCATGCTTGAAACATCGGCAAGCAAACCGATTCTGTTAAGACAGTAAAGCTGGAGCGTACATTTGAAATCCTCACGCACCGTGCTGTCCCAATAAGCGGTTATCCACCTCTCGGGTTCCCCCGCCTTGCTTATATCATCAGGCACGTTTGTGCAGCTTCTCGTGTGAATCGAAACACCGTGTCCTCTTGTGATAAATCCGATAATATTATCTCCCGGAAGCGGATTGCAGCAACGAGAAAATTTGATAAGGCAGTTATCAATGCCCTCAACAATAACGCCTTCCTTACTCTTCGTCTTTTTCTTTACGGGAGTGACGGTAATAATCGGCTCTTCCGTTTTATTCATCTTTCCGTAATCCTCACGGATTCTCGGCATAAGACGCATAAGAGATATTCCGCCGTAGCCTATTGCGGCATAAAAATCCTCAACGGTCTTGCAATGCTGCCTTTCGGCAATCTTTGCGATAAATTCATTAAATTCCGCATCGGAAAGACGTATAAAGTTGCGCTTGAATTCACGCTCAACCTGTGCCTTGCCTTCAACGATATTTTCTTCTCTGCGTTCTTTTTTGAACCATTGCCTGATTTTGCTTCTTGCCTGGCTTGTTTTTACGATATTAAGCCAGTCACGACTGGGGCCCTTACCCTGCTGCGACGAGGTCATAATTTCAACAATTTCGCCCGTTTTGACGTTATAATCAAGCGGAACAATTCTGCCGTCGACCTTTGCACCGACCATTTTATTGCCGACTGCGGAGTGAATGGCATACGCAAAGTCAACAACCGTTGCACCCGACGGAAGGCTGAAAACATCTCCTTTAGGAGTGAAAACAAACACTTCTTCGGGAACAAGGTCGCTCTTGATTGTTGTAACGATATCTTCAACATCCTCGGTTTCACTCTGGTTTTCAAGAAGCTGTCTTATCCATGCAAGGCGCTCCTCAAATTTAACCGTGCCGTTTATGCCGAGCTTATATTTCCAATGAGCCGCGATACCGTATTCAGCGGTATGGTGCATATCCCACGTTCGTATCTGAACTTCAAAGGGTATGCCCTCTTTTCCGAGAACCGTTGTATGAAGCGACTGATACATATTTGGCTTCGGGGTTGAAATATAGTCTTTAAATCTGCCCGGTATGGAGTTAAACATATCGTGAATGATACCGAGGCAGTTATAGCAGTCAATAACCGTATCAACTATGATACGCACCGCATATATATCATAAATCTGGTCAAAATTCTTATTCCCCATATACATCTTACGGTATATACCGTGAACGGATTTAAGTCGTCCGCTGACCTGTGCATTGGGAACAATACTCTTTACTCTTTCTTCAATTCTTGCCTGAATATCCGCAAGGAATTCATTGCGTGTTTTACTCTGCTTTTCAAGCGACTCGCCGATTTCATTATATGCAACGGGGTCAAGATAGCTGATTGCAAGGTCCTCAAGCTCTTCTTTTATGGGACGGATACCGAGACGGTGAGCTATAGGTGCATAGATTTCACTTGTTTCTCTTGCAATTTCTCTGCGCCTCTGCTCCGGTTTGAACATAAGCGTTCTCATGTTATGAAGCCTGTCTGCAAGCTTTATAATAATAACACGGATATCCCTTGACATGGCAATGAGCATCTTGCGAATATTTTCCGCCTGCTGTTCTTCCTTTGTGGGAAGCTGAATACGAACATTTTCGCCACCGTCATCATTTTTTGTCTGAATCTGCACCTTACCGATTTTTGTAACACCCTCGACAAGCTCTGCAACGGTATCTCCGAATTCTCTGCTGACATCTTCCTTTGTCATTTCGGTATCTTCAACGGTATCGTGCAGAATAGCCGCAACAATAGAAGCCTCATCCATGCCGAGGCTTGCAAGTATCAGCGCAACACTTAAAGGATGCATGATATAAGGCTCGCCCGAAAGACGCTTCTGGTCCTTATGAGCTTCCGCAGCTATTTTATACGCCTTTCTTATATGGCATATTTCATCATCGGTGCAGTCACCCTTCACGAGCTTTAATATCTCCTGCATACACTCATCGGGAGTTTCAAATGTTCTGTTAGTGGATTTCAAAATATCTTTCATAAATATCCCTCATCAATTTATGAAGCTTCTTATTCTCTTCATTATTGCGGAATCTTCAAGATTAACTTTCGGCGGATTATCTGGCACATAAATTGCCCCGTAAACATCGGCAGCGAGTATGCCCATTTCAAGCATAATCTCAATAATCGCCGATATCTTTGCAAGATTGCCGCCATCATCGCCCAAACGCGAGCAAATCGCTTCGCAGTATTTATCCTTAAGCGGCTTCTGCTTTATGCTTTTATATACCTCAACCTGAAGCTGCCTGTCCGGAAGAAGTTTTTCGGCTTCCTCGGGAGTAAGCTTTTCCTTTCTCGAAAATTTATCGAAAAGCCTTATTGAGGAAAGAACCTTTTCTTCATCGGTTTCGGAATGTCTTATGCCTCTCACTATAACCGAAACTCTGGTATCTCCGTTATAAGTGTTCTTATCGAGATTAACGGCAAGGTCAACAACATCTCCTCTTTCAAACGGGAAAAGCTTTTCGGGCATTCCGAAATAAACAACACCCGTTCTTGCACCGTTTTTGGAAACCATCATTCTTACATGCTTACCGTCGGAAACGCTTGCAATATCATCAATGCGGACACCGAAAAGACCGAAGCACGGCTGCGGATTTCCGGCGCCGAAAGGTTCGAGAAGGCTCATTGAATCAAGCATTTCAAGGCTCAACGAGCTCGGAAGCAGCTTGCAGTCGATTTTCTGAACCGCAAACGGCATTTCTTTATCCTCTGCAAATTCGTTTATCTTTTTGCGGAATGCATCAATATCGGAGGATTTAAGTCCGATGCCTGCAGCGAGAGTGTGACCGCCGAAATGGTCAAGATAGTCCGACGCATATTCAATTGCATCGTAAATTGAAAAACCGTCTATGCTGCGGCATGAACCCTTGGCACTTTCACCGTCACGGGATATTACAATACCCGGTCTGCCGTATCTTTCCGTTATTCTTGCCGCAACAATGCCTATAACGCCCTGATGCCAGCCTTCGCCGTCAACAACGATTATTTTGTCATTTATTATGTCCGATTCATTTATCATTTTTTCAGCGGCATGATAAACCTCGGTTTCGGTGCTTTGTCTTAAAGCATTCATCTTCTGAATTTCATAAGCGATAAGCTCTGCTGTTTTATCATCATCGCACAAAAGAAGCTCAAGTGCCTTGTTTGCAGAACCCATTCTGCCCGCCGCATTGATTCTCGGGCAAACGGTAAAAGCTGCGGTGGAAGCCGTGAAAAGCTTATCGGAAATGCTTGCAGACTCCATAAGAGCATTAATACCGGGTCTGGGGCAGTCATTGAGAAGGCGCAATCCTCTGCGTACCATAACTCGGTTTTCGCCCGTGAGAGTTACCACATCTCCTATTGTTCCCAAAGCAACCAGATCGCCGTATTCCTCAATGAGAATATCGCCGTCATCCCCTTCAAGAGCACATACAAGCTTGAAGGCAACACCTACACCCGACATTTCTTTGAATGTGCTGGGGCAGTCAGGTCTGTGAGGGTCAACAACCGCATAGGCATCTGGAAGAACATCGCCAACCTTATGGTGATCCGTAACTACGAGGTCAACACCGAGTTCTTTTGCTCTGATTGCCTCATCAATTGCGGAAACGCCGTTATCTACGGTAACAATAAGCTTAACCCCTCTGTCAGCAAGCTCTTCTATCGCACCGATATTCAGTCCGTAGCCTTCGGTAAGTCTGTCGGGAATATATCGGATTGCGTTTGCACCTCTTGTTTCAAGATAAGAGTAAAGCAAAGCTGTTGCGGTAACGCCGTCGGCATCATAATCACCGAAAACACATATCAGCTCAAAATTATCAATCGCCCTGTTTATTCTCTCGGCAGCCTTGCTCATATCCGCAATAGATAACGGAGAAAGAGAAAGGGGGGCATCGTAATCCATGAAGTCACTTATCTCATCTATATTGTCAAAGCCTCTGGAAGTAACAAGCAAAGCTGCAAAGGGATCAACGCTCAATTCTTGAGCAACCTGCGCCGCAGTATCCTTGCTG
The DNA here is from genome assembly GCA_017466365.1 of Clostridia bacterium. Taxonomy (GTDB): domain Bacteria; phylum Bacillota; class Clostridia; order Oscillospirales; family Acutalibacteraceae; genus CAG-177. The sequence continues at coordinate 39,436 of JAFTUG010000002.1, read as the reverse complement.
CTCTTTGAAACTATCCACTTCTTACGTTTCAAAATATAATCATCCTTTATAATTATCTCAATATTTTACAATTATAACAGTTGTAAAAAAATAATGCAAGTATTTATTATAAATAATAAACGGAGGATATCCGCAAAAAGCCGATGCCCTCCGTATATGTTATTTGTTCATAAAATCAAACAGTCCGTGCCAGTCGTCACGGCTGAAATAATGATTACCGCTGCGATAGCAAAAGCCTATGCTTCCGTCATTAAGATATTTACCTGTTTTGAGGAAATTCTCCTCACCGCAAACAAAACCCTTTTTACCGTAAAGCTCATAGACATCCGATGCCGCCGCACAGCATAAAATCTGGGTTTCGGGACCTGCCCAGATATCATTTTCGGCAGAAGCAACATGCACTCTTCGGGGCGCAATCAAAGCATGCAGAAAATGCTGTTCAAAGGGTGTTTCATCATCCTTATTTCTGAAATTTTCATAGTTTTTGCAGAACCAAAACTCAAATCTGTCAAGAATATCGCCTATATGCTCGCTTTTCGGAAGCTTTCCTCTGTTCAGCGCATCACCGCTGCAGCCTGCACAATTTGAATGAACGGCAGCAAAACGTTTATCAATCGCACCGGTCAGAAGCGCAGTTTTTCCGAGCCTTGAATGCCCGCAAACGCATATATTATCCTTATCAACCTCTTCTCGAGTCTGAAGATAATCCATAACTCTCATTGCAGCCCATGCCCACATAGCAATCTTTCCGGGTGATGTTTCAGTGCGTTCGGAGTTTTTATACACCAAACCCGCAAGACCGTTTGTGAAATCGCCGTCATCGCTTGTGACATCCTGATAACAAAACGATGCACAAGCAAATCCGTTATCGATTATTTCTTCTGTCGGCATATATTTATCAGGCACGAAGGGTCTGAAATTTATATGCAGAAATGTCTTGAATTTATTGCCGTTTGACGGATACACATAATTAACGGGAAACGTAAATTTCTCTCCATAAACCGTGCTTGTTATATCAAGTTCAATAAAAGTTGCTTTCCCCGCGCAAAAACGTTCATCAATATTTTTTATTTTATATTCAACACTTTCGGGCGCATCGGGAATATAACCGTATTCGCTTTCCAGAATAAATTTTTCAATTTCGGGGCGTATGTCATTTTCCCACTCGTCAACAGTTTCCGCTCTTTTACCCATGAATTCGAGTGCAGACGGAACATTGAGTTTTTCAAGCTTTTCTTTTATCATACAATCACCTTCACAAGGTCTTTTTTATTTATATTATAAAGTGTTTTATCTGTTTGTCAACACAAAAAGACCGCACCTCTTGGTACGGTCAAATTATATTCATATTCAATTTTTTGTTCTGCTCACAGCCGCTTGCCGACACCTTTAAGCATAATTTGCTTTAATTGCAGTTTGACAAGCTCTTTGCAGACAAATCATTTTATTATTTATCTGAGTTCACTTTCAAAAACTGCTGTAATTATCTGTCGTAACATGCGGCTGCGAGCTGATGTTCTGCAAGGTACATCGGGTATCGCCGCCTTTCTCTTATTCACTTTGACAAATTATTGACCTGTGACCTGCAATCTATGGTCAAGAGGAGTTTCAAGAGATAAAGACTTTTTACAAACACCTTATTCCTTTGCGGCTTTGTTTTCTTAAATTATTTCAGAGGATTTAGTCTTTTTTGTTTTTCTCTTGTTCCTTTCCTCGCTTATAATATAGCAAATTTATTGGTATTTGTCAATAGTTTTTCGTCAAAAAGTTGATAACTTTTAGATATTTTTCACTTATCGTTATTTCCTATTGACTAAAAACACGATTGGAGTTAAAATATAAACAACGGAAACAGAAAGGACTTTAATCTGATGAATAACGAAGAATATACCCCCGATATAGTCAGCATTGTTGACGAGGACGGAAAAGAGCATATCTTTGAAGAGCTCGACAGAATAGAAACAGACAAGGGCAGATATGTTGCACTTCTTCCCCTGCCCGAAACTCCCGATAAAATTACCGAAGATGATAACGAGCTTATCATTCTTAAGGTTGAAGAAGAAAACGGAGAAACTTATCTCTGCCCCATCGAAAACGATGAAGAATTCAACGAAGTAGGTCAGGCATTTGAAGAAAGACTTTCCGAAATGTTTGACTTTGAAGAAGAATAATCCTCTTTGATAAAGCTAAAATAAAAACACCCTGCCTTGTGCGGTAACTTGCAGTCAATATGTAACCCAACACACAATAATAGGGAGCCTTGCTCCGGTGGCGGATTGCAGACCTCCCGCTTGTTTCAAGCGGACGAAGGGAGCGTGAAAGCATCGGGCGGCACCCACCTGCTATAAGAGCAGGTTACAATCGGCTGCATTCGGCTTGGCGGGGTTATTTATGCAAAAAATTTCCCGGAGGGACCAAAGGTGCAAAAGCTTTTTAATGCTGATTTGCTTGATATAATGCCCGTTGAAAGAGGCTTTGTTTATGCATGCAGGGAAACAACGCCGCAGGGTGAGGAAGCCGTTGCTTTCTATATATATAATCAGGAAATAGATATTTTTGAAAAAATCCCCGTGCTGACATACATAAACGCAAAATTCGGTGAAAACGGCACCGTTATCGCACGCACTCTCGGGGATTTTGTTACCTGCAGCATAGTGAGCCTGACCGGTAACACGATTGCGGCGGCTTATTCCGACGGAACACTTAAGATTATCGGCAGCAACGGCGAGATGATTGAGGAAAGCAAGGTAGAATATCTCGGTAATCCGGCATGCTCACCTTCTGCCAACGGCATGGATTTATGGTTTGCCGTTCCCGATTCAAATGCAATAATCAATTATTCCGTAAAGCATGACAGAATAGAATTCCGCATAGGAAGCCCAAAAGAAAAGGCTTTCTGTCACCCCGTTGACGTTTCGGTTTATGATAACAAGCTTTTTATCTGCAACGCCAATTCTTATAAAATAAGAACAATCGATTTCAGCAATTATAACGTTGCGGATTATTGCATTTTCAACGAACCCGTCTCCAAATATTTCAGGGTTAAGGATATTGAATATGCCGTATTGCGCTCGGGTGTTTACAGTTTATAATCATTGTAATATCAAACAACATGGAACGTCGGAAACGGCGTTCTTTTTTGCACTTTTTATCGGGCGGATAATATCCGCCCCTACCCGGAATTCTGCGAACGATTCGTGAATCACCGTTACAAATGTAACAATTGAAAATTTTTTCGGATTTTATGCGTCGGTGATATTGATTTTTTTATTTTAGCATGATATCATATTAAAGAAATGTAAAATTATGGAGGGATACCATGAAAACAGCACTCGAATACAGCAGCAATTTTGATATCAAAAGGCTAAGTAAATATGCAGTAAAGAACATCACAAGAATATGCAATGAAATCGGTCCCCGCAAACCGGGTTCTCCCGAAGAACTTAAGGCTCAGAAGCTTATGGCAAAAGACCTTGAAAACTATTGCGACGATGTTCAGATTGAAGAATTCAAGGTTCACCGTCAGGCATTTATGGGATTCATTCCCTTCACAGTTGCCTGCGCAGTTGCAAGCGTATTTACATATGCATTTGCAAATCCGGTTATTTCGCTTATCCTTGTAATTCTCGGATTTATTCCTCTGCTTCTTGAATTTGTTATGTATAAGCAGTTTATCGACCCTCTTTTCATCGGTCACCCCAGCCACAACGTTATTGCCAAAAGAGCTCCCAATGGTGAAGTTAAAAAGCGTTTTATTATTGTTGGTCATGCAGACAGCCAGTTTGAATGGACTCTCAACTATCTTCTCGGCGGCGTAGGCATGAAGCTTGTTCTTATTCCCGCTGTTGTCGGTCTTGTTGCAGACCTTATCATTGCAATCATCGGAATTGTTTGCGCAGGCACAAACGGTGCACTTGAAGCAGCAGAGCCCCGTTGGCTCATGGTTCTCGGCTTTGTTGTAGGATGCATTTTCATCCCCTTCCAGCTCGGCTTCCTCTTCTTCCAGAACCCCATTAAGAGCGTTCCCGGTGCAAACGATAACCTCACCGGCTGCTATGTAGGCATGGCGGTTGCAAAGGCTATGGCAGACACTGATACAAGACTTGAAAACACCGAGCTTGTTGTTATCTGCTCAGGTTCTGAAGAAGCCGGTCTCAGAGGTGCAAAGGCATATGTTAAGGCTCACGAAAAGGAACTCAAGGATGTTGAAACATGCGTTATCGGTGCAGATACATTCCGCGACCTTGAAACTATGGCTGTTTACGACAGAGACCTCAGCGGTACTCTCCAGCATCATTGGGGTGCAAAACACCTCGTTCAGAACGCAGGCAAGAATTGCGGATATGACCTTAAGTTTGAATCAATTTATATCGGTGCCTGCGATGCCGCAGCGTTCACGCAAAAGGGTATCCCCGCAACAGGTTTTGCCGCTATGGACCCCACTCCTCCCCGTTACTATCATACAAGACTTGACAACGCAGACAACCTTGTTCCCGAGGCTATCGAAGCAGGTATTGAAATCATGCTCGAAGCTGCATGCATGTATGACAAGGAAGGTCTCCCCACCAAATAAATAAAGTAAATATAACCAAAAAACCGTCGATAATTTCGGCGGTTTTTTTATTGAATTGTGTTATATTTTTATGATATTATTATTTTAATAGTTTAATTGATGAAAGGGGCGTTTTTATGCATACTATAAAACCGCATATACTAAAGGATGATATGTATAAACAGTTAAAACAATACTGCATCCTTCATAAAAAGGATATTCCCGTTTGGGAATACACAAGAGGAATGTTCCTCGGCGACAGCTACGAAATGGAAGATTTCAAGGGCGAAATAAAGAGCGGCGATATCTGGTACGCAGGCTATGACTCGGCTCATTTCTTCAAAGCAAGCATTACCGTTCCCGAGGAAATGGACGGTCTCGAACTGCGTGCAAAATTCCAGGTCGGCGGTGAAGCTCTCGTTAAGTGTAACGGTCACTATATCTCGGGCTGCGCTTCAAGAGACTCCCTCCCCGACAGAACAGAGGTTGCTCTCGGCATCCACAAGGCAGGCGAGGTTCTTGAATTTGAAATCGAAGCAACGGTTGACTCAATGTGTTTCTGCGATGCCGCAATGGACGGTGCAAAGCATGCTGAATGCCGCTTCGGTGAAACCTGTATTTTTGTTGTTGATAAAGAATGCGATGGTTATTATATTGACCTTCAGGTTGCTTTCCAGGCACTTGATTATATAAAGGATGAGCACATCCACGCAAAGGTTTATGCGGCTGTTGATGACAGCATGCACATGGTTGACTATGATTTTGATGAAGCAAGAGTCAGGGAATCAATTCATGCAGCAAGAAAATATTATCTTTCAAAGATAGCTTCAATTGATTGGGCTGCGCAGAGCAAGGTTATCCTTACAGGTCACAGCCATATCGACGTTGCATGGCTTTGGAGAATCCAGGAAAGCATCAGAAAGAGCGCAAGAACATTTATGAACGTTACTTCGCTCATGGATGTTTACCCTGAAATGACCTTCGGTCAGAGTCAGGCTGTTCTATATCAGATGATGAAGGACCATTATCCCGAAATCTATGAAAAGATTAAAGAAAAGGTTGCATCGGGTCAGTGGGATATCTGCGGCAACGTATGGGTCGAGGCAGACACAAACATAGCTTCGGGCGAAGCACTTATCAGACAGGTGCTTTATGGCACGGAGTTCTTTAAAAATGAATTCGGCAAGGTATCAAAGACATACTGGCTGCCCGACTGTTTCGGCTTTACATGGGCACTGCCCCAGATTATCAACGGCTGCGGAATGCAGAATTTCATCACCTCGAAGCTTTCATATAACGACACAACAAAGTTCCCTTACAGCATGTTCATGTGGCAGGGCAATAATGGCGACAGAGTTTATGCCCATCTCATGCGTCCCGCATATAACTGCAATTATAACGTTGATGAAATCATGACTGTTGACAAGGAATGCAACAACAAGAACGAACTCAACACCGCCATGAGCATGTACGGATACGGTGACGGCGGCGGCGGTCCGACAAGAAACATGCTCGAAAGAGGCAGACGACTTCAGAATTTCCCCGGACTTCCCAAAACAGAAATCGGTCATGTTGACGATTTCTTTGAAACATTCAAGGGTCACGAGGACGAGCTTCCCGTATGGAACGGTGAAATGTTCTATGAAAACCACAGAGGAACATTCACAAGCCAGGCGTTCGTTAAAAAGAACAACCGCAAGGGAGAATATCTTTTCACAAGAGGCGAAATGCTCTCTGTATTTGCTGAAAAATTCCTCGGCAAGGAATATCCGAAGGAAGAGCTTGAAAAGGGCTGGAGAATCCTTATGACGAACCAGTTCCATGACATTCTTCCCGGTTCTTCAATCCATGAAGTATTTGAGGATTGCCGCAGAGATTATGCCGTTATGAATAAAATCGGCGAGGATATCTACAACGATGCACTCAAGGCTCTTTCAGGTGCTGTTACGGCAGATAAAAACAGCATTACCGTATGGAATCTCACCAACGCAAAAAGCTATGAGGCTATTGAGGTTGAGGGTGTTCCCGAGGGAATGTATGCCGCAACAAAAGACGGTCTTTCACTCCCCTCTGCATATATCAACGGTAAATTCATGTTCCTTCCCGATTGCATCGAACCCATGAGCTGCAAGACCTTTGTTCTCAAAGAAGGCGAATGCATCTATTCACCCGTTGGAGCAACAACCGAAATGCTTGAAAACGCAAATCTTACCGTTAAGCTTGACGAAAACGGTATCATCACAAGCATTTATGATAACATAAATCAGAGAGAAGCTCTTGACGGCAGAGGCAACATTCTCACAATTTCACTCGACAAGTGCGTTCACGAAACCGCATGGAACCTTGAACTCAACTACCAGAAAAAAATGTGGGAACTCAAAGCTGACAAGATTGAAGTTATCGAAAGCAATGCCGTCAGAGGTGTTATCAGAGTTACTTATACTTTTAACAAGTCCACCATTACTCAGGACGTTATCCTTTATCAGAACGGTGAAAGCGTTGTGTTCGATACAACCGTTGACTGGCATGAAAGCGACAAGGTTCTCAAGGCAGGCTTTGATGTTTCCGTTATCGATACCGATGCAACATATGATATTGCTCACGGTGCAACAAAGAGACCCACTCACTGGAATACACTCTATGACCTCACAAGATTTGAGGTTGCCGCACATAAATGGGCAGACCTTTCAGAGGGCGGTTACGGCTGCAGCATCATTAACGACTGCAAATACGGTTATGATATCCACAACAGCCACATGAGAATAACTCTTATGCGTGCACCCACATGCCCTGACAGAACAGGTGACCACGGTATCAACACCTTCAAATACGCATTCCATCCCCATGCAGAAGACTGGAGATACGATACCGTTCAGCAGGCTATCGCATTCAACGTTCCACCCGTTGCAGTTTATAATGCAGAAGCAAACGAGGGTGTTATTGACGGCGAAAAGCGATTCATTCTCGCTCTCGACGACAACGCTGCTATCGACTGCGTAAAGAAAGCACAGGACGGCAGAGGATATATCATCCGTGTTGTTGAAGAAGAACAGAGAAGAGGTCTTCGCTCAATCAAGCTCGGATTTGATATACAAAAGGTTTATGAATGCAACATGATCGAAGAGGATAAGGAAGAAATACTTTGCAATGAAAACAGTTTTGAATTCATGCTTAAACCCTTTGAGGTTAAGACCTTCCGTGTAATCTGATATATTAAATAAAGCCGAGGTTCATATGAACCCCGGCTTCATTTTTTACAGTTTTGTTATTTCAGCTTCATCACCGTTCACATCAAAGAAACGGGCGGTTATCGCTCCATCAGGAAGAGCAAAGGCAAACGGCTTTTCGCTGTCAATTTTTATTATTTCACTTCTTTCGTGATAAAAAACCTCAATTTCTGATATACCGATTTTATTCATGGAACAATAAGCATAGGTATCGTCAAAGCTGAATTCGGCAACCGAATCATCCATAAAAAATCCGCCGCCCGCTTTAAAGAAATAGCCGTAGCTTAAATCGCTGTTTTTTGCGTAGACCGAAAACGTATGCTCATCAAGAGTTTCGGGATAAAAAAGCATAACCGCAATTTTATCGGAAACCGACTTTGAGGCAATCCAGCTTTCATTGATTTTTTGTGATTCACGGGCATCCGCTTCAAGTTTTTCTGCCGAAACACCGATATTATCACGAACAAAGAAAAATCCGAGAACAACTATCAATACAGCAGCCACAACACATAAAAGTTTTTTCATGCTTCATTCTCCTTTGATACCTCGAATATCTATGCATAGCTTATCATACAAATCACATTATGTCAAGCCGCCGCACTAACAAAATCTTAACATATTGCAAATCAATATTAAACAGGAAATATTTAAGCTTTGATTTGATTAATTAAAGATAAGAGGTATTATAAATGAATAAAACCATCAAAAAAGCGGTTTCTTTGGCTCTTGTTTTTGCTTTGATTTTCGGAATGACTGTAAGCTCATCGGCAGAAACGACAAAAAGCTATCCTGATTTCGGCACTTACGTACTGCTTGGTGACAGCGTTGCAAGCGGCTATAACGATTTAACGGAAACCGAAACGGAATTCACAAGAATCGATTATTCCTACGGCGCAATAGTTGCCGACACCATCGGTGCGGATTACATACCCATGGCTTGTCCCGGATTCAGAACAATCGAAATGAGATATATGCTTGAAGACGGCTTTGAAGGCGATGATTATCTTTTTCACGATGCAACAGACGGCGAGATAATGAAAACAAGAATCCCCGAATTCCGTAAAAACATTGCAGAAGCAGGGCTTATTACTCTTGGTATAGGCGGCAACGATTTCGGAACGTTTCTTATGTGGGTTGTTACCGATATAATGGAAAAAGAAGGAATATGCACCCCGTTTGTAAATGCAGCAAAAAAGCTTATGAGTGAAAGCGGAACGGAAAACGATGTTATAAGCTCCGTTATTAATCTTGCAGATACAATGGATTCTCTCCCCCAGCTCCTTATTTTTCTCCCCGTTGCAGTTGCTTACGGAATAGTAAACTACGTTAAAAACTGGGATAAAATGATTGAGGATATCTACGCACTCAATCCAGATGTAAATCTGCTCGTTGTTGGCATGTTTGATAACTCAATCAAATCGCAGGAGGATGTTGAAAAGAGCGAAAATGCACTCATTAAATTCAGCCTCGGTCAGGCAATTGTTGATTTAGCAAATCTTCCCATGAAATTAAGCGCAGAAAAATACGGATATATTTTTGTTGACACAACAGGAACAATATGCGATACATACCATCCCACCTACGAAGGTCACAAGCGTATTGCAAGCAGAATTCTCGAGTCCCTTCCCGAAACGGCAGACAACAGCGAATCGGTCAACATATATGACAGAACCGACAACGCAGGAGTTTTTAAAACACTTATTTTCTTCATAAAGAAAGCAGTAAAATTCTGAATAATCAACAGCCCATGATAAGCTTACTTACCATGGGCTGTTATTATTTTTCAAACATATTCAAAGCTTTGGTTACTAAATAAAAAACGAGTTTAAAACCAATAGGTGTTTTATCATTTTCGGGCATATCATCTACAGCCTTTACACCGCTGTATGAATCGATAACGCTTATTCCGAAGGATTTAACCTTTGAATCAAATATATTCTTTATATCGGAATATTTTATATTTATTTCCCCGCTTGAAATTTCATCTGCCGAAGCGGTAACATAAATGCTTTCCCCGGGAAGAAGAATTTTTGCCGATGAAAAATCGGTTTCAACTGCATTGCATTCAATACCGCTTAACAAAAATGCACTTTCTTTTGAAACATTCTTTATTTTAAGAGTATATTCCGTTCTGCCGTTTTCAAGGAGAAGAAAACCGTTGTTGGTGCTCATAAAATTCATTGTTAAATCGGATGTAGAAGAATGTGAATTCATAAACTGCGGATATTCATATGAGGAATAGGCATCCTTGATATTATACGTAAAAAGCAGTTCTTCAATAAGCCCGATAGACTTTTCGCACCATTCAACCTGACCGTGGAACAAACCGTTTATAACCCACGTTCTGTCGGGAAGATAGCCCGCCGAAAGGTCAACCGTTCTGTCGGGGGAAATGCTGTTTTTTCCGTTTTCCTTCGCCTGAACATAATCATCGGGGAAGCTTTCGCCGTAAGGCGCGCATATCGCACCGGTTGAATATCTCATATCAACAATTGAATCGGAATAAACATCCGTGGTTGTTACAAGATCAAAGCCCGTGCATGCTTTTATTGATACCTCCGTGCCGTTTTTGCCTGCTTTATCAAATGTTTCGCTTATATTGCCCATAAAGCCCTTATGGAAATTACGGACAGCATTTAATACCGCCGAATTTTCATCTTCATTAAGAAGTGCGGGCCAATGCTCTTCGAACTCTTCAATCGGAACAAGCTGCCAAAAAGCGATGCACGATTTAAGTGCAGGCAAAAGAACAGGATCTTTGATTGCATTAATCATTTTTGTTATGTAATCACTTTCGGCAAGGTCGGTCAGAACGGTAAAATCAAGTTCAGTATGAAGAATATCACTTAAAAGGCTTAAAATAACCCTCATATTAAAATCAGATTCGCCCGGGGTTAAAAGGTCTGTTGCGAAGGTTGTTCCGCCGAGAACAGGGGTATCAAAAACAACCTTATCTGTCTGCTTAAGGTCAGAATATTTAAAGAGATACTGACCTACAATAAGGCAGCCCTGACTGACAGAATATATGCTGACCTTTTCCGCACCGGTCAATTCAAGAACATCGTCAATGTATGCCTTGAATTCATCCGCAACAATGTCATAATCCGCACGCCAGTCATACATAAAATTAAAAACATTTTCCTCCCCTATTCTTGCAGCAACGGATTCCATATCAAGGAATTCCGAGCCTGTATAGGGTATATATTTGAGCATATCGTTCTTTTTAAAGCCCGCATAAGATGTGTTTTCAGCACCGCTTATAATTGGCTTTACATCGTAAGCGGAAGTGCCGTCCGCATTCAGTCTTATCGGCTCGGCTATTCTTGAAACAATAGCGGCAAACTGTTTGACATCTCCGCCTTCCTGTGTGTAAGACTTAAAGCCCTCCAAAATTTCTGTAAGAGTAAGGTCTTCCTTAAATCCCAACGCCTCGGAAACCTTACCCATTGACGGGGGAAATGCCGCTTCTCCGTTTTCAGCAAGCGTTGTTGCACCGAAACCCGAAACCATGATAACCGGAGTAACCTTTGCGGCATCTGCAACGGTAATCACTGAAAAAACCGTAAAAACGGCGATAAATAATGATATAATCCTTTTAAGCATAAAAACTCCTTATATCAAACAAAATTCTCTGTTTGATTATAAGGAGTTTTATTTATAAAATGTTAAAATTTTATTTGTAAACGAATTCGTAAACCTTTGCCCATGAACGAACTCTCTTTGCATTCCATTTCTTCGGCATCATAGCACAAGCAGCGACAGCCTTACCCATGTTGACACCGCAGGCAATAAGCTTTTTGAGAAGTTCCGGATCCTGACAAACCTGCTTTGCTTGATTTATCAGCGCTCTCGGGTCAATATTTACACTTCCGAGACCGGTGAAATCGGCACCGATTGTCATTAAATCTTCTGTCATTATTCCCTTTTCAAAAAGATAATCCACTTCTTCGGGAGTGAGATTGAGAAGAAGAAGCTTGCCGCATGCAAGAGGTGCAAGACCTGCACCGAGTTCTTTATAATAACCCTGCTGATACTTCCAGAGTGTTTCTGCTGTAAAAGACTGTTTTTTATCGGCAATAACCGCATTTGCAAGAATTCTTGATGCCTTAAGGCTGTTGGCAATACCCGAACCGATAAGAGGCACGGTCATAAACGCACAGTCTCCGATAGCAGCATAACCATCAGCAACCATAACTGAAAGAGGCTGACGAACGGGAATTTCCACAAACTGACCGCCGCGAATAATTTCGGTGCCGAGTCTGGGATTTGTTTTGCGAAGATAATCGGCGAATTCCTCAACATGCTTAATATCAAAATCCTCAAAACGCCCCATAAGAAGGTCAGTATGGTCATTTTCGGAGGCTATCCAGTTAACGCCGAGCTCACCGCCCGCAAAAAGCATAACCTTGAATTTTGCCTCAACTGCTTCATCGCTTGCTTTGTTAAAAAAAGCACGGTATATGGTTATTTTTTCGTTTCTTGCAACTTCTTTTTCGATGCCGAATTCCTCGGGAAGATTCATTCTTACAGGAGAGTTCATGCCGCAGGAGTCGATAATCAGGTCGCCGTAAATATCACCCTTTTCGGTTTTGATGCCAACAACTCTGTTGCCGAGAATAACGGGGCCGAGAACCTTGCATTCATATTCAATCTTAACACCGCATTCAACAGCATGCTTTATGAAATGCTCATAAATATCTCTGCGCTCCATTTTAATTTCAAGCTTATCCTCGGGGACATGCTGACGCAGACCTTTTTTCATTGAAGGACCGAAGAAGGTCATATCCTCTTTGTATTCAAATTTATCCTTCGAGGGCATAGACATGCCTGCTATACCGAGTGCATCGGGAGCAAAAATATCGGTCCAGTCATAACCGAGAGTCCCTTCTTTTTTCTGCTCATAAACAGTAACATCAAAGCCTGCTCTTGCGAGAATAGCTGCCGCGGCTATACCGCCGTGACCCAAACCGGCAACAATTATTTTTTTGCCCATAATATTCTCCTCTCTTCATGTGTAACATTATATTACCATACGGAAATTAAAATATCAATGTGACAAATGTAACATGCTGCACAAAAAATAACGGTTCACATGAAACCATGCAAACCGTTAAACAAATACTTTATTTAATAATTTCTTTGGCACTTGCGGCAAGACCTGCAAGACCCTGAATATCGCTGGGAATAATAAGCTTTGTTGCCTGTCCGTCGGCTGCTGCTTCAAAAGCTTCGAGGCTCTTTATTGTAAGATATCCCTGACCGGGTGCAGCCTGATTGATAAGCTCAATAGCCTTCGCTCTTGCCTGCTCTACTTTAATAATAGCCTCTGCTTCACCTTCAGCCTCTTTGATTTTAGCTTCCTTGATAGCTTCAGCTGCGAGGATTGCACTCTGCTTTTCAGCTTCGGCTGCAAGAATCTTGCTTTCCTTCTGACCTTCGGCAACAAGGATTTTACTTGCCTTTTCGCCCTCTGCGGTAAGAATAGCCTCACGGCGCTGACGCTCCGCCTTCATCTGCTTCTCCATTGCATCCTGAATTTCCTTGGGAGGAAGGATGTTTTTAAGCTCAACCCTGTTAACCTTTATGCCCCAAGGGTCTGTTGCTTCGTCAAGAATACCTCTGATTTTAGCATTGATTGTATCTCTTGAAGTGAGAGTGTGGTCAAGCTCCATTTCACCGATGATGTTACGCAGAGTGGTTGCCGTAAGATTTTCAATAGCCGAAATAGGTCTTTCAACGCCGTAAGCAAAGAGCTTCGGGTCTGTAATTTGAAAAAACACAACCGTATCAATCTGCATTGTTACATTATCCTTTGTGATAACGGGCTGGGGCGGGAAATCAACAATCTGTTCTTTAAGAGAAACCTGCTTTGCGATTCTCTCAATGAAAGGAATTTTAACATGAAGACCCGTCTGCCAGGTTGCGCTGTATGTTCCGAGTCTTTCAATAACATATGCTTTGGACTGCGGAACGATTTTGATGTTTAAAACAACGATCAAGATGATGAAAAGTGCCAGTAAGATTAAAATGAATCCGCCTAAAAACTCCATAATTATTTCCTCCTGATTTGATTTTTATTTTAATTTAATTCTGCGCTTTTACAATAAGCTTTACACCTTCGATGCTGTCTACGGTTACACGCTCGTCTTTTCTGAAAACCGAGCCGTCGGAAGAACGTGCGGTCCAGATTACGCCGTTAACATGAACCTGACCTTTTCCTTCAATATTATTGATTTCCTCCGTAACAACCGCAGTCTGCCCGATGCATCGGTCGGCATTGGTCGGCTGAATCGTTTTCTTCGTGGCTTTTTTTACGAGAGGACGGGTTGCAATAAGGGCAACAGCAGAAACGGCAATAAATATTACCCATTGAAGCCATTCCTGCAAACCGCAAAGCTCTGAAATCAATGCGGCTGCCGCACCTGCGGCAAACCAGATTGTTACAAGCTGGGCGGTTACCGCCTCAACGATTACAAGCACTACGAGCAGAACAATCCAGAAAATCAGCATTGCATATTCCATAAATTCTCCTCCTCCATAGTATGTTGCTCTTTTTATTCTGTGAGCTTAAATATATTTTATCACTTTTTGTTTTAAAACACAATAGCTCCGAATACCAATGCACGGATTTTACAAACTGTACATAAATCAGTCAAACAAAACCGAAACCGTGTTATATATAAACTCAACAGTCTGTCTGAAAAACGGTTTTGAAACCAGATTATACAGCCATGCGGGCAAAGCATTTTCAAGACGGCTTTTAAAGCCTTTTTCAACAAAGCCCGCTGCACCCTCTGCATCACCGTTATCAATCATAATATCAAAATCGGTGACACAGAGCGGATTAAGACTTCCTATTTCGATATAGCTTACCGTTATTTCGGCAGCTACCGCTCCCGATTTCGGAATATCTCCGCTGAAAGGAATTTCCGCCTTATCACCTGCTTCAAGAGTGCCGATGCCGCCGATATCAAAAGTTAAATCAATACCGTTTGCATCAATCGCAAATATTTTTATATCACGGTCTGTTGTGAGGTTTTCGACAATCAGCTTTGAATCCTCCGAGGAAAGATAACCCGTGCCGCTTTCGTTAAACTTAATGTGTATGCTTCTTGATGCATGCTTTGAATACTCAAACTGCGGATAATCGGGATTTGAGTAAATATCCTTAATTTCGTTTGTAAGCAGAAGCTTCGTAACAAGCGAGCGTGTATATTCTTCGTAATAATACTGTCCGTGGTACTGGCCGTCAACAAACCAAGTATTTTCTGGAAGATACGCACTTGAAGCATCAACCTCCATAGAGGGTGAAACATGGTTGTGTTCCGGATTGGAGCAGGTTGTTTTAATGCCCGCATATCCGTCTGAAAATCTCATCCCGAGAGGTGCACAGGTTGCACCGCTTACCGCATAAGCAGGCAAAACTACATCTCCGTTCAAATCTCCTCCGAGTGCAAGCTCGCTGCCCGTTGAGCAAAGGATAGCTACATCAATGCCGTTAGACTGCGCTTTTCTTAAAACATCGGGAATGGCAGGCATGATTTCATAGTGAATCTTATCCGTTTTTTCAATAAGCTCCTTGCTTTCAACAGGGTCAAGAAAATCCTTTTTAAGCTCGTCATATAAATCAACCGTACACAACGACCATATGCTGCCCCAATATTTCAAGGCACTCATTATTCCGTCGCTTGCGCTTGAGATAATATCGTTTATGCTTTCAAGCTCGGCATTTTCAAACCATCTTGCAACATCGCCCTCACCTGCAAGAACCGTTTCAAAAAACAGAGCAATATCACTTATGGGAAAGTCTATATTTCCGCGAAGAAGCTTATCGGGAATATCCGTCCCTCCGATTGCAGGAACACTTGTTATATATTTGCTGACCGATGAATCTCCGTAGAGATAAAGATATGTTGAAGAAATCAGCCCTCCGAAGCTCAAAGAAAAGATACGCACCTTATCAGAACCGGTATAATCTTTTATATCGTTTATAAATTCATTCAGCTGTTCCGCCAAGGTTATCGCATCAAGACGGGAATCATACTGAAACATGAATATTTCCGAAGGATTATAAAGCCCTGAAAGATACTTGCAGAAATTCACTTCGTACATATTTTCTTCCTGACCGTTTGCGAGCATATATTCTATATTTGATATTGCGGGATTATTAGGATAATGAGAAACATTATATGCAGAAGTTCCGTCGGGATTGAAACGAAGCTTTTCAAAAATTGCCTGTGCACCCTCACCAAGGGTTTCGCCGAATTCATCGGTTTTGCCTACAAAAGCACCCGCAAGAGTTTTCAGAAATCTCGGCAAATCATCACTTATCCTGCCCGTTACTCTGTCCATCTCAAGGAGCCAGAGTTTTTCTTCATTTTCGGTGCCGTACTCCAAGTAAAGCTGTGAACAAAGAAAGCCTGAAATAAGCACAATCGGGTCATCATTCTTTTCTGCTGCAGATACATCGATACAGCAGCATGAAATTGCGATTAATATACTTAAAGCCGCAGCAATTATTTTTTTCATATTTAAAACTCCTTTCCTGATTTAATTATATTAAAATTTTATCACATATGTTTATGCTGTTCAATAAACAATTTAATAAATTTTGCAACAAAGTTGCCGTCAATCTATTGTTTTAACATAATTTTGGTAGTATAATCATATCAACAACAAATCTCCGAAGGGAGTTTTTTAAATGAATGAAATTTTCAAAAACATTCCTCTTCCCGAAAAAAGCAATCCGACAGAGTATTACTGTGCGAGGGGTGCATATTTGCTCATTTATGAAAACTGCACCAAAGAGGATTACGAAAAAGAATGTTCAGCAGCCGAAAAAAACGGATTTTCACTATTTGACAGATTTGATTTAAAAGGCAATTATCACAGTACATATCGCAGGGAAGCGATGCTTCACATATACTTTTGCGAAAGCGAAAAGAAGCTGCGTATTATCGCAGACCCGTCAAAAGAATGCTACCATACTGCACCGGAAAAATACAATGACATTTGCAAAACAACCCTTTGGCAGTTTGAAGTTGATCACGGACTTATCGACTGCGGTATGTGCTACATGATACGCTGCCGTGACGGAAGCTTTTTTGTAATCGACAGCGCTCATATGTATTCAATCAATGACGATATAAGAATTATTGAGTTTCTCACAAAGCTCAACGGCGGCAAAAAGCCCGTTGTTGCAGGCTGGTTTTTATCGCATGCACATGAAGACCACATAGCAAAATTTCTCGATGTTATTGAATATCATAAGAACGAAATAGATATAGAAACCGTTTATTATAACTTTCCAGATGCATATCACAGAGATTACAAGCTGTGGGGAGAATGCAATCTCGGCATGGCGCTTCGTTTTGAAAGAGTTATGAACGAAAACCCCGATATCAAAAAGATAAACCTTCACACAGGGCAGCATTTCTTCGTCAGAAATCTTGAATTTGTTACTCTCTGCACTCACGAAGACGTTTATCCGAACTCTTTTGAGGATTTCAACAATTCATCAACCGCAATTATGATGCTTGCCGAGGGCAGCAAGGTTTTATTCCCCGGCGACTGCTCCGCCGAAAGCGATAAGGTTCTGGTCGGCAGATACGGCGATTACCTCAAATGCGATGTTGTGCAGATGTCGCATCACGGTCATTCGGGCACTTCTCCCGAATTTTACCGCCTTGCCGATGCGGAATGTGTTCTGTTCCCGATAACGGAAATCAAGTTTTATGAAGAGCTTCCGAGGCAGAAATCGAACAGAGTCGCAATTGATATATCAAAAGAATATCATATTGCTTCAAACGGTACGGTTGAAATTCCCCTGCCCTATGTTTACGGACAAACGGTAATTCATCCGGACGAAACCTTTGAGGATTTTAACGGAATTTATAATCTTTGGGGATATGAGTATACGGAAGAATACAAGCAACAGCTTTACCAAGATTTTCTTAAAAGAAAAGGATAAAAAATCGGGCAAACGAACAAATCAATTCACGATTATAACAAGATCTTGATTTGCCCGACATAAACACTTTATAATTTTTTAAAAAAGAGATGACCTTATGAAAATTTCGGAATTATTAAAAAAAGATACTCTTTCACTTTCCTTTGAGGTTTTTCCGCCCAAAACCGAAACCGCCTTTGAAAGTGTTAAAACCGCAACAGAGGAAATTGCAAAGCTGAAGCCGTCATTTATGAGCGTTACGTACGGTGCAGGCGGCGGAACAAGCAAATACACTCTTAATATTGCTAAAAACATCAAAGAGCTTTACGGTGTTCCAACCTTGGCTCATCTTACCTGCGTTTCTTCATCCAAGGACATGGTTCATCAAAAAATAGAAGAAATTAAAGCCGCAGGAATTACAAATGTTATGGCGCTTCGCGGAGATATTCCCGCTCATCTTGAAGATGCCGACAGAAGCGGATGGGACTATCAGCATGCGGTTGATTTGATTTATGAACTCAAAAAAGCCGATACGGATTTCTGCATAGGCGGTGCATGCTACCCCGAAATACACCCCGAAAGCCCCAACCAAAAAGAGGATATAAAGCATCTTAAAGAAAAAGTTGACGCAGGCTGTGACTTTCTAACAACACAGATGTTTTTTGACAATAATCTGCTTTATAATTTTTTATATAAAATCCGTGAAGCGGGAATTACCGTTCCGATTATCCCGGGCATAATGCCGATAACCAATGCCAATCAGGTTGAAAGATCAATCAAGCTTTCAGGCTCATTTATGCCGCAAAGATTCAAATGCCTTGTAGATAAATTCGGCTCTGACCCTGCCGCTATGAAGCAGGCGGGAATCGCATACGCAACCGACCAGATCATTGACCTTTATGCTAACGGAATAACAAATATTCATGTTTATTCAATGAACAAGCCTGATGTTGCACGAAAAATCCAGGGCAACCTCTCCGATATATTGGGAAAATAGCGGTTGTTAATTAAATAATATAAAAATCAGGTGCAGCAGGAATTTAATCCTGTTGCACCTGATTAATTTTGGGCTTATGGTCAATTTGCAAATATTTTATTTGCTGTTTCTGCAAACCCGTCTTTTGTAAAGTATATTTTCCGAAATTTTCCGTTAATATACCTTTTGATTATCAGTCCGTCGTAAAATCTGCTCTTTGCATTTATACAAAGCTTTTCAGAAACACCGTTATTATTAAAAGTTATCTCATAGCCTTTAATAACAGGGATAAAATGAATATCTGATATATTACCGTTTGATTGGACTGCATTTTTTACTTCTTTATTAAAAACAGAAATGCGAACAGAGCGGTCAAAATCACCTTTTGTGACAGAAAGCTCTCTCATAATTATACAAGCTCAACCGAATGGTCATAAACGGGATACCACTTTGAGGAGCCGAAGTTTCTTGCTCTGAAAAGAACTTCATCTTCATAAACTTCCATCTGGAAGCCCATGCCTCCCCAGGGCACACCGTAACGGTTGATAATCATATAAGTAGGAAGGTTAATATAGTTAACTCCGTTTATGGTTTCAACGCATGAGAAACCGAAAATATTTTCAACAAGAGGTCCGTTGATGCCCGTGTGAACATGACCGCTGATGAAGAATACATTTTCATATTTTTCAAGGATGGACTGAACTCTGTCGCTGCAATCGCCGAGACCGCCGTCCTCCCAAATTTTATCCTGACCGTTAACACCTTCAACGGGAACATGGCACACAACAAACATGGGGAGACCTCTGTCTGCCGCCTCTGCAAGAGAAGCATCAAGGAACTGATACTGCTCCTCTGCCATATCGGGATGGTCCCATGTATCCTCACCGTCATCAACAAGAACCACAAAACGGTAGCCGTTGATATCCATTTTATAATATGCCTTATCAATCTTATGACCCGAGGGATTAAGCTCATTGTAAAGGTCAACAAATCTCTGTCTTGCGCCTTCCTGGGTTGTGTCCTCAACATGGCCTACATCATGGTTGCCCATGGCAGTTACCCAATGCTTGGCGCAGGGGCTGTCCGCCATAATTTTGAAAAAGCTTTCCATTGAAGGACCGTCGCCGTAGTTTGTAAGGTCACCCGAAACAATAAGAGCATCAATAGGGTCGGCAGAACGTTCGAGGTCGTTGAGACCGTTTGCCCACACCCATTCGCCGATGGGCCAGTCAACATCAATATGGACATCGGAAACTATAGATGCATTGAGCAAACAATTTTCTCTCTGCGTTGCAAGCTCAAGGATATCCATGCTTTTAAGTATCTCGCTGCTCGGGAACACAGTGAGAAGCATGGAAACAATAAGTGTAATTACTGATTTAACTGCTAACCACATAATAAAACAACCTTTCTTATATAAAAATTTAAAAATCAGTCATGCGTAATCCAAAATTCGCTGAACATAACACCCATAACAGGCTCGCCGAATTCAAGGTCAACACATCCGTTGTGAATAACCTCACGGGGAATGGTATATTCGGCGGTTTCAAAATCAGGGGCAAGCATAAGGCGGTCAAAATCTTCATCTTTTTTTCCGCCGAATTGAGCGCCCTCATAAATCACAGCACCGTTTGCGGTTATCCTGTGACCCTTAAGAACCTCATTTTTCTTGCTTGCAAAACTGATTTTAAGCTTATAATCACCGTCATAATCAAGACCGCCGACCTTGCATTTAAAAGTGAGATTATCATAAACCTTGAACATTGCGGTCGGCATTGCGCCCGTGTTAACATTCGGTCTGTCACCCTGGAAATTCATATATATTTCACCCGTCTGGGCAACTCCGCACTCTTCAAGTCCGTTAAGTGCAACGGAGAAATAATATTCGTCGCTGCGAACCTTATTTCTATTTATAACGGCATTCATAGTGCTTTCGGGGCTTTCCGTATTTGCGGCATAATCAAGCCTTCCGAGAAGCCATTTTCTGTCTGTTATCGGCAAATCCATGGTTTCAAGGATTGCTCCCCTCTCCCAGTTATCGGCGCAGTAATTTTCAATATCACTTTGCAAGCCGATAAGCTCAAAAAGCTTTTGGGCAAGCGCCGTTATATCTTCACGCTGTTTTTTATATTCGGCATCATAATCGGTTTCAAGAATTTTTCTTGCATTTTTGAGATTACCGTTCACAATTTCTTTTTCTGCAAGTTTTATGAGATTAAGCTCAAAAATTCTTCTTCTGCGGAGCACCCAATCGCATTTTGCCCTCATAAGAAGCTGCAGAAATCTCCAGTTTTCATTAAGGAACGGATATTCCTGCGAAAGGGCTTCAAAGGTCTCAAGAGTTCTGTCAATAGTCGGATTTTCCGCAGGGTCACATTGCCAGTTAAGCTCAAGAGA
The DNA here is from genome assembly GCA_017466365.1 of Clostridia bacterium. Classification (GTDB taxonomy): domain Bacteria; phylum Bacillota; class Clostridia; order Oscillospirales; family Acutalibacteraceae; genus CAG-177. Next base: position 18,335 of record JAFTUG010000002.1, on the reverse strand, counting down.
GAAAATGCCGTCGGCAATCTTCTCCGCATCTGCGCCGTAGAAAAACAGTCGGCTGTAGTCAAGCAGAGTAGTTCTCAAATCGCAGTCGGGGTTATAATCCATATCTGCCCACACGGCTTTGTTGACATCATCGGTTATTCCCTCGGAATAGCTGACAGAACCGATAACATATCTGCGAGTCAGGCGGTGTATCTGACGGTATTCACGGGGTCTGGGATTTGTACATTCACGGCTCAAGCCCGTCGTTAAAGCAAAATGCCAGTCATCCCTATCGAAATGCACGGGATATTCACATCTTACGTTATGTGTGATATCAGGATAAAGCCTTATGGGATATTTTGAAGGAAGTCTGCGGCGGAGAGTTTCAAGGTCAAAGGCATGGTTCGGACCGTGAATCACGCCGTCTATCTCCTCGGGCAGCTTCTCCATTTCTTCGATAAATTCCTCACCCCATGTCGGAATCGAATGAGGCTGCTGTGCAGAAGGCCACATCTGTGCATTGGGATGCGACTTTTTTAGAGCCTTGGAAATCTCCTTACATCTTAAAACAAACTCATCGGGATAAAATTCACCCGGGTCTCCTCCGGGAGGAAAAACAACATCAAGCCTCGGAATTGTTTCGTATAGCTTTCCTCTTCTTTCAGCAGCCTCGGCAACGGTTTCGCCGTCATTGTTGGGATGCCATAAAGAAACATCAAGATCTAATTCATCAGCCATTTCGGTTGCTTTGACAAGGAATTCCTCCTCGTCATATTTCATAAGTCTGTTTCTTTTGGAAACTCCTCTTTCATAGGGGATATGTTCAACGGTATTGGTACCGAAAAACATCATATCAAGATAATATCTGCGGTAATCGTCATATGTCCACGCATCATATGTATTCGGTGTTGTTCTGTAACCCACCTGATGCCCTCTTATTCGTTTATCGGCACGGTAATTTCCCGTAATATCTTCCGCCAAAGACGGAATACCGCAAACGGAAACAAGCTTGCGAAGAAACATGCCGAAGCCGTAAATAAAGCCTCTTATACCCGATGCATAAAAAGTAACCGCAAAATCATCAACAGCAATATCAAAGCCGTCCTTCGGAATATCGGAAACAGTCTTAAACCTGATATTGGCATTGCTTTCTTCGGGTATTTCGGTCGGATAAACGCTTGTTCTTATTCTCATTTCTTCCGAAAATAATTCTGCCGCCTTTTGGGCACAGGGCAAATCGGAATAAATATTAATATTCTTAAAATCAATCATCTTTAATTCTCCGTCTCCGCAATAAGCTCTTCTTTTTTTGCTTCGGCTCTCGAATTTCTGTGCTGTTCAAGCTCTGCAAGCATGCGCTCCTTTGTTTTTCCGTGAACATTAAATAAAAGAAGCGACAAACCGTAGCCGAATCTTGCAACTGCAGGTGCAAGGCAGAAGATACCCCATATTCCTTTAAGCACCTTCGGATCGGTATGAGGAACGGTATTTCCGAAAATATCCTTCTGCGGTTTGAATTTAATCCAGTCAAACACAACGCCCGAAAGAAGCGCATGAACACTTGAAGAAAGCTTCTTTACATATCCCGAAACAGCATTTACGATGCCTTCATTTCTTATGCCGTTCTGCCATTCGAGGTAGTCATACATATCACCGTTGAGAAGCGGGTCGCAAACTCCCATGATATGGTTGGGAAGACCGCACACTGTAAGTCCGACGGTGACAATAACAAAGTCGAGCCAATAGTTTCCTGTGGGTTTATATCCGATAAAATAAAGAAGAGTATATGCAAGCCCGCTGAAAACACCTGCCGAAATCGCCGTTGTTCTCAATCCGAATTTGCGAATAATTGCAGGAGCAATCGGTGTTATGACGTAATTCGGAATACCGGTAAACAGGCTGCAAAGAAGTCGGTTTGAAAGTCTGCCCGTACAGTTAAGCCAGAAGAAATCCTCCGATGCACCGCCTACACCCTTAATGCCGCCGAAAAAGTTTGAAAGAAGAAGCGCCGCAAGAGGACGGCAGGTAAGAATTGACTTTGCAGACTTAAAAAAGCTGACCTGCTTTATTTCGTCCTTATCGGCAACGGTCACTCTTTCACGCATACGGAAGAAGCCGTAAATACATCCTGCAACCGCAACTAAAACAAAGAAAATTGAAAATCCGCCGTAAACCTCGGGCTGAGTAACCGCATTTTTAGTTACAGACGGAACAAAATCAACGAAAACGGAGACAAGCGACGGAAGCCATGTGAAAAGATTTACGAATTTCTGCGTAGCTATCAGCGTACTTCGTTCATTTGTGTTCGGTGTTATGTTATAGAGAAGAAGCTCCCAGCCGCTCAAGTATGAAAAGCCTATACCGTATATAATTGTTGTGACGAGTGCATAGATAAATGTTTGAGCCGTTGACATCGAACCCGGCACAAGATAAAACAACACCGAGGATATCGCCCAGAATGGCATTGACATTATCAGAAACGGTCGGAGTCTGCCCCACCTTGTTCTCATTCGGTCAATTACTATTCCGGATATAGGGTCATCGAGAGCATCCCATATCGTTGAAATCGTATTAATAAGACCGTATGCCGTACCGGAAAGCCCCAGAAAGCTCATCATAAAGTATTGCTTTGTGGAACCGATAAAGCTGGTCAGGTTGTTTATGCCGTAAGAAGTCAACGCAAAAGCGGCAATCTCTCTCGGACGAACCAGTCTTTTTGCTTCGTGAGACAATTTATCCTGATTCATGTCAACAGCGTTATTTGTTTCCGCAGCCATCATCTCATCTCTCTTTCCTGTCAGGTCTGTAATATAAATTATATATATAGAAATAATAACACAAAGAATTCCAAGATGTCAATTAAAGAGAAAATGATTTCAATTATTCACAAAATTGCGGTAATATTTTTATGCAAAGTGCAGTATAATATAATATGAACGGAAGTTTCAGACTGTAAAAATAAATTTATAAATATTTTTGCAAAAACTATTGACATTTCCGAAAAAGCATGTATAATTATAAAGCACTTAACAAACAGATATCGCGGAGTAGAGCAGTTGGTAGCTCGTCGGGCTCATAACCCGGAGGTCGCAGGTTCAAGTCCTGTCTCCGCAACCATACTGAATACCCATAAGGGACTTGAAAGGTTCCTGTGGGTATTCGGTTTTTTACAGACCTTTTTGCATTATGCAATGCGGTCTGTTTTTTTATTTCCTAAACATTCCGAATATTCTTCAAGTTTTGAACGGCTGATTTGAGGTAATTCAATATGACCTATCATCTTATAGTAAATCTCAACTCGCTGAACCGTTTCGCCAAACCGTTTTTCTTTGTTATAAACAACGATTTTGTCTATAAACTCTCTTAAGATTTCCGGTGTCAGTTCTTGAAAGTTAGAGTATTTGCGAACAAGTGCCAAAAAGCCGTCTGCATTCATTTCGTTTTGCTTTTCTTCATCAACAATTTTTTTGAGGTTTCTTATTTTTTGCTTCAATTCAGCTTGCTCATCCTCATATTTTTGTGATAACTTGCAGAAACGTTCCTCAGTCAGATTTCCTAAAATCTTTTCTTCAAACAACTTTTCATAAAGCACATCAATTTCTTTACTGCGAGCTAATGCTGCCTGATATGCTTCTTGATTTTTCCTTTGTGCAATAACTATCCGTTTATAATGCTCATCAACAACAATCTTTACAAATTCATCTTCAAAATATGAAGCGAAACGAACAATATCAGATATGCTTCGTGTTACAATATCTGTTATCACGTCAACTCTTATGTGGTGAGTTGTACTGCATAAACCATTGTTTGCTCTCTTGTTTCGGCAGGAAAAATAATGGTTGTTCGGATTATCGTGAGTATATTTGTAATTCAGATTCGCACCGCAATCAGAACACTTTAAAAACCCCGAAAACATATTCTTTTCAATATGTTTTGGTTTTCTGTATTTGGTATCTCCAAAGGTAGTTTGCACATATTCCCAATCTTTGCTGTCAATGATTGGTTCGTGAACACCTTTATGGATTTCCCATTTTTCTTCGGGATTTTGAAGTCTTTCTTTTAGTTTATAAGATTTGCTGTATGTACGAAAATTTATTACATCACCGATATAAGCTTGATTCATCAGTATGCTTCTGACCATACTTGTATCCCAAAGATACTCACCTCTGCGAGGAGTTTTAGCTGCCTTTTTGAAGCCTTTATTCTGTGCATATATTGAAGGAATAAGGAATTTTTCCTTTTTGAGAATTTCGGCTATTTCGTTTATGCTTGTCCCTCTGATTCTCAAATCGTAGATGTGTCTTACAACATCTGCACCTTCTTCGTCAATAATCCATCTTTTCGGTTCAATAGGGTCGCACATATAACCTAAAGGTGGTCTGCCTATTGCGTATCCTTGTTTACTCTTTGTTCGTAAACTTGACCTCATTTTTCGGCTCATATCCTTTGCGTACCATTCATTCATAATGTTGCGGAAAGGTGTAAAATCATCCTCACCTAACTCGCTATCAACGCCATCATTAACAGCGATAAAATGAATATCGTGCATCGGAAAAACAGATTCAGTCAGATGACCTACTTCGAGGTAGTTCCTTCCCAATCGGGACATATCTTTTACAATTACCGTTCCGACTTGGTCAGCTTCAATAAGTGCCATCATATTCTGAAAGCCTTCTCTTTTCATTGTTACTCCCGAAACACCGTCATCAATAAAAATCTTGACATTCGTCAGTTTATGCCTTTTAGCATAATCGGTCAGAAGAGCCTTTTGAGATGTGATTTGTCAAGGATATTTTCTGATAAAAATATATTTTATGTTACTTCTCAAGTGGATACAACTTATAAATATAACATCTTTAACAATATATTATTTAAAAAAGCTATTTGTATCGATTTTAACACAAATAGCTTTTGATGAGAAAATAAATTATTTATATATTATTTCAATGTTAGTTGGCAATTGATAATATTCACAGAACCTTTGTAAGAATTTTGAGTTTTTATATTCTACATCAAGGGCATAGACCATAAACCTAAACGATGTATGGTTAAGTTCAATAGTATAGTTGCCGTTTTTTATCTCCGAGCGAATATACTCTATTTTTCTGTTGTTTGCCATATAAACTTGTGAATAACAGAATAAATTTATAGCCAATAAAAAAGCAAGGAGGATTTTGGCGATTTTTAACTGAGAAAAATTTTGTGTGTTTTTTTTAAATAAACTATACTCATCCCAAAATTCTTTTGCAATCAGAATAGAAACAATGTATGTTCCGCTAAAGCAACGAGGTCCAATTGGAGAAACAACAACCAAAGGTAAGCATTGAAGGATAATTATTACAAGATAAATTAAAGTTTTATTTTTTGCGTTTTTATTTTTGAATTCTCTAACCACAATTGAGCAAAATAATATAATATATAGTAAAATTAAACCTGCTAACATTTTCAACATATTAGCTTTTTTAGTTACTAATGCCGCTAACAAAAGTATTAATATAGAAACTACAGTTAATAAAGTGAAATATTTAAATATGTACTTATTTTCCTTCCTTTCTATTCCTTTTAGTTTGTATAATAAAACAGAATAAATTAAGATAAAAACAATTGTGGGAAAACATGTAAATATAAAATTCAATGATACAGTACTTAAAAGGTTTTCTACACATTTCCAAAGAGTTGATAATAGAGATTTATGGTTTACGCTTAAGGATTGATATGTATTTTCTCCATTATAGATTTTCAAATATACACTGTTAGAAAACATAATAATACTTCCAATAAAGCACGAGATCATATATGTCAAATAGAATATATCAATTTTTTTGTTTTTAATAATTGAAATAACATTTAAAAAGACAGATAAAACAATCAAAAAAATAGAAAAAGTTTCCATAAACAACTGCCCTGATATACTTAGCATTACAATAAATATATATTTAAGAAAAAATCCAAATTTAGACAGTTTGTTATTGTTCAAAACTATGTACAGACCTAACATTATTATTAAAATAGAAAAACAATAATTTGAGAAACCAGCGGTCCAAACAAACGACTGGATAAAAAGCGGAGTAGGGATTATTAAAAACAATGATGATAAAAGTAAAAACTCTTTACTTTTGTTAGAACTAAACACTTGAATTAACTTCAGCAATGAAGTTAAGGTGATGCTTTTAATAAAAGGTAAAAGTACTGGATTTCTTGCGAAAATAATTGCAAAAATATTTCCTAAATATCTACCGTTATAGTCTTCAAACTTATTTTCCAATAAATTTAACCCTTGGCTTGTAGCCCACCCCAAATCATCTGCTGACGGAGGAAAGAAAAAAGCAATAATAACAACGGCAACAAAAAACAAAATTAAACATTTATTTTCAAAATTTTTTAGCTTATTCGATACGCTGAATTCTTTCAAAATTACCCTCCTTCTTTGTAACAATAAAGTTTTCATCAATAATTTTTATTAAAACAATAATTAATGCTAAAAACATAATAAAAAACGTTCTATACCCAGATGCCCAAACTGTTGGCGAAAGTCCCATCATAAGTCTGCTACCAAGACCGAAACATAGAACAATAAAAGAAATGAAAAACGTCTTTTTATTATCAAACGCCTGATACAACGATAACAGAACAATTGCTATAACAATCAAAAACACTATATCGGGAACAGGTTCAAAAGAATAAGCAGCCTTTTCCATGCGGTAATATCGCATTCCGCCCGTTATAAACTCATAAAAAGACGATTCGGGAACAAATCTCAGTACAGCCATTATAGCAACAAAAAGAGGCGGCAAAAAACTTGTTGCGCAAATAATCGGTGAACGTTTCTTTTTTATGAGAATTACCGAAATAAAAACCGTGAAAGAAAAGAACGCAAGCATAGCGAAATGCGGATTCATCGTCAGGCTGAAAAAGGTTGAAGAAAAGCCGAGTTCAAGCTTTTCGATGACATTAAGTTCTGTAAAAGTAGGGAAATACCTTCCTGCTTCTCTGAGCATACGGTTGTTTTCTCCAAACATATTAAGGCAGAAAGACCAAGCCAAGCCACCCAATGCCACAGCAAACTGGATTAAGATAAAAACATTGAACCTCTTTGAAAGCACAAGGTAAACGTTTATCCCGAGAAAAATAACCGTCAGCACAACTGCCATTTGCTGCATATTGGTTGCATACAGAAGAAAAGGTAAAGTTAAAAGGAACTCATAAGGAGCGACCTTATTCCCGATCATATATTTTTTTACGGGTATAAGCGTAAACAAACCAAAAGTTACTGCCCATAGATAGTTTAATGTGGTTGCAATAAAACCGGCATCAACAACAACCATTGACGGATACAAAATAGAACAACAGATAAAAATATTTTTTTCTTTCTCATGTACACAAGAAACAAGTTTTGAAACAATCAATGAAAATGATGTTAATATGATAGGGTTTATGATTCTCCACAAAAATGGAAATAGAGCAAAAAAATATGTGAACGAATCAATAATAGGTCTTGCGCTTCCTTTCAAGAACTCACAAAAGTCTAAGTTAACGGATTTCCGGAAAAATATTGCATCATCTGCCCAATTTAATGGTAAGAACCAATGAATAATTATTGAACAGAACAACAACACCACAAAGGGTTTATTGTTTTCGTTATATAAAAATTTTTTAGCCTCACAGAATATTTTTTTCATTAATTTGTTAACCTCTTTTTGCTTATAAAACATCCTAAAGCCCAAAACAGTATTCCCAATAACATCATTGGGAAGTAAACATACTTAAACTCAACCGCCAAATCATACCCTTTAGCCGAGCCATAAATAAATGGTATCGAAGATACTGTAGAAGGGGAATAATTAATTAAACAGTAAACGAAACATACTGTTAATGAAAATGTAATTGACTTGCTTAAAATTGACATTAAATACATCGCATTAAAAATAAAGTTGCATGCAATAAATATCCAAACATAAAGTATCCAAAAAGTTTTGAATTTAAAACAATACGGAGAGAAAACAAGGGTAAAGTTGAGAATGTATACGATAAAAAGCACAAAAATTTCTTTATATAAATTACATTTATATGTACTAAACAAAAGTTCATTTCCAATTCCTTCTAAGTATTCTCTCAAAACAAATGCTGACCACCAAAAACAAAAAAGCGGAACAGTAAGTAAAAAGATTTCCCTTACTTCTTCTTGAAATATTGTGCTAAAACCATATTTTTTAAATGTTATAAAGCAAATAAAGGGTATAATAAAATTCAAAACAACTATTGGTACGATAGACATTAAGTGTATGCTTTTAATTAGATAGAATGTTCTAAACAAGCGAATTTCTAAATGTTTTTTAAAACACATATGTATCCATCCTCCAAATCAATGCTTGCTTTTTCAAGATTTTGAGAGTTGGATGACAAAATTTTCATCATCACTTTTTCATCATATGCAAATTTTTTTTGTAAAATATAACTCCCTCGTATAGAATCAACAGCAGATTCATTTAAAATAAAAGCTTTTTCCCTTGCTACTGACTTTATTTCTTCAACAGTACCACTTTTTTTGAGCTTGCCTTTATCCATAATCAGTATATTTTCACAAAGTGAATCTGCATCATCAACTATGTGGGTTGAAATAATTATTGTCTTATCTTTTTTGATAGAAGAAATAATATTTTTAAATCTTAACCTTTCTTCAGGGTCTAACCCAACTGTTGGTTCATCAAACAATATTATGTCAGGGTTTCCAAGTAAAGCCTGAGCAATCCCAATTCTTCGTACCATTCCTCCTGAAAGAGTTCTTATCCGGCTGTTTAGCCTATCACTCATGTCGACCAATTCCAACACATTACTTATTTCTTTTTCTGATGAGGTTCGGTCTAATCCTTTTAAGTTAGAAAGCAATTGCATTACTTCTTTAACTTTTAGTTCTTTGAAAAGCGCAAAATCCTGCGGAAGATAACCAATTTTTGAAAAAGTTTTTTTGCTTTTTGATGAAGAAAAATCGTTATAAATAATACTATTTTCTTTACTGGGATATAAACCAACAATAGAACGTAAAAGACTGGTTTTCCCTGCTCCGTTTGGACCCAATAACGCATAAACATTGTTGTTGAAAGTAAAACTAAAATTATCAATCGCAATATTTTTATTAAATGTTTTAGTTAAATTCTTTATTTCAAGCATCTGTTTATCCTCCGCTTAATTGTTCTTCAAAAAATTCTAGAGGGGTTCGTGTGTCTTCGTTTTCAAAAATAAATTTACGGATTCGATTTAGAGCCTCAGTCTCCCCAAATTTTTCCACCATCTCCAATGTTAATTTTGCTATCATTTTGCTTTCGCCTTCTACACTTTCATCGTCAACTAAAAATGTTGTGAAAAGCTCAGGTTCTTCTGTATAGTATAGTAATGAAATTTGATAAAAAATACGTTTGTTTTTATTCATAATAAACATATTGTATTTATGGTTTATTCCATAAATCCCAAACATTTCTATATGATCAGAATAAATAGGAGAATAATCGTAATTATTCATATTCGGAATACAAATTATTGTTTTTATTGATGAGGATTTAAATTTTGGATTGTTTATTAATTGAAGTGTCTCAGAAGCTATTAAATCTATATCGAGAAATTCCGTCGCTAGATACGGATATATTACTCTTACTCCGTTTATATCAATAACATCATAGAAACCATTAACCAATGAAACCCCATTACTTTTCCCTTCAAATGTGTTTATAGAGGATTCAAAAAGATTAGAATATGTTTTTTTTAGTCCCTCTACTTTTATGTGATAATCTGCTAAATAGTTTGATAAAATATAATTATAATTCTGATATTCTATATTATAAAGCACATGAAAACCTGCTTTGGGATAATAAGGAAAAGCTCCCGATAGATATATTCCTTGATAATTTGAATAAAAGGTAGAGCATGATCCTTGGTATTCCATTATTATTTTTTCGATGGGAGTTTCATTTTTATGAATAGTAATATAGTCTCCGTATATGTCATAGTCCAATTGATTGCCGTTCTGATCTGTAATATATTTTATTTCGTAACCGTGATATAATGTAAAAATATATTTCGTTAATGTATTATCACTTAATTCCATTGTAGCTTTTGCTTTCAAATTTCGATTGATTTCTAAATCCAATTCATATTTTAGAACTTCAAAATTTGCTTCCTTGTTTTTTTGGTTAATCCTTTCGTAATATTCTATTTCTTTTAGTTGATAGTGTTCATTCATATCTACTTTAGAGGTGGGTGTAACCATTGTGATAAAAGATATAATACATATAAAAGCCATTAATAGTGAAAAAACTCTTTTTGTAATTTTGTTTTTAAATATATATCTAGCAACAAAAAACAATGACAAAAAAACCCAAAAAGAAACTCTTGCCCATCGGTAATCTAGCAAAGAAAATCCAAAACTATGATTAGGAGTAAAATCCAAATAATGTTGAAAATTAAACAACTCAAATATATTATATAAATTTGTTGAGTGAGCAATTTTACCGAAAAACTGACTTGAAAGCACAGTAAATATAGCTAAGACTAAATAGGCTTGCAATCTTTTAAATTTAAATGAAATTACAAAGCCTATGCACATTCCTGCTAACGAAACTCCAAACAGATTTAAACTAATAGATAAAAAAATATGAACAAAGTATTCTAAATGATTTATTGCTTGTTGATAATATACGGCTATATTATAAAATAAAGCGGTGACATAAAAAATAACGGCAATTGTAAGCATAACTAAAAACTGGTTTTTTGATATGCTAAAATATCCTTTTAAAGAAGAAAAAACTATTTCATTTATGCCTCTTTGCTGATACTTATAAAAGAACTCGTAAGAAATAAATAAAAAGAACGGTAAAAAAATTTCTGTTAACATTAATGTAATAGAAAGATAGTTTATATCACTAAAAGATGCATATTGCAAAGACAGTATTAAATATAAGTTTAAAAAGAAATATGCAACTATAGTTGGAATAAAGATATATTTATTTCTAACAAATTGAAGAAATATTATTTGCAGTGTATTCATTTTTTTACCTTCCTTCATATCCATAATAAGACCAAAGGAGTGACATAGAATCAAGATTCATATGCCACTCCTTTCTTTTAGCCGATGTACATTACACCAGAACCACTTACGCCTTTTTGGGTCTGTGACTCGGGACTTAATGCCAATCTGAAAGTTGTAGAATTGTTAAATCGAGATGACTTAAAAATAGGATTGTATTTATAGTCACTAGCTACCGATTCAGACACACATTTACCTGCAGGAATAAAAAGTCTCTCGTCGCTCACCCAATTAAAAATATTTGCTTTGTATTCAAACTGCGCTCTCATTCTCTGAGATGAACCGGGATTGTTGAAAGTATCATCATCTATATATGCCTGAAGACCACTTTCGCTTCCCGAGTAACTGGCATCTTGTGTGGAATAAAGATTTACAGATTTGATAGCACTTGCCTGAATGGCAAATATTGACATAACCGTTATAATTGACAAAACGAGTGCTATTAATTTTTTACTATACTTCATAATAAAGTCTCCTTTTAAATTTTATATAAACTAATTTTACTAAACCATTGGACTCACCACTTTCATAAAAATTTCTTTTAACTCTATGTGCACTAAAAGTATAAAGAAAATATTGAGTCGGGTATAAAGTAAAATAAGGTTCAAATTATTCTTGGAACCTTAAACTTTTTATTCCCCCTACACCTATATAGTCCTTTAAAATGATAAAAAATTACAAAAAATCATTTACAAAAGTTTGTTGATGTTTTTGTGCAATTTATCCATAAAACAACAAAAGCAGCTGAACAATCAGCTGCTTTTGAAAATTATTCAGTTTTGAAATTAAAAGCTTAAAGACGATGTTTCGTTATAACTCGTTTCTTCCGATGTGAAAATAAGAAGTGTCTTTTTTGCTGCATAATGTTCAGCGATTACACGATATGAATAACCCGAAGGTGGTGTGATAGTTTTTGAAAATGAATATGTTGTTGAATCAGAGTATAAACCCGAATAACAATATGTTGAATAATCAGTCCAACTACCATTAACAAGTCTCTGTAATTTTATATAAGTGAAGCCGCATTTATCAACTTCATCAGAACCTTTTGTTGATGCAGTTATGATTAATTGCGAACTTGTTTTTGAAAGCCTGAGTGTTTTCTGATTTATTAAGCCTGTCGCTCTTGCGTTGGCATTTGTGTTATAGATACCTTCTGATTCTTCAATTATTGTTTCATTCGATAAAATAACCTCATAATAATCCTCGTTCTTTGCTTCTGTAGCAAACACAGAAAGATTAAACAAAGAGAATATTAATATAAATGAACAAATGACACAAATAAATTTTTTCAAATTAATCATCTCCTATTTGATTGTTTTAGCAAATTCAATTGCCTGTTCAACATTCATAGACGAAATAATTGTATATTCTGTTTGCCCGTCTTTGAATGTTATTGTTCCTTTTCTGTTTTGTTCAAAAATATGAACTCGAATTCCGTTGACATCAATTGTTGTTTCATATTTGGCATTGGGATACTCTGATTCTCCACTCTCAACAATTGGATCATATTTATCAATTGAAACAAAGCCTTTTTCCTTATCATAGACAAAACTAATGTTTGCAGAAGTATGAACATCTCCGTGCTGATATTCAATTTCAGTTATTTGTGATTCATCGCTTAACAAAGCTTCCGGCAAAAGAATAGGATAAATACCGTTCTCTTTTAATTCTTCTGCAAGTTCTGTACCAAGCAATTCATAATCATCTGCATTATCATCACTCTTATCGAACCTGACAACAATATATTTGTTATAGAGTTCGACTAATCCATCAAGAATGCTTACATCAGAAACTGCTGCAAAAACAGAAAGAGAACCGATTGCGAGTATAGCTACCGCTGCTGCTACTACAAAAATCTTTTTAAAAGGTTTCGTAATTATATTATCTTTTGGTGAATCACTTGTCCTTTCTGCTTTGATTTCAACTGTGCTATTGCTTTCAATCTCGTTAAGAGCATCAAGACAATATTCAATCAAATCTGCATCCATTTCGTTTTCGGGCTTATTTAATTCTTCTTCAATTATGCGTTCAAGTTCTTCTCTGGGCAAATCAATAGACTTGTCATTTATAAAACGCAATATATCTGAGCTTTTTATCATTTTTTATCCCTCATTTATATAGTCTTAAAATCAATCAAAAATTACACTGTCACATTCAACAAAGTTTTTTATAAACATGTTGTATATTTTGTCAGTCAAAAAGTTGATTTATAAATTTAATAATCTTTCGTTTTAATCTAAAAACTTGTTGCTGAACCAAATTTTCGGTAATACCTAGCTCTTTTGCAAGTTCACTCTGTTTTCTATGATTCAAATAAAAATCTTGAAATAACTTTCTTTCATATTCCGTCAGATAATCAATTATTTGTGACAAATATTTATCAATGTCCTGCTCGGATAGTTCTTCATAATCTATTGAATTTTGTAATCGAACATCAATGTGTTTTTCGTCAAACGGTAATATTTTATCATTATGACTGGCTTGTTCGTAAATATCCTTAATCATATTATTCGTAACCGTAGTTAGCCAAGTTTTCGGGTATTCTATTTTTATTCCTTTATGTATCGCTTCAACCAAAGCTGCAAATACATCTTGAACACAATCATCAATATATTCTTTGTGTCTGTTCAGTTTGTAATTACACAGTTTGCGAATGTACGGCTCGTATTCTCGCCACAGCTTATCCGCTAACTGCATACTTTTTTCTCTTTCATTCACATCCAATGTTATGATACTCCTTTTCCAAGCATATAAGAGAATGTTGTTTTTGAGCACACTCTCCCAATATATACAACGCATGAGAACTAACTTTTCAGTACAAAATTCAACAAAAAATTTTGTGGAACGCAAATGCCGAAAAATCCCCATATATACATATGACGAAAATCGGCAAATGTTACGCTGGATTTTCGAGAATTTACAAAAAATTCATATTTAAAACGGATATTATCAAATTAATTAATTATACCACAACAATATTGCTTTTTCTACCTATTAAGCAACATTGCGGTTTTAGGATGCATAATCGTTAGGTTTTAATATAAAAAATAAGCTAAAACGCAAAAAACGGTCACAATCTTCTCGGGTGATGATTGTGACCGTTAGTGTGAATTTTTCTGTTAATAGAAATTGTTACTGGAATTATCTTTCCTCTCTGCCGTGTTTGATGTTTTTCTTTTGGCTCGGAGTGGATTTGTGCTGTGACAGCTTTTGTGATACGGAACGGGAATCATTCTTCTCTCCGAGGAAATAATTGACATCACGGATGCTGTAGTTAAATCTTGAAGTGACAAGCTCTTTTCCGTTACTGCGGATAATCTGACTGCTTTGTACTTCTTTATCGTAGCGAAGTTTAAGCTGTTCTTCACGAAGCTCGGTGGGGTCAAAGTCGGTTGCTCTTTCTTTCATTTCTTTGTACTCCGCAACAGCCTTTTCAATTTCATCCGAATATTTTTGTTCCTGCTTTGAAATAACATCCAGTTTCTTTTCCAAAGCAGCAACATAAAACTTTACATTCTCAATGGTATATGTTTCGGTGCAATAAAGGTTGTTTAATATGATTTTCTTTTCGTTTTGCAGTTCTTCAAGCTCTTCGGTAAGTTCGGATATTCTCTTTGCAAATTCCCGGTGCTTTAAAATCATAATTACGGGAATAGATTGCTTTTCTTTAATCAAGGCTTTTCGCTCGGTTGACTTTTTCTTGATTTCGTCAACAATGTCCTTGTAGCTTTCAAGTTCGGGAGTTATGCTTCTTAATGTTCGTATTATCTCGTTATGCTCAACAAATCCCGAAAGAATCTTGTAGCGTAAAACAATGAGATTCATTCGTATGCTTTCCAATGCTTCTGCAACAGCGGGAAGTGTGTTTGCAACAGCTTTCTTTAATTTTGCAAATTCGGATTTGAGAGTTCTCAATAATCGGTTGTCAGCTTTTATCTGTCTGTTAAGTTCGCACCTTTCGGAAATTATGCCCTTTTCTTCAAGCCTTCTCGCAATTACTCCCTCGTGAACGGTAGGCTGTTCATCAAGACCTCTTTCGGAATGACTGCGGGAATCAATATGGTTTTCGGGTTCAAGATATTTGTTTACTTCGTTTGCCCACGCTTTACGCCATAATATTAACTGCTCATCGCTGTTCCATCGCTCGGAGATGGGATTCTGTCTGCCGTACTTTGTACTTTTGGGATATTTTGATGCTCTTTCATAACCTTCCGCTTGTGACGGCGGAAGGTATTTCTTTTTGCCGTTTACCATATACGGATACTGTTTCTCCCAACCGTCCGTAACTGCTTTTGCATATTCGGATGAAGTAAAGCCTTTTTCTTCTCCGTTTCGTATGCAGAGATATTCTTTCTCGGTTTTGTGCTGCCATGTTCCGTTTTTGTTAAGCGGTCTGACTGTCAGCATAATATGTGCGTGGGGATTGTGTCCGTCTGTGTTGTGGATTGCAACATCGGCACACATTCCGTCTGCAACAAAATTCTGCCGGATAAATTCCGTCAGTATCTTTTGCCAACCGTTTTTGTCAAGCTCAACGGGAAGTGCAACAACAAACTCACGGGTAAGTCGGCTGTCTTTTGTTTTTTCGGTTTCTTCTACCGCATTCCAAAGAACGCCTCTGTCAAGCCATTCTCTCGGTGCATATTCGGGGAGAAATACCTGCTGCCACACTAAACCTTGTTTTCGTGTGTAATCGTGATTGATGCCGTCATACTCGTTGAGTATCTGAGAACAGCTCATATATGCCGAAGCAGCAACCGCACTTCGCCCCGCACCTCTGCTTATTACCTTTGCTTCAAGGTGGTATATTGCCAATAAATATCATCATCCTCTCTGTTTTGTTTCTTTTCGCAAAAAGAAAACGGACAGAATAACTGTCCGCAAAATGCAAAAAGTTGTCGGTGACAAGTTTTTGCTTACAGTCGGCAGGCAGATGAAATATGCCGGATTGAGTAAGCAACAGAACACAAAAAGTGTTTATGCCGACTGTACGGAGAATGTCTGTTAAAGATATTCTCCGAGCCCTCTGCAAGAGCGCACGACCACCGCTTGCCGTTCGGCAAGTGGTGAGTAAGTGCGCCCTTCGGGATAAAAAGAATGAGCGTCCCGGTTTCCCGAAACGCTCTGAAGGTTATATTTATTTTAATATGTTGCACAGATAGCTCTCCAACTCATCAAGGCTCATTGAAGCCGACTGAGGAAAAGCCTTTTCGAGAATCGCACCTTCCTGAATAAGCCTTCGTGTTCGTGCTTTGCGTTCCTTTACTCTGTCTCTTGCCTGTGCTTCTTCAAGTCTGTGCTTTGCCTGCAACAGTTTTTTCTCGTTTTCGTTCATTTCTACTCCTTAATACTAAAATTTGATTGTTTGGTATCAACTGTATCGATTTTGATATCGGAAAAGTATAAAAGCAGTACCGCTTTATGTTTTTCTCTTTGTAGTGGGAGAAAACAGCAGCGGATACTGCCTGTTTTGGTATCATAATAAATTTTTCGCTATCATTTTCGGGTCGTATCGGTATCAAAAGCTGTCGGCAAAATCCAATGCCGCATCGCTTACCGAAGATTCGGATTTTTCTTCTTGTTCTGTTTTTGTTTGCGGTTGCTGTAACAACTGAATAAGACTGCCGAGTGATGCTGAAGAAGAATTTTTGCATAATCCCGTTTCTATCGTTTGCAATATCCTGTTCAAAAAAGCATCTTCTTTTTCACGGGTTTCAAGATAGGGGTCGTTGGATAATTTCTGTTCTCTCTCGAAATATTCGCATAACGCACAGATAACAGCTTTGCTGTATGATTTGTATTTCTTTCTGTCCATACTTTGAAGATACTCCCAAGCCTTTCTGTCTGCCTCGTTTTTTAGGTTAAACCGTATATTGGTGCTTACTGTTTTCTTCATAAAGCATCACCGCTTCTGCGAAGTTTTTTTATAGATAACTGCTCATATCCCTTTGCGGTTGCACAGATGTCATCGTTGATTATCACTCGGTTTTTATCGTAATCGGTAAAGTTCTTGATGATGCACCCGCCGCCACCGACAACAAACAGCCTCATAAGTTCGGGATCGTATTCGTGTTCACGGAGTATTCTGAAAATACCCTGTGCATATTCTTCGGCTGTACTTCGGATTGCAGACAAATATTTTTCAGCGATGTCTGCCGTTCCTGTTCTCAACACTCTTTCAATAACGGCATCATCCAACCTGACACCGAATTGTCTCATAATGTTTTCTCTGATTGCAAGAGAGCATTGATTTGTTCCGTATTTCTCTGTGAAACACTTTTTCTCTGTCGGCTGACACTCATTGATATACATAACGTTCATTGTGCCGTTGCCTATATCCGCAAGCATATTTGTTCCTTTGAAGCAATGGAGCTTGTCGGAAACAGCAGCAAAGCCTTGAGGGAATATGTCCGCACCTGCAAAATCAATGTGGTAGTCAACATTGCGAAAACTGAAATCCGCAAATTTGTTTTGAAGAAGATATTTCTTGAACGCTTCTTTTTGCTCTCCGACCCAAGTCAGAGGTAAACCTGCCGCAATGTGAACCGTTGCAACGGTTTTGTTCCGAACAATCAGTTCTCTTGCAATAGCGGCAAGTGTCAGAACATAATAATCTTCATCCGCCATCTTGTCGGATTTGAATTCCTTATGTTCTTCACCGATGATATAGTATTTGCCGTCATAGATTAACAGATTATTTTTGAAGGTCGGTTCTTTGTCATAAACCGCAACTCCCGTTTTGAAACAACTGTGTGCCGTTTTGATGTTTCCGTATCCGTGGTCGATTCCTATTACTGTAATTTCATTTGTTGATAAATTCATAATTTAAATTTCCTTCCTTAATTAAAATTTTGACATAAAAAAGCGAGCCGAAATCGTGTCGGCTCGCTGTGATAATTATTATTCGTTATTCGATTTTTCTTTGTTTCTTCTGGCTTCATTTCGTATCCGCTGTCCTTTGAGATGTCCTTCATATCGGCACTCGTCGCAGCAGTACTTTGCATTAGACCTTGTTGCAGTAAATGTTTCACCGCAGTTTTCGCAAGAAATTTCACGGCTTCGTTCTTTTGCGGCTTCCTGCCGGTAATACTTTGCTCTGCAATTCGGATTGCAAAACAATGCATATGAGCGTGTAGTTTCAAAGGTTTCTCCGCAGCATTTACAAGTTATTTCAAAAAGCTGTCCCTTAACACGGGTTCCTTCTTTGAGTTGCTTGTATCTTTCACGGTTTTTAATACGGTGTCTGCGTAGTGTTTCCTGCCGCTTTATTTCTTCG